>CAZHLM010000001.1:0-73313 GCA_964533295.1 uncultured Verrucomicrobiota bacterium
GCCAGGGCCTTGCGGGCCTCCGCCAGCGCCTCGGGCGCGACGCCCGGGGCGGCGGGCGCGGCCGGGCGGTCGGCCTCCATCCGGCGCAGTTCGGCGCGCGTCAGTTCCAGCTCTTTGCGCAACTGCTGCTCTTGCTGGAGAGCGAAGTCGTAGTCGAGCTTGAAGGTCGCCATCTGCCAGTGCTGGCTTTCGGCGTAATCGCGCAGTTCGCGGAGCTGCGCCTCGAGGCGCGCCCGTTCGGCCTCCAGCTCCTGTTCGGCGCGCGGATCGGCGGCGCCCCGGCTGGCCCGCGCCTGTTCCAGCTCGCCCTGCAATTGGGCGACGCGCTGGGCCTGCGCGTTCAGGTCGCGCTGGGCGGTTTCGTACTTCTCGCGCCAGCCGACGGCGGCGGCGCGCTCGGTCTCCAGCTGGCTGATGCGCTGGGCCTGCGCCTCGAGTTCGCGCTGGACGGCGGCGTGCTTCAGGCGCCACTCGGCGGCGGCGGCCAGCTCCGCCTCCAGCTCGGCCAGGCGTTCGGCGTTCTGGAGCGCGGCGGCCTGCCCGGCGCGCAGGCGCTCCAATTCCGCCTCCATCTCCGCGGCGCGGTCGGCGGCTTCTTCGCGCTGTCGGTCGGCGTCGCGGCGGGCCGCCTCGAGTTCGGCGCGCAACTGGGCCAGTTCCGCCGCGGCCGTCTCCGGCGCGGTCGTCGGGGTTCCGGTGTGGGCGGCGCGCAGGCGCTCAAGCTCGGCGGTCTGGGCCGCGAAGGCGGCCAGATTGGCGCGCAGCGGCTCCAGCTCCGCCTCAAGCTCGCTGCGCCGGTCCTCCGCGTCCTGAAGCCGGTCGCGCAGCGCGTCAAGATCAGCGGCCAGGTCGGCGGCCCGGCGGGCCTGCGCTTCGGCTTCGGCCTCGGCGGCGTCCACACGGCTGCGCCATTCCGCCTCCACCTCGGCCAGGTCGGGGGCCGGGACCGCCAGGATCGTCGAGCGGAGGGCCTCGACGTCGTCGGCGGGCCGGAGATGTTCCGTGGCCTGGCGCAGCGCGATGATCTCCTGAGTGAGGCGTTCGGCCTCGCCGCGGGCGGCCTCCAGGGCCACCGAGAGCTGGTCGGCCTCGGCGCGGGCCGCGCGCTGGGCGGCCTCGGCCGCGTCGGCCTGGGCGGAGGCCTTGGCGAGGTCGCGCAGCAGCCGGTTGATCTGGTTGTCGCCGCTCAGCGCATCGGCGATCGGTTCCAGCAGCGCGGCCAGCAAGTTCTCATCTTCCGGCGTCCAGGCGCGGTGCGAGTACAGGGCGATGAGCACGAGCACCGCCAGGGGCTGGCCGTTGGCCCGGATGGGGGCCACCAGCGCCGGGCCGATCGGGCCGATGCCGACGGCCCCGGTCAGGCGGCGCAGGTCGGCGGCGTGATCGGCCGGTGTGAGGCGGGCGAGGCCGGCGCCGGTCAACGCGGCCCGCAGGGCCGGCGAGTCGCCGGCGGAGAGGAACGTGCCGGGCAAGAACTGCTCGCGCACCAGGTCGTAGGCGCAGGTCAGGCGGCACATCCCCAGGTCGTCGGGCGGGGTCAAGAGGAGGCACAGCTCGGCGCGGCAGGGGTGGGCGACGGCCAGGGAGACGATCTGGGCCAGTTCGTCCGGGTCGGCGGAGGCGTTGAGCGAGGCCAGGGCGACGACGGCCTTGGGGTCGAGGCTGCGGGCGGCCGGCGGTTTCTCCTCACCCGGCGCCGCCGGCACGATCAGGGGTTCCAGCGCCTGGGCGGTTGAGGCTGGCGTGGAGCTTGCAGGGACGGGGTGGGGTGTCGGAGCGCCGCCGAAGAGGCGGCGGTAGACCAGGGCCGTGAACAGCGGGACGGCGACGATCTCGGCCAGCCGGACGGCGCCGGGCAGGTTAGCGCCGGCGTACGTGAAAAAGAACAACTGGGCGACATGGCCGAGGCCGATGACGAGCAAAAAAACCGTTCCCAGCCAGGCATCCGGGATGCGGCGGAGCAAACCGCGTACGCTGATCAGCAACAGACCGCCGCCGGCCAGGGCCAGCTGTGCGACTTCCCAGACCGTTTCCTGGAGCGAACCGTTGTAGAAGCCGACGCCCGCCGCGAGCGCCTGATCCCAGAGCACGGCGCTGACGCCGGCGGCGATCAGCGCGATCAGAGCCAGGCCGAGGGTCAGGGCGTCCGCCGGGCGGGAGGGGGAGGGGAAGGCGAACGCCCACAGCATCAGCAGCAGGCTCAGCGTGCTGACGGCGCGCGTCAACGGCGGGGGCAGGAGGAGCGGGTCGATCAGTTGGAGGGCGGCCAGGAGCGTGCCGACCAGGCTGAGTAGATTGAGGAGGACGGCCAGGGCCGTGGCAATGGTCAGGCGCGCTGCGGTCGGGCCGCGTTCGCGGCGCCAGGCGTTGAGGGCCAGGGACGCGGCGGTTTGGAGCGCGAACAGGAGCACCAGGTGATAGACCAGGCTGCCGTTCAGCTCGGTGATCAGCATCACCGTTTCGGGGATGAGAGACTCCATGCCTGGGCGTGGGCGACAGTCGGCGGGTTCGAATTCGGATTATAGCATAGGGCTTTTTAAGGAAGAATTGGTCCGCCAGGTTAGAGATGTGTGTGGGCGCAAGCGGTCGAGGGGCCAGAGGCGCGCAGGCGAATGCGCGTTGACAATCCACGCAAAGCAAGTAAAATAGCGGCGTTCACTGACAGCTGTGTCGGGCAGTGGGCGCAAACCTTGCCGAAGTGGCGGAATTGGCAGACGCGCTACGTTCAGGGCGTAGTGGCCGAAAGGCCGTCTGGGTTCAACTCCCAGCTTCGGCACAGAGGGAATCCCGGCCCCGCCGGGATTTTTCCGTTCTTGTGGGTACGGGTGACTTGAGCCGGCCCTATTCTTCCCGCTGCGCGAGTCAGGAGTGAAGCCGTGACGCAAGACAACCGACGACCGCCCTTGACGCTGGCGCAGGTGGCGGGTCTTGTGGTCGTCGTGCTGGCCGTGGTGGTCCTGGTGGACTTCAGCCAGCGGCTGGCGGCGTCGCAGCGGCTGGTGGACGAGGCCAGCCTGGCCAAGACGGACGTGGCGCAGTTGGAGCGCGAGAAGGCGGCGCTGCAGACGCAAGTCGCTTATGCGACCACCGACGCGGCGGTGATTGCCTGGGCGCATGAGCACGGCAGGATGGTGCGGCCGGGCGAGGTCCTGGTGGTGCCGGTCGTGCCGACGGCCCCGGCCACACCGGTGGCGACGCCCGCCCCGGCGCCGACGTCGCCGCCGAATTGGAGCTTATGGCGGGACCTGTTTTTCGAGGCGGCCTCCGCGCGCCGTTCGCCTTGACGGGTTAAGGTGTCTGTGATATATTGAACGTGCGCCGGGAAAAGGCGCTATTTTATCGCTGCGGGGTAGAGCAGAGGCAGCTCGTCGGGCTCATAACCCGGAGGTCGTTGGTTCGAATCCAACCCCCGCTACCTGAGAGACACCCTAGTCCAAAAGACTAGGGTGTTTTCATTGGTCCGGCGGACTCAAGTTCGGGAGACCCCCATTCCAGGAGGATCCCGAAATGAACCACAGTCTAAAGGGCTTAAAACTCGACGACGCTGTCGAAGGCTTCCTGCAGCACAAGGCGGCCGAGGCGCTGAGCGCCGCGACCCTATATGCGTACAAGGACCACCTGACGGTCTTTCGGACCCAGGTGGGCGACCACCCTGTCCAGGCCATCACCACCGCCGACCTGCGCGCGTTCCTGGCCTGGATGCGCTCAGACTACCAGCCCCGCCGGCTGAGCGGCAAGACCGGCCCCCTTTCCCCGAAGACCCTGCGCAACTTCTGGGTCAGCCTATCCGCCTTCTTCCGCTGGGCCAGCACCGAATTCGCCTTCGAGAACCCAATGAAGGGCGTGCCGGCGCCCCGATTCCAATACCCCCCAATCGAGCCCTTCACGAAGGAAGAGATCGAGCGACTGCTGAAGGCCTGCGAGTTCTCGCGCGAGGCCAGGACCGAGGCGCGGCGCAAGTTCGTCATGCGCCGGCCGACGGCCAACCGGGATCGCGCCCTGATTCTGATCCTGGTGGACACCGGGCTGCGCGCCAGCGAGCTGTGCAGCCTGGCCGTGGGCGACCTGGAGCCGTCGACCGGCAAGGTGCACATCAAGCACGGCCGGGCCGGCGGCGCCAAGGGCGGCAAAGGGCGCTTTGTCTACCTGGGCAAGGCCGCGCGCCGGGCGGTCTGGCGCTACCTCGCCGAGCGCGAGGACGGGAAAGACCCCGACGCCCCGCTCTTCATCGGCAAGTTCAACCGGACCCTCCAGCGCGACGTACTGCTCAAGCTGATCGAGCGGGCCGGAAGACGGGCCGGCGTCGATCACTGCCACCCACACCGTTTCCGCCACACCTTCGCCATCACCTACCTGCGCTCGGGCGGGGACCTGTTCACCTTGCGGGCGCTGCTCGGCCACAGCTCGCTGGAGATGGTCCAGCACTATGCCCGCATCGCCCAGGTCGATGTGCAGGACGCGCACCGCCGCGCCAGCCCAGCCGACAACTGGCGGCTGTGACGGCCTCCGACCAGGAAACACCATGCTCCTGATGCTAATCGGGATGGTGCTTATTTCGGACCGCGAGGCTTGGGCGGACGAGATCAAGGCTGATGCCCCCGTGGCACGCTCACGCCCGAGCCATCTCATCGGCCAGGATGTGGAGGGCTCGCGCCTGGTCGCCGCGCGACAGACCGCGCAACAGGCCGGCCAGGTCGTCGTCCAGCCTGGAAGGCAGCGCGGCCGGGCCGGTCAGGGCCGTGATCCGGTCCCGGACCTCGTCCCCGAGCAGGGGCGCGTAGATGCCGTCCGTGATGCGCACGTCCGAGTGCATCAGGTTCTGGCTGATGGCCTTGTAGTCCGCCATCGTGCGCGCGTGCTGCAGCGCAAACACTGCGTGCCCGTGGCGGAACTTGTGCGCCGACCTGTATTCCAGCCCGGTCCTCTGATAAAGGCCGCGCAGGCGGTCGGTCACGGCCCCGTTGCGATGGGCGCCGGCCGGGTCCGGGGACAGGATTGGCTGACCCCAGCGGATGACGATGGGCGTGAACCACATAGCGGTGTCCGGCAGCCGGCCGCGGACGCGGGCATCCCACTGTGCCACCACCTCCATCAGTTCGGGGACATTCAACAGATAGGTCGTGCGCGAGCGGCCGTTCTTCGTATGCACGCCCAGGGACGGCCACTGCTTGACCTCACGCCGGGCCAGGTCGACGGCCCCGATCGGGAGCGAGCCGAAGGCGCCGGCCCGCATGCCCGAGAGAAACAGGAACGCGGTCGCGGCCTGGTCGCGCAGGCGGGCCAGGTCTTCACCCGTCCCAGGTTGGCGGCTGAGCGCCAATACTTCGTCCAAGGTCACGAAGACGTGCTCGCGCTCCGGCTCCGGCAGGCGCGGCGGGCGCAGGGTCTCGATCCAGGCCGCCGTGACCGGCTTGAAGTCGCGGGGGTGCTGGAGCCGTGCCCATTGAAAGAAGCGCCTCGCCAGCTGGCAGGACTTGCGCAGCGTGCTGCGCGCGAGTCCTTGCTCTTCTCGCCGGCCCCGCTTTTCCAGCAAGTACTGGGGGTACGTCGGCCTCAGGTCCACGACCTGGCCGAGGGGCGTCTCACCGGCCCAGTACAGGAGCGGCTTGAGATAAGTGGTATAGCGGTCGAAAGACTCCCGGCCCACCTGGGCGACATCGTTCAGGTGGTGCAGGAAGGCGTCGAACAGAAGGTAATTGGCCCGGCTAATCATCGGCGGCTCCACGGTGGATGGTGCAGCCACAGTCCGGGCAGCGGGCAATGTGCAGGATGTGCCGGCCCTCGCGGCGCTGTGAGGGATTGGTCATCGGGACGGCGCGCCGGCAGCGCAGGCAATAGGCCTCGCCTGGCCCAAGGGGCTGGCTGGGCCAGGCTTCGCGCACGCGCTGCACCCAGGCGGCCAGAGCCTGCCCGTCGAACCAGAGATGGCCGCGGCCATCCTGCTGATAAGGAAGGCCGTTGCGCATCCAGTCGTGCAGGTCGCCGCTGGTGATGTCCAGCTTCTGGCAGATCTCGGCCGAGCGGTACAGCGTGGGCAGCAAACCCCGGACGCTGGCGAGGGTGCGCTGTGAGAAACGCTTCCCCAGCCGGATGGGCGTGGGATCGAGGGCAGGTTGGGCGATAGACATCGGAAACAATCCTCCAGTGATCAAACTGGAAGCAGTGTAGGGAAAATATGAGCCGCCGGTTCCGAAAAGCCTCCGAGAGTCCTCCGAGAAACCTCCGAAAACCAACGAATCCGCGCCCAGCCCTATCCATTCACCCTCTTGTGCGGCGATTGGGGCAGCCCTATGCTCGTGCGGTTTTTTGAATAACGGTTGTAGGCCTCGCCGCGGAGGTTCACCTTGATTGCCCTTCAGAGCCGCCCACCAAAGGCTCCACCCGACGACCCACTCGTCAAAGAGCTCAGCACGCTCCTGGCCGCGCTGAAAAAGCCAGGTCAGGCGGAGCACCAGCCTCTGGCCGGGGCGCTGATCCCGTGCCTGCGAGAGCGCTTCACGGATTTAGCGGACGAGACCGCTGAGAGTGTCCTCATTCGAGGTCTGGCGCGTGTGTGGCAAGAGACGGCCGGAGCGGTGCCGCTCTCGCTGGCACACCAGACGCTCCTGGAGAAGTACTTCACGCTCATGGTTTATTACTTCTACCCGGCGCTGCATGGCCTACACCGTTACCGGATTTCGTCTGAGCAACTGATCGGGCCGGTGCGGACGTTGCCGGATGCGGCGGGCCGGTGCAGCGAGCGCGAGTACCTGGCCCTGATTTACGCAGACGGTGACGTGGAGCGCGCCCGGGAAAGCCTTAAGCGGTATGGCCCCGTGTTCGATGCGCTCACCGAAAGCGAGCTAGATGGGCTGGCCGTCCCAATCCATCCGAACACCGTCGACAGCCGGCGGAAGGTCGGGATCCAGATCCTGGCCGCACGGCTTCGGGGTCTGCTGGGCTGGCCAATGTCTGAGCCGGCGGCGCCCACCGGCGCCCAGGCTGACCCGGAAACAGCCCCGCTGACCGAGGGCCAAAGCGCGCCCGCGGAGGCTGATCCCCTTCCAGACGTGGGTCGCCAGTTTGCACTGGAGGTCGCCGTTGACGTTCCCGACGAACCGCTCCAAGACATCGTCTCGGCAGGGGAGGCGCGTCTACGTCGAGACGCTCTCGAAGAGGTAAGCCCACTCACTTTCGTGGGGGCGGATTTTGACGCGGCCCTGCGACAGGACCGGCCCGCTGTGGAAATGGCGCGAATGTTGGACCAGGCGTTTGCGTCGGCGGGGACGCCCACCCGGGCCCACGAGGCCCGGTGTCTGGCCCAGCAACTGGCAGCCATCGCACTCGGGCTGGAACCTGCCGCCGAACGGACACACGCCCTCACCCCTGCCAATGTGAGCCTGGCGCTGCGCCGGGTCCATCCGATCTTGGAGAGTGGCCAGGCCAAGCTGACCCTGCTTGACGTCCTGGCCGAGTTAGGCCTCCTTCACCGACAAGACGACACCTGGGAGTTTCCCTCGCCCGCGATGGCAGCCTGGTTCGCGGCCGAGTATATCGCCACTTACGCCGGTCACCGTTTCCTGCCGCAGGCGCGCCTTGCTGACCTCATGCGCTGGGCGTGCGAACTACTCGCGGGCCGGGGCGATGATGAGCGGAACGCTCTGCTGATCGAGGACATGGCCGGCGCACTCCGGCACCTGCACCAGGCCTCGCTCCTGGACATCGCCAGCCTGGTCGGCGTATTCCATAGCCGCGAAACGCCTACCGTGAGACGGTTTCGGGAGGTGATCACGCCCGAGGTCCGCCGCCTGGCCCAGATCCCATCCGGCATTCTGCACCGGCGGCTCAAGCGCCTGGACCACGTCTTCGGCCCGAACCTGGCCCGTGACGAGTATGAAACAGAGACTGTCCTGTCAGAGGGAGAATTGGCTCGGCCAGCTTCGAGGATCGAGCCGGGTGCACTGCTCGTGGCCCTTGGCCTACCAACGGCCCTGGCGAGCCGGCCGGACTGGCACCAGTCCAGGCCGGTGATCGCGGCCATGCTGAGGCAGGTCAGCGCCCCAACCGACCGCGGCCTCGCGCTCGCTTGTGCCGCCTGGCTACAGAAGTCGCGACTGACGCAAATCCTGGAGGTCGATCTCAGCCTGGGCTGGCCCATCATGCGCCCGGTATCGGCCCTGGACCTCCTGGTCGGCATGACGCGTGAACACGATGCCTTCGGCCGACAACTCGCCCTGAGCGTCCTGGCCAGCCCGCCCCACCTGGAGCTGCTGCTGAATAACCATGCTGCGGACGCCCAGGCATCCGCGATATCGCTCCTGCTTTTGACCGAGCGGCGCGCCACATGGGACAGCCGCGCACAGCAGTGGAGGCTGCTCACGTGAAAGGATGAGCACAGTGAAGACAGGCAGCGGGGGTCTCTGTGTCAAGTGTCATGGGAAAGGTTCGAGAAAGGGCGGCGAACCAAACGGGAAACGGTTCGCGCTGCGTTCCGGGCACTTCATTTATTTCGGGATACCCGAAATTCCGCAGCGTTTTTCGGGATACCCGAAATTCCTCGAAATGCGACTGTCATCATCGGTGATTGATGACATCCGTCACACCGAAAAAATACTGAGGACGCGATATACTCGCCCCCGTTCGACTAAAAACCGAAAAGGCACACCCGGCGAAAGCCGGGGTCGCAAAGCAATGGGTCTAAGGCCGCAACTGTGTCGCGGCGATGACTGCCAGGCCGCCGAAGTTTCCGAAGGGGTGACGCTCGTCTCTCCCCATAATTCTGTGACGACAGGCCTGGATGCACGCGTCCAGGCCTTTTTGTACATCACTGCCACTGGCTTCAGGCGGGTCCATCGGCCCGGGCATATGCCTGGCCAAGCCCGCCCGCGCAGTCGCCAACGGTCCGGGGAACAACCTAGAAGGCGGGACAGTGGTCCAAAGGGTGAGAGGCTTAAGTGCAGGGTGATCGGATGCTGTCTCGAGCCGGTGCAACGAGCAAAGGATGTGGAATGGCACTCAGACATTTGGTAGCCGGTTACGACATGGGGATGGCCGCGGGCAAGTTCAGCGGGCCACACGGGCACGCCGCGGTGCCGGCGCACGTGGCCGTCTACGACGGCAACAAGGTCACGGCCGACGACCTCCGCCTGGAGCATGAGGCCGGCGCTTCCAAGCCGCTCCTGATCGCGCTGGACCCGGGTGGGTCTCGCAGCTACTGGGTCGGCCGAGGCGCCTTTGATTGGGGTGATGCGCAGGACGCCCGCGACCTGGAACGTCTGACCGATGTGCCGGAGGCGCGGGCGGCGTTCTACGCGACGGTGACGCGCTACATCCACCGGTTCGGACCCATCGACGTCCCGGTGTGCCTGGTAGCCGGCGTACCGTTCGACGCGGTCTCAGGCGACAAGGGCGAGGCCAACAAGCGCGCCATTGAAACCTGGCTGACCGGCCCGCACTCCTGGTACGTGGGCAAGCAGCGTAAGCCGTATTCTATCCACGTGTCGGCCGCACGCGTGACCCGACAGGGCAAGGGCGCGCTGTATTACTACGCGCTGGATGCCGCCGGCAAGCTGATCCCGGCCCGCGTCCCAGAGCTCAAGGGCGAGGTTGGCGTCGTGTCGCTTGGCTTCCGCACCGCCGAGCTGGAGATCTTCCGCAACTACGCCCCGATCCCCAACCGGGCGGGCAACGCGCCCGTGGGCGTGCATCGACTGGTGGAGCTCGCCAAGCGCCAGGAGCGCCGCCACTACAAGTTAGGCGAACTGGACGATTTGCTGCGCTCGGGAAGCCTGGACGTGTCCGCAGCAAAATCGGCCTGGTTCAACGATCTGCGCGCCCTGGTGGAGAACGTCTGGGACGAGGCCTGGCCCCGCCTGACGCGCATCCTCGTCGTTGGAGGGGGAGCCTACCACGCCCAGGAGTGGCTGACCCGCACTTTCTCCGGCCGCTGTGTGGTCGTGGAGGACCCGGTCATGGCGATCTCGCACGGGCTACGCCGGATCGGCCTGCAGGTCTTTGGCACCGAGGAGGTATCCGCAGCTTCCACAGAAATGACGCCAGTGCTGGCCCCCACCGCGGATGTGACGGGCACCCAGGCAGTCGCTGCGAGCGACGGGACCACGCGGTGATGAAGCGGCTACCGGTACAAGACCGAGGCCGCGGCCGGAGGCGGATCACCCAGGCTTCCGTCGTGATCCCGATCAAGTTGAAGCTCCGCGATGGCTGGCACGATGACGTGATCCGCTTCTACCAATCTCTCCCGAGCGGTGCCCGCGCCTCAACCGTGGTGGCTATCACGCGGGCCTACCTGTCCGGAGAATTTGCTGGGAACGGCCCGCATCTGCCCGGGCCGGTTCTCGGGGTGGATGAGGGCGAGATCTACGCCGCCCTCAAGGACATGTTGTAACCGGGACGGTATGGGGCCGCAAGTGTTGCAGATGGTAGACCAGGAGACGGTTTCGTGACGACCAATCGCGCTTACCTCATCGGGAACCTCGCCGCGGACGCGAAGTTCGAAATCCTGAAGAACAATACTCCGTGCCTGCGGTTTATGGTGATCGTGCCCCGCAGCAGTGACCAGGTCAGCGCCCGGTTCCTGGGCTACACCCGCCAAGATGGACGGCTGGATAAGAGCCGCGTTCCGACCGAATTGAAAGACAGTCTGAAAGACCAGTTGCAGGTGGCCTGTTACGGGCATCGCGCCCAGCAGATCGCGGCCAGCGTGCGGGCCGGCGTGCGCGTCGCCGTGGACGGCTGGACCGAGGAGCGGCGCTTTTTCGACCGGGAGGTCGATCGCTACCGCGTGGTCTACGAGATCAACGCCGCCCATATCCTGGTGGCCGACGGCAATTGCGCCAGTGACGCGGTCACCAATCGGGTGCACGTGATCGGGCACCTCGAGAAAGATCCGCTCTTTGAAGTGATCGGCGGCTCGGTGCCCTGCCTGCGGATGCGGCTGCGCGTGCCGCGCGGCCCACGCCAGGTGAGCGCCGAGATGGTGCCCTATACGACCGAGCAGGGCTGGCTGGACCGGGCAGCCCTGCCGCGGGAGTTACGCGGGCGGCTCGTGGACATCCTGTCCCTGGTGGTGTATGGCCAGCGGGCGCTGCTCTACAGCAAATACCTGCGCCAGGCGGCCCAGATTGCGGTCGAGGGCTGGAGCGAGGAGCGCCGTTTCCAGGACCGCACGGTGAAACGCGAGCGCCGGGTTCAGGAGATCAACGCCGTGCAGATTGTGTGCGGGCCGGGCTCGGACTTCGAAGCCGGCGAGGCCTATCGCCGGCGCCTGATCGCGGAGGCGCAGGAACGCGGCGCTTACAACCTGGCCGAGCTCGGCCTGGAGCCGGTGCCGATGGTGGAATCGAATCTCGAAAGGGGCGGCTATGGAAATTGAGATCCCGCGCCGCGTCGGCCTTGCCGCCCTGCTGAGTGGGGCCTTGCTCCTACTCGCCTTGCTTGGCTACGTCGCCTCCCCGCGAACGGGCGATGGACGCCCTGTGCTGCTGCTGCCCGATGTGCGGGCCATCGAGCTCTATCGCCGGGCCACTGCCACCTGGACCGCGGACTGGCGCGACATTGGCGAGACGCTGGCCGGCCTCTTGGACCGGCAGGAGGCACCGCTCCTTGACCAGAGTCGGACGGCGCAAGAAGCCTTCGCTGAGTCAGTGGCCGTGGCCCGGCGCTTGGAAAGCACGGAGGCTCCAGTAGCCCTGCTGGGTCTGCACGATCAGGCCATGGCCGTGGCTGCCGCCCACGTGGATGCCAGCACGGCGGTCAACCGCTGGCTGTCCGGGCCATCAGCAGAGAACCTGTCAGCCGCCCATGAGGCCGTGGAGCAGGCGCGGACCTTGCTGGCCGCGCTCCAGGCCAATCAGTGGCTGGCTGAGCCCGCGGCGGCTCAAGCCCAGCCAGGGGAACAGCCGTGACGCTCTTTAGAATCCATTCGCTGAACCCAACTGCCGGCGGAGCAGACGTCGCCCGGCGACCGGAACCGTCCGGGCTCCCCGCTCCGGCCGCGGCTTCAACCTCAGCCGTCCAGCCTTACGTGGGTGCCGTTCAGGATCTTAAGCCCGCACCACAGCCTTCGCCTACTCTGGCGCACCTGAATGCGCTCCTGGAAGAGCGTGGCCGGCAGCTCACCGCCGCCACCCGACTGGCCTCGCACGCGACTCAGCAGTTGCAGCGGCTGGCGGAGGAGCTATGCCCGAGTGCCTTAGATGAGGAAAGGCGCAAGAGCAGCCCGAGCCTGGACGAGTGGCCGGCTGAGAAACTGGTGCGGTTCATTCTGGATCACACGAAACCGCGATTGCTCAAGGCTGACCGGGCGGCCCAACAGGTGGAGTCACTCATCCGGGCCTACTCGGAGATTCTGGCCGAGAACCGGCAACTCCTGGAGCGATTGGAGCCCAAGCCTCGTCAAGGGCCAGGCCCGGCTTCGCAGGGAGACCAGAGCCTGGTAGGACCGGAAACGGCGGCACATCCCGCGGTCAGGACTGTCCCAGCGCGCGAGACGCAGGCGGCGCAATCCGCGCCCGCGCCGGTCCCCCCACTGTCATCAGCGCCTGCCGAGGCCATGTTGGAAGATGCAGCCCATAATGAATCGACCTCAATTCACGTGGATCCGGCCCGCCTGGATGATGTCATCCGGGTCATGTCTGTGACCGGGTTGGCGCGGAGCACGCGCCTGGGAGAGAAGCTCAGCCAGTTATGGGGAGTCCACCGGCGCGACCGCCTGATCGGCAACACCTTCGACGCCCTGACCCAGGCGGGCCTGATTCGCTTGCACCGTGTCCGGGCCGAATGGCCCCAAGCGCCGACGCAACTCTTCGAGCTCACCGACAGCGGCGCGGAGCGAGCGAGGCTATTGGGCGCGCGTCTGGTGCCCAGCGAGATTGGCGAGGGCCTGCGCCGACAGCTGGCAGTCGAGTTGATCAGCCTGGTGCTTCAGGCTGCCGAGGTACTGACGGAGAACGGCTACAGCGAGGTGATCGCCTTCCCGCGCCCAATTCACCTGCCGGACGGAAGCGAGTACGTGCCAGCGCTCAGCGCCCGGGATCGGGGCGCGAACACGATTTATGTGGAATGTGAGCGCACGAAAGCGTCCTTGCCCCGTGAGGAGCGCTGGCTCCGGGCTGCGCAGGTCGGTGGCGGCACGGTCCACCTCATCACCACGTCCGAGTCTGTTCAAACCAGCCTGACCTCGGAGCTCAATTTTCTGCGCGTGCATCATCCGCTCCGGATCCTGGCCTTCAACATCCACGGATATCAGAAGGGGCGGCGGAGCGCGGACAACTCCTTGTGGGTCTATAGCCGGTGAGGTCGAGATGGTTTGGGATTTGGCCATGCGCACTCGCAAAGGATGCAACTGGGGCAATTGTCGCTCGACCCCATTGACTCAGGGACACAGCTTTTCTAGAGTCGGACGCGATTGGTGCGGCCGGCCCGAATGTGCCATTCAAGCCGTTGCCGTGCTGGGTGGATGAGGTGGGAGTTGCCTGGCAAATGAAACGGGTGTGGTCGTTGATTGCTCCCCTTGGATTGGCCTTGATGCTCACGGCCTGTGGTCCAGTGAAGATCAACCTGGGCGCCGTGAGCGCCGGCGCATCCGGCGAAGTCGAAACAGGCCTGTACGTAGTCAAAGAGGGTGACACCCTGAGTGGGATTGCCGAGGCGTACCGAACCAGCGTAGAAAAGCTCATAGACCTGAACGCCGAGCGGTACCCACGGCTGGCCGATAGTGGCGGACGGATCATTGTGCCGGGCTGGGAATTAGTTGTGCCAGCAAACGGCCTTTCAGGACCATTTCAAGGTGAGCCGGGACAAGACGGAGCCCACACGCCGGCACCGAGTGTAGACCAGCCAGGCGAGGGTGCCGCGCCGGCAGTAGATACACAAGACGGTTACTTTGATTATGACGCGGCACTGGAAATTGTGCGGCTGACGAATGAAGAGCGTTCACGCAACGGGTTGGCATCGCTCACTGTGGATGACGCGCTGATGACCCTAGCCCAATCAAGATCCGTCGCTCTCCAAGATGACTTTAGTCATAACGGTTTTCAGGCCAGCAGCTGTGGGGCGTGTGGCGAGAACATCGCTGGTTGGTATGCAGGGCAGACAGCTGAAGGCTTTGTAGGTCAGTGGATTGGGAGTCCCGGACATCACGACAATATGCTCGCAAGCCACTACACGGCAATCGGAGCCGCGGTGTTCCGCAGTAGTGACCATGACATTGCTTATGCTGTTCAAATCCTCAGATAAGTACTGAGAGCACGGCCCATGATTTAACTGGAAACTAGACGAACCACGAGGGCCACTAACGGGCAACCCGTAGGCTAGTGCAAGTTGAATTGGATACATTACCGAAAGGAGCAAACGGCTTCTCGTTTGCTCCTTTTAATTCTCAGAATGGAGGGCATGGAATGACTATCACGCTAAATCGCAGGCTGATTTTCGGATTGTTAGTGGCTGTTATTACGATCACGGGCCTCGTTTGGGCCGTACCCCAACTCATTCAGCCAGCTGCCGCACCAGAGGCGTCGCCTGAAGCTGTGGCCGCGAACTTCGCCCTAGCCTACTACGTGGCGGACTATCGAGACAGCGAGAAATGGCTGGCTGCACTGGAGCCACATATGACGGAGAAGGGACTCCGGCTGATCGAGGCTCAGGTAGCCCCGGTCGTGTGGGAATCGATCTCCGCTGCAAAATTCTCGAACACGCCCGAACAAGTCTCGATCGTTGACAAAGGCCTGGTCGCGGAAGGAAAGTCGAACCTGCCTCAGCCCATGGCCTGGCAGATCCAGCGCGTGCAGGTGACTCTCGCACCCGAAGCGAGGTGGCCGGGTATGAGTGCCAACACGATCACCTTGAACGTTTTACTGGAGCGTCCCGCTGATGGTGACTCCTGGAAGGTCAGCGCCACTCTTACCGATCAGAGCGTCACACTCTTCAAGCAGGAAAACGGCCAATGAGACCGTTGATCATCATCCTGGCTGCGTTGTTGGTAGTCACGATTAAGGCTTCCACAGCACTCGCCCAGACAGGGAGTCTCCCTCCCGGAGTGACGGTCGACAGCAATGGCAATTATCACCTGAACACGAATGTCTGGACGCCCGGCGAGCCCGTTTTCATCCAGCCGGATGGATTGCCCTCGATCCAGGTGGAGCTGCCGGGCGGTGGGGCTATCTGCGCCGCGTGTTTCTCCTTCAATACCTATAGCGGTCCCAACGGCGAAACCATCGTGGTGCCCAACACCTACACGGCCGTGATGATGGCCGTCACGGGCCAGAACCCGTTCAACACCCAGCCGGATGGGTATGTCCTGAGCGGCCTGCTCCAAATCCCGGCGGTCCTCGGGGTCTTCGAGGAGATGGGGGTTACGCCTGAGCAGTTTATGGATCCCCAGCAATGGAGCCCGGACCCGATGTTCTGGCTTCAACTCAACCTGGAGCTGAGTGGTCTTTGGGACCCGAACGAGATCAATGAAAACACACTCTTTCTGGCGACTGGCCTCTTTTCCTTCAACGCCGGCAATTGCCCCCCAGCGTTAGGGAACGTGTGTACACAGACAGCGAGAAATTCGAATTCGGGAAACGGAGGCGATGACCCCTTTGAGCGAATCTGCCTGGCGCTGGGCGACTGCAAGCCTCTCAAGCCAGACATCTGCGCCGACGGCCGTAATCTGACCATTGACGCGCCCAGGCCCCAATACCAGGTGGATCAGTATGCGCCGGAGAACCCCGTCGTCGTCGGGCAAGACGAGTCGGCCCGAGGCGCCGATCTGCGGGTGAGCGCCACCGTGCCGCCGGTCGTGGTGTCCTTCAACAACACGATCCGCCAGGACGGTGAGCAGGCCTGCACGTGGGTCGGTGGCGGCCAGGGTGGAGGCTGCGGTAACTGGGGCGGCAAGACCAACTACTCCGCTGGCTTCCAGCCGTGGATGGCGAGTGACCCGGACTGGGGCGTCGTCACCGAAGAGCATTGGATCTGCGTCCGGGATTCCAAGACCTACTTCGACCGCATCGCGCTGTTCACGGTCAACGTCGAGCTCACCGCCGAGTCGGCGGCCTGGATTACCTCGGGCGACCTGCAACAGCGCTACCCCGGCGCCAGGGTCTACCAGGCTCATTGGCCTCTGTGGCCGGGTCTCGCGCCCACCCTGCGGCGCGTCTCCTCCGATCAGACCGCCTGGTTCCTGCAATGGGAACGAATTCCGTTCCGTGATCCTGGAAAGTATCAGGTGAGCGTGGGCGGCCAGACGAGCGGCACCCCGTACACGGCCCCGCGCAACCTGCGCTACGACAACTCTTTTTTCGACGTCGCCCTCTTCGAGGCCGCGCTCATCAAGTGATTGATCTCAAGTTCCACTCACCCTTTCCCACCCTGAAGGAGCACTCCCATGTCGGATTCGAAGAAAGCCTCTATCATGCCGGTCATCGCCCTGGCGGGCCTCGCCTTCGCCCTGACTGCCGGCTTCCTGTACACGCTGCGGGCTGAGAGGGCCGTCGTGGTCGCCGCCCGGCCGATCAATGTCGGCGCCCGGCTCACGGCCGATGACCTGACGATCAAGAACGTCCGGGCGGCGGATGTCCCGGCCAGCGCCCTGACCAACGCCGAGGACGCCATCGGCCAGGTGATTGGTCTCCAGCGCGGCAGCGGCGACATCATCACGGCCGAGATGCTGGGATCCGAGTCGGTCTCGGCCATCGCCGGCGGACTGGCGCCGGACAGCCGGGCCGTGGCCGTGAAGGTCACGCGCTCATCGGGCATGGCCGGCCTGCTGCGTCCCGGGGACTTCGTGACCCTGATCGCCGTGGTCGAGCCGCCGGACGTCAACGACGTGTTCGCACCGACCGAGCCGGTAACCCAGACGGTGTCTAGACCCGCGGTGGCGGATGCCGAACCCGCGGCGTCCTCGACCGAGATCGTGCCCCAATCTCCATTCGCACGAGTGACGGCCACCGGGCTCAGGGTGCTGCTCGTGCCCCAGACCTTCCGGTACGAGGAAGTGACGACCACGGAACAGGACGGCTTCGCCCGCGTGCAGACCTCGCAGGTCGGCCAGCAGGAGTCCGTGATCGTGTTAGAAGTGCCCGCTGGACCCATTCAGATCGATGGGCCGAACGGCCCGCTCACAGTCACTTTGCCGGAGCTGATCGCGCTTCTGGACTCGCAGGCCAAGGTGTATCTGGCTCTTGAGCCGGCCGCCGGCGTCGCCGAGGGGCGCTTCCCGGGCGTGGCCATCGAGCAGATCGTTGATGCCGGCGTGGGAGGCCGCTAGCCATGTCCTCAAACGAAGCCCTGTCCATTTTGCTGGCCGGCCCCAACATGAAATCGATGCTGGACTACGTGTACCCGCCGTTCAAGAGCGATCCGGCTCGTTTCAACGTGCTCACCCTCTGTGAGAAGTGGGGCGAATTCGAGGGCGACGTGGCGAGCTACAAGCCCGAGGTTGTGGTACTCGAGGCCGCCATCGCGCCGGAACCTCTGGCACTGCGGGACGTCCTGGCCCGGTTCCCGGCCGGCACGCTTGCCATTGTGGTCCTGCCTTCCACGCCGGGCTGGCCGGAACGAAGAGGCGCAATTGAAGACGTCCGGACCACCGTGCGGGGCGTCTTCATCGCTCCCGTGAACTGGTCGCAGATCGCGGCCCAGGCCTACACCGCCGGCATCACCGAGCGCACCCGGAAATTCGAGACTGCCCCGGCCGGCGCTGCCCATGAGACGCCGGGGATGGGCAACTTGCCGTCGTCCGCGGTCGTCGGAACCCGCATCGTCGCCGCGACCTCCTTCGCCGGCGGCACGGGCAAGAGCACGATCCTGGAGGCTATCGCCGTCGAACTGGCGCGCAACCATGTCAAGACGTTGTTGTGCTCCTTCAACTCGCCGCCAGCGGTGGTCGGGCACATGGGGCTGAAATTCGGGCCGAACGCCGTGGAGTGGTTCAATCGTCCCACGACGGACGGGTTCCGGGCCGCGCTCCAGAGCCCAAAAGGCCACGCCGGGCTCGACGTGCTGCTCGCGCCCGAAGACCCTGAGGCGCTTGCGACGGCGGCGGACCGGCCGACCGAAAATCCGCTCAGTATCCGCAACCTGATCCACGCGGCGACCTCGTTCAATTACGGCGTGATCCTCTTGGACCTCCCGCCTTTCGCAGACTCGATGTGGGCCGTGCAGGGCGTGCTGTCCGCCAATATGGCGCTCCTGGTCAGCCGGCCCACGGTCCACGACCAGTTCGCGGCGCTGCGGGCGTACCGGTTGTTCACGCAGCGCCTGGCCGCCCAGCACCGGGTCCCGCTTGAATCGATCTTCGCGGTGATCAACTTCACGTCGCCGGATGACAACATGTCCCCGAGCGATTTCGTCGGAGGCCTGGCCCGAGCAGCCGGGGGCTTCCCACCCATCCTGGCCTCGTTCCCGTATGTCGCCCAGCTCCCGGCTGTGCAGAACCGTGGCATGTCGCCGATGCTGGCGCCGGAGACAGCCCCCTTCGCCAATGCCGCCAATTCGCTGGCCTCCAAGCTGATCGGCGGTTCGGTGATCCCGATAGCCACCAATGGCAAGCAGCCCGAAAAAGGCTTCTTGGGGATCAGGATCAAGATCAAGTGAGGGTCCCATGGAATTCTTGATTTCCGGCCTCGTCTCGCTCTCCGTCTTCAGCCTGGCCTATCACCTGCTTTACCGGCGGCAGGTCCTGAGGCGCGAGGCAGAAAAGCGCCTCGTGGAAGCCTTTCCTGATCAGCCGGCCCCATCCGAGATCGATCGGAGCAGCCCCGAATACCGGCTGGCGGCAGCCGGCATCCAGACTCAGAACCCGCGCCTGACATGGCTGTTGCTTCACTACGGGCCGGCAGCGGCAGCCTTGGTCACCACCCTGGCAGTGGGCATGCCGCCGCTCGTGGTGATTGGGGCCGGCCTGGTGACCTTGATCGCGCCCCGCCAATGGCTGGACGGGCGCGTCAAAGGCCGGGGCCGGCGCCTCGAGGCCGACCTGCCCCAGGTGTACGTGGAGTTGCTCGCAATCCTGCGGGCTAACCCGGACGTCGCCGGGGCTCTGACCGAAGTTGCCGACGGGCTGGAACGTGAGAAAGGATCGAACCCAATGTCGGCCGAATTGCGCCGCACAGCGCAGGAGGCGGCGGCGACAGCCATCGGGCGCGAGGAGGCATTTCGCAATCTGCAATTGCGCGCGGCGTCACCAAGCCTGGCGAACCTGGGCCTGCTGCTGGAACGCTTCACCCAGACCGGGGCCGGGGGCGGCGCTTTCTTCGACGCCTTCGCCGCCGGGGCCGGGAACGTGCAATCGATCCTCGAGGCGCGCCAGAAGGCCCAGGCCAAGGCCGCCGAGCAGATGCAATCGGCCCGGATCGTGCCCCTCCTCCTGGCCGCGACGCTGCTGTTCTTCATGGGCGACGTCACCTTTCGGGCCGCGTTCCAGCTCCCGCTCGTCCAGTTTGTTCTCGCTGGCGCAGCCGTAATCATGTATCTGGGCTATGTTGTCATGAGCGATATGGCCCGAGAGGCGGTCTGAGCCATGGTCACCCTGGACACGCTCCTCGACCTGACTGAGACGATGACCATTCAGGAGGGCGGGGTCAGCCTCTCGTCTGAAGAGCAACTTGCGGCTTTGCACTCTGCCTGGCAGAGCTTGCAGTCGGTGGCGGCCGAACTTCAGCGGCGCGAGCGAGTCGTGGCCGAACGAGAGCGCACCCCGGCACCAGCCGAGCCTCAACCGCCCGCCCCGATGCGCAACGTGGCAGGTCTGGCCCAGAACCCTGGGCCCAGTCGACGCCTCGTGCAAGAACTCCTGACCGACGCCCCGCGGTTGATCGTCGAGGTGCCGATGTCGTGCCTATCGCGCCGGGAGCGCGAGAAATTGTGCGGCGAAATCGCCTCCCAGGATGGCCTGGAGGCGGTCCTGGCTCAACTCATTCGCGAGTTGGGGCCGAGCCAGGCCCGGGCGCTCACGCTTCGTTTTGGCCTCGACGGCCAAGGTCCACGCCTTTACGACGATATCGCCCGGACGCTGGGCGTATCCCGCCAGGCAGCCAAGTTCAAAGTGACGCAAGCCTTGCGCGATCTGAGGAAACCAGACTGCCTCCGTCGCTTGGCAGAGTATTGAAGGAGTCGTGCCATGGAATTCGTCATCGCCCTGCTCGTCGCCGCCCTGACGGCCCTGATCACGTACAACGCCCATCCCCTACCGGGCAACTACTTTGAGGAACGTTTGCTCGCGGCTTTCGCACCGGCCGAAGCAAAGCCCTTGCCGTTCTACCGCGGCCTCCTGGCCGGCTTTGGGCCGCTTGTGAAGTACACGCCGGTCGGCTGGCTCCGCGCCATCGCCCGCCAGCTGTACTGGGCGCAGCTCGCCGGCCGTTGGATGGGTTGGTCGTTGACCGAGGTCGCCGCGCTGCATGCCGCGCTCCTGGTCGGCGGCGCGGTCCCGGCCATTTTGCTCGCCGGCGGAAGCCCCCTGACGGCAGTCGCAATCCCGGTCGCGCTTCCACTGGTCTTCAACATCCTGTACTTGCGGGCGCCTTCCCGGCGCGCCCGGCGGCAGTTCGCGGCCGAGCTTCCGGAATTGGTCGCCGTCGTGGCGGCCGAGGTCGCGGCGGGGACCTCACTGCAAGATGCCATCGCACGCGTCTCCAGCGCCCCGGGCCTGTGCGCGGCCTGGTTCCGGCTTGCTGGGCAGCGCGCGGCCGGACGGTCACTGTTTACTGAGGAGCACGAGCCAGGCGCCCTGATCCAGGAGGCGCTGGAGTGCGGCGAGCGCGAGCTGATCATGTTCGTGCGCGCCCTGGACAACATCAAAAAGCGCGGCACCGGCGCCCGGGAACTCCTGGGTCAGATCGCGCGGGACACGGCCTCGCGTTTCGTGGGCGCGGCGCAGGTGCGGGCCGAGAAGGTGGGATCGGAGCTCATCCTGCCCATGATCTTTTTCTTTTTCCTGCCGTACGTCGTCGTGATCCTATCGGTGATGATGGGACCGGTGTTCAGCGGTGGGTTGTTCTGAGTTGGTGAGTAGAGAGTGGTTAGTGGTAGGTGGTCAGGAACCAGTGACCAGCCACCAGTTACCCATCCCCGATTGCTGCTTACGAATCACTGCTCACTGTCCACTGTTCACTATCCACTTACTACTCACCCATTACCAGAGGTAGCCATGTCAACTCCAAGACTTGTCGCCATCGTCCCGGCCGAAGACGTGCTCCAGACACTGGTCAACGGCGATGGGCGCTACACCCTACACCGGGTTTTGTATGACCTGTACAGCCCGTCTTTCCCTTCGCGCCTTGGCCCGCTGACGGTCAATGTGATCTTCTGTGGCGGCGTGGGCACTTATGCCGCCCGGCTACGGATGCTCAGTCCACAGGGCCACGCCGTGTCGGAGACAATCTTCAAGTTCGAGGCCAGGACCTATCACCTGCAAGGGATCACGCTCGCCGGCACGCCGGTGGAAGCGCCCGGCGCCTACATCTTACAGGTGGACTTGGAAGGCCAGATCGTGGGCAGCGCCCCGCTCAAGATCGTGCCGCTCGACCAAGGGGCCAACATCGAAGGACCGGGGCGATGACACTGCTGCATGGCACGACCGTGCCCCTTGACTCACAACGGCCGTTCAAGGCCAAGGACCCATCCTATCGGTATCGGCTTACACCAACCGAGCGCGAGGTGGCCAGTCTCCTGATAGCCGGACTCGCCACGCGCGAAATTGCGGCCGTGCGGGGGGTCACGCCGAAACGGGTGGAGTGTGTCATCTCCAACATCATCGGCAAGCTGGGGGTTCAGAACCGCCGCGAGGCCCTGCCGCTGCTCTCGGAAGTCCAGGCGCAGGTGCTCACGCCCCATGGGAGACAGGCCTCATGTTCGCCATGCTGATCGTTACGGGGTCCGGCCTGCTCCTGCTTGCGGCCATCACCTGGGTGGTCTGGCAACGAAGTCTGGAGACGGGGCCGTGATGGAAACCCTGCTGGGATGGATCGCCGATGGGGTTATCTATCTGCTCAACGGCGGCCTGGTCTTGGTGTACGTGCTGTTTGGCCACGCGGCCCAGCTGGCGGCCACGACCTGTGCTGCGGCGCTCGCACTGACCTTCGACCGGCTTGTCCAACAGGAGGCCGTTTTCGCGCCGGGTCGATACGGCGGGAGTGCCCCGACCCGGCCTCCCCGCACGGCGCAGATCACCACGCTGGTCGCGCTGGGGTTATGGCTCCTGGCGAGCTTCGCACTCGGCGCACCGGTTCCGGCCATCGGTGCCGTGATGTGGGCGTTTGCGCTTCTGGCCCTCCTCATCATGCCGCAGCAACGCTGGTCACTCCTGTGGAGCACCAAGGCCGGGCTGGTCGTGTACAGCCTGGTCGTGATTGCCTATCGCCTCTTCCTGTGGCAGGCCGCCCAGCTCTCGCCTGCCGATCTGGCCGACGTATTCGGCGGCGCCCGCGCGGCCGGGAGCGTCATCGCCCAAAACGTCGGGACGGTTCAGACGGTTGGCGCCTGGCTGTTGTGGGTGATCCTGCCGGCCGGGTACGCGTGGATTCTGATTCAGAACTGGGCCATCCAGCCGATGGCGCTGGTCGGGCCGCTGCAGGGCGCTCGGGACGTGATCGCGGCGCTGCGAACCCGCGGCGAAGCGAGCCATTCGTAGGTCGAGGCCATGATAAGTACGGAGGTGCCATGCAGGCCGCAAGTCAGGTAAGGGAGTCATTGCGCCGGCTCTTTGGCGCGCTGTCCGGACAAACCCGGCGTTTTGGGGGGCGGGTTGACGATCTCAGGGTGCTCGACGCCGGGATCAATTTCGCGCCGGCCGGCCAGGGCCTGGTGGACGAGTACTGGTTCGAGATCGACGAAGAGCGCGAGGCTGGCGGGCGATGGCGCGGAGTCCGGGCCGTCAAGCTGGGCGAGCTGACCTACCTGCCGCAGGAGGCGCGGAATGATGCCGCCCTCATCCGCAAGCAGGCCGCCTTCCAGCGCGGCCTGGCGGCGGCCGGGATCGAGCTCATCACCCTAAGCCTGGGCATCTTCGAGAACGGCCCCGGGGTCATCCAGTGCTACGGCGTGGCCACCCGCGCCGCGGACCGGGCGACGGCCATCCGGCTCGCCCGCGAGCACTATGCGGCCGTCGTTGCGGCCTTTGCGGCCCAGTTCCCGCAGAGCCGCCTGACGCCGCTGCGCGCCGAACGTGCCATTTGGCTGGCGAATGCCCTGGAGGCGATGCCGCACGTCACGGCCCTGATCGGCCAGCCCGACCCGCGCGAGAGCGTGCGCGGTGGCGCCCAGCATCCGAACACCGGGGGCGCCCAGGCCTTCAGTGAGCAGCAGAACGAGCTCCTCTTCCGGGCGATGGCCCGCGCCCGCGAGGAGTTCGTCTTCCTCAACATCGCCACGCCCGTCCAGCGCAGGGACATCGCCAGGATGCAGGCGGCTCTCGGAGACCTGACCAGCCCCATCGCCTCGCGCCAGATGGGCGCGACCAGCATCGGCTTCGGGGTGTCCCTGCCCGTGATCCTGAATGTGGCCCAGGGGCTCTCGGCCGGCCAGTCGTACGGCACGTCCGAGACTCAGGGCGAGTCGCAGAGCACGGGCGAGACCCAGGGCAGGGCAGTCACGGATGGCGTGGCGAACACCGCGAGCTGGTCACGCACGGTCGGCCAGGCCCACACGGAGGGCGTGGCGCACACCGCCAGCCTGACCCACACCAGCGGCGTCTCGCACTCGGTCGGGATCTCCCAGGGTGCGGCCCAGACCCAGGGCTGGGCGCAGACGGCCGGGGAGTCGCAGTCCCATGGCGTCTCCAATTTCAACTCCCACTCCGAGACCGCCAGTGGGGGCACGGTCACAACGGTCAGCAGCGGTATTAACCAGGGCCACACGGACAACTGGTCGGTCAACGGCGGTGTCTCGGTCGCGCCGGCGGGGATTGGGCTCTCCGGTGGTGGCAGCGTGGGGGCCAGCGACTCGGTCGGCCAGAGCAGCGGGGTCAGTGTGGCCTCGTCCAGCGGCTGGGCGAGCACGAACAGCAGCGGCCAGTCCGTGAGCGACGTGACGACGGTCAGCCAGTCCCAGACCCAGAGCGGGTCGCAGAGCCAGAGCCAGGGCCAGTCGGAGTCGTGGGGCTCGTTCTCGTCCACGAGCGTGGGCCAGGCCACCACGCGCAGCCAGGCGGATACGGTGAGCGAGTCCCAGACCGTGGGCGGCGCGCGGACGGTGTCCCATGCCGAAAGCGTGTCCGAGTCGCGCACCGCGACCCAGGGCACCTCTCGCGGGCACGGGATCGCCCAGGCCCGCACGCTCGGCGCGATGCAGTCGGCCGGGCTCGGCGCCGGCGTCGCCCCATCCGTCTCGATCTCGAAATCCTTCCAATGGAAGGACGAGAACGCCGTCGCGATCACGGAGCTTCTTGAACAGCAGATCAACCTCTTGAAGGAGGCCGCCGAGGAGGGCGGCCTGTATTCGGACGCCTACGTGCTCACCTGGACTGAGAGTGGCCGTTCGGTCGCCGAGGCCGCGGCCGTGCAGGCCTTCGGCGGGTCACAGGGCGTGGTGACTCACCTCCAGCCGCGCCGGCCCATGGGGGAAGCCGAGGTCGAGCACGTCCGGCGGCACGTGCGCTGCTTCTCGCCCTCGACCCTGACCGAGACCCTCGGCTGGCTGAACGGCTACGCCTTCTCGACCCTGATCACGCCCACCCAGCAGGCGGCGTACTCCGCGCCAGGTTTATTCGAGGAAGGCACCGCCCTGACCGTCCAGGAGCGCACGCCGCCCTTTGCCCTTCACCCCGACTTGGAAGGTGAGGTGGTCCTCGGCTTCCAGGTCTCGACCGAGCGCGGCGAGCTGACCACGATCCCGCTGCGCCTCTCCGAGGGCCGCCATTTCCACACCGTGTTCGCCTCGGACACCGGTTTCGGCAAGACCGTGGCCGCCGAGCGGCTGGCGGTCGAGGTCGTCGGCGTCTGGCATCATCGCGCCGTGGTCCTGGATTTTGGGGCGGGCTGGCGCCGGCTCCTGTGGAGCGTGCTGCCGCGCGAGCGCCTGGACTTCTACCAGCTCTACCCGGGCGCGGTCCGGCCCTTCCGCTGGAATTTCCTGCAGGTCGGGCGGCGCGTCGACCCGGACACACAGATCTCGGCCACGGCGGAACTCATTTGCTCGGCGGGGCGGATGGGGCCGCGCCAGCTGGGCTTACTCAAGCGCACCATGCGGGCGACGTATCTCCAGGCCGGCGTGATCTTTCCCACCACGCGCCTGGAACGGGAAGAGTTCGGGGGCCGCCTGGACGCCTGGCAGGTGGTCCAGGACGAGGAAGTGGCCGCCCTGGTCGCCGCGCGGACGGCGTATGGGAAGCCGGGGCCGGTCGTGTCCGCGGGCCAGCGCGTCGACGCCCTGCCGGCGTTCGACCGCCAGAGCCTGGCCGTGCACCGCTCGCGCCAGGTCGGGGTCGGGGACGTGTATGCCCGATTGGAGGGCGAACTTTTCTCACTCGATCCGCGCGACCCATCCCGGGCCTCGCTCGAAGGTGCCCTGGTCCGCCTGGAGCCGTTCACGCGCGGCACGCTGGGCACGATGTATGGGCCGGGCGACGGCTCGGTCGCGGTGGAGGACCTGGGGCTGCTCGGTCCGGAGACTGAGGTCGCGGACCGTTGGGGTCTGTGTATTTTGGAAGCCGGAGCGATGGACGAGTTCGCCAAGATCGTGGTGTTCTCGCTGGCCGCCTGGCACCTGTACCACGACGCGATTGCGCGCCGGCGCGAGGCCATCGGCGGGCGCTACAACCGGCCCCTGGACGTCTTCTGGGAGGAGGCCAACAAGGTCCTGAGCGGCGTGCCGGTCGGTGACGACAACTCGACCTCGAGCGGCGCGGGGGCCGTCCAGCTCTGGCAGGCCATGTGGCGCGACGGGCGCAAGTACTCAATTTTCTTACACCCGCTGGCGCAGACACTGTCTGAGCTGCCGGCCGGGATCCTGGCCTCCTGCAACAACGCCTTCTTCGGCCAGATGAAGCATCTGAAGGACCGCGACCTGGCGATGGGGCACCTAGCCCGCTCGGAGCGCGGCTTCACGGATGAGGAGTACAAGCGCTTCGCGAGCCGGATCCCGCGCAAGAAGGCGATCGTGAAGCTGGGCTATGACGACGACGTGGCCGGCGGCGAGCCGATGCTGGTCCAGCCGCTCATCGTGCCCGGCGTGGAGCCCACGGATGACGAAATCGCCGAGATGGTTTTCGGGTATCCCAACTAAGCCTCCGCGAAGTCGAGGCCTTCCCCTCTTGCGCCGGCCTCTCAATTTTGCTTTTATCTTGCGGCGATTGGAAAGGGACGGAGCACGTGTTGCCAGAGCATTCAACGTACGGTCGGGACATCATCGGACCCGTGATGGCGGCCAGGCTTCTCAGCCTCGACCGGTCCACAGTCCGACGGCTCGCCAATCGTGGCGCAATCCCGGTCTACGCCTGGACCCCGGGCGGACACGCCCGCTTCCGCCGGGCAGATGTTGAGGCCTTGCGGGAAAGGCTGGCAGCCCGCTCGAAGCGGGGCCGCACGGTCAAGCGTCTGCGCCAGCGCGCCGGCGCCAAGTCGCGTGAGGTCAGAGACGATGGTCAAAGGGCTTGAGGCCCTGGCCGCGGCCGGGCTGCTGGCGCTGTCGGGCTACCGTGTGTTGCAGGGCGGGCTGCTCGGCATCTTTCTGGCCGTCCAGACGACGGTCGTTGCCGTCCTGCTCCTGGTCCGGCGCGCCCCAGCCCAAGAGGCCAGCTGGGTATTCCGGCTACTGGCCTGGCTCTCGGCCGGCCTGCCCGTCCTCTTGCAGCCCGGCGCGGGCGCCACGTGGCCGGCAGCGGTGCAGATCGCGGGGTTAATGATCGCGATCTGGGCCAAGGCCAGCCTGGGCCGGTCCTTCGGCATCGCCCCCGCAGACCGAGGCCTGTGCGTCCTCGGCCCATACCGGTGGCTGCGCCACCCGGCGTACGCCGGAGAGCTGTTGAGCTTTACGGGCGTCTGGGCCTCGGCCCCGACCCTCTGGAACACCGCCTTGCTCTTGCTGATCGGCGTGAGCCTCCTGGTCAGGATCGCGGCGGAAGAGTCGGTGATGAGTGGCTATCCCCAGTACGCGGCGCGGGTGCGCTGGCGTCTGGTGCCGGGAGTGTGGTGAGAGATGGAACCCCAAGTATTGCAGATATTCGTGGCCGGGCTCAGCCTCGGTGTGGGGACCGGTATGGCGATCATGGCCATCCGGCGCTTCCTGGAGGAGCGCTAGACCATGGCTTCGGTCTTCCTTGCGCTGGTGATCCAGCCGGTTGGCGTTGCTCCTGGGACGATGCCATGAGCCGCAGAAGCACTCCGCTAATGGCCGGGCTATTTGTGGCAGCTGTGTTCGCCCTGACCAGCGGCCCCGCCCACGCGGCCCGCTACGGCTCTCCAACCGTGATCGGGCCAGTGCCCGCCAATGGTGTGCTGCGCGTTTACCTGAAAGCCATGTCGGCCTCCGGGCCCCACCGGCTGAACTTCCTCAACACGCGTACGGGCGCCTTCAGCACGGTGTCAACGCCAGGGGGTTCGTATGGCCTGGTCGGGCTGGCGACTACCTTACCCGTGGCGACGGGCGATTCGGTCCAGATTGAGATGCTCAACGACAACACCGGCGGTTCGATGGCGATCGGTTATGAAGACCCGGTGGCGGCCTGGCAGTGCAACGGCGGCGACGATTTCGGCGATCTTTACGGCATGGCCGCAGCCGCGGGCGCGCCCATCCTGGCCGTGCAATGTTGGGAGGACTGGACGGACGCCGATTACAACGACGTGGCCCTGATCGTGTCTTATGAGCCGGCCACGGTCTCAACCAACACCTTCACCCCAACGGCCACGCAAACCGCGACCTGGACGCCGACGGCGACCCGCACACCGACCGCGACTGCGACCGCGACCGCGACCTGGACGCCGACCGCGACTGCGACCGCGACTCCGGTTCGGGCGGATCTCTCGGTCACGGTGTCCAATAGCGAAAGCTCGGTGACCGCCGGGACCGCGACTATTTATGCGGTCGTGGTCCGCAACGACGGACCCAATCCGGTCACAGCAGCCCCGGTCAGTGCCAGTTTCTCCGCGGCGTTCGGCTCCCTGACCTGGACCTGTTCGGCCACGGGCGGCATGTGTGGCGCAGGGAGCGGCTCCGGCAGCGTCAATACGACTGTAAGCCTGAGCGCTGGCGGCTCGGCCACCTTCACGGTAAGCGGCCTCGTGCGCCACGATGCGACTGGCGTGGCCTCCGCCTCCGCCAGCGTGAGCACGGCTGGCGGGGTCCAGGAGTCCGATCCGGCGGATAACAGCAGCTCGGACTCGGATCCCATCCGGGTCATCACCGATCTCTCGCTCACCAAGGGCAACGGCACCGGCGTCGTGATCCCGGGGACAGAGACCACGTACACCCTGGTCGTGGCCAACGGCGGCCCAAGCCGCGCGGTTGATGTGCCGGTCACCGATATTTTTCCAGCGCAGTTGGAGGCCGTGACCTGGACGTGCGCGGCATCCGCGGGGGCGTGTGGCTCAGACGCTGGAGCGGGAGACATCCACGCTTTGGTCAGCCTGGATCCAGGCGGAACGGCAAGCTTCACCGCGGTCGCCAGGGTGCGGGCGGACGCAACGGGCACGGTCTCGAATTTGGCTGCGCTTGGAGTCCCGAGCGGTGCGATCGACCCAACTCCTGAGGATGAAACCGCGACCGATGTGGACGTCCTTGAGCCGCGGGCTGATCTCGCCCTGAGCCTCGCGAATGGCGTGGACGCGATTGTGCCTGGTACGGACACGTCCTATACCGTCACCGTCACCAATCGCGGGCCGAGCACGGTCGCGGGTGCCCGTGTGAGCGTTCCTTTCGCGGCACAGCTGTCGAACATCTCCTGGTCGTGCGCCGCCACGGGTGGGGCCTGTGGCCTGGCAGGGGGCGATGGGGATGTTGAGACTACCCTGACCCTTAGCCCGGGCGGGTCGGCAACATTCACGGCGACGGGGAGAGTGGCGGCCGGGGCGACGGATGCCCTGACTCAGGCCGCGACCGTCGGTGTTCCGGCAGGCGTCCTCGATCCTGACACCGCCAACAATCGTGCCGTGGACACGGACGCGCTGGCACCCGTGGCCGACATTGCCATCTCCAAAAGCGTTTCCCCCTCCAGCCTCGCGCCAGGCCAATGGGTGACATACACCATCACTGTTCTCAACGCCGGGCCAAGCGATGCGCCGACGGTGACCGTCACGGACTACCTGGCCCCGGATCTACAGAACGCGACCTGGACGTGCGCGGCTTCTGCTGGGTCCACCTGCGCGAAAGCCAGCGGGTCAGGGGACATTCAAACGACGGTTGATCTGAAGGCCGGTGGAATGGCCACCTTCACCTTGCGGACGCGGGTTCGCAGCACGGCAGCCGGGGTCGTGAACAACTCGGCGACGGCGGACGTGGGTGGCTCAGTCCTGGACCCGAATCCGGGCGACAACCACAGTGGGGACATACCCGTAGTGCTCTTCCCCGAGGCCGGCCTCGCCATCGTGAAGACGAACGGCGTCAACGCCATCACGCCGGGGTTGCCCGTCACCTACACGATCACGGTCCACAACGGCGGCCCCAGCGCGGCCAGGGGAGTCGCCGTGCTCGATATGGTCCCCGCGCAGCTGGCCGGAGCGACCTGGACCTGTGCGGCAACGGTCGGCTCCCGTTGTGCAATCGACGCGGGGAGCCGGGACATTAGCACGACCGTGGACCTCCTCGACGATGGCCAGGCTGTCTTCAACCTGGTGGGCCGCGTCCCCGCCGACGCCCACCTGAGCGGGGTCGGGATGACTAATACCGTCTCGCTCACGGCGCCGGCCGGTGTGACCGTCCCACCTGGTTTCCAATCGAGCACGGACGCCGATCCGTTTGCACCCCAGGCGGACCTGGCCGTGACCCTGAGCTCGGACGCGGTCCCCGGGGCGCCGCCCGGCACTGAAATCCGGCAGCGCCTGTCGCTCGCCAACCTCGGGCCGAGCGTGGCCGTCAACGCTCGCCTCGTGTATAGGCTCCCGGCCAGCGCGGAGGTCTTGGCACCGCCCGCGGGCTGTACGCTGGCCGGGGACAGAATTACGTGTGACCTGGGCCAACTAGGGACTGGGGATCGGCGAGACGTGTTTATCCGACTTCGGCATTTGGAAGAAGGCACCCTCACGACCAGCGCACAGGCCTCGTCCGACGTGCCGGACCCGGCAGAGGGGAACAATTCGGCCAGCCACACGTCCTTCACGGGACCACGCCCGACCACGGTCCCGACTCACACACCAACCGCCACGCCGCCCACGCCCACGGCGACGGCCCAACCCGGCCAGCGCGCGTCCGAGACGCCGCCGGCCACCACGACTCCGACCCGGACACCAATGCCCACCACGACGGCGTCCGCGACCGTCTCGCCGACGCCAACGCGCGAGCCCAGCCGCACTCCGGTCCAGATGCGCGTCACGCCCGTGAGGCTGACTCCGACCCCGCCCGCGCCAAGCGCGCGAAACGGCTGGCTCTGGCTATATGGGCTCGCCACAACAATTCTTTCCGGGCTGATCCTGGGCACGACCGCGCTGCTGCGTGACCCGCGGCCGTGGGCCCTTCGGCGTCTCACGGCCCTGGCGGCCTGGCAGCTCCAACGAAAGCAGGACTTTGAGGACCACACACCATGACTGAACTCACCCTCCTATCCGTCATCATTCAGGTAGCGACCCTCCTGGCACTCCTGAGCCTGGGCCTGATTGCGAGCTACTACTTCAAGTGGCAAGCCGTCGAGCTGGAATTGGCCCGTGCGGTGCTGGAGGACTGGGCCATGCTCGAACGCCGGAAGTTCCGCGAGGCGAAGGCCGCCCAGACCCTGGTCCCGGATCCCCTGGCCTGGGCCTCCGCGCAGTTGGCCGATGGCCTTGGCTTCGAGACTCAGGTCACCGCGGTCGCGCGGGCCGTCCCGGCGATGCGCGCGGTCGAGCTCATCGCCGCGGACGGGCGCCGGGTCGTCATCTCCCCCCTGAGTGCCCGGGCCATCAAGCAGGCGCAGTCCCTGGGAAAGGGCCACCTGGCCGCCGCGTACAACCAGCCGCTCATCAATGGCCGCAGGCCGGTGAGCGTTGAGCGGACTCTGCTGAGTGCTGGCGACTACTTTGACCTGGAGGCCGAGCAGGCCGGGCAGCGGTTGAACGTGTGCTGGGCTGGCGTCACCCGCCTGTGGTTCCACGTGCTGCCGCCCCTGGAGCGACACGCGGGGCCACGCGAGGCACGGGTGAATTGACATGCGGCGCGGTGGAGTAAGGGGGCGCTCATGGTGACCCGGCTGCGCCGCATGGCGCTCACGGATGCTGCCCTGCCGGCGTTTGGTGTCCTGGTGTCCGGCTTAGTCCTGGCAGCCGGCGTCTATGGCGGCTGGGAGGCGGGCCTGATGGTCCTGGCCCTGCTGTGGCTGACGATCATGGCGGCATTCGATGTGAAGAGCCGCGAAATCCCTCATGCCGGCCTGGTGCTGGCGCCGTTCCTGGGGGCGTCGGGATATGGGGTCTGGCGCGGCGATTGGGCGCTGGCCGGACTCGCGCTCGTCGTCCTGGCCGCCAGCGAGCGAGACCGGCTGCCTGGAGCCTGGCGGAGGGTCGTCGTACTTGTGGCGCTAGCGGCTTGCGCAGGGCTGCTCTGGCAAATGCGGCCCGAGTCCCTGGCCGGCGCCCTGGCTGTCCTGGTCTTCTGGGTCATGTTCGATCTGAATTGGTGGGCGGGGATGGATGCCCTGGCGGCGATCACGCTCGTCGTCCTGTGGCCGGACCTGGCGATGGTGCTGGCCATCGGCCTGGCGCACCTGGGCCTGGCGCTCGTCTCTCGCCGGCCCCTGACCCGGCCCCGGCCGCTGCGTGCGGAAGAGCTGCTCGCGACCGGGCGGCCGGGCTTCCCGGCCCTGGCGCTCTCGATGGGTTTGTACTGGATTCTATGGCTACTCAAGTGAGGGAACGATGATTTTTACAAATCTGGCAGAGGCCTTCAGCGCCCAGAGCGGCAACGCGGCTGGCAGCCAACAGACCGGTGGCGGGTTGCTGGGCCTGCTCGGCCCGAGCGCGTCCACACCTGGGCTGAACCCAACCGTCCGGCGCGAGATCTTCGACGAGGTGGCGCGCCAGGTCGCGGCCGAGTTCCGGGCCGAGCAGCTCCGCACGCCGACAGACGCTGACCGCGAGGCCGTGCGGGTCCGCGTCAATCAGGCCACGGCCATCGCCGTCCGGCGGCGGGGCCTGTCCAGCGTGCCCTACGACGAAGAGCAGCGCCTGGCCGCGGACATCGCGCGCCGGCTGGTGGGCCTGGGCTTCCTGGACCTCCTGCTGCCGCCGGCGCGCCACGACATCGCCGAGATCGCGCTGGATGCCTTCGGGGTCGCGTGGCTCAAGCTCAAGGGTAAACGCGAGTTCGAGCCCCTGGACGATCTCGACCTGGACCTGGTGGAGGTCGAGACGGTCTTCTCGAATTTGCTCGGCCAGCAGCTCAAGGCCGCGAGCGAGGCCGAGCCATCCATCAACGCCAAGCTGCCGCGCACCCGGGCCAACCCGGGTGGCGGGCGCATCAAGTACATCCATCCCATCATCACGCCGGGCGCGGGCTTCCCGTCGGTCAACATCCGCCTGTTCGAGCCGGAGCCTGTGAAGCCGGAGAAGCTCCTCGAGTGGGGGATGCTGGACGAGGGGACCCTCGACCTGGTGGCAGGCCTGGTGCGACGGGGCCAGCGCGGCTTCATCTGCGGGGGGACCTCGTCCGGCAAGACCACCATGCTCTCGATGCTGTGCAACTTCCTGCCTGTGAACTGGCGGGTTTTGACCATCGAGGACCCGCAGGAGATCTGGATCGACAACCCGCACGTGGTCACTCTGGAGGCCCGCCCCGCCAGTGCGGCCAGCGAGCTGCGGCCATATCTCCTGCGGGACGGCGTGGACGACGCCATGCGTATGACGCCCGATTACCTGGTCGTCGGCGAGGTGCGCGACGGCCTGGCGGGCCAGGGCCTGTTCCGGGCCATGATGTCCGACCATGCCGGCATGTCCACGTTCCATGCTGAGAGCCCGGCCCTGGCCGTCGAGCGCATGGCGCTTCTGTTGGAAGCCGACACGCGCACCAGCGGCCTGGCAGCGCGCAAGATGTTCGCCTCGGCCCTCGACTGGCTGATGCAGATCGGCTTCGACCCTGCCGGCCGGCGGCGGGTCTTCCAGGTGGTCGAAGTGGACGAGGAGCTCGCCAACGGCCAGGTGACCTTTCAGAAGCTGGTTGCGTATGAAGGTGATGGAGTCTGGCGACAGGGGGGCGGTCCCGGCCGCGAGCGGGGCGGACACGGAACCGCCGCGGCCCTGCCACGAACCTGGCGTGAAATCATGGCCCTGGATGCCGGGCTGCGGGAAAGGTATCGGCCGGTCATCGAGCGCCGCCGGGCGGCCTTCCGGGCAACTTGAAAGGGGGCGATGACAGGAAAACGGACCTCCCGCGGCCGTGGCCGCAACACGTGGTACATGCACAACTCACCCTACCCAAGGAGAAACTGACATGCTGACTCGATTGCAAAACAAGGGCCTGGAGACGCTGGAGTGGATCGGCATCGGCGTGGTCCTGATCATCGTGGCCGTGATCGCCTACAACGCCCTGGGCGGCAAGATCGTCGAGTGGATCGCCCAGGTCGCCGGCGCGATCTGAGGCCGCCATGCTGACGCGACACAGCCGGCGCGGTCTGGAGGTCCTGGAGGCAGCGGCGACGCTCCCCCTAATGCTCTTCCTCCTGACCGCGATTGCGAACCTGGGCTTCGTGGTCTACGCCCAGCAGGCCGTGCAGAACGCGGCCAACTACGGCGCCCGGATGGGCTCGACGGCCCAGGACTGCCGCTCGTGCGTGGCCGCCGGCGCGGCCTGGTCGTCCATCCGCCAGACCGGCCTGCAGAACGCGGGCGTGGATGTACTCGCGCCCGGCGGGGTCGTGGGCAGCACGCTCAAGATCCGCGTGAGCGCCCAGGTGCCCAACCTGCTCGGGCCGCTGGCCGCGCTGCTGGGCGGGAGCCTGGGCGATCCCTTCCAGGTCTCCGCCGAGGCGACGTTCCGGGCGGAGGGCTGGTAAAGCAGTAGGCAGGAGGCGGTTGGCAGAAGGCAGTGAGCAGTCATTGATAACTGCCTTCTGCTCTCTGCCTCCTGCCTACTGATCACTGGAGATTTATGCTCAAGACACGACACGCCTACTCCACCCTCTTTTGGGTCGGCTTCCTGACATTCGCCGTGGTGCCGCTCCTGGCACTGGCGATCAACGTCGGCCGCTGGTTCTACGCTCGGGCTGAGATGTACAAGGCGGCGGATGCTGCGGCGCTGGCCGCAGTACAGGAAGTGGATGTGCCCATCTACATTGAAACCGGCCAGATCATCATCCGCGACACGGCCTTCGGCAAGGCTCAGGAGTACGCGACCTTGAATGCCAATTACCTGATCAGCCGCAAGATCTACCCGAGTGTGACGGCGATTGAGGTGGACAACGCCCGCAAGACCGTGCGGGTGAAGGTCATGGCCGCGGCCGAGGAGCTCGTGCCCCTCATCGGGACCGTTTATCTGTACGGAGAAGGGGAGGCCCAGGTGCGAGGCCGTTTCCAGCCATAGCGTCCCCATTAAGGCGGACTGAGACGAACGTTTCGGAACGGATTCCGAAAGGCTGCCGGGCTTAAGAAGGAGTTCGTGACGGCCACCTAGGTGGCCCGCCATTCGCAAAGCACCGCATCATAAAGTCCGTCCCCTCGGCCCGCATCCCAGTCCTGGACAACCCATCGAAGTGTCTTTCAAGAGAGTGATTCTCATGACTCGTATTCCTGCTCGCCTGCACCCGGCCCAATTCAGACGCGGCGCGTTGCGCCAGGTCAGCCGATGGCTGCCGCCCGTGATCCTTCTGTTCGGGCTGGTGGCTGGCCTGACCGCCCCCGCCCAGGCGGCGACTTACTGGCAGTTCCTTGGCTTCGGGAACACGGTGAACGCGCTCGCCCTGGACGTTGGCGGAAACCTGTATGCCGGCAGCAAGGCGCCATTCTCCAACATCAATAGGTGGGATGGCGCTGCCTGGCAGGGCCTGGGGCAGGCCAACCAGAACGTCCTGTCCCTCGCCTTCCACGACGCGACGAACACCCTGTACGCGGGCGGCTATTTCACGTTCGTGAGCGGCGTGCCCGCCACGTATGTCGCCCGGCGGACCGGCTCGGGGTGGTCCAGCCTGGGGTCTGGCGTGAACAACGCCGTCATGGCGTTGGAGCTGGATGCGGGCGGCAACCTGTATGCGGGCGGCGACTTCACGATGGCCGGGGGCGCCCCGGCCGGCTATGTGGCGCGCTGGAATGGCTCCGCCTGGCAGACCCTCGGGGCCGGGACCAACAACATCGTCTATGCCCTGGAGGCAGGCGGCGGAAATCTCTATGCCGGCGGCTCCTTCTGGGAAGCGGGCGGCGCCTCAGCCAGCCGCATCGCCCGGTGGAATGGCTCCGCCTGGCAGGCGCTCGGGTCCGGGATCAACAACACCGTCTATGCCCTGGCCTTTGACCCGGAGACGGGCAGCCTGTATGCCGGCGGAACCTTCACGATGGCGGGCGGCGTGCCGGTCAGCAACATCGCCCGGTGGAACGGCTCCGCCTGGCAAGCGCTGGGGACCGGGATCAATGGCGCGGTGCTGGCGCTGGCCCTCGATGGCGACGGCAACCTATACGCTGGCGGGGAGTTCACCCTGGCCGGCGGCGTGCCCGCGGTCCGCGCGGCCAGGTGGGATGGTATCCAGTGGTCGGCGGTCGCCGCGGGTACTTTTGACAACTCGGTCCGGGCGTTCGCCTTTGACGCCGCCTCGGACAGCTTCTACGCTGGCGGGGACTTCACCGGCCGGATCGCCAGGCTGGCAGAAGACAACACACCACCCACCAACCCGACGGCCACGACGGCCGGCGCCACCAGCGGCGCCTGGACCAAGCAGGGCAATCCGCTATTTGCCCTGTCTGGCGCCGCCGACGCAGGTTCCGGGGTGGCCGGCTACTACTGGTATTTCGGCCCGGACAGCGCGGGTGAGCCGGGCACCTGGACGCCGTCCACGAGTATTGACCCGGCCCCGGTCGCCGACGGCACCTACTACCTGCGCGTGAAGACCCAGGATGCCGTGGGCCACGTCTCAGCCGCTGAGACGGTCTTCGTGTATCGCTACGATGGCGTCGCCCCGTCCAGCCCCACGATCACGGAGATCCACGACCTCGTGTCCGGTGCATGGCACAACCACTGGTGGGAAGCCCCGGCCTTCACCTTCAGCGGGGCGTCGGACTCACTTTCGGGCCTGGCCGGGTATGCCGTGTGCTGGGATGCGGCCGAGGGCTGCGCGCCAACGGGTTTCCAGGCCGGGACTACGTATTCGCCGGGGTCCCAGATGGATGGCCGTTACACCCTGCGCGTGGTCGCCCGCGACCAGGCCGGGAATGAGTCGCCGGCCACGGAGTTCGTGTATGCCCTGGATGCTACGCCGCCGGCCAACCCGGCTGCGGCGATGGATGGCGTGACCAGCGGCGAGTGGACCAGCAACGCAGACCCGCTGTTCACCCTGTCCGGGGCCATTGATAGTCATTCCGGCGTCATCGGCTACAAGTGGTATTTCGGCACGTTCGACGACCACGCGCCTGACGCCTGGACGGACACGCCAACAATTGACCCAGAGGCGCTCATGGCCTGGACCGGCACCTATTATCTCCGGGTCGCGGCGGTGGATGCTGCGGGCAATGAAGCCTATCCCGAGACCGTCTTCGTCTACCGGTACGACAACGACCCGCCCTGGCCATCCGGCCCCGTGACGGATGCCGCCGGCTCAGCCCATGACACCTGGCAGGGCACGGTGGACGATCCCGCCTTCACCTGGCCGGCCTGGGCCGACGTCTCCGGCATCGCCGGGTACGCCGTCTATTTCGGCCCCGAGGAATGGGGTGCGCCGGAGATCACGACGACGGCACCTGTGTTCGATCCGGCTGGCCCGCTTGAGGAAGGGACCTACTACCTGAATGTGATCGCCGTCGACAACGTCGGCCGGAGCAGCCTCGAGACCTGGTGGGAGCACTACGTCTTCCGCTATGACACGACCGCGCCCGGTGAGCCGGGAGCCGCGGCGGAGACGCACGGCGCGCAGTCTGGCGCCTGGCAGAGTGTGGTCAGCGCGCCATCCTTTACCTGGGCCGAGGCCGCCGATGCGGTGTCTGCGGTCTCGTATGACATCTATTTCGGGCCGGACCCGGAGGGCGTTATCCCGGTCACGACCACGGCCTCGCCGGCATACTCGGCGGTGTCCCAGGCGACCGGCATCGCTTATCTTCGAGTCCGGGCCAGGGATGGGGCCGGCAACACATCCGAGTGGGTGGACGCGTTCACGTTCCAATACGACGACGGAGCGCCAACTGCGCCTACGGGGGCTGTAGAACTGGGAGGTGCTGTTTCGGGCGCCTGGGAGCGTGAGGTCTGCCAGCCGGAGTTCACCTGGGACGACGTGGCCGACGCCGACTCTGGCCTGGCCGGGTACGAGGTGTACTTCGGCCTGGACGAGAATGGCACAGCCGTGGTGGCCACAACGGCGAGCGCCGCCTTTGCGCCTGGCGACCTCTGCAACAGCGACGGCACGTACTATCTTCGCGCCCGTGCGCTGGACGTGGGGGGCAATCGCTCGGACTGGACGACCCTGTTCACGTTCCGCTATGACGGCATGGCCCCGAACCAACCGACCGCTTCGGTCGCAGGCGTGACGAGCGGGCAGTGGCAGAATACCGTCAACAACCCGGTTTTCGCACTTGACGCCAACGACTGGCAGTCGGGCATCGCCGGGTACAAGGTGTGTTGGAGCACAACCCTGGGCTGCTCGCCAACAACCCTAATTACCAGCACCACCTTCTCGCCTGGCCCGGTGGAGACCGGCCAGTACTTCCTGACGGTCGTAGCGGTGGATAGCGTCGGGCACGAGTCCACCCCGTGGAGCTATCTGTTCTTCTATGATGACACGGCACCGGTTGTCCCAACTGAGGCAACCGACTTGAATGGCTCGGCCTCGGACGTCTGGCAGAATGAAGTGGAAGCCCCCAGGTTCCGGTGGGCGGATGGGGAGGAGCTTGACTCCGGCCTGACAGGCTACGACGTCTACTTCGGCCCAGACCCTGATGGGACAAGCGCGGATCACTTTAACGGCCTGGTTTATTCCCCAGGTCCCCAGGCCGACGGCACGGCTTACCTGCGCGTCCGGGCGAAGGACTTGGCCGGCAACGCTTCGCCCTGGACCACGCTCTATGTCTTCCGGTACGACTCGACCCCACCGGGCCAGCCCGGAAGCGCCACCGACGCGCAGGGGAGCCTTTCCGGGGTATGGCAGGATACCGTGAGCGCGCCAGAATTCACGTGGACTGAGGCCAGCGACGCCCCCTCGGGCGTTGCCGGATACCAGGTGTACTGGGGTCGCGATCCCGAGGGCACGACGGTCGTCACGACCACGGCAAGTGCCGTATTTGCACCTGGTAGTCAAGCTGAAGGCATCTACTATCTGCGCGTGAGGTCCGTGGACATGGCTGGAAATGCTGGTGCATGGGGCACGCTCCTCACCTTCCAATATGACGCGAATGCGCCAGAGTTCGCGCCCGGCTATACGGCCATGGCCGACTCCGGGGTGATTTCCGGCACTTGGAGCACGAAATCCAGTCTCAACTTCACCTGGGCCGCAACCGACGCAGGCCAGGGCGTGGATCACTATGAAGTGTATTTTGGCCTGGACCCTGCCGGAACAACGGCCGTGACCATCCCTGAGCACGAGGGCGTCTACACCGCGCACATGGCCGACCAGGGGTTGCACTACTTGCGCCTTCGGGCGGTGGATGGGATGGGGCATCAATCGGAGTGGATCACTGCATTTATCGTGGGGTATGACACAGAGGCGCCCAGCGCACCGACGAGTGTCACCGCCCCGACTGGAGTCGAGGATGGTGTTCCACAGTCAGCAGTGAACGCGCCGACGTTCACCTGGAGCGGAGCGAGTGACGCGGGCAGCGGGATTGCGGGGTATCTCGTGTATTTCGGGCCAGACCCGAATGGCACACCGACGATCGGAGTCGCTGCGCCTAGTTTTACCTCGGGAGTTGTGGAGAGCGGGGCTTACAGCCTGCGTGTCGTAGCTTTTGATGGCGCCGGCAATGATGCTGCTCCAGTAACGTTGCTTACCTTTGTATATTCGGCCACGCCACATATTCCGGCATGGACGGTTCATTTGCCACTGGTCGTACGATGACGCCTGATTAATACATTGCTTCCACTGTCGGCAAGGAGTTGTCTGGATTTGCCCTGGAAAAAGCACGAAGTCAGTACAGGAAAACTTTAAGACGGGCCTATTGCCTGGGCTTCCGAACTTTGCTAGACTCCACCACAATCAAATAAAGCACATATGTGGCGTCCTTCACAAGGGAGCCGCCATATATTGGAGGTGGAGCCTAGAAAATATAAGCCAAACATATGCTCGAATTTCGCCGAAGCGCGTGGAATCCGTGCCGGTAGAGTGTAGTGGGGCGGTAACGAACGACAGGAGTCCCTTTGACTACAAACGGGTGCATTGCATGAAGTCCACAGTGGACCAGAGACCCGGTTAGGTCAAGTTCGACCAGTCCAGTCGCATCTAAAACAAGGCCGACCCGCCCCATTGGGGGTGGAGTCGGCCTTGTTCATTATTTAGGAAGGAGGTGATGCATATGATCGTGCGTGGGCCGCCACAAAACCAACGGTGAATGAGGGCTCCTGCAAAGCTACTCATCCACCGCTGGGTCGCCGGAAAGAATCCAGCTCTTTGGGTCCGCTCGAATTACCCTGAGCGGACATCCTGTAGGCCGGTGACTATACCCAGTCACCTGGCATTCGTCAACTCAGCTAGGAGAAGCTGGGGGGACATGGAGTCAGAAATGGCCAAGAAGAATCAACACGTTGTCCCCCGTCCTGACGGTTGGGCGGTACGCGGCGAGGGCAATACCAAGGACACGGTCAAGACCGAAACCAAGCAGGAGGCTATCGACGCGGCTCGCGAGATCGCCAAGAACAATGGCGTCGAGGTGGTCATCCACGGTAAGGATGGCAAGATTCAGGACAAGGACAGCTACGGGCGCGATCCGAACCCGCCCAAGGATCGCAAACCGTGACCCATGCTTGACCAATGAACCGTTCTACAGCCCTGACCCAAGCAGCCGAGTCGGGGCTGTAGACGAAGTCTATCCACCCGCTACCACTCGGAAGGGTAACAACATGACTGCTTATCGTATTGTCTGCACCGTCCAGGAGCCGGTTACACAACCTACCACTCATGCGCACATCGTGGCCGTGGGAACCGGAACGAACCCGCAAACCTACTCGCAGCGCTGGACCCTGGCGCAAGTCATCGCGGCCATGGACAGGGGCGATACCTTCTACACCCAAGGCGTCACGAGTGGGAAGACGGCCAGGGTCGAGAAGTACACATGCCCGAAGTGCCGCGGCACGCACATCAGGTCAGCGAGTGACGCGGTACAAGACAACAACCTGGACAATCTCCCCCGGTGCGGCTCCTAGCGAGCGTACTTTGGGCCGCCGACTCTGAATCGGCGGCACAAAGTCATAGCATTGAGTAGCGCCAAACAACTGTGGCTCCAACGAACCATCCACCGATTTGCTTGCATTCCCGTTACTCCCGTCTAGAATCCAAGCACATGGCTACTCGACTCTCTCTCGTCAACAACGCCCAGGCAATTGGCCAATGGGACATCAAGCAAAATCGGGCCCGGCGCCGGGAACCTACATGCTGGATCTATATCGCTCTCGGTGCTAGCCAGTTTCAGGGGCCGTTGGACGTAGCCGACACGGGGCTCGGATTTCCGAGGAGTGAGATAGCCTATTGAGATCCGTATCTCCAGGGGACCTAACCTCAATGTCACAAGACCAACACAATCCGAAGCCAGCGACGTGCCGGACAATCTTGCTAACCGATGATCCGGCTGCTAATGACAATTTTGGTGGTGCACACCAGCGTCTGGCTGATGCTTTGACAGAGCTAGTTTGGAATGAACCAGGCGGCCGAACAATAGGCCTTGAGGGAGACTGGGGCTCTGGCAAATCGACTGTCGTCAAGCTGCTGCAACGAAAAGCGGAGGAAACCCGTTCGACTGATTGCTCAGTTGTTATCTTCGACGCTTGGGCTCATCAAGGAGATCCGCTCCGCCGAACTTTCCTGGAACATTTGATGATCCACTTCCAGGCATTGAAATGGCTCAATCCAAAGCTGTGGACGACGAGGCGAGAGGAACTAGCTCGACGACGCAGGGTCATCGAAAGGACCACTACGCCCCGCCTTGGACGGTTTGGGAAAATACTTGCACTAACACTGGCGCTGACACCTGCGGGATTGGCGCTGCTTGAAGCTGGGTTACTGCAAGGCGTCTCGTTTGCACTGTTTAGCAGCTTACCACCCAACATTCTTTTTATTGTGGGTCTTGTTTTGTGTCTCCTGCCATTTGTCCTGTTGATCGCTAATTTTCGCAACCCGGAAGGCTGGTCGCTTCTTGTTCAGAAGGAAGAGCTAGACGCCACAACTGAAGTTGTCGAGACACCTGAGCCGACTTCGGTCGAATTTGCCACCTCGTTTCATCAGCTATTCGACGAAGCTCTCGAACCAATCTCGCGCCGAGTCTTGATTGTCCTGGACAATCTGGATAGGGTTCCCGTGGGCGATGCAAGCTCCATGCTCTCAACACTGCAAACGTTTCTAGAGTATGGCCAATACGCTCAAGTCAATTGGTTGAGCAGAGTATGGGTTCTGATTCCCTATGATCGGGATGGGCTGGCCCGACTGTGGTCAACAGCAGTTAATAAAGCGGCTGCCGGTGATATGACATCAGAACCATCCGAGGCAGTGTCGGACGCCTTTTTCGCGAAACGATTCCAGATACTGTTTCACGTTTCGCCCCTGATTCGCTCGGATTGGCACGGATATTTCTTGCGACTACTACGTGAGGCATTTCCAGATCATGACGAGACGGATTTTCATGCAGTTTATAGGATTTTTGATACGCTTCGCGACATCAGCGACGAATCACCCACACCACGCAACATTAAAGCGTTTGTGAATCAAATCGGCGCAATTCACCGACAATGGGGGGACACCTTTCCGCTCTCTCACATAGCCTATTTCGTGATTACGCCCAATGGCCGGTCAGCCGCCTTTGCTGAGGGTCTTCGAAATGGGCAACACCCAGACCAACGCGTGGCCGGCTTGCTAGGCGAGAATGCTCGTGACAACCTGGCGGCCATGATGTTTAACGTTGAGGTCCAACTGGCTCGTCAACTACTCCTCCGTGATCCCGTTTTAGCCGCACTAAGCGAGGGCAATGCCGAAGCACTCTCCGAACTTGCCAAGAACAATGCTACCGGCTTCTGGGAGGTTCTAGAAAAAACACCATTTCTGATGTGGGCAGATGGGCAGGAGAAGTCCATCGCCTGTGCTGCTACTGCATTGAGTAAATCCGGCCTCCTTAGCACTGCATCACCATACTTTTCGCGCCAGGTGCGCCATGATATTTGTCAAGCCACGTTGAGAGTGAAACGATGGCCCATAGAGGATGCTCAAGTTGCGACAGGAGTCGCAGATCTATTGTCAATCAGCGATGGTAACCGTGGAGTTGCACCACGGATCTTGATTGCTATAAGCGAAGCAGTGCCCTCAGGAGGCCGACTCGAAGGATCTACCCTATCAATGTGGACTGCTGGCTTACTGACAGTGCTGCAAGGCTATAAAGAGCATGGGCTCAACAGCCTCTTCGAGAGTAGCGGTGTCCCAGTTCATGCCAAGGCAGAAGGTTTCCTAGATGCCTGCATTCACATGGCGAGGCAAGACCCGGATGGAGTCTACTGGTCCACACTTCGCCCTAGAGTGGAATTGCCCGAGCTTGACACGGTTGTCAACGGATGGGTGATCAACGGTAGCTTTGGCCAGGATCAATTGCGTGCTATCCGTGTTGTGAGGGCTGCGATACCAAACTGGGATTGGCAAAATTTCATTGCGAACGTTTCGGCGCGACTTAATGCGACCAACAATCTGCCGCCAACAGAAACGGTATCTCTACTGGAGGCGCTTTGGATCCTCAGAAGCTCAGATCCACGAGCAGATGCAACCATGCGTAAATTGGCGCAACAAGAGGGCCATATCGCTCATCAACTGTGGTTCGCTCAGCAGAGTAATCATGAGGAAGGCGTGGCATGGTGCAGCCTTGTACTGCTCTACTGTGATCCAGCCATAGCGAGCGCGGTGGATAGTGGCAATTCAAGTGTAGGCCGAAGTTATCTTTCGCAACGTCTGACACAGTCTGATACCCAGCAAGCGGATTTTGTGAGAAGCACGGCAGACATCTTGCGCAGAGTCAACCAACTAGACCTGGTGGCTCAGGTGCTAGAAGCCAACCGCTCGGCACACAATTGGGTAGTGGGAATCATTCGCTATCTGCGACCACTCGGCGAGGTGTCAAGGATCCTTCAACCCTCAGTGATATGTCAGCATTGGATCATACTCCGACAACTTCTCGGGGAAGACTACTTATCTATTCTTGAGGAATTACTGGTCCAAACGGACCTAGTCCAAGTGATATGCACGCGCGATTTTGAGGCGCAAGACGCTGGCTTGTACCTCGATCTTGCTGGCGCCGGTGCATTGCACAATTCGAATTTTGCGAAGTGGTCGATTGGTGGCCTTAGAAAATTAGAGGAGGCTAATTGGGTAGCTGCATGTGAAGCAGAGTCTGATTTGTTGAACTTTGTTGTCGCTCTCAGGAAAGCTGAGTTTGATATAGGCTTAGGGCAACCGTTTGCTGATGCTCTGCACGCCCATGCTAAGCGACTAGCCACTGGCTCGATTACTCTTTCGAAACTACAGGGTGAGTGGGACCACGTGGTTGGGGCTCTTAGTGATCAAACTCGACGCGTTTTTCGGCGCAGTCTATACTATGTTGCCGAAGACACCGACGGCCAATTGTCAAGCCAATTCTTGGATCTCTATGGAGGCGAACTCGCTGATAAGGAGATTCTTCAGGAGGAAAACCGCTTTGTTATTCAGCTACTGGTCCCCATTCTGAAGACTCGCAACGCGAGGGGATTGCGGTGGACTGCGGAACTTGTCGAGAAACATCCGGACATTCTTTCTACCCAGCCGATGGATATTGTCGCTGACTTTCGGCAACGTATCGGCTCTATGCTGCAAGGAGAAGAAGCTGAAGAAGTAAAAACTTTGGTCAGCCGATTGGCCACAGCGCTGAATATCAAGATCGACAGCGGCTACCAAAGGACGGAGGACGAAGCCGAAAGCACCGTTTGATAACGGCAATCATTACATTGATTGTACTCATGGTTTGTGCTCTTTACTCGTCTTATCCAGAATGACTGGTCATGGCTACCCAACTTCCTCTTGTCCCCAACTCCCAGGCGAATGGCCGGCTCGACATCAAGCAGCTTGAGTCCTGGCTGTGGGACGCCGCCTGCTCCATCCGCGGCGCCCTGGACGCGCCCAAGTTCAAGGACTACATCCTGCCCCTGATCTTCGTCAAGCGCCTCTCGGACGTCTTTGACGACGAGATCGCGCGCCTAATGGAGGAGTTCGGCAGCGAGAAGACGGCGCGCTCGCTTGTGAAGAAGGACCACTCCCTGGTCCGCTTCTACATTCCCCCCGCCGGCACCTGGGCCGCCATCCGCCAGTCCGCCACCGGCGTGGGCCAGCGGGTCACCGACGCCCTGCGCGCCATCACCCGCGAGAACCCGTCGCTCCAGGGTGTGATCGACATCGTGGACTTCAACGCCACGGTCAGCGGCCAGCGCATCCTGGACGACGGCAAGCTGTGGTCCCTGATCGAGATTATCAGCCGGCACCGGCTGGGCCTGAACGACGCCGAGCCCGACATCCTGGGCCGGGCCTACGAGTACCTGCTGCGCAAGTTCGCGGAGGGCCAGGGCCAGAGCGCGGGTGAGTTCTACACCCCGGAGGGCGCCGGCTGGCTGGTGGCGCGTCTTCTCAACCCTAAGCCAGGCCAAGTCGTGGACGACCCAACATGTGGGTCGGCGGGCCTCCTGGTGAAGGCTCAATTGGTGGCGCGCGAACACGATGGGCACGACGCCCAGCCGCTCCGGCTGTACGGCCAGGAGCTGAACCACGTCACCTACGCCATCGCCAAGATGAACATGATCATCCACGACATGGAGGGGGAGATCGTCATCGGCGATACGCTGCGCAGCCCGAAGCTGCTGGAGGGCAGCCGGCTCAAGCGCTTCGACCTGGTGGCCGCCAATCCGATGTGGAACCAGGACGGCTATGGCACGGCCTTCTACGAGAACGATCCCTTCGAGCGCTTCACGCACGTGCCGCCGGCCAGCTCCGCCGACTGGGGCTGGGTCCAGCACATGGCGGCCTCGCTCAATGACGCCGGCCGGGCCGCCATTATCCTGGACACCGGCGCGGTCTCGCGCGGTAGCGGCGGCCAGAGTGGCAACAAGGAGAAGGACGCGCGCCGGGCCCTGGCCCAGCGCGATTGGATCGAAGGCGTGGTGCTGCTGCCCGAGAACCTGTTCTACAACACGACCGCGCCGGGCATCATCCTGGTGCTCAACAAGGCCAAACCGGCCAGACGGCGCGGCCAGATCATGCTCATCAACGCGTCGCGGGAGTTCGAGAAGGGCCGGCCTAAAAATTTCATTCCGGAGGCCGGCATCCGCAAGATCGCGGACGCCTACCATGCCTGGAAGCCGGCCGAGAAGTTCGCACGTATCATCACTTTGGCCGAGGCCGAGCAGAACGACTGGAACCTGAGCCCGTCGCGCTACGTGGACACGGGTGAGGCCGAGCAGCACCGCGACGTGCAGGGCATCATCGACGATCTGGCGACTCTGGAAGTCGAGGCTGCCGCGCTGGATACCGAACTGAACGGGATTTTGAAGGGACTGGGTTATCAGCCCTATGCCTAGGCCAAAGAAGGTGCAACAGCCTGCAAAGGATGTACCTTCAGATGCTTCCGCGGTAGCGATAGCGCAGTTTCCTGTTGAGTGGCCTCTGTCCACTCTCGGTGAGCTGTTCGAAATTCAACAGGGCAAGGCCTTGTCGCCAGAAAGCCGAAATGGCAAGGCATCCAGGCCCTTCTTGCGGACCGCGAACGTCTTCTGGGGAAAACTGGATCTGACAACAGTTGACCAAATGGACTTTACGGACCAGGAGGCAGCACGCCTCAATCTACAAGCTGGTGATCTTCTGGTCTGTGAGGGTGGCGATATTGGCCGTACTGCCCTGTGGCATGGGGAGATCGAGGGTTGCAGTTATCAGAACCACATCCATCGATTGCGTTCAAAACGAGAATACATTCAGCCGTCGTTCTACATGTACTGGATGCAGGCGGCTATGCAACTCTTCCGGCTATATGAAGGAACGGCTAACCGGACGACCATTCCCAATCTTTCCAAGGCACGCCTGAGCGCTTTTCAAGTACCGGTTCCGCCCCTCCGCGAGCAGCGCGCCATCGCCCACGTGCTCTCCCGGATTCAGGCCGCCGCCCAGACCCAGGCCGCCATCGCGGAGCGGGCGCGCGAATTGAAGCGCGCGCTCATGGCCAGGCTCTTCACGGAGGGCCTGCGCGGCGAGCCGTTGAAGGAGACTGAGATCGGGCCGATGCCGGAGAGTTGGGAGATTGCCGAGTTGGGTCAACTCGCCGACATCGTCTATGGTGCTCAGGCCGCTGTGGCCCATGCAACCGACCCATCCATCGGCACGCCAATCTTTACGAATGTGAATATCACGAATGATGGCCAGTTGGACTTGCAGCTCCTTCGATTCTATAAGATTCCGAAGGACAGGAGAGACAGATTGATCCTTCAAAAGGGCGACATCTTGTTCAACTGGCGGAGCGGCAGCCAGGACCATGTGGGCAAAACGGCCCTCTTCGATCTCGACGGTGAATACACCTTCTCGTCGTTCATTCTTCGATTCAGAAAGTTTGGACCAGTAAGCAACGATTTCTTGTATCGTCAACTTCAACATTTGAAGTCGCAAGGCTTCTTTGCGCGCAATCGCCAACAATCGTCAGTGAACTCAGTGTTCAATTCGAGCGTCGCCGCGAAAATCCCGATTGCCGTTCCATCAGATATGGAGCAGCGTGAGATCACTCGTGCTCTTCAAGCTATAGACGCCAAAATCATCTCTGCGGACCGCAAACAGGGACGGCTGGAGGAGTTGTTCCGGGCCATGCTGGGGCAGTTGATGACGGGTAGAATAAGGGCTAGGGAGTAACTTTTGTGACGACGCCCACCCCCCGCGAGATGTTCGAAGCGCCTGACTTGACATTTTTTCAGAGTGCAAAGTTCGAACGCCAGCGATTTGAGCGCAAAGAAGCGCCCACAATGGAACAGGCCCGCCTGGACAAGCCCGCGAATCCAGCCGGAGCCTTCAAGCACAAACTCCAGGCACTGCGCGAAGACCTTCAACGTGTGCTGTGCAGCTTTGCCATCACAAACCCGGATGGCGGGTTATTTGTGCTAGGAATAGACAATGATGGGGCTGTGCGTGGCCTCAACCATCTCAAAGACAATGAACTTGCCCTGCTTGTCAATGCTCACGAGTGGTTAGAGCATGTTTCCGTACAAGCCCGTCAGCACGAATGCCTAGACGCCCAAGGCCAACCCAATTTCATCTACTTGTTCTATGTGCCCGGGACCAGGTTTGCCTGCTCGCCCATGGGTCAAGTTTGGTGGCGCAATGGCGAGCACACTAGGGAATTGACTTCGGATGAAATCTGGCAACTCAAGGCTGATCGCCAAATCGTTGAGTTCGAAGTTCAATTGTTCGGGGTCTATAGTCCTGATGAGTTGGACAAAGAGGTATCTCAACGCTTCCATGCAGCCATCATCGAACAAAAGCGGCTGCCAATAGATACCAGCATGGAGAGTGTCCTCGCGGGCGAGGGGGTCATCGTTCATCAAAGCGGGCAATATTATTGGACTCGCGCCGGCTACCTGTTCCTTTCTCTTAACCCGCGTCGGCGTATTCCTGGAGCATATGTGCGCGCGCTGAAATTCGAAGAGCGCCGTGCGACGGCTGATCAACGATTCAACCCCTCGTATGATCAAGACTTCGACGGACCGTTGCCGCGCCAAATCGACAAACTGCGCGCGTTCTTCAAGCAAGGGGCCTATTTCCGCACGTTCACGTACCGTGCCCAGGGGGCATTGGTCGACGAGTTGGAATTGCCGTCAGAAGCGGTCGATGAGGCTCTGGTGAATGCCATTGTGCATCGGAGCTATGCCATACTCAATCAACCCATACTTATCAAGAAGTACGCGGATCAGTTGGTCGTAGATAGCCCTGGACGCTTCGTCCAGAATCTCGGCAAACTGGAGTTTGGCGTATCGGAGGTGCCAGCTGGCCGTAGCGAACCACGCAATCCAATTCTGATGGGGTGGTTTCGTCTTTTGACCGATGACCGCGGTGAAAAATACGTCAAGCAATTTAGGGAAGGCACCCGGACCATTGCTCGCTCGATGCAATTGGCTGGCAAACCAGAGCCAATATATCGAACTAATGGGCAGGTTAGCCTCACATTAGAAAACAGTCTGACAGAGTTGGAAACTCGCACTGCAGCTGCTGAAATCCCAAGCCAGGAGCGCTTTACCAATCTGTTTCCAATAGCGCTTCTGCGGCAGGGCTTTCCCTTTTCGCCTGCCCGAGGTGATTTATTCGATCTATCGCGCCGTATTACTACTGCCCTCCGCGATGCGCTGCAAAACCTGGGCTGGTTTATCGACTCCGATTACCGAGGCGAGTTAGTCGCACATCGACGGCAATCCGAATTTGACCTTCCCGCAATTGCGAAGTATATGCGCCTATATCCGGCCTATCGCTTTGACGTACGAGACTATGGCGGGACGCTATTTCTCTGTATTGATTATGCTGTGCGAGAACGCAATGTCCGAACCCTGGCGGAGGTCTTGCGCGATCTACCAAGGGAAGAGCTGCTCAACCGGCGGGCTACTTACCGGCAGAACCAGAGCTGGCAGACTGGCCTGTGTTTCATTCGGTCGATTGATGACGAGTACTCCGACTTGGAGCTAAGTGAAAGCCGCCAGACGATTACCGTCGCGAATACTGATGTGCTGCCGGATTTGTCTGTTGAAAAGCTGGTGCGCATCCTGCGCAAACATGATGTGCGCTTTGACCTACACCGTGAGATCAAGCAGCGTGCATTGGCGTTAATGGTGGGTGCAGCCCGAGAGCGCGCTGAGAAATCCTTGCAAACGGCAGCAAATCTGGCGAACCAGATGTTTCCATTGAGCTGGAACGGCATTCGCGCGTTGCTCAACCCAAGCCCAGCTCGCCTTGAAGCGCCGGTATTCGATGTGCGGGAAAATCTAGAGGAGCCTGAAGTGGAGTTTGCCCAACGACGTCAGACCGATGACATCGTCGATGGTTTGACTCGCTACGGTGCATTTCGGCCCGTGCGCGACACAATCAACTTGGTATTGGTCTGCACTTCCAGGGTATCTCAGCGCATGGAGAGTCTTGTTGGGCAACTCCAGCGCGGTAGTCGAAAGTACCGAGGCGCTAGCCAAACGTTTGCGGCTCAATTCGAAATTGGCCCACGCGTCGTCGTCCCGCGTCCGGAAGACTATCTGGGCGCCTGTCGATCCGTAATTGGCCAACTAGACCGGGGAAAACATTGGTTGTTCCTGGTATATGCGCCGGAGAACTTGTATTCGCGCGCCGAGTATCAGGCGCCCTACTATCGCGTCAAACGCTTTCTCTTGGAAGAAGGCTTCCCTTCGCAGATGGTCGATGACCCTACTTTGCAGGACCCGAATTGGAAAGACCTAAATCTGGCACTCAATATCGTTGCCAAATGCGGATTTGAGCCCTGGGTGCTGACAAAGCCGTTAGCAGAGGCTGATTGCTTCATCGGCTTGTCATTCTCGCGCATTCCTACAAAGAAAGGGGTGAAGCGATTCTTTGGCTACGCTAATGTCTTCAACAACTTGGGACAATGGAAATTCTACAAGGGAAGTTCTCAAGCATCGACTTTAGACAATCGCGAAGCTGACACCGCTGGACTGGTTCGGCAAACCCTGGAAGAGTTCCAGCGTACGGTGTCGGTCCAACACCTACACATTCACTGGTCAGAAAAGTTTAGCCGCCAGATGCGGCAGGTTGTTGCCCAAGCTGCCCAAGAGGTTCAACCAGGCATCACGGTGCATTTTGTGCATGTGAATACCGGTCATCCAGTACGCTTCTATGATCCTAACCCTCAAGGCGACGGGAGCTTGCCAAGGGGAATCTATGTAGTAACCAATCCGCATCGGCAATTCTACATCTCAACCACAGGTTACAACCTGAAACAGAAAGCCATGGGCACGCCTGTCACGTTGGAGGTAAATGTTCATAGCGTGGCGAACAATCAACTCATTCACTCTGATTTGGCTTGTGTTGCACAACACATCCTTAGCTTGACCAAGCTTAACTGGGCGTCGACACGGCCCTTCTCGCGCGAACCTATTACACTCAAGTATGCAGGGAATATTGCCTATCTAATGAATGCCTTTCTTGCTGAGGGTGGAGAGCAGGTATTTCGGCTTAATCCCCTCTTGGAGAAAACGCCCTGGTTTTTGTAGATTATGTCCGAGCATCGGGAAGCCCAGGACCCTCTCATCCCCATTGTCGTCGAGGCAAGCTGCGCTTATCTCTCAACTGACAACGCCTTGCCCATGCACTGCGGCAGGAGTGGAAAGGCTGTTCCGAGTGATGTGGCGCAGTTGATGACAGGGCGGGTGAAGGTGACAGGGCTGTTGGATACCTCGTTGCAAAGATAGAAATAGTGTAGAAACTAAGTTTATGATGGAATTACTACATCTATGATATAATCATGCCTGTCGGTTATGTTACGCAAGCCCTCCGATGAATACGACAAGCGCTCTGGCAGGCATTTCTGAGACCAACCGCCGCCACCTCTCCCAGTTGCACCGCCATACCCAGGGGTTGGTGGACGTGGAGGAATCGGCGCGGGTGCTGGGCCTGGACCGGACTGAGGCCGCGAAACTGCTGGCGCAGTTGGCGGCCCAGGGGTGGGTCCGCCGTCTGCGGCGCGGTCTCTATCTTCTCATCCCGCTCGAGGCCACCTCCCCTGAAGACTGGAGCGAGGACGCCTGGATCGTGGCCGAGCGCGTCTTTCGGCCGTGCTACATCGCCGGGTGGAGCGCCTGTGAGCACTGGGGCTTTACCGAGCAGATCTTTCGCGATGTGGCAGTCTTCACGGCTGCGTCCATCCGTGAGCGCCGTCTGACCATTGACCCGGCCGTTTTTGTACTGCGCAAGGTTTCTAAGCGGCTATTGTTCGGCACGCGGACCGTCTGGCGCAAGGCGACGCGAGTTCCGGTCTCCGACCCCACACGCACGGTCGCCGATATCCTCGAGGCTCCAAAATGGGGGGGCGGCATCCGCCACGTAGCCCAGATCGTGGAAGCTTACCTGGCCTCCGACCATCGCGACGAGATGCTCTTGCTCGACTACATCGAGCGCATCGGTAACACTGCGGCGGCCAAGCGCCTGGGCTACCTCCTGGAGGCGCGCGGGCTGAGCGCCCCTATATTGATTGAACGATTGCCAACGTCGGTCACGACGGGCTACGCCCTACTCGATCCGACTGTCCCTGCCCGTGGGCCGCTGGTGGCCAGGTGGAAGGTACGGGTAAACGTCGATGTAGCCGTGCGAGCGAGGGATATGGGCGAATGATCCCGCGCATCGAGATCAACGAAGCCGTGCGCGCCTGGGGCCTGCGGCACGACGTCGTCGAGAAGGACTATGTGCTCGGCTGGCTGTTGATGGGCATTGGTGCCGACCCGCGGCTGCAGACGCAGTGGATTTTCAAAGGCGGCACGTGCATCAAGAAGTGCTATATCGAGACCTATCGCTTCTCCGAGGATCTGGATTTCACCCTGACCGCGACGGCCAGCCGTGATCCGGCGGAGATCGCGCAGATGGTCAGGGCCGTCTGCGCGCGAGTGAGCGAGGCCAGCGGGATCGAGTTCCCGCCTGAGCTGACCGAGTTCCGGGCCACCCCCAATCCTCGCGGCGGCGTCACCCTGCGCGGCAAGGTGGGCTATCGCGGGCCGCTTCAGCCGCCGACCCTGCCCAAGCTTCAATTTGACCTGACCACGGACGAGATCATCATCCGGCCCCCGGTGCTCCGCCCCGTCTACCACTCCTACTCGGATCGGCCCGCCCAGCCAGCCCGCATCCACTGTTACCCGATTGAGGAGGTATTGGCCGAGAAGACCCGGGCGATGGGAGAACGCGGCCGGCCGCGCGATCTCTACGACATCATCCGGCTCTCGCGCGGCGGACGCCGGGTCTTGCAGTTGGACGCGGCGGGCGTGCGCGAGATCCTGGAGCGGAAGTGCGCGCATCGGGGACTGCCCATACCGACGTTGGCGGCGCTGGAGGCCTCGCCCAACTGGGTGGAACTGGAGTCGGAGTGGGCGAACATGCTGGGCCACCAGCTGCCAGCCCTGCCCCCGCTCGAAACCTTCCTGGCTGACCTGGCCACCTTCTTCGATTGGCTGAACGGCGCGCCCGTGGTGGACCTGCCGGCTATCACCGAAGAGGAGGCCAGCGATCCCGCCTGGCAGCCGCCGGCGGCAGTCGCTTTACCTTCGGAATGGGGCGTGGCCGCGCCCCTGGAGGGGATCCGGTTTGCCGGTGCCAATCGCCTGCTCCTGGAATTGAACTATCGGCCACAAAAAGGCCAACCAGGCGTGCGGCTCGTGGAGCCGTACTCGTTCCGGTACAGCCGCAAAGGGTACCTGCTGTTCTACGGCCGCAACGTGGAGCGTCCGCGCATCAGCGCCTACCGGGCCGACCGCATCCTGGGCGCAAAGGTGACGACCCAGCCGTTCACGCCTATCTGGCGGGTGGAGTTTTAGGGGGCCTCATGTCCGAGCGCCGCGAAGTTCAGGACCCGCTCATCCGCTACGCCGTCGAGGTCGGCTGGACCTACCTCTCCGCCGACGATGCTCTGATCCTGCGCGGCGGGGAGATGGACCTGTTCTTCGCCGAGGTACTGGCTGGACAGCTCCGTAAGCTGAGCCCTGACATCGCCTTTGATGTCCAGGCCGTCCTGCGCCAGCTTGAGAACGCCCGGCCAGGCATCGAGGGCAACTACGAAATTCTGCTCCACCTGCGCGGCGAGAAATCGGTCTACGACCCTGGCCAGAAGCGCGAGCTCAACCTCAGGCTGGTGGACTTCGACGAGGCCGAGAACAATGTCTACCACGTCACCGACGAGTGGACCTACACCAACGGCCGGCACACCAACCGCGCCGACGTGATGTTCCTGATCAACGGTATCCCCGTGGTGATGGTGGAGACCAAGGGCGCCGGCCACGCGGACGGCATCGAGCGCGGCCTGACCCAGGTGCGCCGCTACCACCGCGAGACCCCGGAGCTGGTCACGCCGCCCCAGGTCTGGAACGTCACCCACTTCCACGACTTCTACTACGGCGTCACCTGGGCCCTGGACCGCAAGCAGGTGTTCAACTGGAAGGAAGAAGCGCCCGGAGACTTCGAGCGCAAGGTCCGGGCCTTCTTCGACCGGCCGCGCCTGCTGCGTGTCCTGCGCGACTACATCCTCTTCACGCGCAAGGACGACGAGCTGCATAAGTTCATCCTGCGCCAGCACCAGACCCGGGCCGCGGAGAAGGTCGTCGCCCGCGCCCAGGACCCGGCCCGGCGCTCCGGCCTGGTCTGGCACACGCAGGGTTCCGGTAAGACCTTCACCATGATCGTGGCCGCCGAGCAATTGCTGGAACGGCCGCACCCGGCGCTCGGCAAGAACACGGTGCTCATGATCGTCGACCGCAATGAGCTGGAGACCCAGCTCTTCGGCCACCTGAGCGCTTACGGCTTCAAGGCGGTCGAGATCGCCACCAGCAAGGCCCGCCTGCGCGAGCTGCTGGTCACGGACTACCGCGGCCTGATCGTCTCGATGATCCACAAGTTCGACGACATCCCGGCCAACCTGAACTCCCGCGCCAACATCTACGTGCTGGTGGACGAGGCCCACCGCACCACTGGCGGCGACCTGGGCAACTACCTGATGGGCGCGCTGCCCAACGCGACCTACCTGGGCTTCACGGGCACCCCCATAGACAAGACCGCCCACGGCGAAGGCACGTTCAAGACCTTCGGCCGGGACGACCCGCAGGGCTATCTGGACAAGTACGCCATCGGCGAGTCCATCGCGGACGGCACGACGGTCCCCCTGCACTACAGCCTGGCTCCCAATGACATCCGCGTGCCGCGTGAGACCCTGGAGCGCGAGTTCCTGACGCTGGCCGAGGCCGCCGGCGTCAGCGACATCGACGAGCTGAACAAGATCCTAGACAAGGCCGTCACGCTCAAGGCCCTCTTGAAGTCCACCGACCGTGTAGACAAAGTAGCGCGCTTTGTGGCTGAGCACTACCGGGCCAACGTCGAGCCGCTGGGCTATAAGGCCTTCCTGGTCGGCGTAGACCGCGAGGCCTGCGCGCTGTATAAGCAGGCGCTGGATCAGTATCTGCCGCCCGAGTACTCGGTCGTGGTCTACACCGCCGCCCACAACGACGCTGAGCTGCTCCAACGCTACTATGTCCGCCGCCAGTACCCGCCAAGCGCGGCCGAGGGCCCCCAGGCGATCACCAACGAGGAGGCCGAGAAGAAGCTGCGCAAGGCCTTTATCAAGCCAGAGACGGTGCCCAAGATCCTGATTGTCACCGACAAGCTCCTGACCGGCTTCGACGCCCCGGTCCTGTACTGCCTGTACCTCGACAAACCGATGCGCGACCACACGCTCCTACAGGCCATCGCGCGCGTCAACCGGCCGTACGAAACCGACGCCGGCGAGAAGAAGCCGTCTGGCTTCGTGTTGGACTTCGTCGGCATCTTCGAGAAACTCGAGCGGGCGCTGGCCTTCGACTCGGACGAGGTCGAGGCTGTCATCACCAATCTGGACCTGCTCAAGACCACGTTCGCGTCCCTGATGCTGACGCAGGCGCCGGCCTACCTGCCCTTCGCCAACCCCTATGGCGACGACCGAGACCTCTCGGCTGCCATCGCCCACTTCACGGACAAGGAGCGCCGGCAGGCTTTCTTTGCCTTCTTCAAGCAGCTGCAGTCGCTGTACGAGATCATCTCGCCCGACGCATTCCTGCGCGAATATGTGCCGGCCTACGCTCGCCTGGCGGACCTGTTCGCTAAGGTCCGCATCGCCTTTGCGCCCCGCGTCCTGGCCGACCCCGACCTGCGCGCCAAGACGGCGGCCCTGGTCCAGGAACACGTCACTTCGGCCGGCATCCAGGCGCCGTCGCCTACCTACAAGATTAACGCCCAGACCCTGCAAGCGCTCAAAGAGAGCCAGGACCCGGACCCGGCCAAGGTCTTCAACCTGGTCAAGGGTCTGGTGGCGGCCGTGGACGAGAACGCTGAGACCCAGCCGTACCTGATCCCCATCGGCGATAGGGCTGAAGCCTTGCACGCTGCCTATGACGACCGGCAGGTCACGACCCAGGATGCCCTGGCCGAGGCGGCGCGGCTGGTGGAGGAGTACAACCGTATCCAGGCCGAGCGCTCTGCGCTCAACCTGGACGAAGCCACTTTCGGCGTCTACGTGACGCTCCAGCGGCACGGGGTGGGAGACGCACGCGAGCCGGCGGTGGAGATCAAGGCGTTGTTCGACGCCTACCCCCACTGGCGAGCTAACGCGGGCGCGCAGCGCGCTTTGCGAGCCAAAACTTACAAGGCCGTGATGGCGCTGGTGAACGGCGATGAGGATGCCGCGCAGGGCCTGGTGGACGACCTGATTCGGCCGGCACGGCGATGACCATCGAGAAAGATACTATCAAGAAGGCGCGCTCAATGCGACGTCAGGCCTGGTCTGAAGCTGCCTTCCGGTCTCGTGTGACAGAATGGGCAATCAAGATCGGCGTGGAGCCAACGGAGGTTCACCTGCGGTCGATGCGGCGCAAGTGGGCATCGTGCTCGTCGCGCGGCCGGCTGACGTTCGATACCAGCCTGCTCCGCCAGCCGCGCGACTTCGCGGACTACGTCATCGTCCATGAGTTGCTGCACTTGCGCGTTCCCAACCACGGCAAGCTCTTTAAGAGCCTGTTGTCCGCGCTTCTGCCTGGCCGGGAGCGGCATGGAAATTCCAGTAACGCGACTCCATCACGGTCCGGGAAGACGCGGACCCAGACACAACAACCTGACAGGTGATGCATGGAGCCCAAAGCCATCATCCATAACCATCTTGCCCACATTCAATTCAACTGCCGGAGTTGCCAGAGGGAGTTATTGGCTGCCTTCCATGATATCGGCGGTCGGTTCACATGTCCCGGCTGCCGTCAAGAGCACTCGATCCCCACGCTTCCCTGCCACTACAGTGCGGGATGCGACGGAGTCTATGCCCGTTGCGAGGGCAAACTCATCACTTCCCAGGTTGGGGGAAGTGTGGTGGAAAGCCCCGATTGGGAAACCCGGTGCGAGCGGTGTGGTGATGTATTGTATTACCGGGAAAAAGCGGCGCGCTGTTCCCGTGTGGTCTGCAATCGCTGTTTACGGCCCTATCCCGGCTAGGCGTCTGCCAGTGACCAAATCCAAAAGTCTCTAGCCCACGAAGGCGAGGGGATCACATGAAACGTGCCCGAACTCACTCTGTGACCTGGCTTCTCTCCACCTTGCTGGTAGCGACAGGATGCAGTCAGCCCTCCACGCCGCCCCCACCCACTCTTGACGGCCGGTTGATCGTCCTTGCGGATTACAACTTGTATGTCTTGTCCGATCAGTCCACGCCGGAGACTCCCGTCGACAAGCTACACCTGGCTGGCCCGTATGTCTACCGGCCCGTCGTCTCACGGGACGGCCGCTACTTGGTCTACGAGCTGGGGGTGGACCAGGGCCAGGGCGGCGGTGGCGAGGTCCGGCTGCACGATCTGGAGACGGGCGAAACCCGGACGCTGCTGTCCGTCACTTCCATCCCGGAATGTCTGAGCTGGGGCTGGACCAGCGACAAACTTGGCATCGTCAATGGGCCGGAGTTTTCGGTGATCGACCCGTTGAGCGGCTCCGCGCAACTGGTCTACACGGCGCCCTCGGCCGGCTACACCGCCGATCCTCTTGTGGCCCAGGCCGGCCAGGGCTCCGCCATCCACGGGAAGGTGACATGCGGCCATTGGGTAGGGCCAGACCAGATCCTCTTTACGCGTTTCGCCGGCCCCCTGCCGGGCCGGGTGACCAGCTCGGATGACCCCAAATTGGCGCCGAACCGGCTGACCCTGGCGGCCCTGGGCGATCCAGTGACGCTGGAGGATTATCCGGGGGGTTTTAGCCTTCTCGACGTGTCCTCCGACGGCGCCTATTTCCTGGTCTCGCCACTGCCGGACCTCAAAGCCTATGTGATCCGGGCTTTCCCACCACAGGGTGAAGCGCTGGCCCTGGACGCGATCCAGGGGCGGGAACTGGCCGTTCCGCCCGGCGCTCTGATTTTCCAGCTGCGCTTTGCTCCGGGCAGCAATGAGGTCTATTACGTGGGTGAAGGCGGCGTACACTTCATCAACCCGGAGACGCTGGAGGAACGCGTTGGCCCGGAGATGGATATTGACTTCCGAGGCGATTGGACGTGGATCGGCGATCCGGCCCGCAACCTGGTGGCGGCCTCCAGGCCTGTTACTGATAGGTCATACCAGATCGACCTGATGGATTTGAACACGGGCGGCCGGCGGGTGCTGGCCGAGCTGCCGGCCAGCGGAGCGCAGTTCGTCGCTTGGGTGCCCTCTCCATAAGGATCTCTCCTTGCATTGGACACCAGGAAACTGCGGGCTGATACCCTGGCCGAGAAACGCTTTCTTCTGGAAGTCTTCCCAGAACAGAGACCTACAAAAAAGGGCGCCCTGGAGGACGCCCTTTCTTTCAAAACAGACTAAGTTGCGCAGTCGACTGGACCTCAACTCTGCGCCTGCGTCTCGATACCGTTGTCACCGTTCCTTTCCAGGTCTCCAGCATCGGGCTGATCGCCGTCGGCGAGCCATAGGGCGCCTCGGTCACCAGCATGTCATTGCCGGAAGAGAAGACGCCTTCAGACCGCCCGACCGTCAACTCGCCCATTGCCTTGCGAACCAGATCATTGAGTAAGTTGCCTTCGTCCCCTTCATCCACCAGCGCACCGCCGACCTCGTCCCCATAAAACACCTGGGCCGCCAGCATCTTCGCGCCGATCAGGTCGAGGGCCGCTTCCTCCAGCGTGCTCTCATACACCGGGAAGTACAGGCGCACCGGCTTCGGCGCACCCGGCCGGTACAGCCGCCTCATCGCCTGCCAGACCACGGCCAGCGACCACTCCATCTCGAAGAAGATGGCGGTCGAGAACATGGTCAGGTTCAGGCCGACCTGGACCAGCCGGGCATTGGTCAGCAGCACGTCGAACTCGTGGACGTGCTGCTTGATCCAACTGGCGCGCCTGGCCGGGGCCAGGCTGGGCTTGAGCACCCCAACCCGTAGCCCATGCGCACGCAGGCACTCCTGCAGGCGTGGCTGGATGTCGCGCTCCCCGGTCTGGCGCACGTACACGAGCGTCTTCCGGCCTTGATGGTACTCCGCCAGGGCGGTGTTCGTTGTCCACTCTTCCTTAGGCAACCACATGGGCGTGGTTGCCTCGCTACCGAGCACGGCCCCGAACTGCCGGACCAGCTCTCGGCGGCGGACCGCCCACTTGCCCCTGCCGGAGAGGCGCCGGTTGAAGAAGACCTGTTCCGGCCGGAACATGGCGTCGGGCCGGTTCAGTGCGGCGTTGAGCCACACGCTGATCGCGCCCTTGCCGGTCTCCTCCTCCATCGTGTCCAGCGCCCAGCGGAACAGGCCCTCGGGGGGCCGGGTCTGGCTGCCGTCCGCGTCTTCATACTGCGCCCGCATCTCGGGCGTCATCGGGATGCGGACCACCTCTTCCGAGTAGGCCGGAAGCGGCAGGCCCACGTCCTTCAGGGACGAGAAGGTGCAGTATTTCAGGCCGAGGCCGGCGATGGCCGGGCTGATGCCGGGCTTCTCGCTCACCGTCTCGAAGAACTTGGTGCCCGTGAAGGCGCCGTCGTCGGGCACGGCGGCATCCGCATCCACGAAGAACGTGCGCTTGAGCAGGCCATACTTCTCCACCCAGCGCTGCTCGTCGTTGAACGCGAACTGCTGCCGGACCTCCGGCACCAGCCGGTACAGCAGCCAGAAGATCGACGTGCTGTACCCGGCGAACAGCGTGCCGGTCAGTCCCAGCACATACCGGGCCGCCCGGGTTAGGTTCATCAGCGAGAAGCCCACCCCCGTGCCTTTAGATTTAGCCTGATGGATCTCGTCCACGAGGCACAGGCCGAAGACGCCGCGGGCCTTCTTCTTGGCATACTCGGCAGCCGGGACACGGCGCAGGGCGCTGTTCTCGAACAGCGGCGCCCCGCACACGAGCCGCCGGCCATCACTGTCCTTGTCCATCTCTTTGTGTCTCCCCGTCTCCGGATCCCAGAACCGGCGCGTGATCGGCGCCTGGCAGAACCGGCGCTTGGTGCCGATGAACTGCTCGGCCTGCGCCGGCGTGACCGGCTCGCGCGGATGGCCGTCATCGTCGTACTTCTCGGCCACGATCCCGCCGCAGTGCGGGCACGCGCAGTAGGTGACCAGGCGGGATTGGACTTGCTCCGTCTCATCTCGCACGTAGACCCGGATCGTCCGCCTGGTCATCGCCGGCACGCGTCCGGAGCCCAGCTTGGCCGTCTCGTAGGAGAGGATGGCGAAGCTCTTCTCCGGCAGCGCCCCGGCCCGGTGGTCGGCGATGAACTGCGCCAGGCTGTACTTGCCGCTCAGGTCGTCCTCAGAGTTCTGGTCGCGGCTCACGCCCAGGCCCAGCCAGGCGTATCCACCGATCCGGCTGTCCAGCAGGTTGGGCTGCCGGGCACCGCGCCGGCGGGGGGGTGGACTTTTCTCGCCACGCTTCAAGGACGCCCTGAGCGCCGTGATGACGGCCTCTCCGAGCGGGACCTTCTGGCGCCTGGCCTGGTGATTGACCGCTGCCAGGCAGTCCTCCGCGCCATGGCCTTCGAGCTGGCCCTCATCCAGGGTCAGGCCCAGCGTATCTCGCAGATAGGCCCCGATCCGGGCCGGCTTCGCGAGCGCCTTCACGCTCACGTCCACGACCCGGCCGAGGGCGCCAGGCGTGACCTCCGGGATCTCCTTGGGCCAGTTCTCCTTGCCAGTGACGACGCCCGGCCCGACGACGAGCGCCGGATAGGGTGTCTGCCGCCTGTCCTTGCGCGCGTCCGCGGCGGCGATGTACTCGGCGATGGAAATGCCAACGGTGGTCTTACCAGCACGATCTCTTTCGTTTCCGAAAGCGCAGACTATGACTTCATCCGGAGCTGGTAATTGGTGAATTGGCAATTGGGTGTGGTCATTTCATCCCAGCACCAATTACCAATCCCCACTTACCGACCCCGGAGTTCGGCGTCTGACGGTGACCGTGGATTTCGCCGGAGCGAGGGGTCACCGTCTCAGGCTCAAGGGCCTTCAGTCGTTACGGGGTGAACGCCGAGGCGGCGCCACTTCCCACGGCGTTACCGTTCGGGCTGGCCCGGGCAGGTTTCGCCGTTATTAGCCGAATGCATGGACCCGCATTGCTGCGGGCCGGGGCCACGCTCGACCCCATCTCCGCGTTGACAAACCCCGCGCCGTGGCGCAGGCACAGACGGCCGAGCGCGATGGCCAGGTGCCGCTGAAAGTCGGTCAGGCCGGTCTCGTGCCGGCCCGGCAGGCGCCGGCCGCGCGAGAGCGGGTCGAAGACCGCCCACTCCCAGGGCTCCGGCTGCATGTCGTACTGAGGCACGTTGCGCGCCTGGACGACCTCCGCCAGCTGGCCCACGTACTTCTCCAGCACGTGCGCGATCCGGGCCGGATCGTCCAGCATGGTCAGCGCGCCGTCAGTCGTGAGCGTGGCCAGGCGGGTCAGGAAGCGTTCCTCCACCTGGACCTTCTTCAGTCCGGGGTCGTCGTCATCACCGCGGCCGTCCAGGAGCACCTCTTCTTCGGTGCCGTCCAGGTGCTTGCGGACCTGAAGCTTGACCACGTTGCCCTTGAGCAGCATGGCGCGTCCGTCCGGGTCGGTGACGCAGTTGGTGCCGAGCAAGCCACCGCTGACCTGCATGGCGATGTGGCCCTTCTTGGGCGTCATCGCCGGCTCGATCACGGGCGGCGCGAGCCGCGGGGCCAGCCCGGCCCAGTCGCGGCTGCCGTCTAGCCTGCGGGCGCACAGCTCGGCCTCGCGCAGCATGTCGTCCTCCGCGACGGCCGTGTACTGGAACCGGAACGGGCGGCCGTTCTTGCCCCGGACCGGGCTGGATGGCACGGTGTACTCGCCATTGCCACTCCCCAGTTCAGGCAGCGGCGCCAGGCTGGGCACCTGAACTTTCTTTGTTTTGCCGGCCGAGTCGACGGTCTCTTCCGTCTTCCAAGCAGTCGCGGAGTGACCGCCCTGCCAGCAGAGGAGCTCGCGCAGCAAGCGGCCCTCAGCGGGCTCGTAGCGCTCGCACTTGCGGGCGAAGATCACGACCTGCTTGAAGACGCCATATTCTTCGGCGGGCAGCTTGAAACAGCGCAGGTCCGTGTACCAGCCCCCGAGGTGTCGCGCGATCCGTTCGTTCAGGCGCTTGTGCGGGATGAGGTAGATCAGCACCCCGCCGGGCACCAGGGCCTCCGTGGTCGGGAGGTCGCACAGGAAAGACTCTTCCATGCGCCTCCCGCCGCCGGTCTCCTTCTCCCCGTCATACGGCGGGTTGAGGAGCACCAGCGAGAAGGTCCCGGGGGTCAGGACCGCGTATTCGTACGCGGTGTTGAGGACCGTGTGCAGGCAGTCCTCGGCTTTGCCAGCGCGCGTGTCGCTGATCTCAATCCCGTAGCTGTCCGCGTGTCCATTCGCGATTTCAGCCAGGGCCTCGCCCTCGCCGCAGCACGGGTCGAGGTAGCGCACCAGTTCGCCGGAGGCGGGGTGCGTCAGCCAGGTCTTGAGCAGGGCCAGCGTCTTTGGAGCGGTTGGGAAATATCCCAGTTTACTTTGTCCCTCAAGTCTCATTGTGATTTCTCCGATCTTGATGTCGTGTTGGTCTCAAATGCCAACCGCCAGCCTGGACACATCCGTGATCCGGCTGGCGGTTGTTTTGGAAATGTAGATATGGTTACAGCGCGGTGGCCAGCAACTGCCTGACCGGCTCGCTCCCGTTGTGGAGATACAGGTCGGTGATGTCCTTCTGGCCGCGCCACCTGGGCGCGACGCAGTCGGGGAAGTGCTGGAGCCACCAGGCGGCGCCGGCCTGCCCGGCCTCATCCTGGTCATACAGGATCAGCTTGTGGCGGCCGGCTAGGCGGGACGCCCAGCGCCCGGCCATGTGGTTATTGGCTGAGCCATAGGTGGCCACCCCCATCTCGTGGGACTGGTCCAGCTCTCCGCCGAGTAACTGCCAGAGGAGCAGCGAGTCAAACTCGCCCTCCACCAGCGCCACCGTCGCCGCTTCGCCGATCGTGTCGGCCATGTACAGGGCCGGCTTGCTGCCGCGCACCTGGGTGTACTTGTCGTCCGGGTCACGGGGTTGGAGCCGGCGGACCTTAAGGTACCAGGTCTCACCCTGGACCACCCCCGGGATCAGGACGCCGGGCGCGATGTAGATGGGTTTCTCGTCTTCACGGCCCCAGTGCCGCGGGTCGTCCCGCAGCAGGCGTGGCACGTAGCCGATCCCCCAGCGGGCGAGCGTGTCATCGGTCAGCCCGCGGCTGTAAAGCCAGTCGCGGGCCGCGACCCCTTGCCGTGACCATAGGGCCTCCTGCGCCGCGTGGGTCATCAGCCTGGCCCGATCCTGCCAGGCGGCCGGGGGCGGCAGGTCATAGTCGGTGCGCCAGTCGTAGTGCTGCGCGGTCGGGAGCGTGCCATCCGCGAGCGCCTGGACGGCCTCGCGGAAGCCCGCGCCGGTCACGAGCTGGTAGAACCGAATCGCGTCCTCCCAGCGCGGTGTGCAGTGCCGGCAGAACCAGCGCCCGCGCCCAGGGAGGACATGGAAGCGTTTCTGGCCCCCACACATTGGACAGGGGCCGGCGTACTCGCCCCCCTTCTGGGTGGAGAGGCGCCGCAAGTGAGTGTGCGGCTCCACGAGAGCCAGCAGATCCACGGCCTTGGCCTTCTGGATCAGGGCCTCGGGCAGCCTGGGCGTGGCAGCCATCAGGACCTCGGCGAGCGCGGGTGCCGGATAGAGTCATGCACTCGGGGGTCAGCACCGTTGACCACCTGAGCGCCGCGGCTGGCCGGGACTTCCACCAGGTCAGGCTGGCGGGTCGGCCATTCGCTTACAGGGAACTCATTTAGGGACTCTTCTTGGGAGGCACGGGCTGGCTCAAGGGTAGACACGGAGCCGCCATCGAGCGTGATCTGCTCGTGCCGGACGCCGTCCGCGATCAGGTCGGCCCACGGCGTCTTGCCGGAGACCAGGTACCCACGCGGCGCCCTGGCGCTCGTGATGAGAGGCCGGGCACAGCCTTGGGCCAGGGCCTCGGCCAACAGGTACTCGCCCCACCCAATACGGATCGGGTAGGGCAGGCCCGCCTCCAGCATCGCGGCCAGGGTCTGGGCCGCCGTCTGGCCAGGCCATTCGAGTGCAATGAAGGCCTCGCCAGGCTTCTGGATCGCCAGGGCCTCCGGCGCGGCCAGGCGCAGGAACTTGGGCCGGGCCCGGCCGGCCAGCCGTGGCGCGTCGCTCGTGAAACGCTCGTAGCGGCGTCCCAGGCCCTGCACCTGCCGATAGGCGTCCTCATCGTCGCGCAGCTGCAGCGTTTCACCACTGCCGGCGACGAGTGATGCCCACAAGGCATTCAGGACCTTGGGGTGCTGGGGCGCGAATTCCACCCAGACGAGCACGTCGCCCGGGTGCTTGATCCCGTCCTCGGCGCGCAGCGTCGCAATGGCGAACGAGCGCAGGACGGCGCTGGTGGACTTGTTACTCAGTCGCATCGTGTTGTTCTCCAGAGATTACGAGCCGCCAGAACGCCCGACCTAATCGCGGCGAGCGGCCGGCTGGCCCGAACGTTGTGAGAGGTAGGATGTCGTCTTGCGGCCGGATGGGGCAAGGTCAACGCGTGGACGGCCGTTTCGCACGCGCGAAAGAAGGCCCGGCTGTTTAGGCCCGGGCAGACGAAAGCAGCGCTCGGAGAGCGCCGGCACAGGAGGCGCGCTTCAAGGCGCGCAGCTCATCCACGAGAAGCGCGCGGCTCAGGTCACTGAGGCGCACAGGCCAGCCGGAAAGGCGATGCTTTCCGGCTGGCCTGTCGTTGGCGGAAAACGGGAGGGCTTTCCAGCCCTCCCGTCGTGTGTCATCGAGCTCAGACAGTAGACCGAAGGCTTATGGCCTCCTGAAGCGCTTGATAGGCCCTCCGGTAATCACTCATCCAGAGGGCGTCCATGACCCACTCGCGACCTTTTTCGTCGCGCAGGATCACGCCTCCCTGGGAATCAGGGTTCGGCGGCGCCATCTCAAGTTGGTGGTGAGAGAACCAGGCCACCAGCCGGCCGCTGGTGACCGTGACACCGTTTGAGTTCACGACGCTGGGCATTTGTGTCACTCCTGGTGACCATCCACACAGGTGCACTCCGGCAGGAGCCGAGTGGTGAGCACCAGTCCCTGCCCAGCCTGCCCCCCGCCATGGGGGGTGGTGCCGTAGCCGTAACGGCCCCAATCGGGCCAATCGGCTTTGAGCCGGGCCGCGGCCTGGCGGTACGCGAGCGGGACTAACTTGCGAGGCAGGTCGTCTGGGATGCGGTACAGGTGCTCCTCGTGCTCGCCCACCTGCTGGACGGAGTGCCGGATGCGGATCGGCACTTCTATGTGCGCCAGCGCTGTGGAGAGCGCGTCAGGGTGCGTGAGCGACGTGATCTGGCCCGCCTCATAGCGCCGGACGAAGCCTTGCTCGCGCAGGTTCCTGGCCCACATCCCGGCGAAGTGCAAGGCGTCCTTCATCGCGCGCGGGAAGTACAGCAGCCGGGGCGGCTCATCGCCACCCTGGACCACCTGGCCGGTCGGGTAGACGCGGCCGAAGCCGCCCGGCTCGGTGCTTTTGGGCACCCAGCCCCGGAACAGGCCGCCGGACAGCGCTTCCCACTCCGCCAGCGAGAAGACCATTTCCGGGTCGCGGGTTGGATCACCACCACGCTCGACGTAGTGCGTAACGGAGACTTCATCTCCATGCCGCTCAACGACAAGGGACAGCCAGGGGTCGTTCACCAGGCGCAGGTGGAAGTCCTGGGCCTCGTCAAAGGCCTCGGCCAGCCCGTTGAAATACAAGCTGGCACGAATGACGTTCTTCATCTTGGTGTTCATGTGTTTCTTTCGGGAAAAAAGACACCGGCAGACCTCTTGGGGCCTGCCGGTGTGGTGGGGTTCGTGTTGAAACGGAGCTGGGTCTCAGGACGGGATCGGCTCTGGGTCGAGGAGATGGGTGACCTCCAGCCCGTCGTCCAGGTCCGGCCAGTAGACGTCGCCCCAGGGCGTGATCGTCCAGCCGGCGCGCTGCTCGGGCGTGGCCTCGCGCAGCCACCTCAGGTAGCGGTCCGCGAGCGGCATCCCGACCTCGCGGCCGTCGCTCAGGGCGACGTACACGTGCGTGTCGGTGAAGCGGACGCCGGTCGGCCGCAGCTTACGGCCGGTCGTGTTGGCAGTGCTCATCCCAGAACTCCATGAGCCGGGCAAGGTTGGCGCGCATGATGTCGCGGATCTTGTTCAGCTCTTTTGCATTGTAGCCGTGGTTCCACTCGACTTCAAGACTGCGTAGCCAGATCTTGGCTTCATATGTGCCGCGCGTCACATGCAGGTGCGGAGGTTCCCGGCAGTCGGCCGAGTAGAAGAAGAAGCGATAGCCTTCCAGGCGGATCGAAGGCATGGATTGTCTCCAGTTGTTCGGGTCAGAGGGATGGTGAGGCTCGGACTGCGCCTACGCGCGGGGCACGCGGGCATCCGCGGCGGGCTGGTCCATCCGGCCGGGCAGGAGCCTCAGCCGGACGGCATACGTCGAGCCATCGGCACCGGGCACACACAGGTCATCGGGGGAAGCGGGATCCGTGAGGCTGGCCCAGGGGAAGCGGCTCTGGCCGCGGCTGGATGCCGCCCAGCGGTCCGGCAGGTCGTTTTCTGCGGTAGTCCATGTAGGCCACCAGTCCCGGAACCAGGTTCGCGCATCCTCCCGGGCGAAGTCCTGGGCCGAGGCGTGGTCCGGGGCGACGACCAGGCGCTCGCTGTGGAAGGCCTGGCCGTGGGCGTCCTCGCCGAAGACGGTGTATTCGTAGAGCTGGCGGGCAAGGCCCTTGCCCGTGTGGCGCCCGGTCCGTGGCGCGGTTGGGGTTGTGATCGTTTTGGTAGTTGTGGGGAGCATCGGAGTGTCGCGCCGCCGGCGGTGGCGACCTTGGGCGGCGTGTCGTTGTGAGTGGGTGGGGGGCTGGCCTGGCCGGCCAGACCGGGCTGTCATTCGGCGAGTGGGGCCTCCACCGGGCAGAGGGTGAAGCCCACGTAGCCCTGGCCTTCCTGCCACGGCCCATAGATCAGGCGGCCGTGGGCCTGGATGTAGGCCTCGACCCGGGCCCGGGAGAGCGTCCGGGGCAGGTGGTAGCGCTCCAGGAGCGTCGTCCAGCGGACCCCGTAGCGGGCCAGGTCATACAAGAGGGTGAGCAGGAAGTGCTCGTTGCCGATGGGGAGCAGCGGCGCGTGGCATTTCATGACTCGTCCTTCGTCGAGGACGGGCGTGACCTCGCGGACGTGCCAGAACTCGATCGCGGGCTCAGGTGTCGTGTCGGCGCCTTCCGGCTGGACGTTCCCGGCCAGGACCTGCTCGATATGCTTGCAGGGTTGCCGGGTGCGCAGGAACGGCCAGCAGTGGCAGCGATAGGCGCCGTCCGCGGTCAGGGAGACCGTGTAGGCCTTGTCCGGCTCCGACTCGGATGGCACCTTCCACCGGTTGAGGGATGGATGGGAAGTCATGCGGGCCGCCTCAGTGAATGCCGTCCGGGTGCCGGTCGTCGCCGCTGATGAGCGGCAGGCCGTGGCGAAGCCGGTAGCCGTTGGAGAGCCGCCGCCAGGTCTTGGCCTGCGCGATCCGCTGCAGGTGGCGGGCCATGGCCGCCCGGCCCATGCGCTCGGTCTGGGTGATGCCGCTGCGATGGGCGAGCCAGGCCATGCGCGACCCGAACACGTCACCGGCCAGTCCGCAGCATGGGCAGACGGCGGGTGGATTACTCCGCGCGACTGCCTGGCCGCCCTTGCTCTGGTACCCGTCAAAGGGCAGGATGCCGCGCCCGCGCTTGGTCTCCCAGGCCCGGCGCGCGGCCTCGGAGCGTCTCAGGTCCGGCATGGCCGCGCTCCTGGCCTGCGCCGAGGGCGCGGGGCCGCCTGTCTCGTTTTGGTTCTCATGGGGAATCTCCGTGTTGGCCGTCCGGTCCATGGGGTGGCCGGAGGCGAGAGGGCCGGATGCACGCGCACCCGGCAGGCGAAAGGCCGGCCCGGTCAGGCCAGCCGAGGAGTGAGGCGCCGAGGGAACTCAGGCGCACAACTCACACGGAGTGGAGCGCGCTTCAACGCGGCCTGAAGCGCACCCGCCAGGGTCCAAGCGGGCTTGGGCGCTGGCGGGTCGGAGGCGGATCCTCGAATGACAAAGCGAGGGGGGTGGTTGCGTCCGGTCGTCCTTGGCGTTATACTTTTCGGTGTGAATGTATAACGATCCCGGAGACGACCATGACCGTCACAATTTCGGAGAAGGGCTGGGTGGTGATCCCGGCCGAGCTGCGCAAGAAGTACGCCCTGCACCCGGGGACCGAGGTCCAGGTGGTGGATTACGGCGGGGTCCTGGCCCTGGTGCCCACGCTGCCCAACCCGGTCGGCCAGGCGGCTAGCCTCCTCAAGGGCCGCAAGCGCCTGACCCGCGCCCTGCTCGCCGACCGCAAGGCCGAGCGCGGCCGGGAGCGCCGGCGTGGCCGCTGAGCGTGCCGCTTTTGCCCTGGACAGTTTTGCGGTGCTGGCCTACCTGGACGGGGAGGCCGGGATGCCGCGCGTTCGGGCGCTCCTGACCGAGGCCCGCCAGGGCCGGGTTGATGTGTTCCTGTCGCTCATCAACCTGGGAGAGGTGCTGTACACCGTGGAGCGCGAGCGCGGGCTGGTCGCCGCCCAGCGGGCGCTGGCCGCCCTCGACCAGCTGCCGGTTCAAGTCCTGGACGCGGACCGGCCGACCGTGCTCGCCGCCGCGCATCTGAAGGCGCAGTATCCGATCTCGTACGCGGATGCGTTTGCGGTGGCCGCGGCCCGGGCGCAAAGGGCGGTGTTGGTCACCGGGGATCCGGAGTTCAGGCCACTGGCGAAGGCCGGCCTGGTCGAGATCGACTGGCTGCCTCGCGGGTAACGCGCGCACCCCGGCGTAGGACACAGGCCGGCGCAAAAGGATGCGCCGGCCTGTGTCTTTGTTAGTTTGTCTTCCGCTCGTTGAATTACGCGCTCACCGCGGCGAGCGCCCGGATGCGCCGGACCGCCTCATCCGGGGCAAGGAGGCCGGCCAGCAGCTCACGGACCAGGCGCTCGGCCGGCTCCACGCTGCGGGCCTCCGGCGGCAGGGACGCCGCGATGTCGCGCACGGCCTCGGCGACGGCGGCCAGATTGGCCGCCACCCGTTCCCCGAAAGTGGGGAAGTCTGCCTCGCCCACGAGCGCGAGCGGCGTGACCGCATCTCCCAGCCGGGCCACGCGCTTGGAGCACGCGCAGGGCGTGTTCAGGTAGGCGATGTGGGCGGCCCAGGCGTCCAGGGGCGAGCCGCATGGGCGCCAGGCGATCAGCCCGCGTGCTTTCGCGCCGCAGGTGAAGCAGTGGAAGACCGGCCCGACCTGGATCGGCCGGGGCGACGCAGCGGCGTCAGTCGTGGTCAGGGTCGAAGTCATGTGCAAGTACGTCATCGTCTTGGGTTCCTGTTGTGGGTGTTGCCCCCCACCCTGCCATGTGTCGGTTACGGGTGTGAGGTGCCGCCGGCCGGGTCCAGAGCACTCGCTCTGCGATCGGTGGCCTTGAGCGTCCATACGGCCTAGCGCGAGGGCGCTTCGCGTCTGGGCGCCGGCTCTCAAACGCGACCACGCGAATGACGACCATCATCGCGCCGCCGACCACCAGGAGGCCGGCGAGGAGCGCCAGGAGTGGCGCGAAGACCAGGCCGATCAGGAGGTGCGGCACGGTCGCCGGGCGCAGGCCGAACTGGCCCCAAGCGTTCAGGGCGCTGCCGGCCAGGCCCAGGCCCGCCACCAGCAGGATGCCGATGACCATGACGGCCAGCAGCGCGAAGCCGGCCAGCAAGACGCCGGCCAGGGGCAGCCAGAGCGCGGCGTAGCGCCGGTCGAAGCGGGATAAGTTTTGCATGCTGTCCTCGTTGTGGTCTCCTGTCGCGTGAGGGCTCAACTGGCGGCATCGAACCCGAGGCCCCGCTCCTTAAGGCTGACGAAGCGCTCGCCGCCGAAGATCAGGTGGTCGAGTACGTCGACATCGAGGAGCTTGCCGGCCTCGCGGATGGCGCGCGTGACCGCGACGTCCTCCGGGCTCGGGGCCGGGTCCCCACTGGGGTGGTTGTGGGCGACGATCAGGGCCGCGGCGTTGGCCCGGATCGCGTCTCGGAAGAGCTCGCCCACCCGGATCAGGGACGTGTTGAGCGAGCCGTGGTAGACCTCGACCGGGTCGCCCATCACGCGGTTGCGCGTGTTGAGGAGCACCACATACAGATACTCCTGGTCCTTGTGCAGCAGGTGCGGCAGGAAGAGCGCCGCGGCGTCGGCCGGGGCGCGCACGATCGGGAAGGGGTCCTCGACGTGGGCGCGCCGCGCCAGCTCGAAGGCCGCGCAGAGCGTGGCCGCGGCCCCGCCCCCGATCCCGCGCACGCTCATCAGGTCGGCGGACTTGGCCCGGGAGAGGGCATGGGCCGAGGGGAAGGCCTCGACCAGGCGCTCGGCGGTCGGGCTGGCGTTCGGGCCGCGGATCAGGGTCGCCAGCAGCTCGACCAGGTTGCAGGCGCCGGCGTTGGCCTGGACGCGGTAGGCCGCCGTCTCGCGCAGCGGCAGAACCGCGGGTGGCGTCCGCCCATACAGGGCGCATTGAGCAGGCGCTGGGGCAGGCTTCGTTGTGTGACTCATCTTTGGACTCCGTGAGGGAAGAAACCCGGGCAGAGGGCGCCCGGCGGGCGAAAGGCCAGCGGGTGCTGGCCAGCAAAGAGACGCGCTAAGGCGCGAAACTCACGGAAGCTGTGACGAGGTGGGTCAGGAGTCACAGCGGGCGCGGGCCGAGCACCAGGCTCGACCCGCCTCCGCTGTGCCCAATCGCCAGTCTCAAGGCTTGGAGACTGGCGATTGGGGTGGTTGGTGGAGCTCGCCCTAGTCGAGCAGGCCGAAGCGGTCTTCGTAGGCCATCTCAAGGTGGGCGTCGGGCGCGGGCACCGGCGGGTCGAGGACGGCCTGCGCAGCCTGGACCGCGCGGCCGAACTGGGCCTCATCCAGGCCCAGCCCGATGTTCTTCTCGATCTCGCGCACCAGCCAGTCGGCCGGGATGCGGCGGTCGTCGTCGTAGTCGTAGGCCACGGCCCCGATCGTCTCCAGCCCGATCTGGTACTCGATCTCGTCCAGCGCCAGGTCGGCGGCCGCGAGGATCGCGTCCAGCAGGTGCTCCTCAGGCCGGCGCTGGAGCGTGATCAGAGTTGGGTCGCCGGCGGTGCCGCCGTTGGGCACCGGAGTCTCTCGCCGTAGCGCGGATCGGGTGCGGGTCATGGATCACCCCCTAGAAGGGGATATCGTCGCTGCCGTCGTCCACGCCCAGGTCGCCTTCCTGGCGCGAGCTGAGGAAGGTCACCTGCCGCGCCACGAGGGTGAGGTCCACGCTGGGCTCGCCGTTCTGGGGTTGATAAATCTTGGGCGGCAGGAGTTCGCCGGAGACGTGGACCTTGGCGCCCTTGCGCAGGTACTGGGCGCAGTTCTTGGCCAGCTGGTTGTAGGCCATGACGTTGACCCAGACCGTCCCGTCGCCGAAGGCCGGATCGACGGCCACGGAGAAGGACGTGTAGGGTTTGTCCTTCTGGGAGTTGCCGGTGCGCGGGTCGCGCCCGAGGTTGCCGATGATCGTGTAATTCTGGAAGGTAGCCATGTTGGGATCTCCAAAGTTTGGGTGAGGGAACTCGCTTGAGTTAGTGAACGCGCGGCGCCAGGAGCTGCGCGGCCTTCTTGAGGGCCCGGCCGTCCGGGCGGGCCGCGTCGGGCGTCCACTGGCGGGCCAGGCGCGCGATGAAGGCCCGACCCTCGGGCGTGCCCGACAATTGGCCGAAGGTCTGGCCGCGGAAGTCCGGGCGGTCGCTGGCGCCCAGCGTGCAGACCACGGCCCGGGCGTCCTCGACGGTCTGCGGCACGGCCTGGGGACCGACCGGCCCGGGTTTGGGCTGACCCGCTGGGGTCGCCGGGCCAGGGCCCGTGGGTGGTGTACCCGAACCGTTCTGGCCCGGGGCTGCGCCATTGCCGGCGGGTGCGACGGCCGGTGTGCCCCCCGCCGGCAGCCCAGGCTGCTTCCGATCGGCGCCTGGCAGCGCCCAATTTGGCAGGACGGGCTGCTGCTTGAACTGGCGCTTGTCGGCGTCCCAGTCCACCCACTGCTTGGGCAGCGAGTAGAGGTAGCGGGCGACGCCCCACAGGACCGCCGCGCGCTTGAGGCCGTCGCTGGCGGTGCCTTTCACGGCCTTCATCTGCGTGTCGTCATTGTCCGAGTCGGAGCCGCCGACGAAGCCGACGTCCCACTTCCACAGCCATTCGCCGCTAGCCGGGTGGCGCAGGCCCAGGCCCGTGATCAGCTGGCCGGCGGCCTCGCGGTGCTCGACCTGCCAGTTGAATGGGCCGGCGACCTCGTCCAGCCGGTCCATCACGTCCCGGGCATCCACGTAGGCCACGGCCATCGCCCGGGTCTTGTCCTTGCTGATGGTCTGGGGCTTCCACGAGACCATGCTGGCCGAGAACGGGGCCTTGAGCCGCGCGATCAAGTTGCGGAGCGCGTCCGAAGCCGTTTCTTGGTTAGTAGCTTGTGGTGAAGGTGTCATCGTGTTCTCCTCGTCTGGGTGTTGCAGGCGCACGGCGTCGATGTGCTTGCACCGCCAGCCGTGCTTCAGGCAGGTCTTGGTGAAATCCGGGCACGTGCAGGCCCACTCCGGCAAGCGCGTGACGGTATATGGGTCACTGTCCCCATTCCGGACCGACCAGGTCTGGTCGCCCGCGGGCGTGACCGTCATCTCGCCGCGCTCCAGCGCCAACCGGGCGCGTCGAGTTCTCTCTTCTTGGCTCATGTGGGTGTCCTTTCCTTCTCGTTTTTGTCTTGGTGTGAAATAGAAAACCCCCGGTAGGGGGTGGGCGAAGGCAGGCCGCGGTAGGCCTGCAGGAGTACTCGCGCCTGAGGGCGCGGGTCTGACGAGGACTGTGGCTCTGGAACAGGCCACACGCGGGCCACTCACGGGGAGTGACGAGCCCGGGTGTGGCGGGCAGGAAAGCGCAAAGCCCCTGCCCGCCAGAACTTCGGTGCGGACTTAGCGTGAGACGTAATCGTCCAGGCGCCGGTCGATGGGCGCCTGGGTGCGGGCGTAGTGCAGCACCCAGAGCGAATGCCCAATCGGCACGCAGACGAAGAGCCCCACCACCACCATGATCATGACTTCCATCTTTGCCTCCTGGAATTGAGCAGCGACTTGCCCGGTGACACGGCTGGCCTATCGGCGTGCTGCGCGCGATAAGCCAGGCCGGTCTGGGCTGAAACCAGAGGCTTCAGCCCAGACCGGCACTCAGGGTCATTGACCCTGAGTCCGTGTCATGGGCGTCGGTGCCCAGGCCGGAGGTGCAGCCGGGATGGCTACCGCTGCACGTAGTCCTTGAGGCGCTCCCGTACCGCGGGCTGGCCGGAGCGGGCATAGGCCAGCACCCAGACGCTGTGCGCGATCAGGCCGAGCACGAACAGGACTCCGAGCGTTGAGAGAAGCGTGATCATGGTGGTCTCGTGTTGACGTGAGGGCCGGCACACTGGCCGGCGATAAAAAATGCCCGGCGCCTGAATTGGCGCCGGGCTCTCGTTGTGGCCTGAGCACGAAGGCTCAGGGGTCTTGGGATAGAGCGCTGGGG
>CAZHLM010000001.1:73323-244632 GCA_964533295.1 uncultured Verrucomicrobiota bacterium
GGCGACGACATTGTCGTCGCCAGCGACCGTCTGAGGGACACAGCACGGTGGGTGAGCTTCCCCGCGGTTGTGCTGATCGACCCGTCGGGGAAGATGGAGCGCCGTCCAGGCGCCCCAATGAGTGAGCTCGTCTTGGCCGCAGCTGCCGTCCCAGCGGGTACCCCCGCTGGGACGGCCATGATCCGGCGGGCCGCGGTCAGGCCAGCCGGGGAGAGAGGTCCGGGACTTGAGTGGGGATCCCGGCAGACGAAAGGCGGTGTTGTCAAGACGCGTGCGCAGCGCGCGAGACCTTTGGCACCACCGGCGAAGCAATCCTGTGCGATATGCTCAGAGCCACTCAAAGCCGCACAGAATTAAAGCGGCGCGTCAGGCGTGACCCTGGTGGCCTCCGCTCTCAGTGAGAGCCTTCAGGCACGCGCCGGGTGGTGACTGCAAGTGAAGTCGTGGTCTGCCCACGGCCAGGCGGCGCAGAGCCGCCCGGGGGCAGAGGCTCAGGATCGTCCTGGACGCCACTCAGAGGACATTCACAGCCATCGGCGTCCAGGACGCTCGTGCGTGATCCGCGCGCCAGAGTCGCAACTGGCGCAGGCGCGGATGTTTGTAAAGGTGCTGACGACTTCGCCGCGTTCAGGCCGCCACAGGCGCTTCCACAATGGTGTCCCCGACGGCTTCCGCCGGGGCGTTCGCTTCTTTGTTTTGGCCGTTCCTGGAACGGCGCGGCCTTGACTCCTGGCTGGCCGTAGAAGCACTGGTAGCCGCCTTCTGGCGCTCAGGCACGAAGGCGATCCGTTCGGCCAGGATTTCGGTGGCGACACGGTTTAGCGTGATTTGTTCCGCGATCTCGTCCGTGACGCTGACGAGCCGGGTCAGGCCGTTCGCCCGGGTCAGGTACGTCTTGAGGGTCTCCTGGTATTCCCGGCTTTGCAGGAAGCCGTGGACCCGGACCCGCATCCCCTCCCGGAAATCGACCGGCATGCCGGCCAGGGTCTGGGCCGGCGCACGCACGGTGAAGTAGTCTGAGCCGTCCCGGGCCCCGGTGCCTTTCCGGCCGCGCTGCAGGTCGCGATCGACACCGACGCGAAACATCGTGTCGCCCGACCAGCGCCAGGAGGTCCCGATGACGTGCCCTTCGATGGCGACTTCGTTTAGCATTGTGGTGTCTCCTTGTGATGGGCAATGAGCGATTAGAGCCCGATTGCCTCGTCTGAAATCAAAAGAGCGCACCGGGGACCCGTCTGGTCCCAGCGGTGCGCTCTCGGTTGTTGTGCATTATGAGGCGAGTTGAGGGGAAGTCAATGGGGTCGCGCGACGATGGTCACGGATGACGCAATTGCTCCGTTTGAATAGCGGTAGGCAGCCGTTATCAGTTGGGTGGGCAATTATCCGTGAACGCCCAGGCACATCCCATTTTGGTTGGGTCGGCTGCGGACGGCTACGGCACGGCGATTGAGGACACGAGTGCTGCTCAGGGTGGTGTTGACAATAGCGTGCCCGAGCAGCTCCTGGATGGTGCGCAGATCGCAGATGGGTTGCGAAGGGGTGCCGGAGGGTTTAGCCCGTCACGGGTTTGGCTGGGTCGCGGGCCAGCGGCTGAATGTCCCGGCCGACGCTCATTTCAATTTGATGGATAGGCGGCGATCGGCGGTAAGGCGCTTGCGGCCGCTGCGCAGTCAACTGCTAGACCTTGATGGACGCCCGCCTGAACTTGGCCCCTATTTGGTCGGTGATGTTGGCGAAGGCCATCTCGAGATGCGGATACGCCAACCAGACGGCGCCGAGACCGAACAGAACACCCGTGACCAGCCGCATCCACGAATTGAACGACCCCAGCGAGTCCCCGGCATAGAATTCCGCTGGCAAGGCGCCACCGGTCAGCACTATCAGCCAGGTGTTGCTATCACGGAAACCCTGGCCAATCCCGGCCAAATCGCTTAGGAGATGTGTCCCGCCGTCAAGAGCCATGGGCAGCGCCAGGACAATGAAGCCCCATAGCGGCAACGGTTTCAGCCATCGGCGCAGTAGTGCGAAGAGCAGCCCTCCGGCGAATAAGCTGGTATACATGGAAACCATCCGGTCGGACCAGGCCACCTTCCAGCCCAGGATGGCATTGCCGTTGAACTGGCGCAGGATGATTGGGTTATTGGTATCCTGCCAGGCGGCCTGGACTTCCGCCAGTAAGTACATGGGCTTTTCGCCGAATAGGAAGAAGGAACGCTGCGGCAGTTGATGGCACTGAGTGGAGTAGATCAGGTAAATCAGGTTTGCAGGCCCGGTCCATCCGATCTGCATGAAGATGGGGGCCAGCCAGGGCAGGCCGACGTACAGCCCGATCACCAGATTGAAGACCAGCAGCCAGCGTCGGCTAAACCAGTAAACGGCACGGTTGGCTCGCGCTGCAGCAGAACGCCCCCGATCAGAAAGTGGAAGAGCAGACGACATGGGGTTATCCTAAATTTCAGGCGAGATGCTGAGGCTCTGGAGCGGGCGGTCCAGCGAGCCAGCGCCGAAGAGCCCATGCGGTGTACATTCTTTGGTGAGCAGTCGGTTACAGCGGCTCAAGGTTGGAGTTCATCCGTGGATATCGAAAACGACCAAACCTGGCGGTCACTCCGGACCGTGACGTTGACCCCTGTCAACGCCAAGTCCGCCGACCCAACGGCCGCCTGTGCCATATACCGGCCTGGTTCTTGGCTGTTCAGGGCCTGGACGAATTCTCCATCATGCTCACCCAGCATTCCCGCCATCCCGCCGACGAGCCAGCTCAACGGTCGCATCGGCCAGCGGTTGCCCAGTTGCGTCAGTGAGCAAAGCTTCGTAGATGGCGGGAGCGCCCAACTGCGGGGGATAGGGGTTGAAACACTGCACCAGGATCAGCTCCTCCCGGGTTTGAAGCCAGGGCAGGCCGACCTCGCATTCCACCGCGACCACTACCGGAGCCACAGTCTCCGAGGCCTGAGGCGTCGGGGCCAGGGTCGGCGCAGGGGTAGGAACGTCGGTGGGTGTCAATGGCGGCTGTGTCGGTGCGCGCGCGGCTGGCGCGGAGGCAACAATTGGCACCGTCGTCGTTGGGGCTGCAGATGGGGTGGCCGCGGGACTGCAAGCGGCTGTCACAACCGCAAGCCAGGCCATCAACTCAAGACCCAAAATGGGCCGCGTCATCCGCCTCCTCCTGAGACTAACCGGGTGAGTCGAGCGTACACGGCCGGCGTAGCGATGGCCGGACGCCCGGGGCGATCTACCAATCACCTCTTCTGCAGCACTTCGTAGCCTGCCTGCTCCCAGGCGATCATCCCGCCCGCCAGGTTCCACACGTTGGTGTATCCAGCCTGCACCAATTCCTGGGCGACGATGGCCGACATGCGGCCGCTGCGGCAATACAACACAATCCTGGCTGATTTGTCAGCGGGATAGTCGCCGACGCGCTGCGGACCTGCCGCTTCGTAGGCGATGAAGGCATCGGTCTGGGCAAGCTCGCCTTCGTAAGGCACGTGAGTGTTGACGAAGAGAAAGTCCTTACGCTCCAACATCGCGGCCAACTGAGCGGGCGTAATGTTCGTATAAGTCCCGCCAGTCGAGGTGACCAGCACTCCTGTCGCTGGCTCACGCGTCGCCGTGGCATCCTCTGGATTGGGGGACAGGCAGGCGGTTAGCAGCAGGCCGGCCAGCAAGATTGACAACAGGCTTCGAAGAGACATCTGGGTTCCTTGGCACGACTTGAACGGGGGCCGGTCGGGAGGGTCGGGGGTCCGGCCTCCCAACCGGCCGCAACTGGACTCAGTGATGCGAGCCGTGCTCGCCGTGTTGCTGTCCAGACGCCGTGCCGACGTACTTCTCCGGCTCTTTGTCAAAGGCCTTCTTACAGCCCGTCGAGCAAAAGTAATAGGTCTGCCCCTTGTACTCGGATTTGCCGGCGGCGGTCTTCTCGTCCACGTCCATGCCGCATACAGGATCCTTGGCCATCTGCTTCACCTCCTTTCGTCGCGAGCTCAATTGATGGTGGGCGTGCAGGCCGGCCCACACGCCACGTTCGCCCTACTCTGGATTGTCGCCGGCCTCACAGCGTGCCGACGACGGGCGTCGTCAAAAGCGGCTTACCGCATGTAAGACTTTAGCCGGTTGCCATCCTCTCGTCAAGTATCCGCGAATGAGAGACGCACAAGTCTCGACGGAGGCATAGGCGCCGCCCTGGCCTGGCCCGGATCTTGCTCAGGGCTGTGGGATCGCGCCAGCATCCGTCCGGGTGGCCGTCATCCACCACTGATACTCACGTTCCTGGCGGCCCCACGCGTTTTTGATGAAGTCCAGCACCGCCGCCATCTCCTCTTCCGTCAGCGTAGCTTGAAAGGCCGGCATCTTTGAGTCGGCGCTGAAAGCCAGGCCGCCATCAGCCACGATGTACAACAGGACTTCGTCCGAGTGATGCCAGGTATGCCCGCCGTTATCGTGCGGCGGGGCGGGGAGCGAGCCGTCCGGTAGGCGCTGCCGCCAGTTGGGCTGGCCTTCCAGGTTGGCGCCGTGACACTCGGCACAATACCGGGCGTACAAGGCCTTCCCCTGGATCACGCGCTCGGCGTGCAGGACCGGCACGGGGGGCGCGGCGGTCCCATTGATGACGACGCCAGCGCCTGTCGAAGGGGCAGAGTTGTAGATCCAGAGCGCGGCGGCGAGGCCGAGGGCCAGTCCAAGACACACCAGGATGATCAAAGGTCGTTTCATAGGTCATTTTGCAGCGTCGTCAGCGATGCATCACCGACCGGACGATGAGGCTGGCGAATTCACAGTTAGGCCGCCCACGGTGTGGTCCCGCGCGAATATCTCCAGGTCGCCGCTCGGTAAGCCTGTCATGATTGAATAAGCGTGGCGCCGGGCGCGAGCTTCTCGGCGACGACCACCGTCACCCGGCTGTGCCCCAGGTTGACCCGCCTCATTTGCACGGCAAATCCGGCTAATTCCAAGTTGCGCCGAACCGGTTCCGGCACGGGGGCGGACTGACCGGTCACATCAAACAGCCATCCGACCAAGAGATCGCCCATGCCCTGGCCCGTGGTCTCCGCAGCGAGCACCAACACCGCCATACCATCGTGGTCCAACACACGGCAGAGCTCCGGCACAGTCCGGGCATCGAGCAGGATGTCCGACGGCGGAAATGTGGCGATCAGGCTGGTGAAGCGGCCCGAGGCAAACGGCAGGGCCTGGGCTTGGGCCCGCACCAGACTGATGTGTGGAGAATGGCCCAGTAGGAGGAGCTTGGCGCGAGCCAGCCGGCCCATTGCCAGGGACTCGTCCAGGCCGACAACAGAATAACCCGCCCTAGTCAGGTCCAGCAGAAGGTCGCCGGTGCCGTGGGCCAGTTCCAGGATCCGGGTGCCTCGCAGGAACGGCAGGGCAGTGCGTTGCCATTCGCGCCAGTGACCGTTGGAGACTGTCCGGCTCACCCGATCATAGGCAGGGGCCAGTGCGGTGTAGAGCCAATGGAACAAACTCGAGAGTCCACGCACGCTGAATGCTCACAGCCAGCGCGATCGCGCGGCGCGCTCAATGCGGATGTGGCTAGAACGCATCACGCAGACCATCGCCGGAGAAGGCGATAGCAATGGCGTTTGGGAGCCATCACCCAGGGCTGACCACCACATGCGTGCCGTTCGCGTGATGCACGTAGTCTTCGCCGGGTGGCACGACGGGCAAAGTCCAGCGGTAGAGCCATTTCGCGTCAGCCGGCGTCAGGTTGATGCAGCCCCGGCTGCGCGGCGTGCCGTAGTCGTTGTGCCAGTAAGTGCCGTGCAGCGCCACGCCCGTCCAGTAGATGTACGACACCCACGGCACGCCCGGTAGGTCGAAACCGTTGCCGTCGGTGGCGGCCATGTGCCGGGATGGCCGCTTTTGCTCGACCTTGAACTCGCCGCTGGGCGTTGCCGCTCCCTTGCGCCCGGTGGAGACGCGGGCAGTGAAGACGGTCGCGCCGTTCTCGTAGGCGGTCAGTCTCTGCCGTTTCAAATCCACTTCAATGCGCTTGTCAGCCACGTCCGGCGCAAGCGGCGTCAATTCGTCGTCGGCGACACGTCGCAGGCTTTCGGCCAGCACGAAGTAGTAGACCTTGTAGCGGTCATCCAGCACGCGATACCACCCGCGGCCTTTCTTGTCGGTCACCGCCTGGTCCACCCAGTGCGTGCTGGCGTAATAAAAGCGATAGACCTTCTTCGGGTTGCCGTCATCGTTGCGCCAGGCATCGGAGAAGGGCACCGTGATCTCGGCCAGGAAGCCTTCTCTGGGGAGATCCAGGACGGGTTCGTTCAAGTCGTTGCGCACGGGCTGAACCAGCGACGAGTGTACCCAACCCTCATCGGTGCGCCACCAGACGGGGTTCTGTGACTGGCCCAGGTCGCCATCCTTCCTTTCTTCGTAGATGTTGAGCAGTGTGTCGGCGTAGAAGATCTTCTCCACTACTTTGGCCGCGAACTGCGGCTTCTCGTAGGCGCGCAAGGCGGAGTTGGTGACGCGGCCGAGCAGGATGGGCGTCTGGTTGGCCTGTCCTATTGGCGGCCGGCCAAGTACAACGCCAAGCGCGGCGGTCCCGGTGAGCTTGACAAAATCGCGGCGAGATCGGCGGCGCATACTCAAAGACAACTCCACTATTGATGGCGTCGCCAGAGCCACAGGATGAGGCCGTAGGTTAAGCTGCCAACCACACCGGCACCGATCCCGGCACTCAACCAATGGTAGGCGTGTGGTCGCCCGGCAAGGACCAGTTCAGCCCCCAGGTAGGCCAGGAAAAACCCCACGAAGAGCCCGGTGTAGCCGAACGATAGGGCGTCCTCGCCCGGGGAGATCTGCCATTTGGGCCGGGGTCTCTCAGCGCCCCTCTGGTGGTCGAGCTTTGATCGCGAATATTCCGGCTTGTGTCGCTGCGGCTCGTGGCGCAAATGCCAGAGCGTGAGTTTATAGACCAATCGACCGGCCAGCACTGCACCGATGAACGTTGTCCGCCAGAAGCGCTGGGGTTGCGCGACCAACAGAGCCTTGCCGACGTTGCCGGCAGCCCTCAGCCCACTTAACAAAGCAATCAGGTGGGTCATGCTTGTAGCCTCCCTGCAACCCGAGGTTGTGGGCCGTCGCAGTTTTATTGGGCCGGCTCAACGCGAAATGTGAAGCGCACCTGATCCTGCGCCTGGCCCTTGCGTGCCGTGGCGCGCACCCACCAACTGCCTACCTGCGGGAACTGCGCCCCGCCCATGAACATGAGCATGCCCTGGCTGTCCGTCATCGGCTCCGCCTGAACCACGCCAATCGGTTGTTCGGTGCCCTCCAGCCCGTACTCAAAAGTCAGGCTATCCAGTGTCACCGAACGCTGACGCGAGTCCATCGGCATAAAGCTCAGGGTCACGGTGCCCGTCGGTAGTGGCGGGTTCGGGTCTGTAGAGAATCGGATGGTGACCAAGCCATACGGCCCTAGATCGGCGGTGGCGTCGCGCGCCGGTGCGTCGCGTATCAATTGATACGTCATCCCGATCATGGCTCCGACGACGGCCAATCCGAAGATCAACGAGATCGGCCAGGCGAGGTTGCGTGGGCGGCGGATCGGCCGCGCATCAGCGAGAGAGGGATCTTGGCTCATTGTGGAGATCCACCTGTGTCGAAGGGGAAACGCCGGTCTGGGCCCAGACGCGCATCAGCCACAGCGCCGCGGCCAGGACGAGCAGCCCAATGACCTGGGCGGCGCGAAAGCCGCCGGCCCAGGTCAGGCTGTCGCCGCGGAAGGTTTCCAGCAACACCCGCGCGGCGGCGGCCAGCGCCACGACTGCCAGCAGGTTCAGGCCCGTGCCCTCTTCGCCGAAGGGTTTCTTCCAGGCCGCACCGAAGATCAGCAGGGCGACCAGGATCTCGTAGACCTGCGCCGGATGGCGGTATTCGTCCCACAGGTAAATCGACCAGGGGAGCCGCGCCGGCGCCCCATAGGCGTCGCCGCTGAACAGGTGCGCCACGCCTGACGCCACCAGGAACGCCGCCAAGCCGGGGGCGAGCGCGTCCAGGCTGGGGCGGAGCGGCAGCCCCCGGCGCTGGCCGTACCAGGCCGCAGCCCCGAGGCCGATCAGCAGCCCGGCCTCAGGCCAGAGCGTGGCCGGTGTCAACGCGAACAACCCAAGCGGGCTGGCCAGGTAAGCGCTCAGGTTGCGAGCCGCATACGCCAGGCGTGCGCCGAGCAGGCCGGTGAACAGCCCGACATAGATCAGGTTGCTGATGGCAGCCGGGTCCAGTTTCAGTTGTGCCGCCTGCTTTTCAGCCAGCCAGGCGCCGAGCCACACGCCAGCCAGCAGCGCGAGCCCTGGCGCCTGGAGCGTCAGCGGACCCAAACGCAGGATCGGCAGCATTACGGCGCCTCCTCGATCAAGGTTTCGACCTCCGCTTGGATCAGCGCCGCGTTCATGGTCCCGAACACGGCCGAACGGATGACCCCCTGGCGGTCCACGAAGAAGGTGGACGGCAGGGCCCGCAGCCGGTAGCGCTGGCCGACGGCGCCGGTGCGATCGAGTGGGACGGGGAAGGTCAGCCCCAGCTCCTGCACAAAGGCGGCGGCGTCACGTTCGCTGTCCTGGAACGTGGAGTTGACGGCGAGCACCACCAGCCCCTGATCCTGATAGGCCTGATACACGCGCTCGATCTCAGGCATCTCGACCCGGCAGGGGATGCACCAGGAGGCCCACAGGTTGATCATGACGACCTTCCCGCGCAGCTCGGAGAGCGTCACCGATCCCCCGCCGAGCAGGTCCAGAGTGAAATCAGGTGCGGAGAAGCCCTCCCGCGGGCTGGCGGGCGGCGGGCCCCCGGTTGTGGCGGCAACGGGCACGCGGGACGCGAACGTCCACAGCGTGGCGAAGCCGAGGGCCAGGATCGTCAACACGTTCCAGCGGCGAGTATCACGCGGAAGCGACGCGATCATCGGTCGCCTTTCTCAGTCTGCCGCCGCCGGACGTGCCCGGCTCGCGGTGCGTGCCCGCACCGGGCTGGGCTCGGGCTCCGGCCAGGCGGCGACCAGGGTGCCGATGATGAAGATCAGCCCGCCCAGCCAGACAAAGTTCACGAGCGGGTTGAGATAGACCTTGAAGGTCGCGCGGCCGGCACTGACGGGCTCCCAACTTACCAGCAGCACGTAGAAGTCGTCGGCCAGGCTGGAGCGCACGCCCGGGATAGTCATCGGCTGCTGCTGCGCCACGTAATAGTCGCGCCGTGGGTAAAGCTCACCCACGAACGCTCCGTCCCGATGCACCTGCACCACCGCCCGGGCCACCTGCCGCCCGTCCTCAGTGGGAAACTCCGCCAGGTCGGTGTAGGTCAGCGTATAGGGCCCCAGCGCAAGCGACTCGCCCTGCGCCAATGCGCCCTGCGTCTCCTCCTGGTAAAACTGCGTGGCGACGATGCCGAGCGCCATGACTGTCACGCCCAAATGGATCACGTAACCGCCATAGCGCCGCCTGTTTCGGGCGACCAGGTTGAGCAGCGCCTGCCACATCGGCTCGCCCTGGGCGCGCCGGCGCGCCAGCACACCCCGCCCGTATTCGAAGAGGGTGGTTAGGCCGCTGAAGGCCGCCGCCCAGAACCCGACCAGCGCCCACGGAATCCGGACCCCGGCCAGCCACAGCCCGGCGACCGTCAGCAGGCTCCCGGCCAGGGAGGTCCAGAGCAGTTTCCAGAGCCGCTGCGCCGAAGCACGGCGCCAGGCCATCAGCGGGCCGATGCCCATCAGCACCAGCAGGGCCAGGAACTGCGGCCCGGTGGTCTGCTGGTAAAACGGCGGACCGACCGACACCTTCTGCCCGGTCACCAGCTCAGAGATGAGCGGGAAGATCGTGCCCCAGAAGACGGTCGCCAGGATCCCGATGAAGAACAGGTTGTTGAGCAGAAACGCCGCTTCGCGCGACAGCCAGCCCTCCAGTTGGCTGTCCTCCCGCAGCGCCTCCCACCGCCGGAACAGCAAGGCGAGTGACCCAAGGAATGTTGCTGCGATAAATACGAAGAACGGCAGGGCGATGCTGGAGCGTGCAAAGGCATGCACCGAAGACAGCACGCCGGATCGGGTGAGGAAGGTCCCGAAGATCACCAGGGCGTAGGTCAGGATGACCAGGATCATGTTCCAGACCTTGAACATCCCGCGCTTCTCCTGGATCATGACCGAGTGCAGGAAGGCCGTCCCCGTGAGCCAGGGGATGAACGCGGCGTTCTCCACCGGGTCCCAGCCCCAATAGCCTCCCCAGCCCAGGACGTCGTAAGCCCAGCGCCCGCCGACGATCAGGCCAAGCGAGAGGAACAGCCAGGCCACTAACGTCCAACGGCGTGTCAGGCGGATCCAGCGGTCATCGGCGCGCCCGGTGAGGAGCGCCGCGATGGCAAAGGCGTACGGCACGACGAAGCCGACGAAGCCCGTGTACAGGAGCGGCGGGTGGATGATCATGCCCGGATGCCGCAACAGGGGGTTCAGGCCGCGGCCGTCGGCGGGGAGGAACGGAACGGCGCCCGCAGGTCGGAGTACGGCGGCCACCGGCTCGGCGTTTCCCACCTGCCACCAGCGCGCGAAGGGATTCTCGAAAAACACCGACAGGCTGAGGAAGAACGCCAGGGTAATGGCGATCACGGCGACGGCATAGGACCGCAGGTCGTCGTCTTGCTCCCGCTGGCGCAACGTCGCCGCCGCGCCGAAGGCGGCCATAAGCCAGGACCAGAATGTCAGGCTGCCGGCCTGCCCGCCCCACCAGGACGTGATCCGCAGGTACACGGGCATGGCACGGCTGGAAGTGTTATAGGCGTAGACCAGGTTGTAATCGGCGGTCAGCAGCGCAACCATGATAGTGAGACCGACCAGGGTCAGCAGGGGCCAGGTCAGGAAAAGGGCGCTGCTGGCGCTGGCGGTCCAGGCCGGACGGCGGGCGCGGGCGCCGTAAACGGCCGCTGCCGCCGCGTAGACTGCGCACAGGAAGCTCAGGAGGAGGGCGATCAGCCCGAGGTTGACGACCATAGGTCACACTCCCTGAGAAGGACATCCCCTGGGTTACTTGGGGTTGCGTTCGCCGAGGATGCGCCGGCCTGTATCCACGATGACGGCCGCCGTGCCCGCCGGAAGCTGAATGGGAAGGCCGACCGCTGGATCGCCGTTCACGTCTCCGCTCCAGGTCTCAGCCAACACCGTCTCGGTGGCGTCCACAGCTTGAATGACGAAGCGGTCCAGGTTGCGCAGGGCTGGCCCCTCGGTGCGGACGCCGTTCGGCAGGAACTTGGAGCCATGGCACGGGCACTCATAGCGCGCGTTCGTCGGCACCCATTTGTACAGGCAGCCGAGATGCACACAGACCATGTAGAACGCCACGAGGCCCGGGGCGGTCTGGTAGCCGGCCGGCGTGCGCGGATCGCTGGCGATCTTCTCGCCGACGTTGACGATCCAGAAGCGGCCGCCGGCGTACGGAACCGGGTCCGGCGCGTCGGCGGGCGGGAGCTCTTCGAGCCCAAGGCGGAATAGACCGCCAAACGATCCGGCCTTGAAGCGGGGGTAGGCGAACCACAGCAGCACGGCGCCCGTCTGGGCACTGATCAGGGCCATGGACGCCAACCAGATGTAGTTCAGGAACTCGCGCCGCGTCATCAGCGAGACGGAAGCCGGCGACGTGGTCTGTGCAGGTTGAGCCGTGGTCATCGCACACCTCCACAAGTCACTTCAGGATTTCCCCCACGAACTCATCCGCCTGTTCGCCGGTCATGGCGCCGATCTGGATGTGGCTGATGGCGCCCTCGCGGTTGATGAAGACGCTCAGGGGCAGGCCTCGCACACGGTACAGGTCGGCGACCGCGCCGTCCTCGTCGAGCAAGACCGGGAACGTCATCTTGAATTCGTCTACGAAAGCCTGGACGTCGGGTAAGGCATCGCCCACAGTGAAATTCACCGCCAGGATGACGAGGTCCTCGGCCTTGTGGGCGTCATAGGCGCGCACCAGTTCCGGCATTTCGGCGCGACAGGGCAGGCACCAGCTGGCCCAGAAGTTGATCAAGACCGGCTGGCCGCGAAACTGCGAGAGGGTCACGTCGCTCCCATCCAGCGCCTTGAGCGTGAAATCCGGGGCCGCGCTGCCCGTGTTGAGAGCCCCAAATCCAGGCAGGGCCGGGGCTTGCGTCGCCAGGACAACCGGCGTGTCCGCGCCCGCCGCTGATAAAGGTGAGGTGGATTGCGCCGACGCCTGCGGCGCGTCGAGCGCCAGCCGGGCTGAGGCCGGACGCCAGACAAACATGAACAGGCCGATCAGCAGGCCCGTGACCAACCCCGCCCCCATCAGCACTATCATCCGCACTTCTGGCTCTGAACGCATACAGCGTTAGCTTGACTACGGCGCGCCGCCTTCGGGCGCCTGACCGCGGAAGTCTTGGATGAACTGGAGCATGTTCGGCTCATCAAATGACTCCAGGGCGTAGCGACGTCCCCAGGACGTCAGGGCCAGGACAGTGTCCATACCCGGCCGAGACACGGCGACGAGTTTCTTTGCGCCGCCGAAGACCGACACTGAGGGAGCGCTGTCTATCACCATCTTGATCTGGCTCTTCAACGCCTGGCAGTCCGTGCCGCTTAATGAAGAGCAGTCGTACCAGATGACGATGTAACCGTGTTCGAGGTTGTGAACCAGGTTTTCGTCGGGCAGCGCCGTGTCGTAAAACCCCTCACGCGCCGGCGCGGCGTGGGCGCCGGAGGTAGGCGGATCCGAGTTGTACGGCTCGTGTGGGTCGTCTACCTGGATGTGGGTCCGCGCCTGTTCTGGTACGGCCTCACCCAATTTGGGTCGGAGCAGATTCCAGGCGCCGTAACTCACCAGGGCGAGAAGCGTGAGAGCAGCTGAGCCTCCCAGGAGTCGCATGAGTAGGCGCCGGCGTGCGCTCACGCGCTGGCGCTTCTCTCGCTTAGAGAGCCGGGCGGGCGGCCCAGGGGTGGCTTGCGGCTGGGACATGGCTTGATTTTATATCTTACGTGTCGTAAGACATTATATCAAAAACCAGACTGTTTCGGGGCACCGCCTGTATGGGTCTGATGAGAGACAAGGTGACGAGGCCACGGCCGCTATCGCGTCTGCCTAAGCCGGGCCTGGGCCTTGATCACGCCCCGAACAGCCGCAGGAGGTTGTAAGCCGCCGGCGGGGTGCATTCGCTGAGGGACGGAAGGTGCCCGGCAGCCGGAGCGAAAAACAGGGCCACGCCCAGCAGGGCCCAGGCCAGGCTGGTACCGAGACGTTGCCGCTTCAGGAGAGGCAGAGGATGTTTGGGATCGAGCAGGACCTGCAGCCGTGCTTCGACGACGTTCAGTTCGCCAACAAACGCCGCCAGGGGCAGCGCCGGGGTGATGGCGCGGCTCGTCAGCAGCTTGCGGATGGCACGGGCCAGCGGCCGGGCATCGCTCATGGCCTGGACGGCGGCCTCGTCGGCCGCGATTTCCTTGGCAACACAATAGCGTTCGGAGAGGTCACGAGCGATGGGGATGAAGAACAAAGCTTGAGACAGACAACGCGCCATCAGCATCCTGAATGGATCGCGGGCCTGGACATGGCGGGCCTCATGGCGGAGGACGGCCTCCAGTTCGGCGTTGCCCAGAATGTGCAGAAGGCCCGTGGACAGCCAGATCCTCGGCCGCCACAGGCCGTGGGTGAAGACCAGGGGCGCTTTCGCACGGACCAGGATGGGAGGCTCGGCCAGGCTCGCTCTGCGCGCCAAGTGGCGCAACCGGGCCGTCGGCCGGCACTGCGTCAGGCGAAACCCGCCCACCAGCTGCCGGGTGGCCCGAAGCAGGCGAGCGGCCTGATGCAGCGCCAGGGTCAGACCAACCGCAAGTGGAACCAGCAGGATCAGACGTCCGAAATCGACACTATGCTGAGTGACTTCCGAGAGCGTCCGGCCACAGACGCTCACCACCAGAGCCAGCACGGCCATCAGCCAGCGGTCAGCCAACAGGATCGCTGTCAGGCCAACGGCGAGGGCGATCACGGCCAGGAGCGCGAACGCCGTATCGGCCTTGCGCCAGAGCTGCTGGCTAACCACCCGACGCTCTCTGCCGAGCCGCCAGCCGGGACTCGACCAGCGCCGCCAGATCGGCCAGGCGCGCACTGTCAGTCTCGTCCACGGCCTCCACGAACTGGGCCAACACGGCCGGGCCGAAATCGGTGATCAACCCGTCCAGCACCTGCCGGGAGAGATGCTGGGTCAAAGCGTCGCGTGAATAGCGCGGCAGGTACACGAATGCGCGCGAGACCTTGCGCCGCTCCAGGAAACCCTTGTCGACCAGCCGGTTCATGACCGTCATGACGGTCTTGTAGTTGGCCTTCTTGCCCAGGCGTTTCACCACGTCGTGGACGGTTGGCTCCTCCAGGGACCAGACGGCGTTCATGACCTTGGCCTCCAGTTCACCGAACAGCCGGGCCAGGCCGTGCTGGTTCAAGCGATAACTTTGGATGTGCATCCTCGGCCTCCTGCGGCGGATTATAGCAGGCGGTCCTGCTCACTTGACCGACAGGTCGAAGTCCTTGCGGATGGTCTGGCTGGTCACCCCCCGCACTTCCACCGTCACCTTCCAATCCCCACTCATACCGAAGTTAGCGGTCAGAGTGTAACGGCCGTTGCCCTGGCCGGTGGCCTGGCCCTGCATATCCATCCCGGCCATGCTGGTGTGGCTGGCCAGCAGGTCCACCTGGGCATCGTCGACCGGCTGGCCGGACGGATCGGTGAGCGTGATGATAAGTTCCACGTCACCCATCGCAGGCAGGTTAGGGCTTGCCACCAGTTCAATCTTCACTGGGTCTGCCGCAGCGGGGGTCACGGTCGGGGCGCACGCCGCCACCGTGAGCGCCAGCAGCGCCACGAACAGCACCGGTAGCAATCGCTTGAGCATCTTTTTCTCCTTGGGGTTGGCGCGCGGCCTCAGGCTTGCACGCGATAGTTGCGCATCATGCCCTGGTCTTCGTGCTCCAGGTTGTGGCAGTGATAGACGAACAGACCGGGGTGATCGGCGAAGCGCATCGCCAGCTTCACGCGCTCGCCAGGCATGACCAACACCGTGTCCTTCCAGCCCTCATCGGTGTAGCCCTGGCTGACCGTCTCCCATCCGGCTTTGAGCTGCGACAGCACCTCCCGGTCGACCACTTGGAACTGCACGCCGTGCAGGTGGATGGGGTGGGCCATGCCGTTCGCGTCCATCATCTCACCCGGGTTGAGCTGGTTGACGATCTCCCATACTTCGAGCGTATTGGCTTGCACCGTCTCGTCTGCGGTGGCGCCCGTCATCTCAAACTGCTGGCCGTTGAGCAACCAGGTCATGTTCTTCAGCGAGATCGCCAGCGGGCGCGGGCTGGCCGCGTTGACGGCCTCGTCAGCTTTCAACCGGGTGAGGCTGGCCAGGGTTGGCGGCAGGGCCAGCGTCTCCGGCTCGTCTCGCTCGACCCGGACCTTGAAGATCGGCATCGGCGTCCCCAGCGCCGGCCCGGTGCTCATGCTGCCCATCATTCCTCCGGGATCTTCGGCTCCGAAGAACTCCAGGCTTGTGAGCGTGAGCTCGGTGCCCACCGCCAGGCGGCTGAAGTCCGCCCACAATTCCACGCGCTCGCCGGGTGCGAGCATGACGTACGGCTTCTCGACCGGTTTCTCCAACAAGCCACCATCCGTGCCGATGACGATGAGCGCGTCGCCGGTGCTCCAGCCCAGCTTATAGATGCGGGCGTTCGACCCGTTGAGCAGCCGCAGGCGGTAGACGCGCGTGGCGACCCGGAGCAGATAGTCGGGCTGGCCGTTGACCAGCACCCGGTCGCCCAGGAAGCCCATCATGGCGTCCATCATGCCGCCCATATCCATCGAGGGTCCGCCCGGCTGCTCCGTGCCGCTGCCACCCATCATGCCCCCGTGATCCATGCCGCCCATCCCGCCAGACGGCATCATCTGCCCGGTGGCGCCGATGGGCCCGGTGAGGTAGACGAACTGGTTGTCGGCGTCCAGCCGCCGATCCTGAATGACCAGCGGCACGTCATACTCGCCGCGCGGCAGTTCGAGCGCCTGCTCCTCGTCATCGCTCACGAGGAACAGGCCGGCCAGGCCCGCGTAAACCTGGGGGCCGGTCCGCCCATGCGGATGGGGGTGGAACCAGTAGGTGCCGGCGCGATTGGCGATCTCAAATTCGTAGACATAGGTCTGGCGCGGCTGGATGACGTAGCGCGGGTGGCCGTCCATGTCCTCCGGTAGGACCAGGCCGTGCCAGTGGATGACCGACTCTTGTTTGAGGTCGGGCAGGTCGTTGATGAAGTTGACGCGCACGCGCTGGCCGGTTCGGGCGCGCACCACCGGGCCGAGGTAGCTGCTTGGGATGGTCTGCAGGCTGGCGGCGTCGCCCCGGACCAGCCTGGGCTGATAGGTCCAGACCGTCGTCGGCTTGCCGCTCAACACGTTCTGGCTGGCCTGCGTGGCGCGCAGGTCGAACTCCAGGTCGGGTTCAAAACCGGCGGTGGCTCCACGGATGATCATGTCGACCTTCGGCCTGGCTGTCGGAACAGGGGTGGAGGGTGGCGTGGCGCAGGCCGCCAGCATGGCCGCGCTGCCGGCACCGGCCAGACGCAGGAACGCGCGGCGACTCAGGGGCCGCTTCGGCGGACGACGTGAGGGAGTGCTGCTGTTAGCCATTCAATCACCTTTTAGACGCTTGATATATCTCTATAGACCGGCGCGCTAAATCTTATCAGGGATAAGACTTTGCGGCAAATAGGCCTTCACCGGGTTGTCTCGAACGGGCATTGACCAGCGCGACTGCGGCTCCACGATTTGGGCCGAGATCAATGCGCTTGCGTATGGCCTCCGCCGGAAGCCGTTGGTGACACAAAGGCGTAGCTCAAAAGCCATCCAATAATACCGGCCATCACGATCGCTCCTGCCCACAGGTGGAGGGTCCACCAGAGGCCGCCGGTCAGCGCCAGGGTGGCAAAGTACAGCGCGTAGAAGATAACGGGCACGGCAAAGGCAAACAAGCGGAGCGCACCCGGGCGTTCAGGTGACGGCTTCAGCCATTGCGCCAGTCCGTCGGCCGCCAGGCCGCTGATCACGCCGAGCGGCAGCAACCCCCAGTCCTCATGCACCGAGACGGTCAATAGCGTGGACAGGCCGAGCAGCAAGGTCAGGCTTCCCAATGGCAGGGTCCACCAGCGCATGGCCAGGAGGGCGACGCCCATCGTCAGGGCGGTCTGGATCAGGATGCTGGCGACGCCCAGACCCTGCCGCAGGAAGATCTGCTCCTCGCCGATCGGCGCCTGGCCCTGAGCCAGGCCGGATTCAGAGAGCGGGTTGGCATAGGAGGTGAAGAACAGCAGCACCGACAGCAACAGCGCCAGCGCGGTCAACGCCGCCCAGCCCGGACGCCCTTCAGCCCGCGCACAGGCCGCCCGGACAGGTCCGGTGACCATAAGCGCGCCGCCAACCGCCAGCAGCAGGTGCGTCGGGCTGAGCAGGGCCTCGACGTTCACCTCGATCCCAAACAGAATGTGCCAGAGCATGTCGCCGATACCGCCCAGGAAGAAGAGGCCCACGCCGACCAGCGACAGCTCGTAGCCCACTGGCATTGCCTGTCGCCAGGCCTGGCCGGCCGCCAGTTGACGTGCAAACGTGCCGGCGAGCAGGGCGGCCAGGGCCAGGAAGCCGGAATACAGCACCCCGTGCCAGGGTGTGAAGAACGTCTCGACTTCAAACTGGTGATGCGCCCAGGCGTCCAGGTGGATGCCGCCGATCATCCAGGCGCTCAGCAGGGTGACGGCCCAGTCGTACCGGACGCTGCCGACCGGCTGAGCCTTGTTAAACGTCTCCGGGAGAGTCAGAGTATTCATCGGTGTGTCTCCTCGTTAGTCCCTAAAGCCGAGAATGGTCCGCCATATTCACTTCTAGAAAGTATCGCAAATCATGGCAAATGGGGTGGTAGTGCCGCATGCTGATGATGACCAGCACGAGGCAGCCCGAGTCGTGATGGTTGACACCCGGCGTCATCGTCATCATCTTGATCTAATGCGCTGGGCCCCGAATCGGGCACAGCAGAACCGATAGCAGCGGGCTAAGTGAAATCACTTAATCCTGACAAATGCTCAGACCGCAATGAGCACCGCGCCTGTGACCATGAGCAGAGAGGCGGGGAGACGTTGACGAAAGCCAGGCTCCCGCAATAACCAGGCGCTCCAGATCACGGTGAATACCGCGCTCAAGCGGAACAACGTCGTCACATAGCCCACCGGGCCAAGGCTCATCGCCGTGTATCCAAACGCTGGGGCAATGCCCGCGATGGACGTCGCCAGCAGCCATTCGCGTCGATGGATGAGTGAGTTGAGATCGGGCGACCCACCCTGAAGCACGTGGCGAAGCGCAAACGGCGTGAGCAGAATCACGATCAGCCCGGTGACGACCAGGGCCGTGAACCGCGAGCTCGTGGGGAAGGTGTGTTGGATGGCCAGCTTCTCGAAAACCGGCGTGATGGCCCACATCAATCCGGCTAGCAGCACCAGCCCCACACCTGGCTTGAGCGCCAGGGCCTGAAACGGCACCCGCCCTCTGTCTCCCGGGCCGTGGTTGAGCCAGTACGCCCCCAGCAACACCAGCCCCACTCCCAGAAGGCCGCGTATACCAGGCGTTTCACCGAGAAAGAGCGCGGACAGCAAAACGGTGAAGGCCGGGCTGAAGGTCAGGAGAGGCGCGACCAGTGAAGCATCGGTCGATTGGAGTGAGCGGGCGGAGGCGAGATGCGCCAGTGCGTTCAACATCGCAGAGCCGGTCGTGGCGAGCAAGAACACCCCATCCACACCCGGCCAGGTTGGCGTCGAGGCCAGGGTCGAGAGCGTGAGGAGCGGCAGGGCCAGGCCTAACACACTCCATACCACCACAATCGGACTGGCCTGGGTCAGCAGGCGCTTGTAGAGGATGGGATTAAAGGAGGCCAGCAGCGCCGCGCCCAAAGCGGGGAGGGCCCACATGGATGGCATCATACCAAACGAAGAGGACAGTCAACGTGCCGTAGTGCCCATTCAGCCTGGGCAGATCTTGTGCCCCGATCACCGCGATGTTTGGCGCCCAGCGAGCCAGTGGACCTTTGAGAAGGGGTGCGGGCTCAGGTCAAACGAAGTCCCTCACTTCGAAAATCGGGATTGTGACACGTGTCATATGACGCGCCAAATAGCCTATCGGAGGTTGCGCCATAGTGCTCTAGGGGACGATGGATGAATCAACTAATCTATCTCCAGATTGATATCCAGAGAGACCGAGATGAACCCGCTCACTCGACGTATCTTACTTCCGATCGGCGCCGGACTGCTCGGTGCAGCTTTCCTGACCGGTCTTTACCTGGGCATCGTCTCCCTGGCCGAGTCGCCGGCCCACGCCCTTGACCTGTTCTGGGAGGACAAGGCCTTCGTCATCCCGATCCTGCTCGGCTTCGGCACTCAGGTCGGGCTGTACACCTTGCTGAAGAAGGGTCTGTTTGTGCCGATGCACGTCCCGGCCGGCGGGGCGACGACGGCGGCCGGCGGCGGGATGTCCACGGTCGCGATGGTGGCTTGCTGCGCGCACCACGTCGCCGACGTATTGCCCCTCGTGGGATTGACCGCAGCGGCAACCTTCCTGGCCGCCTGGAAGATCCCGTTCATGCTCGTCGGCCTGGCCATGAACCTGGTCGGCATCGCGGTCATGTTGCGCGAGATCCTCAAGGCTCGCCGGCACGCCCTGGCTCGTCTGGCCCAGGCACCGATCGCATCTTAGTTTTCGGACCGGAGCTTGATCTCCGGATCATTCTCAGGCATCCACTCACGCTCATCTTAAAGGAGAAAACCATGTCTGCCATTACCGCTCGCAAGGGCACGCTCGTGCAAGACCCGCCGCTGGCCCGGCTGCTGTTCAGCGATTCGCGCGCCGGCTGGCTCTGGCTCGCGCTGCGCGTCTGGCTGGGCATCACCTGGATCCAGTCGTCCCTCGGCAAGCTCACCAACCCCAAATGGGTGGAGACCGGCGAGGCGCTCCAGGGGTACTGGCTCAACGCCGTCAAAATCCCAGAGACCGGCCGCCCGCCGATCTCCTTCGACTGGTATCGCAGCTTCATCCAGTTCCTGCTGGACACCCAGTCTTATACCTGGTTTGCCAAGCTGGTGGCCTACGGCGAAGTGCTGATCGGCATCGCGCTGATCCTCGGCGCCTTCACCGGTATCGCCGCCTTCTTCGGCGCCTTCATGAACTGGAACTTCATCATGGCCGGCTCGGCCAGCACCAACGGCCTGCTGATCGTGGCCGCCATCCTGCTCATCCTGGCCTGGAAGGTGGCCGGCTTCATCGGCGCAGACTACTTCCTGCTGCGCTGGCTGGGTACGCCGTGGCAGACTGCGCAGGAGGCTGGGCCTGTGGGCAGGCCAGTGTCAATTCCGGCCGGCACTGGTGATTGACTTACCAGAGGATGGCTCGGGGCGGCGAGGACCCTCGCCGCCCTTGATCCATCCACCCGCAGGCACCTGCAATCCATACTGTTCTGGGAGAACCCCACATGCGCTTGAGATTCATGCTTACGACGATCATCCTGACGGCGGTGATCCTGGCGGGCTGTGCCTCCTCCCCGACGACCCCGGTGGGGGGTCTGACACCCCGCCAATCGGCAGCCCAAACGCTGCCTACTTCGCCGGCGCCGGCTGATACAGCCTCGCTGGACACGGCTCAGCCCGGCCTGCCGATGCGCGAGGACCAGCAGGGCGCGGTGACTATCAAAGTCACGCCCCTCAATCTGGAGGACCCGGGCGCGACGCTGGACTTTGACATCGTTTTAGATACCCACTCAGTCGATCTCTCTATGGACGTGACGCAACTCGCGACGCTCCGGGCCGACACGGGCGTTGAAGTGAAGGCGAGCGCCTGGCCGGCGGGCAGCGGCCACCACTATGAGGCGACGCTCTCATTCCCGGCCCAATCCGCCGACGGCAGGGTCTTGTTGGAAGGCGCGAAGAAGATCACGCTGGTCATTACGGACCTGGACGCGCCAGAGCGGGTGTTTGAGTGGGACTTGATCCGGTAACCCCCGAGTTGCGGAGGTCTCAAGCGTGAACCTAAACAGAAAACATGCCCTATTGATGCTGGCCTGCTGCCTGGTGCCGCTGGCGGCCCTGGCGGCCATCTTCCTGTTCAACGTGCCGGTCAACACCGTACTGCTGGCAGGTTTGGCGCTTTTCTGCCCGCTCTTGCATTTGCTCATGATGAAGTTCATGCCGCACGAGCATGCTGGCCATGAACGCCCTACGCCGGCCGGCTCTGCCGGTGCCTCTGACGAGCGCTAATTCATCATGGTCGACTCACGGGCCACAGCACAGACTCGGGCGCGCTACCAGCGCCTCTCGACCTTCTACGACGCGATGGAGGCGATGATCGAAGGCTTCTATCGCCCCTGGCGCGAGAAGCTCTGGTCGCTGGTGGAGGGGCCGCGCGTTCTGGAAGTCGGCGTCGGCACAGGCAAAAACCTCCCGTATTGGCCGGCCTCGGCGCAGATGACGGCCATCGACCTGACCCCGGGCATGCTGGAACGCGCCCGTCGCCTGGCCGCCAAGCTGGGCCGTCCGGCTCACCTGCGTCTGGGCGATGCCCAGGCGTTGGACTTCCCCGACGCCAGCTTCGACACAGCCGTCGCCACGTTTGTCTTCTGCTCGGTGCCGGACCCGGTGCGGGGTCTGCGGGAGCTTAATCGCGTTGTCCGTCCGGGCGGCCAGGTGCTGCTCCTGGAGCACATGCGCTCGCCTAACGCAGCACTCGGCCGGTTGATGGACCTCGTGAACCCTGTAGTGGTGCGTATGATGGGCGCCAACATCAACCGGCGGACGATGGAGAATGTGGGCGCCTCCGGGCTGCGGATCGAGCACGTGGAAGACCTGGGTCTGGCTGGGATCTTCAAGCTGATCGTCGCCCGCTCTGCTAGGGCAGGGGCCGCCGGCCATGGGCCGGCGCTGTGAATGGAAAGTACCCTGATCGTCGAAGACGATGCCGCCTTCGCCGATTACCTGTGGCATGGCTTGACCTACGCGGGCTACCAGGTGCGCACCGTCCCGTCTGCTGAAGATGGGCTGGCCGCGATGCGCCTGGCCGAACCGCGCGGTGATCCTGGACCTCATGCTCCCTGGCGTGGATGACCTGACCGCCGCCTTCGAGGCGGTGGCGCGCGAGTATGACGAGTCCGAGAAAGACTCTGGCGAGGTGGGGCTGGGCGAGTGGGTGCGCATGGGCGACGACTTCCTCCGGGGCCTGCCGGCGCATCTCCTGCGCCAATATTTGCTCAACCTGTCCGCCGGCAGTATCAGCCGACCGTGTTAAGCCGGCGACAGCTTCTCCATCGTCAAGGTTTTGGAGCGCGTTGAGCCAAAGCCGCTGGGCTTTGAGCAGGTCAACGACTACATTCAGGCCGAACTGGAGGCGCAGCAGCACGAGCAGCTCGACGCCGAGCTTGCCGGGCGCCTCTTGCGTGAAGCACGCTTCACCGTCTACGACCGGGTGATTCTACAAATGCTTGGGGCGGATAAAGTGACCCGGACCGGGCCCTGAGCCCTTCGACTTCACTCAAGGTGAACTCTGCCGAAGAGCTTTGCCGGGAGCAGTCTTCTGGATGTCCCTGCTCCTTCATGCCATTTTCGTAAGTTCTTCACGATCCATGGGTACAATTTCACTATATGTGGAATACACCCACGTCTCACATACTCGGCAATTCCGCGCCCGACTTTGCTCTGCCATCGATTGCGGGGCCGAAGGTGTCGCTGTCCGCCCTGCGCGGGCGCGTCGTTCTACTGGACTTCATCCGTCATCTCGGTTGACTGCCCTGCAGAGCGCACGTGTCGCAGTTGCGGCACGCTTATCCGGCCATCCGGGAATTGAACGCCGAAGTGCTCGCCATCTCTACCGCTGGCGTGAAACCATTGACCGATTTTGCGCACGCGCTGGAGCTGCCCTTTCCGGTTCTGTCGGATGGGTCTGGGGTAGCCTATCGCGCCTTTGGGCTGGGCAAAGGGATGACCATCCGGCTCCCCACACTGGTTAGAGCGGCGCGGTTGCTCTGGCGCGAGAAGCGCCTCTATCGCCCGATGGGTGACATCATGCAGATGGGTGGGGACTTCATCGTGGACGGCGCGGGGATCGTCCGCTACGCGCACGGCAGTGAAGACCCGACCGATAGGCCTGAGGCCGCCGAGTTGCTGCGACTGATAGCCGACCTCAAATGAACCGGGTCGTCAGCCCGATTGCGCTTTGGCAGCCTTGGGCTGTCGTCCGCCTTCCGCCAACGCCACGCCACAATACGGGCAACTCGTCCAATCAGTTTCGACGGGGCGCTCGCAGTTCCAACACGCGGCTGGTCGGGGTTGGCCCGGCTTTTCGCGCAACAGGGTGTACAGCAGCGTCCCCACCATGAGAGTGAAGACCAGGATCATGACGAGCCCAACGGCGCCGGTATAACCGCCGAAGATGCCCCGGTTGGCCGGAGCACCCATCGTGTGATCGGTTATGTCCTCACCCATCGCGCCGGCCGCCATCATCGCCGCGTGGTCGCCGCTCTCCATCATGCCGGTGCCTGGTTGCCCGCTCAACAACAACGACAGGCCCATCGTGCCCACGGAGGCGGTCAGCAAAAGAGCAATGGCGACGATGACAATGGTGCGCGCGTTCCACTCAAAGGTTTTCATCCAGTCTCCTTCACGACACTCGCGCGACCATCGGCAGGGCGAATAACGTCATGAAGACGGCCGCGTACAATCCGGCCAGAATCACATACGGCGCGGTCGCAAGCGGGCGAGGGCAATTGACTTTGGATGCGCCACAGATGCGCCAGACGGCCCACACGGAAAGCGCCAGTCCCGCTGCGACTAACCCGATCTCCAATACTTGCCAAAGCCAGAAATTCGGTGCGCCTTCAGCGGCGGCCTGTGGAAGTTGACCCACCAGCCCGGCCACTGCGCCGGGCACGAGTGCGTATCCGTTGAACAGGTGGCCGAGGTTGTGCCCGATGTGCGTCAGCAGGGCCAGCGGCAGGAAGGCAAATCCAAAGCGGCACATCTCGGCGTGGCACGACTGACGAGTGAGCCGCGCGTAAATCTGCGAGGTCAAAAAGAACAGGCCCACCGCGAGGCCGACACACACCAGAAGCAATACGCCATATAGGATCGCGTCGTTCGAGAGCAGCGGCAAGATGGTGGCGTGCTCGCGCAGCGCGGCTCACGGCTCGGTCATCACGAACCCCTGAAAGGCCACTACGCCAAGGGCGACGACGGCGATAAGCGCATTCTCCAGCACTTCTTTCTTTTGCGTGACGAACTCGCGACCCGGCGGACGCAGGCGGAGGCTGATGGCGTCGTTGGGGCAGGCCTTGAGACAGTTGCCGCAGGTGGAGCAGTAGCGGTTGGTCTCCATGATCTTGGGCACCTGGTGGAACGGACAGCCCGGCTGGTTGTCACGTCCGAAGTAACAGTAAATGCCTTTGCAGCGATTGGCCAAGCATACGCTCGGGTCGGCGCGCACTTCCACCACGCTGCTCATGGCGAACACGCCCGACCAGGCGCCGAGCGGACACAGGTGGCGGCACCATGTCCAGCGCTCGAAGACCAGTCCGCTTACAACCGCGCCAATGGTGAAGCTCCACAGGATGAAGCCGGTGATGAGCGGCGAGACCGAGGCGCGCGTGACCTCCTCGATCCAGGCCTGGTACAGGATCGCCACGCCGAGCAGGGCAGCGACGAGCCAGCGTTTCTTGAACAGGGCTGGGGCTTTGAGGTTGAGGCCGATTCGGCGGTGGAGGATATCGGACAGCGCGCCCATTGGACAGACAGCGCACCACACGCGGCCGACGACGAGATAACTGATTGCCAACAAAGGCCACCACACCACCCAACTCATCACGGTGGCGAAGGTCAGGCGCGGGTCGCGCGGGCCGAAGAAGGCCGAATAGGTGAGGGCTGTGAGCAGGCCGATCATGAGCCAACGGCCTACCCAGGGGAAGAAGGGGTGTTTGAGCAGGTGTTTCCCGTAGCGCTCGAAGGCGCCGGCCAAGCCGAGGCGTGGCGGGCTGGCGCCCACCTTGAGCGGCCCGGCGGCCAGCGATTCCAGCAGGATGAGGTTCTCGCCTTCCGGCGGGTTGGTTTCAGGTGGCTCACTCATGGGGCGGAGTTTCCTTTCCCCGGGCCGCCGCATTTGGTCTCGTCGATCATCGTCGCGGGCAAGTTACGGCAGGCCCTTGAGATAGTTCATCAGGTCCATCAGGTCGTCGTCACCGATGTTCCAGCGCGGCATGTCCGAACTCAACGCTGCCCCGTCGGGATGCCTGCCTTCCACCACGGCGAGGCGGAAGGTGTCAAAGTCATAACCGGCTTCCATCCCGGCATGTCCGGCTTCAGACTCGCTTTCGCCGTCGTGTTCGCCCCCCGTTTCACCGGTCAGCGCTAACCAGCGAATGTCGGGCGCTTCCATGACCTGCATGTGCATGGTGTGTGTCCCGCCGCGTCCATCAGGGCCGTGGCACGATGCGCAGGCCAGGTTGCCGCCCATCATCATCATGCCCGAGGCCGGGCCGTCGGTGTAGGTGATGGCGGTGCCACGCTCGCTTGTGGCGGTGAAGTAGAGGCGTTCGCCGTTCGAGTCGAAGGAACCTGTGCCCCAGGCCGCTCCGCCCATCCCGGTTGATGTGGGGCGCGACGCGCAAGCCGTGAGCAGCAGTGCGACAACAGCGAGTGGCCCGGCGCCAACCATGCTTTTGCTCATGGCAGTTGTCTCCTTACATTGAGGCGAGGCTCGCGATGGCCCGCGTGAGGCGCGCTTTGGCTTCCTCGGCCACGTCGCGCACCACCGGATCCTCCTTCAGTACGCCCAGCATCGCCACAGGGTCTACTGCCGTGACGACCGACCCGCTGCCCTCTTCATACACGGTTACGTTACAGGGCAACCACAGGCCCACGTCCAGGTTGGCCGAGAGGGCGCGGTGGGCCAGTGGCGGGTTACACGCCCCGAGGATCTTGTAGCGGCGGAAGTCGGCGTTGAGCTTCTGTTTGAGCGTGGACTGCACATCAATCTCGGTCAGCACGCCGAAGCCCTCGGCCTGGAGCGCGGCGATGGCCTTCTCGATGGCTTGCTCATAGGGCAGATTTAGTTTGGCGGGGATTCCAAGTTCGGTGGTCATGGCTTGACCTCATCCTCTTGTAGCGAGCGCTACGGCTGCGGCGTCGTGGCGCCGCCCCCCATCATGCCCTGACCGCCGGACATCATGTTGCCCCCGGCACCCAGCATGCTCTGGCCGTCGGTCATCATCCCCTGACCCATCGTCATCATCCCTTGGCCATTGGCCATCATCGTCCCGCCGGTGTCCATCACCTGTTGGCCGTTGGCCTTCATGGTTTCGGCGTCGGTCATCATTTGCTGGCCGAGCGCAACCATGGCTGAGTCATTGAGCGCCTGGCCTTTTTCCATCATGGCCTGACCGGCGATCGCCATCTTGTCGCCGGTGTCCATCATGGCCTGACCGTTCGTCTGCATCATGGTGCCCATGTCCATCATCATCTGTCCGTTGGTCTGCATGGACGTGCCAGCATTCATCATCACCTGACCGTTGGCCTGCATGGTCTGGCCATTGGTGACCATCATCTGTCCGGCTTGCTGTGCCTGCGGGTTGGTCGTCGAACAGGCGGCGAATACGAGCGCGGCGGCGCCGAGGCCAAGGGCGGCTGACAACAGCCTCTTGAGTTTCATCCCAATTCTCCTGAGCAGGTGTTTGTCTTACGCGCTGTAAGTTTATCAGTAATCCCGGGTGGCACAAGCGGAGGGGAAATCGGCGACGGCTGGCACATCACCAGTGCCAGGCCTGCGAGGTCTTAAAACGCAAAGAGGGCGGTGCGCCGCTCGCGCCACCGCCCCGGGGAGAGCCTATTCAGTTGTTAGGAGTTGTTCTGCGGGGCGAAGTTGCCGTGGCAACCGCCGGGGCCGAAGCCCATGCCCGTACCCATGTGGGAGAGCATCCACTCATACCGGCCGGCCATGTGGCTGAGCATCCAGTTGGCCTGTTCCTGGGTGAGGGCGCCGTCCGCGACGGCCTGATCCAGCCCTGTCTTGACGGAGGCCTCCAGCGCGGCGGCCAGTTGCTCCTGGCTCACGCCCTGGGCCTCGGCGATCTGGGCCAGGGTCTTGCCGGCCGCCAGCTCGGCGTTCAGCTCGTCCTGCGTCAGGCCGAGCGCCTCGGCCAGGCCACCCCAGACCAGGTTGTGCACGCTTCGCGCGCCGGTCGTCGTCATCCACTGATGCATATTCTGCATCCAGGCGGTGTCGCCATTCTGGGCGAAGCCGCCCATCATGCCATACCCGCCACCCATCATCCCACCGGGTCCCCAGCCAGATGGGGTCTGGGTCTGGGCGAAGGCCAGGCCAACCCCGAGCCCGGCCAGGCCGAGCGCAGCGACAATGGCGGTAACGGCGAGCGTGATCTTCAAGGTCTTGTTCATGGTGTCATCCTCCGGGCCAAAGCCCTAACTGGTTTCAAGATTTGGCCGCAGGATAGCCCGGGGGATTGAAGAAGTTGTGAAGAGCGGATGCACAGGTCGTGAACGGCCACAGGCCATTTGGCCTGTCCATATCACTTGATGGCGCCCGTCATCGCCGCCGGATGCGGACCAGCTGAACCACCACAAACCCGTAAGTTGTCCACACCCCCCCAAGGACGATGAGCAATGTCAAGGCCAGGGCGGGCGGTGCGGTGGGTGCGGCCAACGGGCCAGGCTGATGCGCCATGGGCTGGCCAGGGGCGGTGATCTCCCCATACGCCTCAGCGTAGGCCAATCCATCGCCGCCCTCGAATGCCGCCGTGACCCTGATCGCCTCGCTGCCCGTCGCCGGGATCTTGACGACCGCACCGCCGTCCTCCATCGTCGTCGGCCTCCCCAGCACGAGATCGCCGCCGAGCGCCGTGCGTTGGGTGAAGACAATGGGCGCGTTTGTCAGCGGACCTCCTCCTGCGTCCAGCAGGGTGGCGCGGGCCAGGAGGCTGCCGTCGTCGCGGGGCCTGAGTTCCAGTGTGAGCGAGGTGGGTGCGCCAGTGGCCCTGGGCTTTGCCGCTTTGATCACGCCGCCGACGAGGTTCTCCATGCCCAGGCACGGTACCACGCACAGGAGGCGCAATCGGCCTGTCTTCTCGGGGGTGAACGTGAGCGTGGCGGTCGGCTGATCGCGGCTCACGCGTACGGTGGGCAGCTCGAGGCCGAGGCCTTTGAGGCGGATGTCGTGCGGGTTGTCATCTTCAAGGTCGCCATCGGCGTAGGTGAAGGTGAGGCTGACCTCGTGACCGGCCTCCACGTCCAACGTGTAATCCACGACGCTCTCGAACCCGTTCCGGCCCACCGAGATGGAGACCCGCTGCGCATGCGCGTGCGCCGCCGGCGGGCGGAGCGCAGCCGCTAACACGGTGACGAGCAGGGCAAGGGTAAATGGGCGCAGCATGTCCGTTCTCCAGGCGACGAGTGATGGAAAAAGAGATCCTGCCATCTACGGCTCGGCACTCTTTGCCGTTTCCCACACCGAGACGATGGGGAAGAGGCGCGAGAACAAGAAGTACACCAGCACGAACCCGGCCAGCGACCCGGCGGTGATGGCCCACTCCACCCAAGTGGGTTGATAGAGGGCGACGCTCAGCGCTGGATCGTGAACGGGCAGGTAAGGGTGTTCAAACACTGGCACAACGATGATGTAGCGCTTGAGCCAGGCCTGAACCACGATCAGGGCCGAGGCGATCACAGCGCTGGTGACCGGGCGGGCCTGCAGGACCGGCAGCATCGAGAGCACGAGCAGCCCAACAATCACGAATGCGCCCATTCGCACGAGCGAATTGGCCCCGGCGAGGTCAAGCCCCGCGACGGTCTCTGCCTGGGAAATGACAAAAATGGCGATCGACACCGTGACGGCCGTGGCCGTGAGCGGGATAGGTCGCAGCATCGGGAGGCGGCGGAGCGCAGCGACGGGTTTGATCGCCGGCAACACGAGCAGGAACGCCGGGACGATCAGCCCGAACACCTGCGTGAACCAGAACAGCGGGGCTAGCGGCCCGGTGAACAGCTCCAGCAGCAGCGCCTTCTCCGCCAACTGCATTTTGTAGGCCGTCGTTGCGTATTCGGCCAGGTTGAAGTACAGGTAAACCAGGTCGAGCACGAGCACGAGCGCGGCCATGTTTCTGAAGTGGCGCAGAGTCAGGAAGGCTTCGAGGTGATAGACCTTACGGAAGACGGCCATCGCCAGCACCACGGAGGCTGCCCCAGAGGCCAGCGCGCCTGCCACGAAGTACGGCCCGAAAATGGTCGAGTTCCAGCCGGGTCGCAGGGTCATGGCGAAGATCCACGAAACCACGGTATGCACCATCACGGCGATGGGCAGGATGAGCACTGCCATCGTGTTCATGGTGCGCTCGAGCCGCGCGTGCTGCTCGGGGGTGCCCCGCCATCCGAAGGCGAGGAGCCGATAGGACCAGCGCCGCCAGCGCGGGACGTCCGTCAGTTTGTCACGCAGCAGCGCCGCATCCGGGATGAGCGGGAGGAGCAGGAAGAGGGTCGAGCCGGTGAGATAGGTGGTGATGGAGACGATGTCCCACAGGATGGGAGACTGCAGGCGGCCATGGGTGATCAGGTTGAGCGAGCGCTCGGGATGGCCGAGGTCCACGAATGGCATGATCGCACCCATGAGCAGCGCGGCGAATGTGATGGCCTCGGCCATGCGCGTGACAGGATGCCGCCACTTCGCGCCGGTCAGCCGAAGGATGGAAGACAGCAATGCGCCCACATGGCTGATGCCGATGAAGAATACGAAGTTGGTGATGTACAGCCCCCAGGAGACCGTGTCGCGCATGCCGGTGACGACCAGGCCGTCGCGTAGTTGAATGAAGTACGCATAAGCGCCGAAGGCGACGATGGCGCCGAGTGTGGCCGTGGTGAGATACATGCCCCAGCCCCAGCGGACCACGGGGGCGAGCAGCGCCTTTTCGTGGTCGCTGAGGGCCGCGGCAGCGGGGAAGGAGGTTTGGGGATAAGCGAGATTCTGGACGCTCATGCGCAGCTCCCGTCGTGGACCAGAGACACCACCCCTGGCCGCGCATCACTCGTCAGTGGTCGCACTCAGCTTCCGAGGCGGCAGATACCAGACGCGCGGTTCGGTGCCGAGTTCTTCAAGATGGCGATGTGCGCCGCCCTCGGCCAGCAATTCGCTGAGCCGATACGTCTCGCCGAGGCTGTTGGTCACCGCATCCTCGTGCTCGTCGCCGAAGAATAAGGCCCCCATCTCGCACGCCGCCACACACGCCGGGAGCTGCCCTTGCCGGGTGAGCGCCGGGCAGAACAGGCACTTCTCCGCCACGCCGCGCCGGTGCGGGAGGTTGGTCTCGACGGAGTAAGGCTGGCTGAGTTCCTGCTCGGTGTGCAGCGGCTCGGCCCAGTTGAAGTAGCGAGCGGAGTAGGGGCAGGCCGCCATGCAGAAGCGGCAGCCGATGCACAGATCCTGATCGATGAACACAATCCCATCCGCGCGTTTGTAGGAGGCGCCCACGGGGCAGACGTTCACGCAGGGTGGGTTGTCGCACTGCATGCACGGGCGCGGGAAGTAGTAGGACGCCGCCGTGCCTTCGTGCCGCAGCTTGTAGACGCTGATCCATTCCTGTCCGAAGGGGACCAGGTGCATCGCCGTGCAGGCTTCGGTGCAGTCGCCGCAGCCATCGCAGCGGGCCAGGTCGATCACCATCACCCAGCGCCGATTGCCCGCGCCGGGATCGCCGGGATGGGGGCCGTCTGCCCGGGCCTGGCGCGCCGCGGCAGCGGCGACCGTTCCCACGGTGGAAGTCGCAGCGATGGCTGCTGCGCCTGTTGCCGTCGCCTTGAGGAAACTGCGCCGCGTGAGTTTCTTGTGATCGGCCATCTCAACAACCTGCTTCGTTTGGAGGGATGGGATGTCAGCCTCTCGAGGCGCCCCCGTCTAGTGCTCCTCTTCCAGACCGAGCAGCTCCTTCAGCTCATGCCGCGCGTTGCCGGCCTTTTCCGCTTTGACCGAGTCCAGCAGCTCCTAATACAACTGGGCAGAGTCGCCGCTGGCCAGTGCCACTGCCTGTTCGAGGTGCGTGATGGCCGCGGACCGGTCCATGGCCTCGAAATCGTGGATGGCTTCCAAAGCGGCCTCTAGATGAGCACGCTCTTCTTCGCTCGGCTGAATGGCCGGGTGCGCGTCTTCACCCGGCAGCGAGGCGACGTAGGCCGCGATGACCTGCAGATCGACCTCGGAGAGTTTGTCGGCGGGGATGGCCTCCATGTCACCCTCCGGCTCACGAACCTGCTGGATCACCTGCTCAAGGGTGTGGCCGGCGACGGCTGGGGCCTCATCGCTGCCACTGCCGTCGTCGCCATGGCATTCACCACAGTTGAGCGCGAAGAGCGCCTGGCCCTGGGCGGAGGCCGCACCGCCCGGCGCCTGAGCGCCCGGTTGGGTGGGGGAGGCGGTGCCACAGGCGGTCAGGAGCAGGCCGGCGATGATGAAGGCGGGGACGAGTCGGCGCATCATGGTTTCCTCCAGTGAGTTACCGTACACCCAGCGACGGCGGGCGGGGCGGTAACTGCTCCTCCGCATTGCGCAGTTGTGCCTGCAGGCGGCGCAGATCGCGGATCAGCCGGATTCGCTCCGCGTGGTAATCCGCCAGGATCACTTCGAGTTCGGAGAGCTGGCGGGACTTTTCCGCCAGTTCACGGCGGATGACGTCAAGGTTTGAAAGTCTGGTCAGATCCGCCATCGGCGGCCTCCAGACTTAGCCTAGTCCGTGAAGGTTCGAATCTGGTGCGAAACCGGGGGGAGGCTGGTGCGAGACAGCCCTGCCCGCTCGGGGCGGCAGGCTCACTCGGCCAGGAAGTAGCCGAAGCCGCGTTCGGTCAGGATCAGTTGCGGATGGTCGGGGTCGGGTTCGAGCTTTTGCCGCAGGTAGTGGATGTAGCGTTTGACGTTTTCGATATCGTCGGCGTAGGCGTCCCCCCACACCCGGCTCAGAAGCGTGTCCGGGGAAAGGGTGCGGCCGGGCCGTTCGGCCAGGGCGGCCAGCAGGCGGAACTCGGTCGGGGTGAGGTGGATGGGCCGCCCGGCGTGAGTCACGCGCCGCTCCGCCAGGTCGATGGTCACTTCTCCGCGCACGATGGGCGTCGAGGAGGTCCGCGGTTCGGCCCGTCGGCTGCGGGCCAGGATCGCGCCCACCCGCGCCACCAATTCGGCAAAACTGAACGGCTTGACGACGTAATCGTCCACACCCAGGCGAAAGCCGCGCAGCCGGTCCCGTTCTTCGCCCTTGGCGGTGAGCAGGAGGATGGGCGTCTCTGAGATTTCGCGCAGGCGCTCACACACCGTCCAGCCATCCATCTTCGGCATCATCACGTCGAGGATGACGAGATCGGGGTGATGTTCGTAGAAGGCCTGCAATCCGGCCACGCCGCTCGGCGCGGTGACCGGGCGGTAGCCGGCGTTGCTGAGATGCTCGGCCAGCAATCCGAGCAGCGTTTCGTCGTCGTCGATGACCAGGATACGATCAGGCATGGCTGCTATCACTGCGCCAGCGGCAGCGCGAAGCGGAACGTCGCGCCCTGTCCGGCCCCGCTCTCGACCCAGATCCGTCCGCCCATCGCCTCGACCAGGCGGCGGCAGAGATACAGGCCGAGGCCGTAACCGTAGGTCTCCTTGGAGTCGCCGGAGTCCAGCCGATGGAATTTCTCGAAGATGCGGGCCTGTTCCTCAGGGGGGATGCCCGGGCCAGCATCGCTCACCGAGACGATGCCCTCGTGGCTGTGCACCTCGACGCTCACTCTCACCTCGCCCTCTTCGGGCGAGTATTTCACCGCGTTGTCTACAAGGTTGGCGATCACCTCGTGTAACCGATCCGGGTCGGCCCACAGGTGTGGATGGCCCGCCTGGCGCGAGCGGCGGAACCGGCGCCGGACGTTGCGGGCCGCGAATTCGTCCACCACCTGGTCGGTCACCCAGACCACGTCCACCGCTTCGCGGGCCAGGGTGAGTCCGCCTGCCTCGATGCGCGAGACGTCGAGCACTTCGTCCACCATCCGCCCCAGCCGTCTGATTTGCTCGGAGACGACTTTGAACATGCGCGTGCAGGTCGGGTTGAGGGCCGGACAGCCGCCCTCCATCAATTCGATTGCGCCGCGCATGTTGGTGAGGGGCGCACGGAGCTCATGCGAGACGAGCGAGACGAAATCCGATTTGAGCCGGTCGAGTTCGTGCAATTGGGCGTTGGCGGCGGCGAGGGCCGTGTTCTTTTCGCGCAGCTCGCGCGTGCGCTCGTCCACACGCTGCTGAAGTTCGGTGTTGAGGCGGTACACCTCGGCCTCCGCCTGTTCCTTCTGTGTGACCCATTGGCGGACGATACGCAGAGTGACCCACACGACGACGGGGCCGGTGGAGCCATAGAAGAGGACTTCCAGCGCGTAGTGGGACCAATCGCCGAAGTTGTCGTGGACGTAGCGAGCCGGGCCAAGCTGGTAGAGGGCGGCCATCAGGGTGATGGTCACCGGCAGCGCCCACTGGATGAGGCGCAGCCGGGTGGAGAGTTTGGCGGGGAGCATGGGCAGCCTCCCGGAGCGAAGCACTCCTTGTCGAGGGGTCAGGCAGCGGCTGAGTCTGAGGATATGGTGAGTTCTCTTCTCCGAATAGTACAGATTGTCATGCCGGCGACGTGATCTCTTGCCTGCGCCGGGCTATTGCGCCGCAATCGGCGCGCCGCACCTGGGGCAGTGCGTCCAATCGACCTGCAGGCCCTGCCCGCAGTGTGGGCAGAAACGAGCGGGGGCGGATGGCGCTCCCGCCAAGGTTGAGGCCACCGGATTAGGAGCCGATGGCCGGCGTCCCAGCAGAGCCCACACCCCGACGACGACGGCCGCAATCAGCAAAATGGGCAGGCCGAGCACCAGAAGCATCATCAGCAGACCCAGTCCCAGCATTCCGCCACCGAGCATCATAAGTCGTTGCCTCCACAACCGTGGCTAGACGCCAACCGCCACAGTCTCAGTTTAGGGCGATGCGGGCGACAACGGAGGCGCTGATTGGCGCACTCTGCGCCCCGCCATTTGGCCTACCTGAAGGCAATGCGCCCGTCCGGTATGATCTTCCCGGCGGTTGAGGCTCCCTGGCAGGCGGCGACTCCGCTCCAATCGCAGACTCAGAGCGGACTGAGACTCAGCAGGGTGCGCATGGCCAGCCACAGACCGAGCACGACGACGACGAGTCCGGCGACGACGGGGGACCAACGCGACAGGCGCTCAAAGCGTGGGTGATCCCCCAACACACCTTGCGCGCGGACAAAAAGCACCCCGACGGCCGTCAGCACGCTGCCGATCCCGAGACTGTAGGCGGCCATGATGCCAATGCCTAGCGCCAGCTTTTGCACGTTGAGGGCGACCAGGATCACCGCCAGGGCGTCGAACGTGGGGATCAAGCCGTGCATCAGCCCTAAGACGAGCAGCCCTCCCAGAGTCACTCCAACTCGACCGTGATGGAGATGCCCATATCCATGCTGATGGTCATGGTCATGATCATGGCCGTGATCGTGAGCATCGGTATGGCTAGCGACAGCAGCGAAATGGCGCCGGAGCAGCCATAGACCCAGCCCCACCGTCAGCAATCCTGTGGGCAGCCCAACCCAGCGCAGGTATTGCGAAGTGGCGATCTGGCCGGCAGTGGACAGCGTGAGCACACCGACGACCAGTGCGCTGGCCGTGTGAGAAAGCGCGGTGGCTGCCCCGACCAGGAAGGCATGGCGCAAACGGCCGCCGGCACTCACCAGATACGCTCCTACCAGGGTCTTATTGTGTCCCGGCGTCAGGGCGTGCAGTGCGCCCAACAAGAACGCGGCCGCCAGTGCCACCAGGCCAAAAGCCGGGCCGGATGTCGAGGTTTGCAAGGTCCGTTGAATGAGGGATAGCGCCGCCCCGCCGAGCGGCGTTCGATCAGAAGATGGGCTGTTAGAAGAATAAGCGAACAGAACATATAGTATGCCTGCCACCACCAACGCCAATAAGCCCCCGTACATCCAGATCAGCCTGCCGGGCTTTCGCACCTGGGTGGATTGAGTTGTCGTCATCGGCTGGTCTCCTTCCTGTCAGCGCCTTGCCGTCAATTCTTACATAGTGTAATCTTCTCTCTCTAGGACTCATACGCTCGACACGGGCGTTTGCATCTCTTTCATCCGCCACGGGGCGGCCGCGAAAGGGAACAGACAACCATGTCTTCAACGGAATGCCAGTCCACTTCTTTTCTGCGCCGGACGGAGATCACCCCATGACCCAAGCCGAAAATCCTATCCGCGTCATTCTCGCCGACGACCACGCGGTGGTCCGCAGTGGGATCCGCAACTTTCTGGAAATGAACCCCCTCATCCATGTCGTCGCAGAGGCCTCCGACGGCCAGGAGGCGATCCAGTTAATCCGCGAGCACAGGCCGGAGGTGGCTGTGCTGGACATCCAGATGCCGGGGCAATCGGGAATTGAGGTCACCCGGGCGATCCGGGCCGAGAGACTGCCCGTGGGCGTCCTAATCCTGACGGCCTTCGACGATGAGCCTTATGTGCGAGCTGTCCTGCAGGCTGGGGCCAATGGCTACGTACTCAAGACTGCCGAGGCCCACGAGATCGGCGAAGCGGTGCGGGCGGTCTATGAAGGCCAATCCGTGTTGGATCCTGCTGTCGCACGCAAATTGATGACGCAGCTTGCGCACTCGGGCCCTGAGCGCGTTTCCATAGAGGCGTTGACCGAAAGAGAGCTCGAAGTCCTGCGCTTGACCGCGAAGGGCTTCACCAACAAGGCGATCGGCACGCAGTTGGCCATCAGCGATCGGACCGTCCAGGGGCATCTGGCCAGGATCTACGACAAGCTAGGCGCCGCCAGCCGGACGGAGGCCGTGATGCGGGCCGTCGCCCTCCGCCTGATTGAGCCGGGCGTCGCAACGCAGATAGAGTAGCTCCAATGCCCGGCTCACTCCCCCGACGCTGGAACGCCTCCGCCGGCCGCTGGCTCGCCCGCGGCCGCGGCCTGACGACCCAGCTTTTCTTCTTCATTATTCTGCCGCTCACCGCCCTGTTGCTGACCATTCCGTTCGTGAGCCTGACGTTGCACGCGCAAGGCATGCGCGCCCTGGTGGGACAGCGCGACCAGCGCACCATCCAATCCACAGCCGACGCCATCGCCGAACAAATTAACCACCGTGTATCGGCCATACGGGGTCTGGCGCTCTATGCCACCTTGGCATCACCCGAGCGTGCGATTCAGGACTATGACTTCCTGCTGGCAGATTTTGAGGGTGGTATTGCGGTTCTTCAGCCCAATGGAGAGTTGCTGGCAGCTTCCAGCCCATCCGAGATATGGTACTCCTCCACAGTCGGAGAACTCCTCACCGCAACGGCGGGTTCCACCCAACCCCGGCTATCGCCCGCGATCCACGAGCCGTCCAGCGGCCGGCCGTTGGTCCTGGCGGCCGCGCGCAGCCCGGCTGGATGGGTCGCCCTCGGGGCTTTTTTCCCGGACAGCCTTGTCCGCCGGACTCTGGCCAGTACGCTGGCTCCAGGTGACGAGAGCAGCCTGTGGCTCATCGACGGCAGCGGGCAAATGCTGTTCCAATGGGGCGCCCCACCCGCGACGCCGGAGGCCGCGCGTCATCCCGGCGTGACGGAGGCGCTGCGCGGCGAATCCGGTACGACCTACCGTGACGTTGAGGGCAGCGAGCACGTCGTCGCTTACAGTCCGGTCGCGCCCCTCGGCTGGGCGCTTGTCATTGAAGAACCCTGGGAGACCGTGGATAGTCCGCTGCTGCGTTGGACTCAGGCTGCGCCCCTGCTCCTTGTGCCGATCGTGCTGTTTGGCCTCGGCACCGTGGGCTTTGGCCTTTGGCAGGTCGTTCAGCCCTTGCAGGCATTGGCGCGGCAGGCGATTGCCCTGGCGGAAGGCCGCTTTGACGCGATCGAGAAGCTGGTCGGCGGCATCGCCGAGATCCGGCGGTTGCAGGCCGAGCTGATCGCTATGGCTCACAAGCTCAAGGCCTCACAACAGAACCTGCGCGAGTATCTGATCGTGGTCACCAACGGCCAGGAGGATGAGCGTCGCCGGCTCGCCCGTGAACTGCACGACAGCACCGTGCAGTCGTTGATTGCCCTGGATCAGCAAGTGCAGCTGGCTCAGATGGCTTTGAAGCAGGGCGCGTCCAAGGCCGAGAAGCTCCTGGCCGGGGCACGCCACATGAACGCGCACCTCATCACCGAGATCCGGCGTGTGATCCGCGCCCTGCGCCCCATCTACCTGGAGGATTTCGGCCTAATCGCGGCCATCGAGATGCTGAGCCGCGATCTCCAGTCCAGCAGCGGCGCGCAGGTCGCGTTCTCGGCTGACGACGACCTCGGCCGCCTGACGCCGGAACGCGAAATCGCCGTGTACCGGATCGCACAGGAGGCGTTCAGCAATATCGCCCGCCACGCCCAGGCTCAAACGGTGCGCGTCCAGGTGACCGGCGAGTCGGGCGCATTCCTCCTGCGGATCCAGGACGATGGGCGCGGCTTCGACCTGCCGGCCAACCTCACCGACCTGGCCCGGGCCGGCCACTACGGCCTGATCGGGATGCGCGAGCGGGCCGAGCTGATCGGCGCCTCCCTGGACATGGCCTCCCTCCCCGGCCACGGGACCACCTTCGAGCTGCGGATTCCGGTTGCCTCCCCTCCTTCCTGACATTTCGACGCGGCCGCCGGCGCGAGCCGGCCAGGGCCGATGCGCCAAACGGCGGGCGGCCGAGACCGCCACTTGGCGCTAGGGTCGATGACCCTCCTAACGCTAAAGTGAAATGGACAGCCAAGGAGGTGTCCCATGCCCAGTTCGGCGCAACCCGCCCCTCGTTCCCGCCTCGGCGAATGGCTGGAGGAACGGCTGGGGCTCAAAGGCCTTACCTACGCCGTCCCAGAGCACGCCAATTCTCTGCCGTATGTGCTGGGTGGCATTACCCTGACCGGGTTCCTGATCCTCTTTGTCACGGGTATCTACCTGGCCCAGTTCTATCACCCCCACGTCGAGGACGCGCATAACAGCCTGATCTACATCATCACCGGCGTACCGCTCGGCGACCTGGTGCGTTCGGTGCATTTCTGGACGGCCCAGATCGTCACGGTGACCGTCAGCCTCCATCTGCTGCGCGTCTTGTTCACGGGCTCGTACAAGCGCCCGCGCGAGATTAACTGGTTCGTGGGTCTGGGCCTGCTGGCGATCACGCTGGCCTTCGTCTTCACCGGTTCGGTGCTCAAGTTCGACCAGGAGGGCCTGGAGGCGCTGCAGCACAACAAGGAGGCTGCCAACCTGCTCGGCGCCTTGGGGACGTGGTTCTCGGCCGAGTTCAGCCGCAGCGTGCCCATCCTGATGCGGCTATTCAACGCGCATGTCACCTTGTTGCCGCTGCTGGTCTTCGTCCTCATCGCGGCCCATATCTTTCTGATCAAGCAGCACGGCATCTCGCCCAAAGTCACGCCAGGTGCGGTCAGCCGGCCTACCCCGGGCGAGGGCGACTCGCGCTTCTCCGTTCACCTGGTGCGGATGGCGGGCTATGGGCTGATGGTGCTGTCTGTGGCCCTATTCCTGAGCTTGGCCTTCCCGGCGCCGCTGGGGATGCCCGGCGTGGCCGGCGCCGAGGTGACCAAGCCGTGGTGGATGTTCCTCTGGCTGTTCCCGGCGGAGGCGGCCTGGGGCACCCGGGCGCTCGTCGCGGTGCCCGGCCTCGTGGGGCTGCTGCTGGCGCTGGTGCCGATCGTGGATCGCAGCCCGTACCTCAGCCCGGCCCGGCGCAGGTGGTTGCTCATCGTCGCCGGGCTGATCCTGCTGGGCATCATCGTCAGCGGCGTGGCCGCAGCCCTACAGCCCGTCGCGGCGCATCTGGAGTAGGAGGCCTGCCATGAAGACGCGCGTCTTGATCAGCGCAGCGATCGCCGCCGTGCTGGCCCTCGCCCTGGTCCGCATTGCCTGGGCGCACGGCGAGCCCGTCATCATCGTCGACCCGACGGTGGCCGCGGCCGGGAGCCCGATCACGGTCACCGGCAGCGAAGTCGAGCCGGGCGAGGTCTTCGCCATCACACTGGAGGGCATCGGCGGCTCGATCTTGCTCGGAGAAGCGACCGTGACGGGCGAGGGTGAAGAGGGGGCCTTCGCGGCAACGTTCACGCTACCCACCGACCTTGCGCCTGGGTCCTACACCGTGCGGGCCGCGACCGAGGCAGGTGAAGCTGCGACCACCGACCTGACCGTGACCGCGGCCGCCAATAACGCCAGCGCAGGCCCGGCGATGGTCATGGATGAGGCCTCCGGCGAACTGCACGCCCTCGACCGCTCGAAGCCGGTCAGTCAGATCATCGCTGTGGCGGTGGTGATTACGTTGAGCGCGGCGGCCGGATTTGTGCTGATTCGCAGCTCAAGGTAACCCAACAGGCCATTCGGCGCGCGGCCGAACGCGCCACACGGCGCTAGGGCCTCCAGCAGTCATTCGCTAGACTGGAAGAGAGGTGACAGCCATGAGGCACGGTGTCGTGTTCAGCGCCAACAGCGACCAGGCGACCAAGGCGATCAGGTCCGCCCTCGAACGACAAGGCTTGAGTGCGGTCCGCAGCTTCGATCTGCGCGCAGCGCTGTCGACGCAGTCCGACTGCGTGTGTCTTCATCATGGCACGGCCGAGTGCGGCTGCCAGTTCGCCGTACTGCTGGTCTACGGTGAGCATGTCGGGCCGGTGACGCTCACCATCCACAGTGATGACCATCAGACGGAGGCGCAGATCGTCCGTGACCCGGCCGCGCCGCCGGATCCCCAACTGGTCGAATCGTTGATGGCGGCTCTTTTCGAGGCGGCGCTGGTCGCCCAGAGCGCGACGCTCCACCCGGTCCCGACCGATGCCGGACGTTGAGGTAGCCCCCAAGGCCGATCTTCTCCGTCGCCTGCGCTGCACCGAAGGTCACCTGCGCGGCATCGCGACAATGGTCGAGCGTGACGAGGAATGGGTAGGCATCCTGCGGCAGCTTCAGGCCGTTCAACGTGCATTGCGGGAGGTCCAGCACCGCATGGTGCGACAGTACCTGGCCGATTGCCTCCAGGTTGGGCTGCAAAGCCCTGACGGGGAGCGCCGCCAGCAAACCGGGGAACTGATCACGGCGCTCTATGAACTTCTGTGACTCCAACAAGCCGGGCAGCTGGGTGGAGAGCTGCCCGGCTGTTTGTTTCCATTACGGTATGGGCGTCGGCTCCGGCTCGGCGCTGCCGTACCATTGCTGGCGCCACTGCTTCAACTGATCGATCTCGGCTTGTTGTTTTTCGATAATCTGTTGGGCGGTATCCCTGATTTCAGGGCGCGTGGCCTGCTGTTGGGCGAGCCGCGCAGCCTCAATGGCCATCTGGTGATGTCCGATCATCATATCAATAAAATGCTGGTCGAACGGTTCGGGCGCGACCTGCAACTGCTCGATGCTTGAGGCCATATCCATCATCATCTGCCCGTCCATGTCCATCATCATGTCAGGCAACATCGGCATTTGGCTCATGGGTGGGGTATCCCCGCTGCCGAACCATTGCCGGCGCCACGACTAGAGCTGCTCCACTTCCTGCTGCTGATCTTCGATAACTTGAGAGGCCATCTCCTTAAGCTCAGAGTGCTCAGCCCGTTCTTGGGCGATCATGGCCATCTCAATCGCCGACTGGTGATGGGGCACCATCATGTCGATGAACATCTGATCAAATTCCGCCGTTACTGAGGTGGGCTGAGGTCGCGTTGTCGGCTCCGCTGCGTTCGCCTCGGTAGGCTGGGACGTCGCCGTCGACTCGGCAGGGCTGCTGCAAGCCACCAGCATCAGGCCGGTTGGGACCAGCAGAGAAAGCAGTCGGGGCATAAGAAATCGAAGCGGCTTTGCCGATTTCATTTCTGGATTCCTCTTGGGTGGTATTTATCTGGGACAGCTTTTCTGCCCGTTTTACATCTTGACTTAATCGCTCGAGGAGTGGTGTTGCTGCACGCCTTCGGGCTGAGAGGCGTCCTGTTGCGGGCCATGTCCGGTGACGCCGATCAGGTGGCGATAGGCCAACTCGCCGCCATACCAGCCGGTCACCAGAAGCAACCCCACCGTCGTCCACGACAAGCCCAGCCCCCATGGCAGGACGGCGACCGTCGCGCCGCGCAGTCGGAGCACCAGACTCGTGAGGGCCAGCGCCAGTACGGCGACATTCCCGAGAAAGTGAACCCAGCCGTCAGTGTGCTCTCGCACCCGGCGAATGGTCAGGAAATCGGTCAGCCCAAAGATGGCCGCCAACCCACCGCCGACCAGCCCACCCCCCACCAGCCAGAGCGAGGTCCGGGCCCAGAACGGCTCGCCCGTCCACCAATAAGCCAAGTCGGTCAGCAGTGCGCCCGTCAGGAAAGCAATGGGAAACGGCACCAGCATCGGGTGGATGGGGTGACCGACGATCGCGGCTTTGCTCGGCGCGCCGCGGGTGTGATCGTCCATCGAATGTTCCATCGTCGACGGCTCCCTTCGGGCGGCCCAACTAATGGTGAGCGCTCCGGCTCGGCTGCCCGGAGGTCTGAGCCTCTCCGGCCTCTCCTGACCCATTTCCTTCCACCAGCACCTCCAGGGCGCCGGCTTCCGCCAGCTTTTCCTGAACTTCGGGACGAGGGTCTTCGTCCACCGACGTGCGCAGCTCTTGCAGGTGCGCCGGCCGGGGCGCCTGCAGCAAATGCAACAGGGCTCCCAGTAGCCAACCCAATGTGCCCAATACCCCGGCACCGAGGCAGGCTGTGGCGACCGGCCCGGCGCTCAACGCCGGTGCGAGACCTGCGATCGTAAGGCGATTGGCATAGACGAGCGCCCCCAACAGGGCACCGATCAAGGCGCCAATCAACAGCCCGATCCAGGCTGGCACGCCGATCTCAACCGTGGAAATCCCTTCATGGGCCTGATGAAATTCTTCGCGCACGCGCTCGGCGTCCACCGCGCTCACGTCAACGGAGGCGGCCGACGGGGCAATGCGGCGCTCGGCTTCGCGCGCCTGCGATTCGGTGGGAAAGTGGGCGACGATGTGGCGAGCCGAAGCGCCGTCGCCATGTTGGCCCTTGTGATCATGCTCCATGGTTCAGTCCTCTGCTTCGCTCGCTTGGGGCGCCAGGAGCCCATCCAGTTCGCCCTGCAGGCGCAGGCTGATCACGTCTGATCCGCCCACGATCGAGCCATGATTAAAAAGCTGGTCGTAGGGCGCTGCCGGTCGCGGCCGAACCGTTTCGCTCAGGTAACGCCGCACCGGCTCGGGCACCGTATCTTGTTGGACGAGCAGGATGGGTCCATGCTTGCCCCGGTGCGAGAGCACGCTGGCGGCCAGCCCTTCAGCCCACGCCTCGGGATTGACAAAGGTAAAGTTGTGGCCGGGCTCGGCGATGCCCCAGCCAAAGTCGCGCGCCTGGCGCCCCACCCAATAGCCAAAATCCTGCCCGCTGTCACGATAGCCGGCGAAGTATGCCGAAAGGGCATACGGATCAGGCGCAGCCAGACGCTGCACATGCCCGTACTGCGCCAGCTCACGCGCCACCGCCTCGGAGATCGCTGACTCGGGCCCCATCAGGTACATGAAGGTCGGCCCAAATCGACGGCTCAGGAGCCGGCGGGTTGCCTCCGGGATGCTTTCGCGACGGACAAAGGCGAAGCCGGTGGGCATGTGGGCGACGAACGACAGGGCGGGCAGCGCGAAGTCGGGCGCGTCCAGCGAGGCCACGACTACGATGTCCGGGTGATCTGCGTGAAGCGCGGCGCGGTAGTCGTCCACGGCCTCGGCCAGGCTGGCCGGGTCGCCGGGTGTGCCCTGAATGCGGCGCACCTTGAGACCCATGGCCTCGACCTGCTGGACGACACCGTCGGAGACCTCACCCACGACAATCACCTGCACATTGCGGTCGAAGGCGATGCCCTCCGGGTGGAACCGCCCGAGGGCGGCCCGTGTTTCGGGCGGCAGGCGATCCTGGTCAACAAACAAAATTGGAGCATCGACGGGATGGTGAATGAGCGAGACTGCGGACATCAACTGCTCTTTGCTGTCCAGCCGCGCCAGGATGATGGCCCCAGGCTGGTTGGCATGGCTGGATGCCGGAAATGTGGTTTGGGCCAGGGTGACCGCCGTTTCATACGCGTTGCGCCCGGTATAGCGCGTGGTAAAGCCGGTGACGAGGGCGTTCTCCAGTAAAGGGGCTGGCTCGACCTGGGCCTGGGTGCTCGGCCACACCCGGCCAGCGCCGAATAGCACTGGCAGTGAAAGCAAGACCAGCGCGACGAAAACTGAGATTGAGGTAACGCCTTGTTTCGCGCTCAATTTTCTCATCAGCTCATCTCTCTAGCCCCAGACCCATTCTCGTCCGCCTTTCAAAGTCACTACATCGTCCCCGGCTGTTTGCCGCGCCGCACCAGCCAAGCGTCGATGGGCAAGGCCACTAGCCAGCCCACCAAAACGGAGATGAGGGTCGTGCCCCACCACATGATCTCATCGTCTTCCGGCATGCCTTCCATCATCAATTCGGCCATCTGAATCCACCACATGAAACCCATCATGCCGATGGCCATGGCCGTCATCGACAGAAAGGCAGGCGGGAAGGCGCGCCGCACGGCCTGCCCATACGGAAGCTGATCGTGTTCCATGAACATGTGCGCGTGCATCACCAGCCAGTGGAGCGCGAGCGCGCCGAAGTAAGCGATAAAGATGCCGACCATCATCGAGTTGCCCAGCCAAAAGCCGGGCCCGCGCAAGACGAGTAGGGGGAGACCCAAGGCAGTGACGATCCAGGAAATGACCAGCATGAGCGGACCATCGAAGCCCCGGTTCATGGCGGAGGCGGCCAGCGCTGCGCCAAACCCTTCACGGTGCCACATCGTCATCTGGCCATGTTTCATCCAATGCACACGGTGGTAACTCTGGCGATAGAGCCAGACCGCCAGCGGCCCCAGCACCAGCCCGAGCAGCGTCCAGGTCGCGCGCATCACGGGGCCAATCTGCGGCAGACGGCGCAGGCTGTGCAGCAAAATCCAAAGCCCGCAGGCCAGGCCGGCAAGAATCCAGACGATCCACAACACTTCCATGCCGGACAACCCCCCTTCTTCAAAGCGGTAGGCGCCGATCTCCTGTGAGAGATCGGCCTGGCCTTGGACACGGAGGCCGATCTGGTCCGGACCGCCCAATATCCACAGATGGTTGAACGGCCCTTCGGCAGGCGTGTTGAAGAACTCCGGCTTCATCTTCCATAGATACTGATCGGTGACCGGCGGGATGCGGTCGCGCTCCACCCACAACAGCGGACCAAACTTGCCAAAGCGGGCGAGCGCGATTCCGGCGAGCGCGATCATTGGATCGTCACGATTGGCAAGCACGAAGTTGTGAGTGGCGATGTAGTGGCTGCCGCCTGAGCCCCAACCGACGCCCGCCGCCTCATCGCGGTATTCGGCCAACGCGACTGCTGCTGCCAGGCCATTCCAGGCCACAATTCGCTGGAGGCTCCCATATTGGCTCAGGTCCTCTGGTTCGGGCACTGGCCCCACCAGATAGATATGGGCTTGCCCACCGCGCCGTTCCAGGGCCTGGCGAGTCGCCGCCGGCAGCGGGTCGCCGCCGAAGAGGATCACGTCACCGGACTGGGCGGCCCAGTAAGCGGCCGGGATGGCGTAAAGCGGATCCTCGGGCACGAGCAGGATATTCGCCTGGGGGCCGCCTGCCAGGCGCTCCACGAGCAGGTCCACACCAAGGGCCACGTCCGCCGCATCTCCGGCTGGCACTTGTACGCCGAGAGTTTGATCCGGTGGGTTGTGCCCGACCCAAACCACGCTGCCGCCCTCCAGAGTCTGGACTCCAGCAGGTTCTAACCGTGGAATCTCTATTTCCACCCCGGCACCTTCTTCCACCAGCACCAGTGGGCCGTCGAGCCAACGCACAAGCGGAGCGGCGGCTACCCCCGCCTGCCACCCGTCGGCGGGTGCGACGATCACAGCCCGGGGCCTCTTCTCGCTGCCCTCTGGAAACAGCGCCTCCGAAACGGCCCGGCTCAGCGCAGTCGGGTTGCTCTCAGCCAGCCGGGTGCTGTCCTTTGTGTTTAGGGTAAGGAGGCCCTCAGGGGGTGAAGCATCTGCCCCACTCCACGTCAACCACAAAATGTAGATGGGCACGAGCAGAACAGCCGACCCGAGCAGTCCGGCGATGATCAGGACGACCTTACGCATGAAACTCATTTCTTGGACGAACTACATCAGGTTCTTCGACGCGAGAACGGAGGTATCCGACTTACGTCAACATCGCGGCCATCTGCCGGCAAGATTGAGCGCAGCGGCGGCAGGCCTCCGCACAGTTCTGCATCACCCTGTCGTCGGTGAAGCGCTCACAGTCTCTTGCACAGTGCTCGCACACATCGGCGCAGACGGCGCAGAGGCGAGGATGAAGGTCAGAACCGCGCAGCATGAAGTTTGCGCTGGTCTGACAAACCTCGGCACAGTCAAGCAATAACCGAATGTGCATGGCTTCTGCATGGCTGCCGCCCATGTCCAGACAGTGTGTGACGGTTTCAAGACAGATGCCGTGGCAGGTCAGGCACTCCTGAATGCATTTTTTCATCTCCGGACTCATCGCGTGACTCGGGGTGTGGGGCATCGGAGGTCTCCGTGTGGCCGATGGTCAGTCGCTTGAACGAGGTGGTAAGTCTCCAAAGCGAATACGATGCTCAGAAAAGCAGCACAAATCTTACATAGGATAAGTTTTCTGAGGAGGCTATCGCTGTCGGTCCAGCGCCGATTTTGGTGTCGGATTTGGGTTGGTGGGTGTGTCGGCTTTGATCGGATCAAGCCAGACGTCGAGGCCAGCCAGGTTCGAGGAATTTAGTTATGGCGACCTCAGTTTGGGCGATCCAAAGGCACGCTGGGTGGTGGATAAGCCCCAGAACCTGTTCACACGCTCTTGGCGCCATAGGCTATTTGGCGCGCGGTCACACCCGCCACATAGCGCTGGTTCGCCATCGAGCTTTTCTATAGACTGCATCACAGGAAAGGACATTCGGAAGGTTGCGTGAACCGAGGGGCATGTCCCCTCGGAATCCCTGTTTCAGCTTGCGCCTACTCGCCGGCTGCTTGGCTCGGGTCGATTCGCAAGCTCAGGAGTGGCGCTTGTCATTCAATGCCCCACGGCAAGTTCAACGTGTGGGGTTGTTCACAGGCCCCGGCAAAGGAATTCCATGGCTGCACAAATCAAATCTCTCAGCCTGCCTGTTCAGGGCATGTCATGCGCTTCGTGCGTTTCACATGTGGAGGGCGCGCTCAAGGAACTGCCCGGCGTTGAAAGCGTGGTCGTCAACCTGGGCACCAACAAGGCTGCGCTCAATTTTGATCCGACCCGGGTCACCCTGACCGACCTGGCCCGCGCGGTCGACGAGGTGGGATATCGGGTGCCGACCTCTGAACTGGCGCTAGACGTGCGCGGCATGACCTGCGCCTCGTGCGTGGCCCATGTCGAAGGGGCGCTGAAGGGGGTCGAAGGGGTCACCGGGGCAGTCGTGAACCTGGGTCTGGGCACGGCCCGCGTCACCTACATCCCCGGCCTGGTCTCGATCAACGCCATGAAGCGGGCCGTGCGCGAGGTCGGCTACGAAGCCCAGGAGCGAAGCGAAGGCGTCGACGCGCTCGACCGCGAGCGGCAGGCGCGCGAGGCCGAGATCCGGCGCCAGGGCCGCAACCTGCTCATCGCCGGGCTGGTTGGCCTGGTCGTCATGATCGGCACTTTCTACGACATGCTTGGCCCCCTTAAGGTGTTGGTGCCGGCGTGGCTGGCCCAGAAGTGGGTCATCGGCCTGCTGACCACGCCCATCGTCTTCGGCCCCGGTCTGCAGTTCTTCGTCAACTCTTGGCGAGGGCTTAGGCACGGCGTGACCGACATGAACCTGCTGTACGCCACCGGCATTGGCGCCGCCTACGGCATCGCCGTCATCAACACCCTCTTCCCGGAGGCCGGCTTCGGGGGTGAGGGGGCCACCTTCTTCGAGAGCGCCGCCCTGCTGACGGCCTTCATCATCCTCGGCCGCTGGCTGGAGGCCCTCACCCGCGGGCGCACGTCCGAGGCCATCCGCAAGCTCATGAAGCTTCAGCCCAAGATCGCGCGCGTCGTCCGGGATGGAAAAGAACTGGAGATCCCGGCGGAGGAGGTCGAGATCCACGACTTGATCCTGGTCCGCCCGGGCGAAGGCATCCCCGTGGACGGCCAGGTCGTCGACGGCTATTCCGCCGTCGATGAGTCGATGCTGACCGGCGAGAGCCTGCCGGTGGAGAAGAAGGCCGGCGACCTCGTCATCGGCGGGACGCTCAATAAGACCGGCGCATTCCGCTTCTCGGCGACCCGCGTGGGCAAAGAGACGGCCCTGGCCCAGATCATCAAGCTGGTGGAGGACGCCCAGGCCAGCAAGGCGCCGATCCAGAAGCTGGCGGACTGGGTGGCCGGGCACTTCATCCTGGGCGTTCACGTGCTGGCGGTGCTGGTCTTCGTCTTCTGGTTCTTCTACGGCTTTGGGCGCTTCTTCGACCCGAATTCCAGCTTCATCCTCTCACCCTACAAGCTGGGCGAGATCGGCGTGTTCGGGTTCTCGCTCCTGCTGTCGGTGACGGTGCTGGTGATCTCCTGCCCGTGCGCCGTCGGCCTGGCCACCCCGAGCGCGATCATGGCTGGCGCCGGCAAGGCCGCCGAGCACGGCGTGCTCTTCAAGGGCGCCGAGGCCATCGAGAACGCCAGCAAGCTGCAGGTGATCGTCTTTGACAAGACCGGGACCCTCACCCAGGGCCAGCCGAGCGTGACGGATGTCGTGGTCAGTGATCAGTGGGCAGGGGTCAGTAACTCTGATCACTCTCCACTACCCACTGACCACCTGCTCCGCTACGCGGCCAGCGCCGAGAAGCACAGCGAGCATCCGCTGGGCGAGGCCATCCTCAAAGGAGCGGAGGCACGCGGCCTGACGCTGCCCACGCCCGAACAGTTCATTTCGATCCCCGGGCATGGCGTCGAGGCCCGAATTGAAGGCCGCGCCGTTCTGCTGGGCAACCGCAAGCTGATGCGCGAGCGCGGCGTGGACTTCGGCGCGTTGCTGACGAGGGCGGAGGCACTGGAGGCCGATGGCAAGACGGCCATGTTCCTGGCCGTGGACGGCGCGCCGGCCGGCCTGATCGCCGTGGCCGACACGCTCAAGGAGTACTCGGCCGAGGCGGTTGCGCACCTGCACCGGCTGGGCATCCAGGTGGCCATGATCACGGGTGACAACGCCCGCACCGCGCAGGCGATCGCCCGGCAGGTGGGCATCGACCGGGTGCTGGCGGAAGTCCTGCCCCAGGACAAGGCCGAAGAAGTCAAGAAGCTCCAAGCCGCCCCCGCTGGAAAGCGCGGGGCAGGCGGCCACAAGGTGGCCATGGTCGGGGATGGCGTCAACGATGCGCCGGCCCTGGCCCAGGCCGATGTCGGCCTGGCCATCGGCTCCGGGACCGACGTGGCCAAGGAAACCGGCGACGTCATCCTGATCAAGGACGACATCCGCGACGTGGTCGTGGCCCTGGAAGTGGCCCAGGCCACCATGCGCAAGGTCAAGCAGAACCTGTTCTGGGCCTTCGTCTACAACCTGCTGGGCATCCCGCTGGGGGCCGGGCTGTTCTACCCCTTCGTGTCGCTGATCATCAGCCCGGAGCTGGCCGGCCTGATGATGGCCGTCAGCTCGGTCTCGGTCACCCTGAACACGTTACTCCTCAAGCGCTTCCGGCCATCCATCCGCCGCGACGATGCGCCCTGGCCAGGCCCCCGCCAGGCACACCCAGGCCTGGCGCCGGCGCCAGCCAGCGGCGACTGACGCCGGACTCACCCATGTACAAGGAGCTAGGCTCCCGATGAAACGCGTTGTAATCTTTTCCTTCATTGCGGTCCTGGCGATCCTGATATCCGCCTGCAGCGGCCCCGCCGTGGTGGCGCCGGCAACCCAGGCCGCGCCAGTCGCGCCCACCATGGATCCCAACATGCCTGGCATGGACATGGGAGAGGGGCAGACGTCCACATTGGAGCCAAATTTGGACGAGATGCCGGGTGCCGGCATGGACGTCATGACCATGGAGGCCCCCATCCCCAGCCTGGGCGTACCGCCGGCGACCGAGACGGAGGGCGGCCAACCGCTGGCGTACACGCTGGACGGCGACGTGAAAGTCTTCCAGCTGACGGCCCAGCCGGTGCGCTGGAACATCCTCCGGGACGTCGTGGTGACCGCCTGGACTTACAACGGCACCGTGCCCGGGCCCATGATCCGGGTCAGCGAGGGCGACCAAGTCCGCGTCATCGTGAAGAATGAATTGCCGGAGGCGACCAGCATCCACTGGCACGGCCTGCCGGTGCCCAACGCCATGGACGGCGTGCCGCCGTTCACGCAGCCGGCCATTGAACCGGGCGAGACCTTTACGTATGAGTTCACGGCGGCGCCGGCCGGCACGTTCATGTACCACTCCCACGTGGCCACGGACAAGCAAATCCCGGTGGGCCTGTACGCGCCGCTGGTGATCGAGCCCAAGGACCCGCCCACGGACCCGCCCGCCGTCGACGAAGTTCTGATGCTGGGGGAATGGACGATTGGCCCGGACGGCGAGACCTATCCTTCCATGCCGATGGCCGGGGCCGAGCCGAACTACTTCACCGTCAACGGCAAGGCCTTCCCCGAGACCAAGCCGGTCACGGTCAGAGTGGGTGACGTGGTCCGTCTGCGCCTGGCCGCCATTGGCCAGTTCACGCACCCCATGCACCTGCACGGCCAGTTCTTCAAGATCGTGGCGACGGATGGCAACCCGGTGCCCGAGGCCGCGCAGCTGACGAAGGACACCGTCGCCGTCAATCCGGGCGAGCGCTACGACATCGAGTTCACGGCCACGAGCCCGGGGACGTGGGTCCTGCACTGCCACGTCCTGCATCACGTCACCAACAACGACGTCGAGCCGGGCGGGCTGATTTACGTGATCAACGTCCAGCCTTAATCCAGGCTGTCTGACTTCCCGGAGGCTCCGCAGTCGGGGCTTCTGGGGCAACTGAAGGAGAGGCCCACATGGAACACGAGCAGGTCGAGAAAGACGTGGCGCGCCGGAGCGCCCTGATTTACCTGCCGATCTCGATCGGCGCCGCGCTGCTGTTTCTGCTGGCAGCCAGCCTGAGCGGTGACTACCCGAGCGTGGCCCGGTTCGGCGGCGCGGTCTGGGTGGGGCTGCTCAGCCTGATCGTCACGATGCCGGTCGTCACGGCGCGCATCAAAAAGGCAGCCCGGCACTGAGAGCAGCGGGTTGGCCCGGCCGGAATTTTTGGAGAAAGGAGGACTGCCGTGAGACAGCGCTTCAGTCGTCATTCCGATGAGATGCTGCTGGCATTCGCCGTCTGGCTGTGCAGCCTGCCGCTGGTGGCAATCGTCATCCTTCCCCTCTTCGGCCTGAAAGTCGCGGCCATCGCGGCGCTCGTCTTGTTCCTGATCTTGCTGGCGGTCTGCTGGGGCGTTTGCGGGTGGCAGGCCGTCACCAGTCGGAGGCGTTGAGGGTGCTCGGCGCGGTGTCACGGAGTGTTCTTCCTGAAGTCGTCAGCGACGAGCGCGCACTGATCGCTCATCTGAGCGAGGCCGTCGGGAGAGCCGGGATCCAGGTGGACGCAGTTCCGCTGATCAACTACTACGTGGCGTTGAAGTCAAAGCCGCTGACGATCCTGGCCGGCCCGGCGGACAGCGGCAAGATCGCGGTGGCCGAAAGCCTGGGCCACCTCTTGACCGGGGGCGCCAGGCTGCAATACCAGCGGCTGGTCGGCCACCCCTGGTGGGCGAGCCAGAGTGAGAGTGTGGCGCTCTGCACCACGGCCCAGTCGCAGCTCAACGCCAGCAAAATCCTGGCGCTGGCCGAAGAGGCGATACAACCCGAGAACGGCAGCCGGGTCTATCTCGCTTGTCTGGCCCGCATCAGCCCGGCAGAGGTGGTGGGATTGCTGGAGGAAATTGCGCTGCAATTCCGGGCCGGCAGACTCGTGAGCCTGTCTGGTCTCTCCCTAGTCAACCCGATCCGCTTCCCGGCTAACCTGTGGCTGACGGCGACGGTGGATACAGACCGATCTGGCTGGGCCAGCGCCCAAACGTTTTCGCACGCCACGGCGGTCTATTGGCCGGCCGTCGCCTCCAGGTCTGGCGAGCTCAGGCGACCCGCCTCACAACTCGTTGGGGCTGAGCAGTTATTCCTCCGCGCCTGCATCCGGGATACGCGTGCGGCCCGGCGAAAGCTCCGCCGTGTCCTGGGCGCCTGGCCGGCCGCCTTTTCCGCGCTGGCACAGGTCACGGCAGTCTTGAGAAACATCCGGGAGGGCATCGCCTCGTTTCTTGGCGACGTGCTTGTGTTCCTGGCGAATGCCTGGACGAACACCGGGCATGGGCTGTTCGACGCCGCGCCAAAAGGCAATCTGGCGATTGCCACCGACCTGGCTCTGGCGCAATTGCTCCTGCCGCGGCTGACCTTGAGCCCTTCCCTGCGCCGTCAGCTTCGCAGCCTGCTGGTGGGTAGCCAGTACTCGATTGCGGCCGCTGCGCTGGAGAGTTTTAGCTAACGGAGACGCAGGGCTGACCATGCGGTTCGCCGTCCCGTTCACGCCCAAAAGGTTATTTGACATGATCACAATCAGCATTGACCCGGTTCTCTTCAGTATCGGCCATTTCATGGTGCGCTGGTACAGTCTCATCGTCGTCGGGGCCATTGGCGTTGGCGTCTGGCTGGCAGCGCGCGAGGCCGGGCGCAAGGGCTTTAAGATGGATGAGATCTATGACGCCGCGCTGGGGGTCGTCCTGGGCGGCCTGCTCGGCGCGCGGCTCTTCCACGTGCTCGACCACTGGCCGCACGAGTACGCGGCGGACCCAGTTCGGGCGCTGTATGTGTGGGAGGGCGGGCTGGCGATCTGGGGCGGCGTGGCCGGCGGCCTGCTCGCCGTCGCCTGGCTGGCCTGGCGCCGGGGCTGGCCCCTGCCGCGCCTGCTCGATGCGGTGGCGCCGGGCCTGGTCCTGGCGCAGGCGGTCGGCCGCCTGGCCTGCATCATCACGGGCGATGCGATGGGTAAGCCCACGACCGGGCCATTCGGATTTGCGTACACCAGCCCGAACGCCATGGTGCCTCAGCTGGGCGTGTATTACACCCCGACGCCGGTGTATGAGATCGTCGTCAACCTGGGCATCTTCGCCGTCCTCTGGCAACTGCGCAAGAAAGGCTGGCCCGATGGTTTGCTCTTCCTCCTCTATGTGGTGCTATATAGCCTGGAACGGTTCCTGCTGGCCTTTACCAGTTCCTACCAGGTGATCGCGTTCGGGCTGACTCAGTCCCAGATCGTCGCGCTGATCGCCCTGGCTGCTGCTCTGCCGCTCATCACCTGGATCCTGGCCCGCACGAGCCGATCCAGCCGAGCGCACGCCGGTTGATTGACGGGCTTCACACGGTTTTCGGGAAGGCTTCACAAGTTCTTCACATGGCTCGGCTAGGGTAACGCATAGAAAGGATCTTCGGAGGTCAACATGAGCAAAGGTCTGCAATGGGTCCTCGGCGTCAGCGCCGTTCTGATCGTCGTCGCGGTCGTTGCTTCGACCGTCCTGCCATTCTTCTTCCATCAGACCGCCTGGGGCGGGTGGCAGGGGATGATGGGCCCAGGCCACATGTTCGGAGGTGCTCCTATGATGGGTGGTTTCGGAATGCCGTTCTTCGGTCTGGGGATGCTGCTGGGGCCGCTGCTGTTCGTCGGCCTGATCGTGCTCGGCGTCGTCTGGCTGGTCCGTGCGGTGGCGCCGCAGTCTCCGCCGCCCGCTCCTGTCGGCGTGACCTGCGCCCACTGCGGCAAGCCGCTCCAGGCCGGCTGGAAGGCCTGTCCCTACTGCGGCGAGAAGGTCTGAGCGAGGTCTCTTCTCCACAGACGAGCCGGAGCAAAGCCGCTCCGGCTCGTTTGATATACACTTCCAGTATGGCCCAGACCATCCTCGTCGTGGACGACGAAGCCCAGATCGTGAAGGTCTTGCGCGGCTACCTGGAGCAGGCCGGCTTCCGCGTGGTCACGGCCAGTGATGGGCCGACCGCCCTGGCCCAGGCCAAACGCGAAAAGCCGGACCTGGTACTCCTGGACCTGAGCCTCCCAGGGTTAGACGGCCTCGACGTCGCCCGGCGCCTGCGGGCCACATCCAACGTGTCCATCATCATGGTGACGGCGCGGGTCGAGGAGTCCGACCGCCTGGTCGGGCTGGAACTGGGTGCCGATGACTACGTCGTCAAGCCCTTCAGCCCGCGCGAGGTGGTGGCCCGCGTGCGAGCCGTGCTCCGGCGGACAGAAGCGCCGAGCGTCCCACAGATCATCCGGGCGGCCGACATCACCATCGACCTGACGCGGCACACGGTCGCCCGCAGCGATGACTCCATTGAGCTGACGCCGACGGAGTTCGATCTGTTGGTTACGCTGGCGCGCGAGCCGGGCCGCGTTTTCACCCGCATGCAGTTGCTCGACGCCGCCCAGGGTGAGGCGTTTGAGGGCTACGAGCGCACCGTGGACGCCCACATCAAGAACCTGCGCGCCAAGCTCGAACGTGATCCCAGGCAGCCCGAGTACGTCGTGACCGTGTTCGGCGTGGGTTACAAGTTCGCAGACGGCTGAGAGCGGTCACGGGCCACGAGTACGGTCTTCACCCTCCGCGATCAGCCATCAGCCATTCGCGATCAACCAGCCATGCGTCTCTTCGCCAAGCTCTTGCTCTCTTTCCTGGCCGTTGTCCTGGTAGGCGTGGCCGTGGTGTCGCTGCTGGCCAACCAGGCGGCGGCCAGCGAGGTGCACAGCTTCATGTTCCAGGGCGGCATGACGAGCGACGCCGGCCTGGCGCAGGAGTTGGCAGGCTACTATCGTGGTCGTGGCTCCTGGGAGGGCGTCCAGACACTGGTGAGCGCCGGTCTGGGGATGGGCGGCATGGCGGGGATGATGGGCCAGCAGCTCCTCGTCGCCGATGCGCGCGGCCAGGTCGTGGCCGACTCCGCCGGCCAGCGCGTAGGCCAGACCCTGAGCCAGGCCGAACTGTCAGGCGGCACCGCCATCGTCGTCGACGGCCAGCGCGCCGGCACGCTCGTCGCCGTGGGCGGCATGGGGATGGGCGAGATCAGGGGTGGCCCGGGGCAGGCTGACAGCGCCACGAACGATCTGTTAGGGCGCGTCAACCGGGCCATCTGGCTGGCGGCACTGGCGGCGGGCGGCGCTGCTCTCGTGGTCGGCGGCATTTTGGCCTATGGCCTCGTTCGACCGATCCGGCGCCTCATGGCTGCGACGGCCGTCATCGCCCGCGGCGACCTGGCCCAGCGTGTCCCGGTCACGTCTCAAGATGAAATCGGCGACCTGGCGGCCGCGTTCAACGCGATGGCGGCCGACCTGCAGAAGGCTGAGCGCCTGCGGCAGGACATGATCGCGGATATTGCCCATGAGCTGCGCAACCCCCTGGCGGCCCTGCAAGGCAGCCTGGAAGCGGTGGTCGACGGGGTGCTGCCGCCCACCCAAGAGACCCTGGCGCCGCTGCTCGATCAGACGCAATTGCTCGCGCGGCTGGTGAGCGACCTGCGCACGCTGGCCCTTGCCGACGCCGGGCAACTGCCTCTGGATCGCCTCTCCATGAACCCCGCGGATCTGGTCCGGTCGGTGGTCGCCCAATTCACGCCCCAGGCTCAAGCCAAGCACCTCACCCTGCGCGCCGATATTCCTGTCAGCCTGCCGACCCTCTCGCTCGATCCCCAACGCATCGCCCAGGTCCTCGGCAACCTGCTCGGCAATGCCATTCGTCACACGCCCGCAGGGGGAGTGATCAGTGTTCAGGGTTCAGTATCCAGTGAGCGCCCGGAAATCACTCTGAACACTGGGCACTATTTACGGATCACTGTTACTGACACCGGCTCCGGTATCCCGCCTGAGGCTGTGCCGCATGTCTTCGACCGCTTCTATCGCGTCGACCGCGGGCGCTCGCGCAGCGAAGGCGGGACCGGCCTCGGCCTGGCCATCGCCAAACAACTGGTGCAGGCGCACGGCGGGCACATCTGGGTGACCAGCCAGCCCGGCCAGGGCACGCAAGTTTCGTTTACCCTGCCTCTCAACTGATCCACTCCGCCTTCAACGGCCAAAATCATAAGCCATTTCGCCTGTTCCACACTAGGTCGATTAGCGCTTTCCAAATGCCCGCCGGTGGATACACTTCTATGTGTGCCTAGTAGTTGGGCATTTGGATTCTGAGAGAAAGGCTCATCTTATGTCGGCGCGAGATCCTGTCTGCGGAATGGAAATCGAAACCGGGTCGGCCCACGCCACTCGCCAGTACAAAGGATCCACGTATCACTTTTGTTCTGAGCGTTGCGTTAAGCAATTCGATGCCGCGCCCGAGAAATACGCTGTCGCCGTGTCATCGGCCACGACCGGCATCGCCAGCGGGGCCTCCGGGCCGCTGCGGCTCGAGCTGCCCATTCGAGGGCTTCAGCGCGCCGGTGGGCCGGCGCTCGAAAAGGCTCTCCAGGACGTCCCCGGTGTGAGCAAGGCCAACGTCAACGTACGCGGCGGTCGTGCGACCATCGAATACGACCCGGCCCGCGCCAAGGCCACCGATTTCGTGGAGGCGGTCCGCGCGGCCGGCTTCGCGCTCGACGGCCAGACCCTGCGGCTGAAGGTCAGCGGCCTGTACTGCGCGGAATGCGTGGTCCGAATTGAAGACGCACTCAAGACCACCCCGGGGGTGTTGGACGCGACCATGAATGCGGCGACCAACGAGGTGAAGGTCGAATATTCGCCCGCCATCGGCGATTTGGGCTTGCTGAGCCAAGCCATTGAAAGCGCCGGGCCCTACAAGGCGGCCCGCGCCGCCGAAGCCAGCGAGCCCGAAATGGATCGTGAGGCGCAGGCAACTGAGAAGGAATATCGCTCGCTCATGCGCAAGTGGTGGTTCGGGGCGGCGGTGGGCGTGCCCACGATGGTCCTCTCGTACCCCTGGATCTTCCCCGTCTTACGCGACTGGTTCCCACGTGGCAGCCCGCAACTGATGTATGTCTGGTACGCCATGGGTGTCGCCAGTCTGGCCGTGCTGGTCTACTCCGGCAGCCAGTTCTTCGTCGGGATGTGGGAGGGCCTCAAGCACCGCTCGGCCAACATGCACACCCTGATCGCCGTCGGCACGGGCGTGGCCTGGATCTACTCGACCATCGCCATGCTCTTCCCCCAGATCTTTCCATCGGAAGAATTCACCGACGTGTACTATGACGTGACGGTGGTGGTCACCGCCCTGGTCGTGCTCGGCCTGGCGATGGAGCTCAAGGCCAAGGGCCGCACGTCGGAGGCCATCAAGAAGCTCATTGGCCTACAGGCCAAGACGGCCCGGGTTGTGCGCGACGGAAAAGAAGTAGACATCCCAGTGGAGGAAGTGCTGGTCAACGACATCGTCGTCGTCCGGCCCGGCGAGAAGATCCCGGTGGATGGCGAGGTGATCGAAGGCCAGTCGGCCGTGGACGAGTCCATGATCACGGGCGAGTCGCTGCCCGTCTCCAAGAAGGTCGGGGACGAGGTCATCGGCGCGACGATCAACAAGACCGGGGCCTTCCGGTTCCGCGCCACCAAGGTCGGCAAGGACACCGCCCTAGCGAACATCATCCGGTTGGTGCAGGACGCGCAGAGCAGCAAGGTGCCCATCCAGCGCATCGTGGACCAGGTCTCCGCCTACTTCACGCCGGCGGTCATGATCCTGGCCATCTTTGGCTTCGTGGTCTGGTATGTCTTCGGCCCGGCTCCGGCGCTGACCTACGCCCTGATCGTGGCGGTGACGACGCTCATCATCGCCTGCCCGTGCGCCCTGGGCATGGCCACGCCCATGAGCCTAACCACCGGCATCGGCTTGGGGGCGCAGAACGGCATCCTGATCCGCTCCGGCGACGCGCTCCAGGCCGCCGAAAAATTGAACGCGATCATCCTTGACAAGACCGGCACGATCACGGTCGGCAAGCCGTCGCTCACGGACGTAGTGATGAGTGAGCAGTCATCAGTAATCAGTAAGACTGATAACTGGTCACTGACCACTGACAACTTCTTGCGATTAGCCGCTTCCGTCGAGAAGTCGTCCGAGCATCCGCTGGCGCTGGCAATTGTCGAAGGCGCCCAGGCTCGCGGCTTAGCCTTGAGTGATGTGCAGACGTTTGACGCCATCCCGGGTCATGGAGTCACGGCCACGGTAGACGGGCGGCGCGTGCTCATCGGAAACCTGAAGCTCATGAACCGGGAAGGCATCGCGCTCGGCGGCCTGGAAGAGAAGTCCAGGACCCTGGCCGACGATGGTAAGACCCCGATGTATGTGGCCATCGACGGCAACGCGGCAGGCATCATTGCCGTGGCCGACACCGTCAAAGACGACTCGAAGGCCGCCATCGCCGCTATGAAGAAGATGGGGCTGGAAGTGGTGATGATCACGGGCGACAACGAGCGCACGGCCAAAGCCATCGCCCGGCAGGTGGGCGTGGAGCGCGTGCTGGCCGAGGTGCTGCCCCAGGACAAGGCCTTCAACGTGCAAAAGTTGCAGTTGGAGGGCAAGAAGGTGGCGATGGTGGGCGACGGCATCAACGACGCCCCGGCCCTGGCGCAGGCCGACATCGGCCTGGCCATCGGCACCGGCACCGACGTAGCGATTGAGGCCTCGGACATCACCCTGATCAAGGGCAGCCTGATGGGCGTGGTGACGGCCATCCAGCTCAGCCGCGCTACCATGCGCAATGTGTATCAGAACCTGGTCGGCGCGTTCATCTACAACAGCGCCGGCCTGCCCATCGCGCTGGGCGTGCTGTATCCCTTCTTCGGCCTGCTGCTCTCGCCGCTGCTGGCCGCGCTGGCGATGTCGTTCAGCAGCGTGACCGTCATCGGCAACGCCAACCGGCTGAAGAGTTGGAAACCGGCGCATTGATCATGGGTAATTGGTGATTGGTGATGGTTGATTGAAGACCGCAATCAACCATCAGCCATGGAGAGATGCTATGACTCCCGATAAAATCCTTGTCATCCTGGGCGGGCTGGCCGCCATCGCCTTCATCGTCTGGTTTTTCTGGCTGGGCGAGAAGAAGGGTGTGAAAGCTGCACTGACCAGCGGCGGCTATCAGGAAGCTATGGTGCTGGTCAAGGGTGGCTACACCCCGGACGTGATCGTGGTTGAGAAGGGCAAGCCGGTGCGCCTGAATTTCGTCCGGACCGAGTCGGCCTCGTGCTCCGAAATGGTGCTTTTCCCGGACTTCAAGAAGAGCGCCAAGCTCCCAGAAGGTGAGACCGTACCGGTAGAATTCCTGCCCGACAAAGCCGGCGAATACGAGTTCCAGTGCCAGATGGGTATGCTTCGGGGCAAGCTGATCGTTGAGGAATGAGACGATGGCAGTGGTGTCGCCGAGTCGCCTCACCTTCAGGCGGCCACCGATAATGGGCCCGGCCGGTCCGCCTCCAGCGCTCCACGTCTGCGAGGCCGGCCCGCCGGGCCGCACCCTGGTGTTCCTCCCCGGCCTGGGCGGGACGACCCGCTACTGGCAGGGGCGTCTTGGCGTGCTTGAGCAGAAGTATCATGCCGTCCTGGTGGATCCGTTGGGCTTCGGCGAGTCGCCCAAGCCCTGGACACGTTACACCGTCGAGCGGCACGTTCAGGCACTGCACCAGGCCCTCAGCCGGATGGCGCCTTTCACACTGGTGGGCCACTCGATGGGAGCCTTGCTGGCAGTCGCCTACGCCGCCCGTCATCCCGCCGACGTGGAGGGCCTGGTGCTGTTGGGGTTGCCGAATTTCGGGAGCCCGGAGAAGGCCTTCCGCTTCTTCCGCAAAGGCTCCTGGGTCAATCGCGTGTTTCTCTCGAACATGGTGCTGGCCGCGGTCATCTGCGTCTTGACCCGGCGCGTCTTCGCCTGGCTGGTGCCGTACTTGCAGCCCGAACTGCCGCGCGAGGTCGCAGCCGACGTCGTCCGGCACTCCTGGCGGTCGTTCACGTCATCGCTGTGGGAGGTCGTGTACAACTGTGACACCGCCCGAGACGCGGACAGGCTCGACCGCCGCCTGCCCGTCGTCTGCCTGCACGGCGATCGCGACATCACAGCCCCGCTGGAGGGGCTTCTGGCCCTGGTGCAGGGCCGCCCCAACTGGCGCGTGCGGGTCCTGCCCGGCGTGGACCACCATCCGCTGCTGCACGCCCCCGCTGAATGCTACCGGGCGATTGAGGCAGTGACACGGCGGGAGGAGCTGGGACCACAAGAAGCAGAGCTGGTTTGATCTCTGGCGCCTGAACGAGAGACGACTCGGTCCCATCCCGCTGGCTGAGGAAGACCGGCGCCTCGAACAGCCCCGACTACGAATCGGAGGGCAGCATGACGCACGCTTCCCGGCCTGCCACCATCCTCTTCGCCGACCTGTGCGGCTTCACGGCCCTGACCGAGACACACGGCGACGACGACGCGGCCGACATCGTGGCCCGGCTGTGCCGTCTGACGCAGGCCGCGCTGGCCGGCGACGCCCGTCTGGCCAAATCCATCGGTGACGCCGTCATGGTTGTGGCCGGCGAGCCGGCGTCGGCTATCACGACCGTGTTTCAGCTCGCCGCCGCAGTCCAGGCGGAGCCGGGCTTCCCGGCCCTGCGCGCCGGCCTGCACGCCGGCCCGGTGGTCGAACGGGACGGCGACTATTTCGGCGCCACGGTGAACGTGGCCGCCCGCGTCGCCGCGTATGCGCGCTCAGACCAGATCCTGTGCACGGAGGCGGTGGCGGACGCGGTCCGCCCGCTCGCCATCGCCGGGGTGACCGGCCTGGGCGAGGTGTGGCTCAAGAACGTCTCCCATCCGGTCAAGCTCTTCACGCTGGAAGACTCGCGCCGTGCCGATGCTGCCGCCGAGTTCGACCCGGTGTGCCGGATGCGGCTTGACCTCGAGCGGGCCCTGGCCCGCCTGCCTTATGGGGGCCGGGTGTACCACTTCTGCTCATTCAACTGCGCCCAGAGATTTGCACAAACGCCGGAAGCCTATATCCCGACCAAGTAGCCCTTTTTTCTCTCCTTGCGCCATTCTGCGCCCGGCCCAATGCGCCAAATGGCGCTCGCCGATTGCCTTTCCCTGATGCTAGTGTAAGGACCGGCTGGGGACCTTTTGGGCCATGTTTGCTGGCTTCAAATTCAATACAACAAGGAGAGTATTTCCATGAAACACAGTAAAGGGATCCGTGTGGGCCTGGCGCTCAGCATCGGCCTGGCGTTGCTCCTGGCCGCGTGCAGTGGGGCGACCTCCGATGGCCCTGCGCCCGCCGTTTCGCAGAAGACGGCGCCTGGCGCCGTCTGGGTGGCCGATGAATATGGCAACAGCATCACGGTGATTGATGCTGCCAGCAACCGGGTGGTCGCCACCCTCACCGGCATCGAAGCGCCTCATAATCTCCAGGTCGCGCCGGATGGCAAGAGCGTCTGGGTGGTGAGCGGGCACGACTCATTTGCCGCGATGATTGATACCGCCACGTACAAGGTGCATGGCACCGTGATGACGGGCCAGGAGCCGGCCCACATCGTCCTGGCCCCGGATGGCAAAACCGCATATGCCACCAACGGCGACGAGGACAGCGTCACCGCGATCGACGTCGCCACGATGCAAGCCATCGCTACCATCCCGGTGGGGATGTATCCGCACGGCCTGCGCCCCAGCCCGGATGGGAAGTGGGTATACGTCGCCAATGCGAAGGACACGACTCTCAGCGTGATCGACACGTCAACCCACACCAAAGTGACCGACATCGAAGTGGGACAGAAGCCGGTACAGGTCGGCTTCTCGCCGGATGGCAAGGTCGTCTATTTCTCGCTCAACGCTGAGAATGCCGTCGGCAAAGTGGACGTGGCGACGCGCCAACTCGTCGGCAAGGTGGACGTCGGCGTTGGCCCGATCCAGGTCTTTGTGACGCCGGACGACAAGTACGTGCTCGCCGCTAACCAGGGAACACAAGATAATCCCAGCACGACCGTTTCCATCATCGACACGGCGACGTTCACGGTGGTGGGCACCGTGGAGACCGGCAAAGGCGCACACGGCATCGTGATCGACCCATCCAGCCGCTACGCCTACATCACCAACATCTACGGGAACGACGTGGCGGTGTTGGATATCCCGACACGCAAAGTGGTCGCGACCATCCCCAGCGGCGCTGGTCCGAATGGTATCAGTTACTCACCCCAGGCGCCTGCTTCGGCGTCGGCCCCCGAGATCGACCTTGACTTGCCGGAAATGGATGACATGTCCGGCATGCAGCCATAAGGGCTGCTCGAGCAGCGCATCCATCTTTTCTCCTGAAAGCGCCGTTCCCCGGAAGGCTACGCCGATTGGCGTATGCCCCACCAGGCGGAACGGCGCTTTCGTTTGGCAGGCCTTCGGTGTTAGGGTACGAGTTGACAGGAGGCGCTGATGAATTCAAGACAAGACTTCAGCCTGGGTCGCTGGCTGCGCTCGCGCACCGGGCTGGTGTTTCTCGTGTTCTCGGGCATCGCGGCGTTTTACCTGCTGACAGAACACACCGCCCACTTCTTCGGCATCCTGCCCTACGCGTTGCTCTTGCTGTGTCCGCTGCTGCATTTGTTCATGCACAGCCGGCACGACGGTCTTAACGGTCATGCCGATCATCAGCCGCCCTCGGGGGAGAAGAAATGAACATCAATTCCCCCGCCTACGGGCTGTGGCCGCTCGTCTTCATAAACACGGCGGTCTTTATCGTCTTCGCCTTCAGCTTCACCAAGCCGCGCACCAGCCGAGACTGGCGCTCCTTCGGCGCGTTCTCGGCCTTCCTGGTGGCGCTGTTCACGGAGATGTACGGCTTCCCGCTGACGATTTACCTGCTCTCGGGCTGGCTGGGCAGCCGGATCCCGGGCCTGGACCTGCTCTCTCATAATGCCGGACACCTATGGCAGACACTCCTCGGCTGGAAGGGCGACCCGCACTTCACCCCCATCCATTGGTTGAGCGATGCGCTCATCGGCGGCGGGTTCGTCCTCATCGGTGCGGCCTGGGACGTGTTGTATAAGGCGCAGCGCGCACACCAACTGGCTATCGCCGGCCCGTATGCTTACCTGCGGCACCCCCAGTACGTCGGCTTCATCGTGATCATGCTCGGCTTCCTCATCCAGTGGCCGACTATCACTACGCTGGTCATGTTTCCGATCCTGGTGTTCATGTATGTGCGGCTGGCGCGGCACGAGGAGCGCGAGGCATGGGCGGAGTTCGGCCAGGCGTATTCCGAGTATGCGGCCCGCACGCCGGCTTTCCTCCCGCGCCGCCGGCAGCCTGCCCCCGGAGGTGCTTTATGACCGTCGGACGTTTTCTCGTCATCGCCGGCATCGCGGCCCTCGTCGCCGGCACGGCCTGGCTGACCCTGAGCGGCGCCGAGGAGCGTACCGTGCGGCAGGTGATGGAGGAGGTTCAGACGGCGGCCCTCCAGGGCCTGAACCGCAAGAACCCGAACGCGCTCGACAGCTACTTCGCCTCTGAGGCCGAGGGCGCCGTGGCCGCCGGCCTGGCGCAGACCCGGCAGGCGTACCAAGACTTTGTTGACCAGCTTCCCAGCACCAACGCAGTCCAGTTCCATTCGTTCGACATCCAGGCGCTGGAGGTTCATGAGGAGGCTCGCCTGGCTAAAGTCACCTATCGCCTGCACTTCAGCGTCTTGAAGAACGGCCAGCCCATCTACAGCGCCCGGGTGACCCAGGACCTGGCCTTTCGCAAGACCCCGCGCGGCTGGCGCATCTCGGGCGGCGACGCGCCGCAACTGGAAGACGTGACCGGAACCTGGCCGCCGCGTTGAAGAGGGCAGGATGAAACTCAACGCGCTCGAATTTGCGCTGATGAACAACCCCGTCCGCGCGGCCTCTCAGTGGTGGATTGAGACGCCGCTGCTGATCGGCCCGCGCGGCTCACTGGCCGGTCGGCAAGTTCTGGAGATCGGCTGCGGGCGCGGCGTAGGCATCGAAATTCTGCTCGCACGCGGCGCGGCGCAGGTCACCGGCTTCGACCTTGACCCGAAGATGATTTCCCTGGCCAGAAAGCACGTGGCGAAACATGGTGCGCGCGCCCGCGTCTTCGTCGGGGACGCCGAGGCGATTGATGCGCCCAATTCCAGTTTCGACGCGGTCGTGGACTATGGCATCCTCCATCACATCCCCAACTGGCAGAAGGCGCTCGGCGAGATTGCGCGCGTGCTTCGAAGTCCCGACCCGGCGTCGGGGAGGCCAGGTGGCACGTTCTACTTTGAAGACCTGCTCAAGGGCTTCGTCTCGGCGTGGCCGGTGCGGGACCTCTTCGACCATCCCCAGGCGACCCAGTTCTATGGTCGTGAGCTCCGCGCAGGGCTGGTGGCGGCTGGCCTGCGCGTGACGCGGTGGCGGCAGTTGGGCGAGTGGGGGGTCATGGGGGCAGCGGTAAAATAGCCGGCGACGACGCTATGCCAGAAACGAGCCAGTCTGTGCCCGTCCCCGGGCCCGAGGCCATCACCGCCTGCGGTGGCAAGCTCAAGGACCCTAGCCTGTACCCCAGCGCGGAGTATCGTGGACGGCGGGTCTATTTCTGCACGCGCGGCTGCCTGCGCGCCTTTGAAGCGGACCCCGACCGCTTCATGGCCGGCGAGATCGAGCACCCCGTCACGGCCGATTGATCCCGAAGATCCGCACGAGCCCTCATCTGGGCTTAATCTCCCCCTCCGCCAAATGGCGCATTCTCAAACAGGCTAAACGCCTCTCACAGTTTTCGTCCCGCCCCGCTAGAGTCATCCTTGAAGCCAGACACCGATACCAAGGAGTGACTCATATGGAACACGTCCCGCATGCCTCTGAAACCGCCGACCGCCCACGGCGCGTCCCGCCCATCGTCTGGTTCCTCGGCCTTGGCCTGGTTGCTGCGTTGATCGCGATCTTCTTGTTCAACGTGGCCGTCGATACCGTCGTGTATTACTGCTTAATCGCCTTGATGGTGGGGAGTCACTTCTTTATGCACGGCTCGCACGGCGGGCATGCCGGTCATGGGCAACCAGGCACACCGACCGAAGCGGCCCGCTCAGATAAGGACCAGCACGCCGGCCACTCCGGCGGCTGCCACTGACCTCTTGTCGCCCCGAAGGAGGACCCCATGAGCACCGACTGTCACGTTGAGCCGTTGTGGAAGACCGCCACCCCCGAAGAACTGCAGCAGGGGACGTCGGCGCTGCTGTCCGTCCAGGGCCTGGGCTGTCCGAACTGCGCCCTACGGGTCCGCAATAGCCTGCTCTCCGTCCGTGGCGTGGTGGAAGCCCACGTCGTCCATGAGATCGGCATCGCCGAGGTGGTGTTCAACCCCAACCTGACCAACGTCTTGGTCCTGATCGAGGCCGTCGCCCGGGCGGGGAACGACGGGCATCACGCCTACAGCGCCCGGCTGATCGATGGACCGGGAGTGGAACGTGACCATCCGCGTTGAGCGCTATGACGCCATCATCGCCGGCGCCGGCCCGGCCGGGGCGACCGCGGCGTATTTCCTTGGCGAAGCCGGCCGGCGCGTGCTGGTCCTGGAGAAGGACATCCTGCCGCGCTACAAGCCGTGCGGCGGCGGGCTCTCGGCCCACATGCTGACGAAGATGTTCCCCTTCTCGTTCGACCCGGTCGTCGAAACACGCATCCAGGCCGTCACCTACGCGCTCGGCCGGCACTCCGTCACCATCCCGATCCCGGGCCTCGGCGTTCGGACGGTGATGCGCGATCGCTTCGACACGCATATCCTGGCGCACGCCCGGGCCGAGGTGCGCTCCGGCGTCGTCGTCCGTAAGGTGACGGAGACGGCCGAGGCGGTGACCGTCGAAACGACCACGGGCGAAGCTTTCACGGCGCGCTACCTGATCGGTGCGGACGGCGCGAACTCGGTCGTCGCCCATTCGCTGGGCCTGCGCCGGGGCAGGCGCAAGAACCTGGCGGCCGCCCTTGAGGCCGAAGTGCCCGCCTCCCCCGAGGCGCTGCGCCGCTTCGGCCCGGCGCTGTGGGTCCTCCTGGGCGAGATCCGCTTCGGGTACGCGTGGATTTTCCCGAAAGCCGATCATCTCTCGGTGGGCATCGCCGCGCTGCGCCCCAGGCCCGGCGAACTGCAAGCCAGGCTGGCCGACATGGCGGCCCGCTATGGCCTTTCGCTCGATCAGGCGCAGGTGAGGGGCCATCCCATCCCGCTGTACACCCGCCGCGAGCGCATCGCCACCGCGCGCACGCTGCTGGCCGGCGACGCCGCCGGGCTGGTCGACCCGCTCAGCGGCGAGGGCATCCGCCTGGCCATCAAGAGCGGCAAACTGGCCGCGCAGGCTATCCTGAGCGAGCGGCCCGGCTCGTATCCGGAGCTGGTCCATCGCGAGATCGGCCTGTGCCACACGATTGGCCTGGGCGTGGCCTGGCTGTTCTATCACTTCCCGAGCGCCTGTTTCTGGTTGGGCACGCGTAACCCCTTTGCCACCCGGGCCTTCATGGCCATGCTCGCCGACCGCGCCGACTACCCGCAGGTAATCCTGCAAATCGTCGGCACCCTGCCGATTTTCCTGCTCACTGAAACCATAGCCGCGCTGGCGGGCCTGATCGGTGGGCGGGAGCGCCGCGAGCGCGTGCGGGCCGCCGTGTACCCAGGTGCCTGAGATGGCCGGGCTGGTCCCCACGCCGTGGTTCGCCCGCGGTCGCCTGCTCCACCGCTCACGCGAGATCGCCTCGGCCCTCAGCCGGCACGGGCTGGGTTGGCTGCTCGCCCGGATCGGCCTGGGCGACCTCGTGCCGTTTGAGCGCGGCTGGCTCGGCCACCCGGCGCGCGAGGCGCCCTATACCCGGGCTGAACACCTGCGCCTGGCCTTCGGCGAACTGGGCGCGACGTTCATCAAACTCGGCCAGGCCCTGAGCACTCGCCCCGACCTGGCGCCACCGGAATACGTCGAGCAACTGGCGAAGCTGCAAGACGCCGCCCCGCCCGTGCCGTTTGAGCACATTTGCCGGATCGTGTGTGACGAGCTGGGGGGACCGCCGGAGGCGATGTTCGCTGAGTTCAGTCCGCAACCACTGGCCTCAGCCTCCATCGGGCAGGTGCATGCGGCCAGGCTCAATACGGGCCGGGCCGTGATCGTCAAGGTCCAGCGCCCCGGCGTGGTGGAACAGGTCGAGCGCGACCTGGAGATCCTCGCCGGCATGGCCGAATGGGCCGAGGCCCACACGGCCGTCGGACGCGACTACAACCTGCCCGCGCTCGTCGACGAGTTCGCCTACACTCTGCGGAACGAACTGGATTACCGCCGCGAGGGCCAGAACGCCGACCGCTTCCGCCGCCACTTCGCCGGCGACGCGGGGACGCACATCCCGCATGTGTACTGGGAACACTCCACCAGCCGCGTGATCACGATCGAGCGCGTGGAGGGCGTCAAGCTCGCCGATATGTCTGCCCTGGACGGGATCGGGATCGACCGGCGCGCGCTGGCCAGGAATGCCGTGCGGCTCATGCTGCGCGAAGTGTTCGAGTTCGGCTTCTTCCACGCCGACCCGCACCCGGGCAACTTCTTCGTCCGCCCCGACGGGTCGATTGCGCTGATCGACTTCGGCATGGTGGGCCGCCTCGACGGGCGCCTGCAGGACACCTTGCTGCGCATCGGGCTGGCCGTCGCCCGGCAGGACGTCGAGCGGCTGACGGACGAGTTCTTCGCGCTGGGCGTGGCCGGGGGTCGGGTCAAACGCGCGGTCCTGCAGCGCGACCTGGATCATCTCCTGAGCCGTTACGCCGGTCGATCCCTCCAGGACCTGGCCGCCGCGCAGACCCTGAACGACGTGATGGCCATTGCCTTTCGCCACCGCCTGCAACTGCCCGCTGAGGTGGTGATGCTGCTGCGCGTCGTCGGCATGAGCGAGGGCCTGGGCGCGCGCCTCGACCCGGACTTCCGGCTCTTCGAGTTTGCCGCGCCCTACCTGCAGCAGTTCTGGATGCAGCGCCACTCGCCTCGGGCACTGGCCGGGCGCCTGGCCCAGGCCTCCCTGGACGCCGCCGAGCTTGGGCTGGACCTTCCCCGGCGGACTGCCCGATTGCTGAGCCAGCTGGAGCGGGGTGACCTGGAGCTCAACGTCAACCACGAGGGGCTGCGCGAGTTCACACGGCAGCTCCAGCGCATGGCCAATCGCCTGTCGCTCACCATCCTGCTGGCGGCGACGATCATCGGGCTGGGCCTGGTGATGCTCGTCTATCACCCCGGCGGCTGGGAGCGTGTGGGCGGCTGGCTGTTCGCGCTGCTGTTCCTGGCCTCGCTCGGCTTCGGCCTGTGGTTGATGTGGACCATGTGGCGCGCCGGACGCGCCTGAACCTCAGCCAAGGGAGAAAACGCATGAGCAAAATCGCCAAGTCAACGACTTCGAAAAACACACGGACCCGCCGCGAGTGGCCGGTCGTCGTGTATGTCTGGATCATCGGGCTGGGGCTGCTCAGTTATCTCTTCGTCGGGGAGGTCGTCCTCGGCGGGCAGCCTCATCCCTGGCACTGGGTGGCCGCGGTCGCCGGCGCCGTCGTCGGCTACTTCGTCGGCTGGCAGTGGTATCGTTGGCGTGGGGACATCATTTGAGCAGCGGACCCACCGGCGCCGCAATCACTCTCACGAACGGAAGGAAACCTTATGCATCAAGATCCGGTCTGCGGCAAACGGCTCAATCGGGGCAAGGCGCACGCCATCGTCGAGCACCAGGGTGTGAGCTATTTCCTGTGCTGTCCGCTCTGCCAGGCGGAGTTTGAGCGCGAGCCGCGGAGATACGCCCGGCCCGAGCTGGGCGAGAAGACCAGGAAGAAAGAACACCAGCCCTACCGCCGGTTGTAGGCTTGAGGCGACGACAAGATGGACAGGGCGCCGGGACTGGTGAGGGATTTCGCAGCGTAACCAGAACACGTATGGGCCTGAACAGCATCTCGTTGGAACTTGACGCCCAGATGTTCCTGCGCCTGCTGGTCGCGATGGTGCTCGGCGCGCTGGTGGGCTATGAGCGCGAGCGCGCGGGCAAGCCGGCCGGGGTGCGGACGCACGGCATGGTCAGCCTGGGTGCAGCGCTGTTCGCGGTCGTGTCGCTGCATGGGTTCGGCAGCGCGGGCGACCCGGCCCGCGTGGCGGCCCAGATCGTCACCGGCATCGGCTTCCTCGGCGCGGGCGCGACACTTGCACCTGCGCTGCAAGTGCAGGTGTCCTGCACGAGCGCGGCAGCATTCACGGCCTGACCACCGCCGCGAGCCTGTGGGTCACGGCGGCCATCGGTCTGTCCGTCGGCGTCGGCATGGTGCTCATGTCGGTGGCGACGGCGGCCCTGGTCTTCCTGCTTCTGCGCTTTGGCCCGCGCCCCAGGCTCAGAACCGAGGCTAGCGACACCGAGAAGCAACTCTCAGGAGAATGAAACGTGCAAACACAAACTACTCGCAGCCAGTACGGCTTAGAAAATCACGGCATCCAGAACGTAAACGCCGTGTACTGGAATCTCTCCACGCCGCTGCTCTACGAAGAAGCCATCCGCCGCCGCGAGGGCCGCATGGCCCACCTCGGCCCGCTGGTGGTCCGCACCGGCCAGCATACCGGGCGCTCGCCCAACGACAAGTTCGCGGTGAAGGAGCCGACCAGCGAGGGCAATATCTGGTGGGGCAAGGTCAACCGCCCGCTCGAACCGGCCAGGTTCGAGCTGCTCAAGAAACGGATGCTGGCCTACCTGCAAGGCAAGGACCTGTTTGTGCAGGACTGCTTCGCCGGGGCCGACCCGCAGTACCATCTGCCGATCCGCGTGATCACGGAGACCGCCTGGCACAGCCTGTTCGCCCGCGACATGTTCATCCAGGCCCGGCCCGAGGAACTCGCCGTCCACGTGCCCGAATTCAGCGTGCTGAATGCGCCGAATTTCCACGCCGACCCCGAGGTCGACGGCACCCGTTCGGAGGTGTTCATCGTGCTTAACTTCGCCCAGAAACTGGTGTTAATCGGCGGAACACAGTACGCGGGTGAGATCAAGAAGTCCATCTTCACGGTGATGAACTACCGGTTGCCGCTGCAAGGCGTGCTCTCCATGCACTGCTCGGCTAACATCGGGCCGCGCGGCGACGTGGCCGTGTTCTTCGGGCTCTCCGGCACCGGCAAGACGACGCTGAGTGCCGATCCCGGGCGCACGCTGATCGGCGACGACGAGCACGGCTGGAGCGAGCGCGGCGTGTTCAACTTCGAGGGCGGCTGTTACGCCAAGGTCATTCGACTGTCCTCCGCCGCCGAGCCCGAGATCTACGAGACCACGCGCCGCTTCGGGACGATCCTGGAGAACGTCGGCTTCGACAGCGCCACCGGGCGGCTGGACCTGGACGACGACTCACTGACCGAGAACACACGCGCCGCGTATCCGATCAGCCACATCCCCAACGCGACGCGCGACGGCCTGGGCGGTCACCCCACGAACATTGTCATGCTGACCGCTGACGCCTTTGGGGTCCTGCCGCCCATCGCCCGGCTGACGCCCGCGCAGGCGATGTATCACTTCCTCTCCGGTTACACCGCCAAGGTGGCCGGGACCGAGAAGGGCGTGACCGAGCCGTCGGCCACCTTCAGCACCTGCTTCGGCGCGCCGTTCATGGCGCTCTCGCCCACGGTCTACGCGGATCTGCTGGGCACGAAGATCGCCCAGCACAACGTCAAAGTCTGGCTGGTGAACACCGGCTGGAGCGGCGGCCCCTATGGCGCGGGGCAGCGGATGAAGATCGCCTACACGCGGGCGATGGTCAATGCGGCGCTGAGCGGCGCACTGGACGACGTCGCCACGACGCCCGATCCCATCTTCGGCGTGGGCGTGCCCGCGGCCTGCCCGGACGTTCCAACGGACGTGCTCAACCCCCGCACCACCTGGGCCGACAAGGCCGCCTATGATGCCCAGGCCAGGAAGCTGGCCGGGATGTTTGTGGATAATTTCAAGGCGTTCGAGGGCGAGGTGACGGCCGAAGTGCAGGCGGCCGGACCGAGGGTTGGATAATTTCCGCCTTCACCCAGAAAGGCCCTGAACAGACAGAGAGATCTGGTGGCCATCGCCAAGATCGCCGCCCTGGTGGGATTAACCGTCGTCTATGCCGTCTGCTTCATGCTGATCAAGGCCGGGCTGGCGTTCGCGCCGCCGCTGCTGTTCGGCGGGCTGCGGGCGCTCATCGGCGGCGTTGCGCTGCTGGGGGTGGCGCCCGTCTTTCACGAACCGCTGCTTCCCCGCCCCGCCACCTGGAGCAGCCTGCTCGCCCTGGCGCTGACCTCCACCGCCCTGGCCTATGGGGCGATGTTCCTCAGTCCTGGTCGAACCGGTGCGGGGCTCGCCTCGGTCCTGGGCAACACGCAGCCGTTGATGGCGGTGGCGCTGGCCGCGCTGTTCCTGGGTGAGCGTATTACAGGCCCGCATTGGGCAACGCTGGCGCTTGGCCTGGCGGGCGTGGCCCTTATCTCACTACCGGCGCTGGCCGCGTCGGGGGCCGACGGCGTCTCGGGCGCGGCCCTGGCGCTGGCGGCGTCGTTAGGAGCGGCGAGCGGGAGCGTGATTTTCAAGCGCCTGGGCGCACAGACCCCGGTGCTGACGGTCACGGCCTGGCAATTGATCCTGGGCAGCCTGCCGCTGCTGGCGCTGTCGGCGATCGTCGAACGTGGCGCGACCGTGACCTGGAGCGCGCCGTTGCTGGGGACGCTCTTGTTCCTGGCGTTGCCCGGCACGGCCCTCGCGAACGCCGTCTGGTACTGGCTGGTCAGGCGTCACGCGGTCGGGCGGCTTACAATGTACCTGTTTCTCGTGCCGATATTCGGCCTCGGTCTCGGCGCGCTCGCCTTCGGCGAACGGATTGGCCCGTGGGAAGGCCTCGGCAGCGGCCTGGTCATCGCCGGGATCGGCGCGGCGACGTCGTGGATCAGGCCACCCTCTGACCGAGGCGGCTGAGCGATGAAAGTCCGTGCCTGGTACGGCCTGACCGGTGAGATCGAGGTCGAGAACGAGCTCTGGCACCTGGTGAGCATCGGCGGCCTGCGCCTCCCGCACCCGCCGCTGGTCAACCTGGTCCTGCGCCGCGGGTTGTCTCCGGAAGACCGCCGGCGATTGAGCTTCCTGCACGAGTTCGGTCATTTCCAGACTCTGCCGTTAGCACTCGTGCATGCGCTATGGGTGCTCTCGGCCGGGCGAGGGCAGCGCCGCTCGCTGCCGGGCTGGCTGGCCTGGCTGGCTGCAGCCGGCCTGGCGCATGAGGCCGTCTGGGAGATACTATCGGAAGGTTACGTCTTCGTGCATGAAGGCTCCACCTACCTGGACGTCTACCGGCGAAGGCCCAATGGGCTTGTGCCGCTCTTCTGGGTGGTGATGGGCGTTCTGGGGATTGGATTGAGCCGGGCGCTGTGGCGCCGGCGCTAAAGCAGAGTCCCGCTGCGCGCGATCTTTTTCAGGATGGAGTGGTCGTCGCCCAGGCGGCACAGCGCGTCGCAGTGCTCGCACAGGTCATCGAAGGGGATAAAGGCCAGCGAGATGCCGGCCAGGTCATCGCGGAAGGCCGGCCGCGCCAGCTGCGCCATCACTTCCTTCTCGCGGCGGTCGGGCGCAACCAGATAAAGATGGCAGGTGCAGCCGGGGATGGAGCGCGCCAGGTCTTCCAGCCGCAGGATCCCGGAATAGATCGAGGTGCTCTTCTCGACCTCAAACGCGCTGACGATCTCGCCCGTGCCTGGTTTCAGCCAGATCACGTCGATCAGGCCCACCGTCTCCGCGACTTCGGACGGCCAGCCCATCGCCGGCAACTCCGGCACCGTGAGCAGCGCAAACGACTGGCCGTCGTAAGAACGATGCCGGTCGTTGCGCGCCACATAGACGTCATACTTCAGCGCGCGCCCGATCTTGATCAGAAAATACTGAATCTGCGTATGCTCTGACTTTTCCTTCTGCTCGGCCAGCACGTCGGCGTGGCGGGCTTTGGCCGCCTTTTCCGCCTTCGCCTTCTCGGCCTGGAGGACGGCGTCCACATTGCCGCCTACCACGAGCCGGCCCATGCCGATCTCGAAGAGCAGCCCCGCAAACGCGCCCAGATCCTTGGAGAGCAGGTCGCGCCTCTCGGCGTTGGTGCGCACGATGACCTCGCGCATCTCCAGATAGCTGCCCCAGGAGCCGAGCTTCTTCCTGTCCCCAAACAGGGCGTTGAAGCCGTTGACCATGGCAGTGTTGAAGGGCGGCACAATCGTTGGGTGCAGGAAATAGACGATGTTGGCCACAGCCGGCCCCAGGCCCTTGATGTGTGCCCCGGCCAGGCGGCTTATCTCAGCCAGCACCTGCTCCTCGCGAGTGGCGGCCAGGCAGGCTTCCAGAAACGAGCCAAACCGGCGCTGGTTGGCCTCGTTTTCGTAGATGTCCGGGATGCGCAGCTTGGGCTTCCAATAGAACGGATGCGCTGCGCCTTCGAACACCTGCTTCTGCTCGGTGATGGCCGTCAGCACGACCTCCAGCGGCGAGCCTTTGAAATCGTTGCCGAACGACCCCGCAGCGATGGCCTCCACCGTGTCGCGCACGCCGCGCCGGATAGCCCGGAAGGCCTTCATGCGTTCCTCGCCGCCCACGAACCAGGTGTTATACACCGTCTCCGGGTCAGACTTATAACGCTCAATCAACTCAACCAGCGCGGCTTTGTCCATTGGTCCCTCCTGCCGGGTACGCCAAATTATAGGCGCATGCGCCAAATTGCGGTATGTGTCTCAGTCAATGGTGTAAATGGATTGAGTGCAACCTGAAGGTGCCAGAGTTTAGTCAGTGGTCGTGAGCTCGCTCCTGAAAGTCAGAAACGACATCATGTGAAGCGCCGCGCCCACAGCCGGCGAGCGCGCCCGCAGGCCGGGCCCCGGTCAAGGTGGAGCGAGCGCGCGAGCTGGGCCGCCCCCTGGGGCGGCGCGCGCTCGACGACCTTGACCGGGTGGCCGGAGGGTGCCGCCTCGCGCGGCGGGCGCCGGCGCGAACCGGTCAGCGCACAGGCGCCAAGGCCGGAGCAATCATGAGCGCGCCCGCGTGCGGGTCCAAAAGCCGCTGCATGCTCGCTTGGCTGAAGTAGCGGCGCTCAATGGCCCACTCGTCCGCCAGTTCCAACAGGACCATGCCGGTGAGACGCAGCACGGCCGGGTCATTCGGAAAGACCTGCACCACGTCCGTGCGGCGCTTGATCTCCCGATTGACGCGTTCTAAGACGTTGGTGGAATAGAGCCGGGTCCAGTGTTCGGGCGGGAACGTCAGATAGGCCAGTACATCGTCTTCGGCCGTCCGTAACAGCGCGGCGGCTTTGGGCCAGCGCGTCTGCATCCCGCGCGCCACTTCGGCCAGCTGTTGACCAGCCGCCTCCCGATTGGGCTGGGCAAAAATCGTGCGGACCAGGGCCGCCACGACGGCCTTATCGGCGTGCGGGATATGGGCCAGCAGATTGCGCATAAAGTGCACGCGACAGCGCTGCCAGGTGGCCCCGGTCAAGACCTGAGCAATGGCCGCTTTCAGGCCTTCGTGGGCGTCACTAATGACTAACTGAACGCCGGCCAGACCTCGACCGACGAGACTACGCAAAAACTCGCTCCAGAAGGCTTGTTCTTCGCTCGCTCCCAACGCCAGGCCCAACACCTCGCGTTCGCCGGTCTCTCGCACACCGACCGCCACCACCAGGGCTTTACTGACAATCCGCTGATTGGCACGTACTTTCACGTAGACCGCATCTAGCCACATATAGGGATAGGCCCCGCTCAAAGGTCGTTGCCGAAAGGCCGTCACTTGCTCATCGAGCCCCTGGCACAGGCGCGACACCTTGGACTTGTCGATCCCACTCAGGCCGAGGGCTTGCACCAGATCGTCCACTTTGCGGGTGCTCACCCCGGCCACATACGCTTCTTGAATGACGGCCACCAGGGCCTGCTCCGTCCGCCGACGCGGCTCCAGCAAGCTTGGAAAGTAACTCCCCTGGCGGAGTTTGGGGATCCGTAACTGGAGTTCCCCCACGCGCGTTTCCAACGGCCGTTCGCGATAGCCGTTGCGCTGGGTGGTGCGCGCCGGGCTGCGCTCGTACTTCCCCGCCCCAATCTGCTGTTCGGCTTCCAATTCGATCAACTGCTGCAGTAGCCACTCCAACGCCGGCCGCAGGGCCTCCCCATCCAACGTCAGGCCCATCTTGCGTAGGTGCTCATTCAGTGCGATAGTCAATTCGGTCATCGGGTGCTCCTGTTGCGATGTGGTAGTCACTTCAGGTAGCACTCGATGACTCGTTTTGTCAAATCCGATTTACACCACCTCTCAAGACATTATCAAATTGCGCATTCATCCTGCGCCTTTTGGCGCTTACGGCGGACGTGGGGGCCAAGTACCATCGACAGTCAGAGCGCGCCTTTGGAGGTGGCCATGTACGTTGTACCGTTGTACCTTTTCCTTTCGCTCCTGCCGATTGCCTGGTTGCTGAGGCGATCACGGAGGCGGCCTGCCGCTGCGCTGCGCCATGTGACGGTGAGCATGGGCCCGACCTCCAAGAGGGGGTAGCGATGAGCACACTGAACCGCATCCTCCTGGGGTTGGCGCTGCTGACCCTGATTGGCGTGGCCGCGCTGGCCGACGGCGCAGTGGGTGGCGGCGCGGTCTATTGGGTCTTGCGTGGACAGTTGCGTCTGCCCTGGCGCCCGCTTTCACGGTGAATGGCGCGCCCCTGGCCGTTACTCGCTCTGCCCCCGACACCGGTGCGCGGACTATGGCCCTTGGTTGGGCGCTGGCAGATATCCGCCGAGCGCTGGATTCTCGGCGCCAGCATGTTTGTACAGCGCTATTTCCTCCCCGACAGTGGGCAGATCCCGGTCAGTGAGGTGAACAGCCTCGCCAAAGCCGCCGGGTTTGAGGTGCGTGATTCGGTTGCCCTTTTGTCTTACAGGTTGTAAGATAGACCCACCACACGAGTTTCCGAGGGTGGACACAATCCAGTTGCTGGATGATGTCTCGCGGTAACTGGACAAGCAGAGCGTGCGCGTGGCCGCTGTGTATGACGGTGCCAACTACCTGGGTTTGATCAGCTTGGAAGGTATCGCTGAAACGCTGGCTGGGATGTTTGGGCGGCGCCGGAAGCGGCTTCGCCAGATGCCGGCCGGCACATCATCGCCCGTGCCCGGCAACGGAGTGCAGTGAGATGAAGACGACAGTCATCTTTCTGGAAGGCATTGAGTCCGTGCTTTCGCCGGCCGGGGTCGAGAAGCAGTTGTGCCGGCATCCCGGCATCCACAAGGTTGAAACGAACTTCATGACGGGCACGGCCACCGTCTACCATGACGAGTCGGTGCCGCTGGCGGAGATCAAGCGTTACGTGGCCGAATGTGGCTACGCCTGCTCAGGTGAGTGCCTGCCACAGCACGTGACCCAGCCGGGCGATCCGCCAATGGAAATGGCGCACGCCGGCCATGCGATGCGCGACGCCGGAGCTGGAGAACACGCCAGGCCTGAGATGCGCGCACATGTCGGGCACGTGATGCCGGCGTCTGAACATGACGCCCATGCCGGCCACGCCATGCCGACGGCGAAAGCGCCCGCCACAGCCGAGGCCCATGCCGGGCATGAGACACCGGCACTTGCGCCCGGTGCAAGTGTGGCTGCGGCCGGCGAAATGGAAGCTATGGCTCACGAGATGGGCCACGGCGCGGGAATGAGCATGGAGGCCATGGTGCGTGACATGCGCAACCGCTTCCTGGTTGCGTTCGTCCTCGCCATCCCCGTCTTCCTGTACTCGCCGCTGTTTACCGACTTTTTCCAGGTTCAGCTGCCACTTCCATTCGGGCTATCAAATGAAGCGCTGTCGTTTCTGCTCGCCACACCCGCCGTGCTGTACAGCGGCTGGGTCTTCTATATCGGCGCATGGCGCGGGCTGAAGAATGGGGTACTGAACATGGCCGTGCTGGTCACGCTCTCGGTATTGGCCGGATACATCTTCAGCGTCGCCGCCACGTTCCTGTTTGAAGGTGAAGTCTTCTACGAGGCCGCGGTGCTGCTGCTGGCCTTTGTGCTCTTCGGCCACTGGATGGAGATGCGCGCCCGCTCCGGCGCGTCGCAGGCCATTCAGGCGTTGATGAACCTCGCGCCGCCGAAGGCCACCGTCATCCGCGGCGGGCAGCAGGTCGAAGTTCCGACTTCGGAAGTGCTGCTGGACGACGTCGTCCTCATCCGACCCGGCGACAAGATCCCGGTGGACGGCGTAGTCATCGAGGGCGAGTCGAGTGTGGACGAGTCCATGCTGACGGGCGAGAGCCTGCCGGTGAAGAAGGCTGTCGGCTCCAGCGTCGTTGGCGCGACGATCAATAAGACCGGCGCGTTCAAATTCCGCACCACCAAAGTGGGCGCGGATACTGCCCTGGCGCAGATCGTCAAGCTGGTGCAGGTGGCGCAGAACTCGAAAGCACCCTCGCAGCGGCTGGCGGACCGGGCTGCGCAATGGCTGGTAGCCGCCGCCATCGTCTTCGGACTGGCGACGTTTTTCGGCTGGTATTTCTTTGGCGGGTCGGCCATCCCGCCGGGAGTGGACAGGACGGTGTGGGCCCTGACGCTCGCCATCACGGTCGTCGTCATCGCCTGCCCTGATGCGCTCGGGTTGGCCACGCCCACGGCGGTGATGGTGGGCACCGGCCTCGGCGCGCAGAACGGCATCCTGTACAAGAATGCCACCGCGCTGGAAGAGGCAGCCAAGTTGCAGGCCATCATCTTCGACAAGACCGGCACGCTCACCGAGGGCAAACCCCAGGTGGTTGAAATCGTGGCATCGGGCAACCCGCTCACCGAGGCCGACCTGTTGCGGCTGGTCGCCTCGGCGGAGCAATCATCCGAACACCCGCTGGCCCAGGCCATCGTGGAAAAAGCCAAGGCGCAAAACGTGAAGCTGGAAGACGCGGGTGGCTTTGAGGCCATCCCCGGCCACGGCATGAAGGCGGTAGTCGCTGGCCGGACTCTGCTGGTAGGCAACCGCAAGCTGATGCGTGACAACCAGATCGCACTCAATGAACTGGGAGAGCGCGCCGCCTCCCTGGAAGGCGCGGGGCGCACGGTGGTATATGCCGCTGCGGATGGCCAATTCGTCGGGCTCATCGCCATCGCCGACGCGGTGCGGCCCAACGCCCGGCTCGCCGTCGAGAAGCTGACCAGCATGGGCGTACAGGTTGCCATGCTCACCGGCGACAATCGTGCCACCGCTGAACGTATCGCGGGCGAGCTCGGTATCCAGACCGTGTTCGCCGAAGTGCTGCCGGGCCAGAAAGCTGACAAGGTGAAGGAGCTGCAATCGCAGGGGAAGCTGGTGGCGATGGTGGGCGATGGCATCAACGACGCCCCGGCGCTGGCGCAGGCCGACGTGGGCATCGCCATCGGCGCGGGCACCGACGTGGCGATGGAGACCGCCGACGTGGTGCTGATGAAGTCCGATCCGTTCGACGTGATTGGTGCCATCACGCTCAGCCGGGCGACGTTGAGCAAGATGCACCAGAATCTGTGGTGGGCAGCGGGTTACAATACCATTGCCTTCCCCATTGCCGCCGGCTTGTTCTACCCGGCCTTCGGGCTGATCCTGCGCCCCGAAATTGCCGCCATCTCGATGTCGGGTTCGTCTCTGCTGGTAGCGGTCAATGCCTTGATGCTAAAGAACACGAAGCTGGAAGGCATCCGGGCCAAAGCATAATGCCCGCGCTGCTGTGAACCGCATCCGGATTATCCGACCCGCATCCATGCCGAAACGCATTATCGAACCGAACACGACTTTATATCCCGTACCAGTGGTGTTGATCACCAGCGGCGGGAACACGCCCAACGTGATGACCTGCAACCGCATCGCCTCGTGTTCCGCCGAGCCGCCGCGCCTGGCAATCTCCGTCCGCCCCGGTCGCTATTCCCATTCGCTGATCCATGAGAGCGGCGAGTTCGTCGTCAACATCCCGACGCCCGAGCAGTCTGTCCTCGCGGATTACGCTGGAGTCGTAACCGGCAAGAAGGAAGACAAGATCGCGATCGCACATCTCAAACTTGCGCCCGCGCTCAAGATCAAGACACCTCTGCTGGCGGATTGCCCGGTCAACATCGAGTGCGTTGTCGATCGAGAGATCGCGCTCGATTCACACACGCTGTTTATCGGGCTCGTGCAGGCGGTACACGCCGACGAGTCCCTGCTCGACGAGCACGGCGACGTGGAGGTGAAGCGCGCGCAGGGCCTCTTCTACGACAACGGCACAGTTCGCGAGAAGCCCAATTACAAATTCCGCGTGGACGATCTGCGCCGCGCCGTGCAATCTCGTTGAGTTTTCCTTCGCGTATGTTCGACACCAAACGCGTTCCAGGTTGTGCGGTCTGCCTGACCCTTACCGCCCTCCTGGCGGCGTGCGGCACCGCGCCCCCGGGCACGCCGGCAACGCTGGTCACGCAGACCCCGCCCTCCCCCAGCACGCCGATCCCCGCATCGGCAACGCTGGCAGAACAGAACCTCCCGCCCACCGCAGCGAGCGAAGGGGTCTTGCCAGCGGCCACACTCGCCGCCAACGCGGCCGCCGGGCCGACCCCCGAGCCCTCGCCCACGCCGCTCTATCCCCTCGCGATCGAAGCGATGCGCGCGCGCGACTATCCCGGCAGCGACATTGCCATTGAACAGAGTCTCGCGCCGGGCAGCAACTATCAGCGTTACCTCGCCTCGTACCAATCCGACGGTCTGAAAATTTACGCGCTCATGACGGTGCCGGATGGCGACAGGCCCCCGACGGGCTGGCCCGTGATTGTGTTCAATCACGGCTTCATTCAGCCCGAACGGTATCGCACCACCGAGCGCTACGTCGCCTACCAGGACGCGCTGGCGCAGTCCGGGTACATCACGCTCAAATCGGATTATCGCGGGAATGGCGATTCAGAAGGGACGCCGAGCGGGCATTTTGCGCCGGGCACACAATTGACGTGCTGAACGCGGTCGGCGCGCTCAAGAAATACCTGCGGCCGATACGAATCGGATTGGCATGTGGGGCCACTCGCTGGGCGGAGAGATTACTCCGCGTGATGGTCGTCAGCCAGGACATCACGGCGGGCGTGATCTGGGCAGGCACCGTGGCCCCGCCCGGAGAACAGTTGGGCAGGTGGGGCGGCGGGTCGCGCGGGGGCTCACGGTGGCTCAGGCGCGCTCGGTCAGTTGATGGAGCAATATGGCACGCCTGAGGAGAATCCCGAATTCTGGGCTTCGCTGTCAGCCACTGCCTACCTGGGCGAGCTATCGGGACCGGTCCAGTTGCATCATGGGGAGGCAGACGAAGAGGTGCCGTTGAGCTGGTCGCAATCGGTGTACGACGCGATCAACCAGACAGGCGGGGTCGTCGAAATGTATACGTATCCTGGCAGCGATCACAACCTCTCACAGGGGTTTGACCTGGCGATGCAGCGCACGATTGAGTTCTTCGACAAGTACACGAAATGAAGGTCCAGCCCTGAGCTTCGAGCCAGGAGCCGGCCGGTGACACACATCCGACGCGCTCTCGCTTCTGTAGCCTCTTGTCCATCAACTTCTTGACAGCCCAGGCATTCCGGGTAGCAACCCGGCCCGATCGAGCCGCTTGCCAACGGCGCCAGTCTTTGCGATCAATCGCGACCGCTCGCTACTGACAGCGGTCGCTGACCGCATTCCGTCATACAAGGGAACCCCATGCGACACACGAAGATAACACTTGCTCTGATGGGCGTGGCCACGCTCATGTGCGCGGCGATATCGGCTGCCTGGCCGGGCCCCGGCATACCGACGCCCGCCACAACGACAACTCGAACCGCCACGGCAACCTCGACCAGCACCCCAGCCCTGCTGCCCACACCGACCGCCACGCTCACCTCGGCGCCAACCCTTATCCCGTCTCTGACTCCCGCGCAGTCTCAAGACCTGAATGCCCTGCCGACGCCGGACGCCGGCGCGGAAGCCCGAATGGCTCGTCTGCCGGTACTGATGTACCACTACGTCGAGCCCTGGCCGGCGGACGCCGATGAGGCGCGCAAGAACCTGACCGTGCGCCCGGAGGATTTCGCCGCGCAGATGCAGTATTTGGCAGAAAACGGTTACGCCACCGTCAGCCTGTATGACCTTCTCGATGCGCTGTCGCTGGGGCGGACCCTGCCTGAAAAAGCCGTGGTGCTGACCTTCGACGACGGCTATCGCGGCCTGATGGAGTACGCTCTGCCGGTCATGCAGCGCTACGGTTTCGCCGGCACGGTCTTCGTCATCACCGAGTTCAGCGATCGCGAGCTGCCGGCGTACCTGACCTGGCCTCAGGTCAGGCAACTCTTCGGACTCGGCTGGCGCATCGAGCCCATCACCAAGACCCACACCCCACTGGCGGGCCAGCCTCGCGACAAGCAGCTCTACGAGATGTTGGGCTCCATAGAAACAATCCAAGCCAATCTCGGCGTGCGCCCGCGCTTCTTCGCCTACCCGATGGGCAAATACGACGAGCTGACGCTGCAACTGGCGCGCGAGATGCACCTGTGGGGCGGCGTCACCACCGGTGGGGGCCGCCTCCACGCCTACACTGAGCGTTTCACCTGGACCCGGATGCGCGTGGACGGCCGGGGCACGCTGAAGGACTTCATCAACGCGGTCGAGGGCGATCTGAGGCGTTAGCTGTCAGGACGCTATCTTCAATTCAGTAGTTTGGGCCGATCCGATTGGAAAGCTGAGCCAACGCTCTATTACCATGCTGGCGTTCTCCGGCCTGATGGCCCGTTTGAGGTGAATTCAGTGGAAGGGTGGATCCTCTTGCGACATGCGCCGTTAAGCCCGTTCCAACGTGCGCCATTTGGCTCTTTCGGCCTTCATCCCCAACTCCTAAACTGAGGAGAGTTGTTGTTCATCCCTGACGCGCGCGTCTCACGGGAGGCGGTTTGTGGAATCCCCAACGCCCTTGATCACGCCTGAAGGTGTCCGGCTTGCTCTCTGCCACGTGATTGACCCTGAACTGGGCCGTGACCTCGTCTCGCTCGACATGATCCGAGACGTGCAGGTTGATGATGGCGCGGTGCGCTTCACCCTACACCTCACCACGCCCGCCTGCCCCATCCGCGATCAGTTAGTCGCCATGGCCCGCCAAGCCGTCGCCGCGCTGCCCGGCGTCCGCGAGGTCTACGTGAACGTGCAGGCCGAAGTGCCGCGAGGTTTTGGCCTGCCCCAGCAGCAGCGTATCCCCGGCGTCCGCCAGATCATGGCCGTGGCCTCGGGCAAGGGCGGCGTCGGCAAGTCCACCGTCGCCGTGAACCTGGCTCTGGCGCTGGCCGAAGCCGGGGCACGCGTCGGCCTGCTGGATGCGGATTTCTTTGGCCCGAACGTGCCCCAGATGCTCGGCAGCACTGGTGGCCCGAGTTTGCGCAACGGCCATCTGGCGCCGATTGAGGCGCGCGGTCTGCAGGTCATGTCGTTCGCCTACCTGGTGGAGCCGGGCCATCCCGTCATCTGGCGCGGGCCGCTGCTCATCCAGGCGCTGATGCAGATGCTCTTCGACGTGGATTGGGGCGAGCTCGATTACCCGATCGTGGACCTGCCGCCAGGCACCGGCGATGTGCCCCTGTCGCTGGTGCAATTCGTCCCACTCGCCGGCGTCGTGGTCGTCACCACGCCGCAGAATGTCGCCATCGCCGACGTCATACGCTGCATCGAGATGTTCCAGGTGACCGGCGCCCCGGTGCTGGGTGTGGTAGAGAACATGAGTTATCTGCAATGCCCTGACTGCGGCCGGCGGCTGGAGGTCTTCGGGCGCGGCGGCGGGCGGTGGCTGGCCGAGCAATTCGATGTGCCCCTCCTGACCCAGATTCCGCTCGACCCGGCGATTTGTGAGAACGGCGACCTCGGCCAACCCGCGAGCGGGCCTGACTCGCCGGTCGCGCAGGCCTTCCGCGAGCTGGCCGGGAAGGTGGCCGCCCAGGTGAGCGTCCGTCATTTCGCGGGCGCGAATTAGCGTTTGGCGGAACTCGATGACCACCCCCAGCCTCTTCACCCGCCCACATCGCCTGCTTCTGGCCCGCTTCTTCTCGCAAGGCTTCGTCGCCGCGGCTATCGTCACCATCATTGTGGGTGCGGTGCTCACCCAGTTAGAACGCGATAACTATCTTCGGCGCCTGACTGAGTCGGCCCGCGAGCGCGTCGCGCGCCTGGCCACCCACATCGGCCATCAACTGCGCACGCTGGAGCCCCTCACGCATGCGCTCGACGCGGAGACCGAGGCGGCCACGCCCATTCAGCAGTTGGTATTACAGGAAGCCAGGAACAGTGGCCTGTTGCGTCTGGAACTGGCAGACAGCTCCGGTATGATCATCGGCTCGAGCGACCCGGCAGCACTGGGACAACGCCTGGATGCGGCCGAGGCTGCCGAGGTGCATACTTCCGGCCAGGTGATCAGCCGCATCGTCGGATCGGGGGCGGCGGCCTATCTCCACTTCGCGGCGCCCATCCAGGTCGAAGGCGAGAGCTACACCGTGATCGTGGACGAGCCGCTGGCCGGGATGGAGGCCCTCGCCCGGGACAGCCTGGTGGCCGTGACGCTGACCCTGTCGATTGGCTTCGCGCTCACCTTCGCCGCCCTGGGTTTTATCGTGCGCCGCGCGGGGCTGGACCTGGAGCGCCATCAACAGGAGGAAGCGCGCGTCAAAGCCCTGCTCGGCCGATATGTTTCTCATCAGGTCGCGCGCCAGATCCTCGCTCAAGGCGGGCTGAAAGTCGGCGGTGAACGGCGCGAGATCACGGTGCTCTTTGCCGACATTCGCGGGTTCACGGCCTTCGCCGAAAAATTACCCCCGGAGCGCGTCGTGTCGTTGTTGAACGACTACCTGGCGGCGATGACGGAGGCGGTGTTCAAATATGACGGCACGGTGGATAAATTTCTCGGCGACGGATTGATGGCCATCTTCGGCGCACCGCTCGACCACCCCGACGACGCCGACCGGGCGCTCGCCTGCGCGAAAGAGATGCAACTCGCCTTCAAACGTCTCTGTGCGGAATGGCGCCAAAAGGGCCTGCCCGACCTTGGCCTCGGCATCGGGATCAACACCGGCGAAGCCGTCGTCGGCAGCATCGGCTCCAGCAAACGGCTGGACTATACGGCGATCGGCGATGCCGTCAACACGGCGCACCGCCTGCAGAGCATTGCCCTCGGCGGGCAGGTTCTCCTCAGCGCGGCAACCCGCGCGCGGGTGGGCGGCGCACTGCTCGAATCGCTGGGGCCAACACAGGTGAAGGGCAGACGCCAGGCTGTCGAAGTGTTCCGCCTCGTATTCGCCCAACCTCACAGCAGCGCCTGACGAACCGCCGCTCTCCTGTTCGAAATCAGCCGCGCGCCATTTCGCCTGTGCCCGAACACGCCGCTTGGCGCTTGAAGTCCGCCCCCCCGCGCCCTACGATACAGAGGGGTAGCCCCATCGTCATGGACGGAGGGCTGACCATGCTCGCCAGGCTGAAATCGCTACGGAAAATCCAACGCGCAGACCGCTGTCCGGTCTGCGGTGAGTTCATCCCCGGCGCGGGTGTGGAACGCTACGGGAAACGCTTCTGCCGGACGTGGCACGCTGACTTCTATCGCCCGCCTCCGCCGTGGTGGCGGCGCTTGCGCTGGCCCGACGACGCCGGCGGGGGTGGCGGCGGAGGCTGCTGCGGCTAGCCCGCGGCCGGCGGACCCGCGATGGCCCTCTCGGTGCTCATCCTCGGCCCGACCCTGCTGTGTGAGGGCCTGCGCGCGCTCCTCGCCCAGGAGGAAGACCTGGCGGTGGGCATCGGGGTGGGCCATGATTTTGGGGATCGACCCCCGCCGGATGTGGTCGTCCTCTGCGCCGAGGCACCGGAGACCGTGCGCGACCTGCGCGCGCACTGGCCGCAGACCAGGCTGCTCGTCGTCGCCGACCTCTCGCCCTCAACCGCCGGCCGGTTGATGGACCTGGGTGTATTGGGCCTGTATCCGCTGATGACCGGACCGGACGAATTGATCTGGGCGATCCGCCAGGTTGCGCAGGGCCGGCTCACCCTGCACCCGGCCGTGCTGCGCGCGATCGTGGCCCACCTGGCCAAGACCGAGCACGCCCCACCCCCACCGCCTCTTCCCCTGACAGCCCGCGAGCGCGACGTGCTGCGCTGCCTGGCGCAGGGCGCCAGCGACAAGGACATCGCCCAGCAGCTATACCTCAGCGTCCGGACGGTCCAATCGCACCTGACCCACCTGTATTACAAGCTGGGCGTGCATTCGCGCACGGCCGCTGCCCTGGTCGCCCTCCGCGCCGGGTGGTTTGCGCAGGAAGCCGCCGGCGGCCCAGACGAATTGCGTAGTTCTACTGAGACGGCTCACGCCGCTCGGCGCTTGTCGCCGTCCGGCCCAGATGATACCTTGTGATCGAAAGTGACCTCTGACCTGCCGGACAGGTTCCGGACGTGCATATCCTTTCCTCACAGGCGCCTGTGGTTTTCTGGAAGCGGATGGGTTCATGGAAAGGAGGCCGCTGTGTTTTGGATCACAGGTATTCTGGGCCTGGCGCTCGTCCTGGCGCCCTTCCTAATGGGCTTCGCCGAGCACGGCATCGCGCTGTGGACGAGCCTCGTGCTCGGCGTCATCGCCTTAGCCGTGTCCAGCATTGGCCTGGTCTCGAAGGCGCTGGACAAGCGCCGGGAGTACTGGGCGCTCGGTCTGGCCGGGCTGGCGGCATTCATCGCGCCGTTCGTGTTCGGCTACGCCAGGCATGTGCAGGCTTTGTGGGCGGGGCTATTCATGGGTGCCGCCCTCGTGCTGGCCAGCCTCTGGGCCTCTCAGGCGCCATCGGAAATATCCTCGCACCACTAGCGCCCCGTCCCGGTGAAGCGGATGAGCTTGCCCGCCTGGCGCGCCGTTGGCGGGCTGGCCGGCTTGCCCTCTCAATCACGTCCTGACGGGGTACCAGCCGAGCGGCTGCCCGGCGCGAGCCTCATGAGACTTGCAATGACCAGGAGCCGGGTAGCCGTGTTGGGGACGTTGTCCGATCTGCACCAGCAATCCATCGCCTATGACCTGCGAATGCTGGCCCGGTTGGTCAGGCGGATCCAGCCGGACTTGCTGTGCGCTGAGATCGGGCGTGACCACTGGGAGACGAGCGACCTGGCCCGGATGCCGGTGGAGTACCGCGAGGCCCTCATCCCGGTCTGCAAGCGCAGCGACATCGTGCTCGTCCCGGTGGCCGGTGGCGAGGCCGAGGCATTCGTCGCTCGGCGCGGCGGGCGTTGGCGCGCTCTCCGCTCGGCCCTCGTCGGCCTGCTCAACTGGCAATTGCGGCTGATGCAGCGGCTGGCCGGCACTCCCGAGGCCATCAACTCCGGGGCGTTCGGCAGGCTCTGCACCCGGATGTGCGGCTGGATCGCCTGGGCCTGCGGGCCGGAGGCCCAACGGGCGTGGGCAACGGCCAACGACCAGATTCTGCAAAACGTCCTGGCCGCTGTGCGGCGCGACCCCGGCCGCCGGGTGCTGGTGACCGTGGACTGCCGCCGCCGGCACCTGCTCGACCGCCGGCTGCGTGCGTTTGCCGAACTTGAAGTCGTCGCGTTTTATCAGCTGTGAAAGGAGGTGAGGAACATGAATTGCTATACATGCGCCAAAGAAGACAAGACTACCGAGGCGGTCGCCGTGTGTGCGGTATGCGGAATGGCCCTGTGCCTGGACCATGTGCATGAGCGCGAAGTGCCGATGGTGCAGCGCACTTCCGGCTGGGCGAGCACAACCGCGATGCACATCCTGTGCGAGCGGTGCGCGAAGCTGGCGGTCAGCGCCTGACGCTCCGGCCGGCCACAGCGGTTAACTGCGCGCCGGGCATGCAGTCTTCCACGCGGCGCCCGGCGCCAATCGAAAGGAGATTGGTTATGAGACTCCTATCCTTCTGGCCCGTGGCCTGGACGCTGGCGATCTTCGCCGCCGTCGTCTTCACGCTCGATATGCTGCTCGGCGTGCTGTTCCCGAACTGGTGGGTGATGCAGAAAGCCTGGGAGCTGGTGCTGCCTGGCTTCACCTTCATCAGTTGGGGTGCTTTCTTCCTCGGCCTGGTGGAGAGTTTCATCGGCGGGTTCCTGACGGCTGTCGGGCTCGTCCTGATCTACAACTTCTTCGCCAGCCGCGAGGCGGCCAAGGCAGCGCCGACGATGACGCCGGCTGGCGAGCATCACTGAACAGCTCCGCGACAATTGCATAACCCATCTCTGGCGAGTCCGGCATAGCCGGGCTCGCGCTGTTCATTTGGTTGAGGCGATGATTCCTCTGCTGTATGCACTCATCACGTCGGCGGCCACACTGGCCGGCGGCGCGCTCCCCATGTATACCCGCCTGCGGCTCGTCGAACAGCGTTACATGGTCGCCTTCGCGGGCGGGGCGATGGTCGCCATCGCGCTGTTTGACCTGATCCCGGAGATGAAGGCTCACAACGCCGTGGCGCTCATGCTCGGTTTTTTCGCGATCTACCTGCTCGAGAAACTCGTAATGATCCACGCCTGCGGCGAGGCCGAATGTGAAACGCACGCGATGGGCTGGCCGGCGCTGATCGGCATCGCCACCGAAAGCCTGATAGACGGGTTGGCGATTGCAGTGGGCTTCGGGGTCGCCCCCTCACTGGGCCTGCTGATCGCTCTGGCAGTATTGGCGCACGAGTTGCCGCGCGGGCTGACGACGACCGTCATCATGCAGGAGGCAGGCTACAGCCGCCCTCGTGTTTGGGCAGCCCTGCTGGTGGACGCCGGCTTTGCACCGTTGGGCGTGCTGCTCTCCGGCCTGATCCCGCCCTCGGTCTTCGAGCCGCTGATCGGCTTCACGGCGGGCGTGTTCCTGTACGTCGGCGCGAGCGACCTGCTGCCGGAGGCCCATCGGCGCTTTAATCTCCGCGTAGTACTCGCGACCCTGGCCGGAGGCGGACTCATTCCGGTGCTGGGCAGCGTGCTGGGCCGGTGAGGAAAACGTGATGACCTATCTGAATGAGAACTCCCCAACCCAGGTATCGCGATGACTCACCTGCGCCGTATTCGTTTCCCGTTCATGCCCCTCACCCCGCCACGCCCCGGTGAACGGCTCGTCATCGACCTAGAGAAACTGATCAAGGGCGTCCTGTTCCAATGCAGCACGTGCGGCAGCAATCAGAACTGCCCGCCCAACAGCCGAAAGATCAGCAGGCCATTGAGAAGCAGGATCAGGCCAATGACGACAATGGCAAGCGCCGTGGTTTTGCGGCTGTTGACAAAGCCGCCCATCAATCGGCGGTCGGCGGTGAATATCAACAACGGGACAGTCGCAAAAGGTAATTGAAAACTCAGGCTGGCCTGGCTGAGCACGAGGATGTTGAGCGGGTCTAGCCGGAAGGCTACGGCCCAGCACCGCCGGGATCATGACCAGCAGCCGATAGATCAAGCGGCGCAGCCAAGGCCTCACCTGCACATGCAGGAAACCTTCCATCACGACCTGACCAGCCAGGGTAGCCGTTGTCGAGGAGGCGATGCCAGAGGCCAGCAACGCAATCGCAAAGGCAAATCCGGCCATCGTGCCCAGCAAGGGCACGAGCGTCTGGTACGCCTGCTCGAGGGAAGTCACCTGCAAGCCGTTGCGATAGAAGACCGCCGCGGCCATCACCAGGATCGCCCCGTTGACGAAGAAAGCGCCGTTGGGCGCGATGGCCGAATCGAGCACGGCCAATCGGAAAACATTCCGCTTACGTGCGGGCGGGTCTTCCGGCTGCACACGTGAGTGGATCAAACGCGAATGCAGATAGAGGTTATGGGGCATCACCGTGGCCCCCAGCATGCCGATGGCCACGTAAATGCTGTCCGAGTTGAGGCGCGGCACCACGGTGCTGTAAGCCAGCGCTCCCCACTCCGGCCGGGACAACCAGATTTCTATCACATGAGCCACGCTCACGACCGCAATCAGGCTGAGGATGGCGTATTCCACCTTGCGAAAGCCATAGCGCTGGAGCCCCAGGATCAGAAATACGTCCAGGCCGGTGATCAGCGTGGCGGTGAGCAGGGGCAGTTTGAAGAGCAGGCTCAAGCCAATCGCCGATCCCAGGAACTCAGCCAGGTCGGTGGCCATCATGGCGATTTCCGCCGTGAGCCACAGGAAAATCGCCACTGGTTGAGGGAAGCGCTCGCGGCAGAGTTGGGCCAGGTCTTTGCCGGTGGCGATACCCAATTTCGCCGAGAGGCTCTGCAACAGGATCGCCACCAGATTGCTCAGCAGGAGCACCCAGAGCAGGCTGTAGCTGAAGCGTGCGCCGCCCTCCAAATCCGTAGCCCAGTTGCCGGGATCCATGTAACCCACGCTGACAATAAAGGCCGGCCCAGAAATGCTAGAATGCGGCGCAGGGTCCGGCCCGCCCCCTCGCGCCGAATGGCGCCAGCCAAGTCGGTCCAGCCGGGGATCAAGCGCGGCACCCGAGCGAGGGACCCCAATGACCATTCCCCTGGCGCTGCTCGATCAGCGACGATGCTGCTGGAGACCAGGGCGGTTTTCTGTGATGAGTTCGGCATTTTATTTCCGATAATCAAATTTATCATTTAGTTGTGCCTAAATTAACGGCTTGCCGCGAACTCGTCAATACGCCATTCCGCGTGCTCGACGCGGCCCGGTCGCCTGCAACAGCGGCGGGTAGATCAACACGCCATTGTGCCTGTTTGAAAACCGGCTAAACGGCGCTAACGCTATCAGGCTGTGCGGCTTACCATGGTAAGCGATTGGATCGGCTATGCCCATCAGCCTGACGAAACTCAACTGTCCCAACTGCGGCGCGCCGCTGGAGTGGGACGGGACGTACGGCAAGCCCATCACCTGCCCGTACTGCGGCGCGCAGTTCATGCCCGGCCCGACCGAGGTGGACGATCTCTGGCTGTTCACCGACCCCGTGGCCCGCGCGCGCTTTGAGTACAACGGCACGCTGGACAAACTCGAGCACGACATCCGCTACGAAGTGCTGCGCGGCGGGACGTGGAGCGACCGCGACCGCGAATGCAAACACGAACTCGACCGGCTGGAACGCGACGGCATCATCCGCAAGCTGGCTTCCTTCTGGGCGCTCTCCCCTTTCCCGCCCATCTATCGCGCCCGGCAGGAGGGCGAACTGACCCTCGGCGGACACCGCTTCCCCTTTCGCAAAGGGTAGGAGCTCGTCTGGGCCTGCCCGATGACGCGCGACCGCTTCGAACTCGACGATCCCATCCTCATCGGCGATTTCGCCTCCGAGCGCGTGCAGCGCCTGTGCGGCGAGATGGCCGACGCGATGATGGGCCGGATGAAAGGTATGGAGGTCTGACCGATGTCCGATCTGCTCAAAGCACTGTTCGGCATCCCCAATATGTTTCGCGTACTGACACCACCCCTGACGGCCCCGACCCTGACCCGAACGACGTCTGGGCATTCACCGACCCGGACGCTCGCGATGAGTACACCCGCCAGGGTCGATTGAAGCGCCTCGAACGCGACATCCACTACGAGGTCATGCGCGGCGGCCCCTGGCAGCCCGAGGAGCTGGAGTACAAGTCTGAGATCCGCCAGTTGCTGCGCGAAGGCGCCATCGCCGACAAGGGCACCTACTGGTTCCGCAGCCCGCACCCCACGATCTACCGCGCCCAGCGCGAGGGCGTGCTCTCGGTGGCCGGGAGAATCTATTGCTTCGGCGTGGGCGACGACCTGGTCTTTCAATGCCGCATGGAACGCGATGAGGCCGTGGATAACCCAGGCGCCATGTTGTGCGGCAATTGGTCTGATGCAATGAGGGACGTGCGCCGGCGAATGTAGTGTGCGCCCGTCACAAGGACGCCACATTAGCGTTCAATGAGCTACACCTTGTACGCGCCAAATGGCGCTTGTGTGCCGGCAGGAGTTGCAGTACCGTGAAAGTGTAGCCATTGCAGCCTCGACGATGCCCTTCCCTTTACGCGGAACCATCGACAACATTCACGCGGCATAGGTCTGGCGGCGTGGGTGGAGTGGCTGCCTAAGCCGGACCGAAGGCCAGGGCGAGCCGAACTTTCGCCGCTACCCTACCCTGGTAGGGTCTCTCCCAAAAAACGGCTTCACTGTAGAGCATCGTCGGCGACGTCAGGGCCTCGACCGGACGGGCCCGAACGCAGTTTGTGTTCGGGCCCGTCCATTATTACCAGTGACAGTGGTCAGAAGACGAGGCGTTCAGGATGTACGACGTCCTCAGGTCCCAACTCAGCGACCAGCTTCGCTTGCCCAGTGACGCCCCGAGCGTGAATTGCGAGCTGAGACGGAACAATCTCTGGCTGTTTACCGACCCGGTCGCCCGGCACCTTTACGCGAAACGGAAACGGCTGGGCCAGCTGAAGCACGACATTCAGGCCCACGTCATGCGTAATCACTGCTGGGCCGCTGAAGAGCTGGCGCTTGCGCGTGAGATCCTCCGCCTGGTGCACACCGGCGTGCTTTGGCCCAAGGGCACTTTCGGCTACCTGAGCCCACACCCGCCGGTATACCGCGCCGTGCGCGAGGACGTGCTGACGATCGACGGTCAGAAATATCACTTCCGCGCCGGTAACGATCTCGTCTTCGTGCCCTGGCTGGCGCGGGCGTCGTCCCCCGGTCTTTCTGGACCCGTGAAAATTGGTCGATTGCAGACGGTCACGGACCTTTGCCTGTGCTGCGAAGCATTCCCGTTCGTGAGCACACTCTGCTCAAGAGCCATCGCTCACCTGCAGAAGACAGTCCCCGACAACGCGCTTTCACGCCTCACCCGTCATCCATAACCAGATCGCCGGAATTGTCCGCGCACAATCAGTTGCGCCGATGAGGGAGTCAGTGTAGACTAAAAATCTTACAGCGTGTAAGTTTATGGCGCGCCTGCATTGTCACTATCTTCCGGACGCGTCGTTCGATTGAAGTAGACGATTTGCACGATCTGCGGAACTGGGGCCATGCCACCGTTCACAATTGTCCCGCTGATTTTGCTTTTCCCGATCCTTGGCCTTCTCATCAATCTTACTCTTGGCAGCCGGCGAGACGAGAAGTGGATAGGGAGGGTGGCCTGCAGCGCCGTCGCAGCGTCGTTCGCCGTGGCGGTGACGATGCTGGACACCCTGCTGCGCGAGCCGCAGGGCGGCGAGGTCATGCTCTGGGAGTGGTTGAGGATCGGAACGTTGACCATCCCGGTGACCCTGAAAGTAGACGCGCTCGCCACGACGATGAGCCTGGTGGTGACCGGCGTCGGAACGCTTATCCACATCTATGCCATCGGGTACATGGGGGGCGATCCCCGCTTCCGGAGCTTCTTCATCTATCTTAATCTGTTTGTTGCGGCGATGCTGGTGCTGGTGCTGGCCGACAATTATCTGCTGCTCTTCATCGGCTGGGAGCTGGTGGGGCTGTGTTCGTACTTACTCATCGGTTTCTGGTTCGAGGACCTGAACAACGTGGTGGCGGCGAGAAAAGCGTTCATCGTCAATCGCGTGGGTGATGTCGCTTTTCTGTTGGGCCTCATTCTGATCTTCTGGACCTTCGATAGCCTGCGTTACGCCGAAGTGTTCTCCAATGCCAAGGCGACATTCCGCGCGGGCGCACCCGTGGTTACGGCCATCACGTTGCTCCTGTTCATGGGTGTCACGGGAAAGAGCGCCCAGATCCCGCTGTTCATCTGGCTGCCGGATGCGATGGCGGGGCCGACTCCGGTCTCGGCCCTCATCCATGCGGCCACGATGGTGACCGCTGGGGTGTACCTGATCGCGCGCAGCCAGGCGCTCTTCGACCTGGCGCCACTGACTCAATCCATCATTGCCTGGACCGGCGGTGTGACCGCACTGTTCGCCGCCACGATCGCCATCGCGCAGTGGGATATGAAGAAGGTGATGGCCTACTCAACCATCAGCCAGCTCGGCTACATGATCGCCGCAGTTGGGCTGGGCGGCTACATCGCCGGGCTCTTTCACCTGATCATCCATGCCTTCTTCAAGGCGCTGCTCTTTCTAAGCGCAGGTTCGGTGATGCACGGCTGTGGCAACGAGGGCGACATGCGCCGCCTCGGGGGGTTGCGCCGGGCCATGCCAATCACGTTCGCCACCTTCATCATCGGCGGCCTGGGGTTGGCAGGCGTGCCGGCCTTCGCCGGCTTCTGGAGCAAAGACGGGATCATCGCCGAAGCGTCCAGGAAGGACATGGGTGTTTTCGTGCTCCTGCTGGTCGCGACAGGCGTTACGGCCTTCTACATCTTCCGGCAACTATATCTGGTATTTGCGGGTGAACAACGCAGCCGTGCCTATCACCCCCACGAAAGCCCACGCGTGATGACGGGGCCGCTCATCGCCCTGGCCATACTGGTCGGCGTTGGCGGGATCGTGAACGCGCCGCCTATCCACCTGCTCACGCGTTTTCTCGGCGGTGAGGCGCCGCCTTTTGAAATGAACGTTGCGGCGGCCTCAGTGGGGCTCACGGCGGCAAGTTGGGCCGCGGCCTGGGCGCTGTATGGCCGCCGGCCACTACTCGCCAGGGAGGCCGATCCGTTGGGGCGTGTCCTCGGCCGGCTGTACAGGGTGCTGGAGCGGAAGTACTTCGTGGATGAACTCTATGGGGTCTGGATTGTGCGGCCCTATCAAGCCTTGACCCAAGTCTTCGGAGCGCTGGACCGGCGGCTCGTCGACCCGGGCATTGACCGGACGGCGGCTTTGTCGGGTGACCTCGCCAGGTGGTTGAGCCTGGCGCAGTCCGGCTACGTGCGCCGATATGCACTCTGGTTCGTGTTCGGCGCCGTGCTGGTGCTGGGCTACTTCCTGGTGGCCTCACGCTGATAGGGAACACGAGATGAACCTGCATTCCCTGGTCTGGCTTATCCCGCTCCCTCCTTTTCTGGCCTTCGCGCTCATCATCCTGTTCACCTATCGCTGGCGGGCATTCAGCCACACGCTGGCCATTGGGATGATGGGCGTCTCGTTTGTGCTCGCTCAGGTTGTCTTCTGGAGCGGCGTGCTCAGCGGGCGGCTGGCTGAAGAACCGGTCGGCTCATCGTTGGCCTGGCTACCCTTTCGCCAGTTTGAGACCTGGCTTCGCGTTGGGGTGTTGGTGGACCCGCTCGCGGCCGTGATGCTCTTCATGGTCACACTGACCTGCCTGCTGATTTTCATCTACAGCACGGAATATATGCGCGGCGACCCGCGCTACAGCCGCTTCTTCGCCTATCTCTCGCTCTTCGCCACCGGCATGCTCGGCCTGGTGGTCGCGGATAACTTGCTGGCGTTGTTTGTGTTCTGGGAAATCATGGGCCTGTGCTCGTACCTGCTCATCTGCTTCTGGTTTGAGAAGCCGTCCGCCTGCCGCGCGGCGATGAAAGCATTCATGACCACCCGCATCGGCGACGTGTTGATGCTCCTCGGCATCGTGAATCTGTACAGCCAGACCGGGCGGCTGGATTTTGAGACACTGTTGAGCTCTTCGACTCTGGCGATGTTGGGCGCGACGCCGTCAGTGATCCAGGGTCTCTCGGTGGCCGGGCTGGCTGGGCTGCTGATCTTCGCCGGGACGGTCGGCAAATCCGCGCAGTTCCCGCTGCACGTCTGGCTGCCGGATGCCATGGAAGGCCCGACGCCCGTGAGCGCCATGATCCACGCCGCCACCATGGTCTCGGCCGGTGTCTATCTGGTCATCCGCGTTCTGCCCCTGCTGACGGCCGGGGGAGCACCCCTTCCGGCGATGGCTCTCATTGGCGGGTTCTCGGCCTTCTTCGCCGCGACCATCGCGCTCGCGCAGGACGATGTCAAGCGCGTGATGGCGTACTCGACCATCAGCCAGCTCGCATACATGATCGCCGCCCTGGGCGTGGGTGCGTATTTCGCTGCCCTCTTCCACCTGCTGATGCACGCCGTCTTCAAGGCTCTGCTATTCCTTAGCGCCGGATCGGTCATCCACGGCGTCGAACATGGGGCGCACGTGACGTATCAACATCTGAATCCCCAGGACATGCTCAATATGGGCGGCCTGCGGCGGCGCATGCCGCGCACGTTCGTCGCGTTCATGGCTGGGGGACTCGCCCTCACGGGAATCCCGCCCTTTGCCGGCTTCTGGAGCAAGGACGCGATTCTCGGTGGGGCATTTGAAGCTTACCGCGTGTCCGGCGTGGCCTCGTGGGGGTTCTACGTCTGGCTGATGCTTTCGGCCTCGGTCTTCCTGACCGCGCTGTACGCCGGGCGGCAGATGTTCCTCGTGTTCGGCGGCGAGCCGCGGACTTCGGCAGCCGAACACGCCCACGAGACAGGCTGGGCCATCAGCCTGCCGCTGCTGGTGCTGGCGGCCTTCGCGGCGCTGGCCGGGTTCGTGGGCGTTCCGGAAGAGTTTGCGGTGCTGGGCCCGCTGCTCGGCCACAACTGGCTGCTGCGGTTTGTGAGCGAGCACTATGGCGAGGCGCGACTGAGCATTGGCGTGATGGGCTTCTCGGTGGCGCTCTCGTTGACCGGCTGGGGTGTGGCCTGGCTGCTGTACGGACGCCGGCCGTTGAAAGCCGGACAGCCGGACCCGCTCATCGCTGCGCTCGGCGGCCTCCACACACTGCTCAAGAACAAATACTACGTCGACGAGCTGTATACGGCCGTCATCGTACAGCCCGTCGTGGCCCTGGCGGGTTGGGTGTCTGACTCGGTTGACCGTGGTGCGATTGATGGACTCCTGCACACCGTCGCGCGCCTCAACCGGCGGTGGAGCGAGCTCAACCGTTTGTTTGACCGATACATCGTGAACGGGTCCAGTGACCTGCTGGGCGAAGGCGCCAAGCGTTTGGGCCGCGAATTGCGCCTTATCCAGACGGGACGCGTGCAGCACTATCTGGCCTTCTCACTGCTGATCGTCATCGTGCTGGGCGCCATCCTGCTGGTGCTCGTCCGTTGATCTGCTCGGGAGGCCTCAATGACGGACTTCGCCTCCAGTAATCTGCTCAGCCTGATGGTCTTCTCGCCCCTGATCGGCGCAGCCCTCGTCGTGGTGCTGCCCGACGGCGAGAAGGGTGTTATCCGCTGGATTGCCTTTCTCACCACACTGGTGCCGCTGGGCTTGGCCGGCTGGGCCTGGGCCCGCTTCCAGCCAGGACAGCCGGGTTACCAGTTCGAGCAGTTTACCCCCTGGTACACCGTGCTCGGGATCAGCTATCACGTAGGCGTGGATGGGATCAGTCTGCCGTTGGTGCTGCTGACAGCGCTGCTCGCGCCGCTTGCAGCATTGATCTCCTTCAGCATCTCCGAGCGTGTGAAGATGTACTTCGTGCTGTTCCTCGTCCTCGAGACCGCGATGCTAGGCACCTTCGTCGCGCTCGACCTGATCATCTTTTTTATCTTCTTTGAGTTCACGCTGCTGCCGATGATGTTCCTGATCATGTTGTGGGGCGGCGAGAACCGTGACTATGCCAGCATGAAGTTCATGCTATACACCATGGCCGGCAGCCTGGCGATGCTGCTGGCCTTCCAGGTGATCGGGCTCAACCTGCGCTCCTTTGACCTGGTGAATGCGGCCCGCGCCTGGCCGGCCTTCGACCGCGGGCTATTCGGCCTGAGTGCGGAGACGGCGAAGGCGATTACCTTCTGGGGCGTCTTCCTCGGCCTGGCCATCAAAGTTCCCATCTGGCCGTTTCACACCTGGCTGCCCGACGCGCACACCGAGGCCCCTACGGCGGGCAGCATGCTCCTGGCCGGAGTCCTGCTCAAACTGGGCGGGTATGGTTTCCTGCGCATCCTGCTGCCGCTCTTTCCCGAACAGTCCGCCCGGTTCGCCCCGCTTATCGCGCTGTTGGCATTGGCCGCCATTGTATTCGGCGCGCTGGCCGCGCTGGCGCAGACGGACTTCAAGCGGCTGGTGGCGTATTCATCAGTGAATCACATGGGCCTGATCGTGCTCGGGATCGCCGTCGTGGCCGCCGCCTATGGCCGCCCCGATCTGACTGACTCCGCCGTGGTCTCTGGCAACGGCGCGGTCTTGCAGATGTTCAATCACGGCCTCACCTCGGCAGCCCTGTTCCTGCTCGTCGGCGTGATATATGAACGCGCGCACACGCGGGACTTGCGCGAATTCGGCGGACTGGGCGTCATCGTCCCGGCGTATGGCGGCATCCTATTGTTTTCGGCGCTCGCCAGCTTGGGCCTGCCCGGGCTGAACGGGTTCGTGGGTGAATTCCTGCTCTTCCGGGGCGCGTGGCCGGTGTTCACCCTCGTCACGGCGCTGGCAACGCTAGGCCTGCTCTTCACGGGCGCCTATTTGTTGTGGATGATCCAGCGGGTGCTGCTCGGCCCGCTGAATCCTCGCCGGGCACAGCTGGACGAGATCGGCTGGCGTGAGACGCTGGCCGTGACGCCCCTGTTGGCTCTGATGGTGCTCACCGGCCTGTGGCCGAGCTGGATATTGGCGACGATTAATGAGACGGTGAGCAGACTGTTCGGGTAATCACAGGCATCTCATCGCTTCGTTGCCGTTGCGATGAAGAACATCCCCATCCCGTATTGCCGCACTTGTACAGCGCCGAAGCCGCGCCGCAGTTCGTCCGGAGTCTGGCGGCTCATGTCCACCGCGCAGATGCCGGCCAGTGGCTTGAGCCAGCCCGGCACGGCGTGAACGCGCGCTCCCATCTCCAGCGAGACGAAGCGCCCGCCCGACGCCAGGACGCGTCTGATCTCTTCAATCGCACGTACATCGTTCGGGATGATGTTCAGCGCGAACGTGCAGATGGCTTTGTCGAACGAGGCCTCCGGAAAGGGCAACTGCGCCGCATCCGCCTCGCGGACTTCGACGTTCTTCCAGCCGTGCCGCGCAATCCGACGCTGTGCTCTCTCCAGCATCGCCGGGGTCAGGTCCACGCCGACGACCTGGCCTTCATCCCCCACGAGTTCGCGCAGGTGGGCGAAGTTCAGGCCGGTGCCACAGGCGACCTCCAAGACGCGGTCACCGCGCTGCGCGCCGAGCGCCAACCGGGCTTCGCGCCGGAAGGGCAGTGTCCAGGCGTGGGTCGCGTCGTAAAAGGGCGCCCACCCGGTGAAAGTCTTGCGAACGGCTTCGACGGTAAACATGGTCGCTTTCCTTCGTATCCACAAGCGAAGCATGCTCGCTGTGAGGGGATGTCAACCGACATACGGACCTCCGATGCCGACGAGAGGTGGATCGTCACGGCTCGAACGTCACCTCGGCAATCATCCCGGGCTTGAGCGCCAGGTCAGGGTTCTCCAGCCCGATGACCACGGCATACACCAGCCGCGAGCGGTCCTCCTTCGTCTGCACGTTGGTGGGCGTGAACTCGGCCTCGTCGGCCATCCGCAACACCGTGCCCGCAAACACGCGATCCGGGTAAGCGTCCACGCGCACACGGGCCGCCTGGCCGGGCGTCACCAGCCCGAAGCGCTCCTCGGGCAGGTAGACGATCAGCTCCAATGAACTCAGCCGCCCGATCTCCAGGAGTGTCCCACCGGGCAGGGCGGTCTGCCCGACCTCGGCGTTGCGGCTGAGCACCACGCCATCCCACGGTGCTGTCAGGCTGAGTTTCTCGAGTTGGAGATCCAGCGCGTCTAGCTGGGCCTGGGCCGCATCCACCTGCGCCTGCGCGGCGTCCATCACTTCGGCGCGCGCGCCATTCCGGAGCGAGGCGAGATTGGCCGCCGCCGTGTCGCGCAGCGCCGTCGCCGCGTCTATCTGCGCCAGCAGGGTCTCCACCGAGAGCGGCACACTGGCAACACCGGCTCCGCCCGCACGCTGCCCAACCAAACTGAACGTGGCCAGATGAGATTGCGCCCGCAGGACTTCGGCCCAGGCGGCATCCAGGCGAGGCGCAGACGTGCCGGAAGTCAGCGTATCATAGGCGGCCTTGGCCGTCTCCGCCTGGTCCTGCGCATCGTTGAGCGTTGCTTCGGCGGCGTCAAGCGCCTCCGGGGTCGTGCGCGCGTCGTCCTTCAGGCTTTCAAGCCGGGCCTGAGCCTGCGCTGCATTGGCCTGGGCCACCTCCCAGTTCAAGCGCGCCAGCTCAAGTTGTGAATAGTATGGTTGCGACTCATCCTTGGCCGCTCCGTAGGCCTGTCTGGCTGCGTCCGCTGCCGCTCGGGCATCTGCGACAGCGGCCACGGCCGCGGCGATGACGGAGGCCGGGTTGCGCGTATCCTGTGCCAGTTCATCGCGCCGGGCCATCGCTTCCGACAGGTTGCCCTCCGCCGTCGTCAGCGCTGCGCGCACTTTTTCGATTTGATCGGCAGCGAAGCTGGCCGTCAGGCCGTAGTATTCGGCCCGGGCCAGCTCGAGATGGGTGCGCATGGCGGCCAGATCCTCTGGGCGCGTCCCGTTCGTTGCGGCCTCGAGCGCCGCCTGAGCCATGCGGAGGTTAGCCTGGGCCCCCGCCAGTTGTGCCTCGGCCGCGTTGATCTGATCGCCGGTGGCGCCGGCTTTCAACAGGGCCAGGTTCGCCTGTGCTGCCCGCAGCGCGGCTTCGGCCTGAGCGCGCTGAGTGCTGAGCAACGAGTCATCCAGTCTCGCCAGCGGCTGGCCGGCCGTGACCTGCTGCCCCTCCTCAACCAGAACTTCGACGACCTTGCCGCCGGTTTCCGGGGCGACGCCAACCTGGCGCGCTTCGATCACACCGGTGGCTTCCAGCGGCGGCGCCTCTGCTGCCGCGCCGGCCTGTGACAGCCACCACCCGCCGCCTCCAGCGGCCACAAGGACAAGCACCACCGCGATGATGAGGTTTCTGTGTTTCATGGGTTGCTCCTTCTACATCAAACTGCGTCTGAACCGCGCCAGCCCGATCCCCAGGATGGCGGCGGTGAAGACTGCCAGCGCTGCGGCGTGGGGCCAGACCACACTCAGACCGGCACCCTTGAGGAACAGGCTGAGGGCCAATGACAGGTAGTGCCGCATCGGGCTGACGAACGAAATCCATTGCAGCCAGTCGGGCATCGCCGTCACCGGCGTGATCGTGCCGGAAAGGAACATCATGGGAAACAGGACGAAGAACGCGATCAACAACGCTTGCAGCAGGTTCCGGGCGACGGTCGCAATCCAGATGCCGATGCCGGCGCTGGCGAGAAAGGCGAGCGTGGAGAGCGCGAAGAACAGCGCCAATGCAGCAGGCGCGTCGCCATGCGGGGCCACACCGAAGACCACAAAGCCCAGCGTTACGCCGATCCCCAGCCCCGCAATCTCCAGCGCCACCATCGGGATTACCTTGGCCAGGGTGAGCTCCAGGGGGCGGATCGGGGTGACCATCAACTGCTCCAGCGTGCCGGCCTCCTTCTCGCGCACGATGGCCGCCGCGGCCAGCAACGTGCCCAGCATCACGACGGACAGCGCCACCATCGCCACCATGTTGAAATGGATGTACCGCATCTCCGGCAGGTACCAGGCCCGAACGTTATTGACGATGGACGGCAGACCATTGACCACGGCCATCCCGGATCTGTTCAGCCGCTCTACTTCAATCCCCGTTGAGTAGCGCCGCACGATTTGGGTCACATAACCCAGGGAGAGCAGCGCCGGGTTCGACTGCGTGCCGTCGGCCAGGACCTGAATGCTCACCGGCCGGCCCCCGGCCAGATCCCGGCCGAAGTCGGGTGGGATGATCAGGCCGAGCGCGGCCTGGCCAGAATCGAGCAGCCGGTCAAGTTCAGCCTCGTCCACCGGATAGAAATCCACCTTGAACGAGTCGGCCTGGCGGAAGCGCTCGACCAGGGCGCGGCTGGCGGGCGAGTTGTCCCGGTCGAGCACCGCGGTGGGGGTATGCTTCACGTCCATCGTCAGCGCCCAACCGCACAGCACGATCTCGGCGAACGAATACAACACCAGGAACACGATCGGGAGGTCGCGCAGGGTCTGGGTGAATTCCTTCCGAATAAGCGAACGCAGCCGGCCGTTCATATCAGCCAATCCGTTTCTTGAAGCGTAAGGCGGAAATCGCGACCAGCCCCGCCGCGTAGAGCGCCAGAAAGCCCATGGCCGGGGCGATGGTCTCAAGTCCTTGTCCCTTGAGCGCGATGGCGCGCGAGATATCAATGAAGTAACGCGCTGGGAAGACATTGGCATAAGCCTGCATCGGCGTTGGCATGGTGTGCACCGGGAAGATGAAGCCGGAGAATAGCATCGCGGGCATGATGGTTAGCACGATGGCGAGCAGCATCGCCGCGACCTGGGTGCGGGCGAGGGTCGAGACGAGCAGGCCAATGCCGACAGTGCAAAGCACGTACAACGTCGCGGCCATGAGGAATAGCGGCAGGCTGCCGCGGAACGGGACGCCGAACCAGAACACGCCGCCCGTCAGTACCAACAGCATTTCGAGGAAGGCAATCACGCCATAAGGGATCAGTTTGCCGAGCACCAATTCGACCGGGCGAATGGGTGAGACGTAGACTTGCTGGATCGAGCCGCGTTCCTTCTCACGCACGATGGCCAGCGCCGAAAGCAGCGGTGGGAAGGCCATCAGGATCACGCCGAACAGGCCGGGCACAGTCGAATTCACGCTCTCCAGCGTCGGGTTGTAGCGCACGCGGGCATTGACCGCGACCGGCCCGGATTGATCCAGCGTTTGCCCCGTCCGGCTTTCGACAAACTCGGCCAGCACGCGCCCGCCGTAGGCGGCGTTGATGGCGTTGACGTAGGCTTGCGTCACCTGGGCAAAGGGCGTGTAGGAACCGTCGAGCAGAGTCTGGGCCTCGGCAGTCCGGCCTGCGCTGAGGGCGGCGCCAAAACCGGGCGGGATCACCAGGGCCACATCCGCCGTGTCGCGGCCCAGCGCCTCCGCAATAGCGTCGTAATCGTTCACCGCGCCGGCGATGCGGAAGTAGCCGGAGTTGACGAACGCCTGCGCGTACGCGCGGCTGGCGGCGGTGCGGTCGAGATCGAGCAAGATCATCTGAATGTTCTTGACATCCGTGTTCACGCCGTAGGCGAACAGGAAGAGCATGATGAGCGGCAGCACCAGCGCGATGCCGAGCGTGTACGGGTCGCGCAGGATTTCGCGGCTTTCCTTGCGCAGGACGGCGAGGGTACGGGTAAACATAGTGGTCAGTGGACAGCGAGCAGTGATCAGTGCGCAGTGATCAGTGGGTAGTCTCGAAGGGATGCTTCGCAGTGAGCAGAGTTTGATCACTGTCGACTACCCACTGACCACTGTTCCGGCTTTCTTCCATTTCGATGAAGACCACAAACAAGTCTTCGAGCGAGAACGGGATGGGCGCGACGCGGTGCGCGGCATGGCCCTCGGCGGCAAAGGCGGCTTGAATTTCGGGCACCAGGCGGGCCGCATCCTCGACGAGGACGTGAACCCGGTCGCCAAACAGCCCGGCGCTGAGCACACCGTCCATCTTCTGCATGGCCCGTAGGGCGCGGACGGGTTCAGGGCAGGCCACTTCGAGCATTTCACCCGCGCGCATATTCTCGCGCAGGCTCGCCGGGCTGCCGGTGGCGATCAGGCGCCCGGAGTAGATCAGCCCGAGCGTCCCGCAGTGCTCGGCCTCGTCCATGTAATGCGTCGTCACGAACACCGTTACCCCACGCCCGGCCAGTTCGTAAATCAGGTCCCAGAAGGCGCGGCGCGAGAGCGGGTCAACGCCTGAAGTCGGCTCGTCCAGGAATAAGATACGTGGCTCATGCAGGATGGCGCAGCCCAGGGCCAGGCGCTGCTTCCACCCGCCGGAGAGGGCGCGCGTCATGGCCCGTTCGCGGCCCACCAGCCCGGCCATCTCCAGCGCCCAGCGTTTGCGTGAGGCCAGCCGGCTGCCGGGCACGCCGTACACACCGCCGTAAAAGTCCAGGTTCTCTTCGACCGTCAGGTCGTTGTAGAGCGAGAACTTCTGTGACATGTAGCCGATGTCGGGCTTGATCTGTGTCTGCTCGCGCACGATATCGCGCCCGGCCACCGTGCCGCTTCCGGCGGTGGGCGGCAGCAGGCCGCACAACATACGGAGGGTCGTCGTCTTGCCGCTGCCGTTCGGGCCGAGGAAGCCGTAGACCTCACCTGCGCGCACGTCCAGGGAGAGGCGATCCACTGCCGTGAAGTCGCCGAATTTTCTGGTGAGGCTGGAGAGGCGTATGGCGTAATCCGCATCACGCGTCACAGGTTTCGCCTGCTTATTATTCGCCGCGAGTGCAATGCCACCCGCAGTGGGGGCCGCCCGGCGGCCATCCGCCGCGCGCGACTCCAGTGTCGCCACGAACACGTCTTCGAGGCTGGGCGTTGCGCGGCGCACATCGGAGAGGCGGATACCAGCGGCGCTCATCTCAGTTTGCAGCACGGGCAGAGCGCCCTCCGGCTGTTCCATCAGCAAATGCACACGCTCGCCAAAGACCTGCACGTGCGAGACATTTGGGAGAGCGCGGAGCCGGCTCACGGCTGCACGCTGCGGCAGGGCCAGCAGGTCGAACATATCGCCCTTCAAACTCGCCCTGAGGGCCGCGGGTGTGTCGCAGGCGACGATCTCGCCCTGGTGCATCAGCGCCACCCGATGGAAGCGTTCAGCCTCGTCCATGTACGGCGTCGTCACCAAAATGGTGATCCCTTGCGCCAGGAAGTCGTTGAGCAGCAGCCAGAAGTCGCGGCGGCTGACCGGGTCCACGCCGGTGGTCGGCTCGTCAAGGAACAAGACCTGCGGTGAATAGACGAGCGCGCAGGCCAGGGCCAGTTTCTTCTTCATGCCGCCGGAGAGGTGCTCGGCCCGGCGGTCGGCGATGCGTTCAAGCCGGGCGAAGCGGAGCAGATCGGTGATACGGCGTTCGCGCTCTTCGGGTGGTAGGTGGTAGAGGTCGGCAAAGAAGTCCAGGTTTTCACGGATGCTGAGCGAGCCGTACAGCGTGAAGCCTTCGGACATGTAGCCGATCTTCCCGCCCAGGGCCGACGGGCTGGCGGCCACGTCCACCCCGGCCACGGTCGCTCGCCCGGCGCTGGGGCGCAGCAGGCCGCACAGCATTTGCAGCGTCGTGGTCTTGCCGGCGCCGTCCGGCCCAACCAGGCCGAAGATTTCGCCCCGGCGCACGTCCAGGTCGAGGCCCCGCACGGCCTTGACCTGCCTCCAGCGGTTGCCGTAGGTCTTGGCCAGACCCTTAGCCGCAATCACAATGTCGTTCATCGCAGTCTCCAGGCGAGCCCGATCCTGAAAGTGAACTCGCACGCGTTGGCCCGTTTCGCTTATGGTCACACCGGGCGGCGCGCCTTGATGAGCGGCGCTTTGCCGGACGAGGTCTTGGGGATCACGGGCACGCGTTGAACCGTGATGCGCGGGACACGGGCGCCATGAGCCGCTATCTCCTGGGCCAGTTGGTCTGCGACGGTCGTGTCCAGGAGGCCATCGCGAACACCACTCACCAGGACGGTCAATCCGTCGTCGGCGTCTTGGATCACCTGCCATCCACTCACCGGTAAGATGTCCATGATGCGGTTGAAGACCAGTGGCTGGATGGCCACGCGATCGCCGGCCTGCGAAGGGAGTAATAGCGCATCTTCGACACGCCCCTGGATACCTTCGAGGACGGCGAAGGGAAGGTGGCTGTCGCAGAGCGCGGTCGCCAGCCGCAGACTGTCATTGATTTCGTAACGGATGAGCGGCTGGGTCCGGCTAAACAGAGTCGTGACCAGCAGCCTGGCCCCGTAGACGCCAGGCGGCACGGGGCGATAGTGCTCGTCCACTACTTCGGCCAGCACCAGGTCCTCAAACAGGTGCATGCGCCGGCAGTGGTGTTGCTCGGCGGCGATGTCGGCCGTCTCTGTCGCACCATATTGATTGTATGGCTCGTCGCCCCAGGCAGCTTGCACCCGCCGACGCGTCTCGTCCGTGAGCACCTCCGAGCTGGTGAACGTCTTTTCGGGGTGAATCCGGAGTCGCCCAGCCAGTTGCTCTTCGGCCAGGATGCGGGCCATGGAGGCGTAAGCAATCAGGATATGCGGCTGCCACTCGTTGAGCCGTTGGACAATGCGTTCCAGGGGCTCGCTGGCGGCCACCCGGATGGACGGCGTCCACCAGCTCTGCACGGTCGCGCTGACCTGCGACGAGATGTGCCAGGGGCTGATCGAGGCGACGGTCGCCATCTTGCGCCGGCGCAGCAGGTTGACCGTCGCGCCAGACCATTCCTGCCCGCGGGCGAAGGACGCGATCATGGTCAGGAACTCTGGCTCGTTGAACAGGAAGAAGCCCGGCTGGCCGCTGCTGCCCGAGGTCGCACTCACCCGGTAGCGATCGAGATAGAGCCGGTCTTCTGTATTTCTCGCCGCGAACTCGCGTACCGTCTCCAGCCGAATGGCCGGATCCGTCACCACTTCATCGAAGTGTTCCATCAGCATCGTCTTGGTGAGCACCGGTAATTCGTTCAGCGGGCGGTCGGTGAGGCCCTGGTGGAACTTCCGATAGAAGGGCGAGTGAGCGTAGGCGTACTCTCGTAGACGACGCAGCGCCCCGGCCTGATGGGCTTCGAGCTGCGGGCGCGTCCAGCGCTCGTGCTGGCGAAGCCGCCTGAGGACATTCATCAGTTTGAGGACGATCTGTGCGTCCATGGCGGCCTTCCTTCTGATCGACTGCGACCGTCTTCAGGCGGCGTCCTTTTCAGTGTGATACAGGCCCAGGCCAACGCCAAACCACCGCCGGCCCGCCGGCAGGGGCAGCGCCGCCCATACAAGCTACTCAGGCATAACGGCGTCGATGACCGTTGGCACGATATTCAAAAGCCCAGCGCATCGGGGGTCCACGGATCAGTTTGAAGACGGTCAAGTTGGTCGTCATGATAACTGCCTGCCTAAAGAACCTGGTAGTTCACGATCTCGATCATGTCAGCGTGGGCGTGGAGCAATGGGACGAGCCGGTGAAGGCGCTGGCACTGCACGGCCACCAGGACCCGGCGGCCCGGATCGCGGCGCACGGCCTGGAGGATGTTGTCTCCAATGGCCTGGTTCTGAGCTTCCCACGCCAGCCGCTCATCCATCGTCCAGGTCCTCTCGATCAGCCAGCAGACCGTGTGACAGAAGGCGCCGAACAGGAGACCGTTGATCGTTTCGGGCCGATTGGCCCGGCGCTGCCCCCATTGCAGCAGATGGTCAAACACCTTGACCACCTGTCGTCGCCACCCAGCCTCCGGAGCGAAGTCGGCATACTGCCGTGGGGTTGGCGCGACCGGGACGAGGACGATATCGGTGGCGGCCTCGACCGGGGCCAGGGCCTCGCGCACTTCGACGGGCGTTTGGGATGGGTCCCCGGCCTCCCAGGCCTCGCGCGTGATCTCGGCGCACAGGATGTCGGGTGCAGCTTCGGTGACCAGACGCCGCAGGCAGGCCAGGTCGTAAGCAATCGGTTGGCGATGCAGCTCCGAGAGGGTGCCCAGAACAGCCAGGCGGGAGATTGCGGATGTATTCATCGTTGGCAGGATAGCGCGGCAGGCCGGTTGAGAGTAAGCGCCAGGCGGCGCAGGGGAGGCAGGTAAAACTACTTGATCGGGGAGGCGAGCCCGCTTTGCATTGCGATCAAAACGGCCTCGATGCGGGAGTGGACGCCCAGGCGTGTATACAGATTGGCAAGATGGCCTTCTACAGTGCGCACGCTGAGGTATAGCCGGGCGGCGATGGCCTTGTTGGTCAAACCGTCGCCGAGCAACACCAGCACTTCACGTTCGCGCTCCGTCAGTGTGCCTGGATCAAAGTCTGTCGCGGATATCCCGGCCGGCGGTCGCTTGAGCAGCGCGATGGCGAGCGACGCGCTCAGGTATTGTTCTCCACGCGCCACCTGCCGGATGGCGGCGCCCAAGACCTCCGGCGGTTCGTCCTTCGAGAACAGCCCGGCTGCGCCTGACAGCAGCCCTGGCTCCACGTCAGCGACGACGAGCAATAGGGCCGTCTCCGATGCCAGGGCCGGCAATTCATCAGCAAGCTGCGGGCCACTGGCCCACACCAGGACGCGCGGCGGCGGAAACGCGTCGAGGGGGACGATGCGCAGGCCGGGCAGTCGTTCCAGGAGTGCCGCCAGGGCCGCGCGGTCCAGCGGATAGCGACCACCCACGGCGACCGCGATGAGAGGTGGATGAGAAACTGACACGCTCTATCGTACCGAATTCACCCTGGCCTCGTCACGCGCCGTTTACCTGGCGCGGCACCCGCTAAACGGCCTACGGCCCGACCCGCTGATTGACGCCTCTCACCGCCTGAGGGATTCGCTAGACTAACTCAGATTGAGTTTCAGGACGATGCCATGTCTTCGGCGCAATTACCGACCCCGTCTATCCGATTATTGTCCTGGGTGATCATTCTGTCGGTACCGCTCGTGCTCATCGGCGGCGCGGTCCGGTTGCTGGTCACCGATCAATATCTGGCCTACGAATACGCCAAGGCAGATTTCCCGCCAGACCCCTTCGGCTTTACGGCCGTTCAACGGTTAGCTTACGCCTCGGCCAACTTCCGCTACGTGCGTGAGGCCGAGCCGCTGGAGGCCCTCGCCGGTCAACGGCTTGATGGCCAGTCCCTGTACAACGCCCGCGAACTCAAGCACATGCAGGACGTGCAGGACGTTTACCAGGGCACCTGGCTGGCATGGCGGATTGCCCTGGCCCTGGCCGTGATTGCTGGCCTGGCGCTGGCCTGGCGCCCGGAGACGCGGCCCGCCCTGGCCGTGGCCGTCAAGCGCGGTGGGCTGCTCTCGGCGGGCCTGGTCGCCGCGATAGGCCTGCTGGCCATCGTCGCCTGGCGCCTGTGGTTCACGGCCTTCCACCAGATCTTCTTTGCCCCCGGCACCTGGATGTTCAACGCCGCGGACACGCTCATCCGCCTCTTCCCAGAGAGATTCTGGATGGACGCTGCCTTGACCATTTCTGGCCTCACGCTGGCGGGCGGCCTGGCGCTGGCGCTCACTGGCTGGCTCGTCCAGTTCGACCTGGCGACTGTGCTGGCCCCCGCTCGTCCGGCACCCCAGAACCCAATAGGAGAAAGACCGATGTCCAACAAAGCAGCCCGGGAGGCGCGCCAACGCGCCCTGGCCCGGCAGAAGCAACTCCGTGTCGTTGCGTTTGCCGTCATCGTGGTGGGCGTCCTCGGTCTGGCCGCCTCACTCCTGTATTCGGGCTTCGCCCGGCCGCAGCTGGCGCCGCTGGCCGGGAAAGTAATCGATGTGGCCGCGGACATGGCCGGGTTTGACCTGAACCTGATCCGGGTGAAGGTCGGCCAGCCGGTCACGGTCCGGCTGACCAGCCTGGACAACGAGCACCACACGGACGGCGGCGGCAAGCACCAGTGGGCCGTGGACGAACTGGGCCTCAACGTGGTCGCGCCCCCGGAAGGCTCCAACGCGGTGACCTTCACGCCCGATAAGCCGGGCACCTACACCTACTACTGCGACATCTGCTGCGGGGGCCGGGCCAACCCGACCATGCAGGGCACCCTGATCGTGGAAGGCTAGCCGTGACGACCTCGCCCATCCGCCGCCTGCTGGTCCTCTCGCTGCTGGCCATCGTCGCCCTGGGCGCCGTGGCCCTGACCGGCTTCTGGCACCCGAATGCGCCCTCGGAGGCCATGCGCGCCTACCTGCCGCAAATTACCCTGCCGGCGGTGGTGATCGCCGGGATCGTCGACGGCATCAACCCGTGCGCCTTCACCGTGTTGCTGCTGTTCATCACGGCGATGCTCACCACGCTGCAAGCCGGGGAGCAGGACCTGCGCGCGGTCCGCGCCCGCCTGCTCGGCATGGGCAGCATTTACATCCTCGCCATCCTGCTCACCTACCTGGCCCTGGGGGTCGGGCTGCTCACGACCCTGGATGCCTTCACGCGCGAGCACCTGCCGGCGCGGCTGGGCGCGCTGCTGGCCATCCTGTTCGGGCTGTGGATGCTCAAGGACTACTTCCTGCCGGACCTGGGCTGGCGTCTCCAGGCCCCGGGCAAGGTCGGCCTGATCGCGCGCCAGTCCGCCAAGAAGGCCACGGTCCCGGCGCTGATCGTGGGTGGCTTCCTGATCGGTCTGTGCACGGTGCCGTGCAGCGGCGCCGTGTACCTGGGCGTGCTCAGCCTGCTGGCCCTGCAGCCCACCGCCCTCCTGGGCTACGCCTACCTGGTCCTGTACAACGTGATCTTCATCCTGCCCTTGGTCGTGATCCTGGTGGCCGCCTCAGCACGGCCGACCCTCAACCGCCTGGCGCACTGGAACCTGCACCACAAGGAGGGCGTCCGCCTGATCCTGGGCGCCGGCGTCGTCGCCATGGGCCTGGTGATCCTGGCGACGGTGTGAGGCGGCGTTGGCCACCCAGATAGGGAGAGTAAGCACGAACGCCCAGCGGCAGCTCGGTCGCTGGACGTTCGTGCTTGTCCTGGCGGTGAGCGCGTGTGCTCCGCCGGAGGCCACCCCAGACAGCCTGACGCCGACCTTACCACCCCCACGGATCACGACCGCGTTGCCCGATCCGCCAGAAGTCGTCGCCCAGCGTTTTCTCAAGGCCTGGGAGGCCGGCGACACCCTCACGATGTATGGTCAGCTCTCGCCGGCCGGACAAGGCGCCATGAACCTGGAGGCCTTTCGAGACCGTTACCGCACGGTCTCAGACGCGCTCGGTGCCACCCGCGTGCAAGCGGTGCTGCTGGACACCACCACCGAAGGACGTCGCAGCCAGGTCGCTTTTCGAGTCACCTTCACGACGGCCCTGCACGGGGGGCTGACCCGGGAGTCATCACTCACCCTGAGTTTCAGAGACGGTCGTTGGTCCGTGGATTGGAGCCAGGCTGCCATCCTGCCTGAACTAGAGGGTGGCAACACGCTGTATGTCGATCACCAGTTGCCCGAGCGAGGCAGCCTCTATGACCGGAGCGGCCGGGCGCTGGTGGCCGTGTCTGACTGGGTGGCGGTCGGGGTCGTGCCCGGGCAGATGACGGAGGGCTCCGCGCTCGTGGACCGCCTCGCTCCGCTTCTCGGTCTGAAGCCTGAGGTGATCGAGGCCCGAATCGCATCTGCCCAGAGCGACTGGTACGTGCCCCTGGGCGAGTTCCCCGTGGGTGAAGCCCAACCGAACCTGGACGGACTCTCGGATCTGGCAGGGGTGGTGGCCACACCCCTGCGCACGCGCTACTACTTCGGCGGATTGGCGCCCCAGGCGCTGGGCTACCTGGCCCCCCTCTCGCCCGAGACTCTGGCCGCTTACACGGTCCGGGGCTATCCGGGGGATGCGCGGGTTGGAGCCGCCGGGCTGGAGCAAACCCAGGAGGCGCGGCTGTCTGGACGGCCGGGAGGCGCGGTGTACTTGGTTTCCCCCGGTGGCGAAATCATCACCAGGCTGGTGGAGGCCCCGGTGACATCGGCTGAGGACGTGTATACCACCCTCGACTTCGAGTTGCAGCAGGCCGCTCAAGCGGCGCTGGGCGACCTGGTCGGCGCCATCGTGGTGCTCCAGCCCGAGACGGGTGAAGTCCTGGCGCTGGCCAGCACACCGGGATACGACAGCAACCTCTTTGATCCCGCCAACCCGAACTCGGTGATGCTACCCGCCGTGCTGGGCGACGCGCGCCGCCCGCTCTTCAATCGCGTGACCCAGGGCCAATACCCGCTGGGTTCGGTGTTCAAGATCGTCACCATGGCCGCCGCGCTCGAGACGGGCGGGTACACGCCGGAGTCGCAACTGGACTGTACTTACGAATGGACAGGGCTTGGGCCAGACTACCCGAAATATGACTGGAAAGAAGCCGGGCACGGAGTCCTCACCCTGGTCGAAGGCTTGATCGAGTCCTGCGACACCTGGTTCTACGACCTCGGGCTGGCCCTGGACGGGCGCGACCCGGCCCTACTGCCGCAGTTTGCGCGAGCCTTCGGACTGGGCGCGCCGGCTGGCCTGGTGGATCTCCCGGATGCGCCCGGGCTGGTGCCTGACCCGGACTGGAAACTGAAGGCGACCGGCGTGCCGTGGTGGCCGGGCGATGCCGTCAACCTGGCCATCGGCCAGGGCGACCTGCTGGTGACGCCACTGCAAGTGGCCAGGCTCGTGGCAGCGGTGGCCAACGGCGGGACCTTATACCGGCCGCAGCTCGTCCACCACGTTGCCCCACCCGATGGGCCTCCATCATTTGAATTTAGCCCAGAAGCCGACGGGCAGCTCCCCATCTCCGGTGAGACCCTGGCCGCCCTTCAAACGGCGCTGCTGGGGGTGACGCAACACCCGAAGGGCACGGCCTTCCAGCGGTTTCGTGGTCTGGGCATCCCGGTGGCAGGGAAGACCGGGACGGCGCAAGCCCCGGGGGCCACCAGCCTGCCGCACAGCTGGTTCGCAGGCTACACACTCGCCGATCGACGGGATCGGCCCGACATCGCCATCGCCGTCCTGGTCGAAAACGCCGGGGAAGGCTCAGCGGTGGCCGCCCCCATCTTCCGACGCCTAGTGGAAACTTACTTTGAAGGTCGGCCCCGCACCCGCTTTCCATGGGAAAGCGCCATTGGTGTCCCGGCTGAGCCCAAGAGTACACCCACGCCAGACTTTGCCGCGTCCGAGACTCCTCCCCCCTAAGCCCCACCTGGCTCTCCTCGGTGACACTGCCGTGCCGGCCTGAGACAGCGATGCCGAAACTGTTAAGGATAAGGGTGATACCTGTCACAGACTTTGGCGAATGAACGTCAGTTCTCCAGCCCTGCCATTTGTTTCAATATCAGGAGGACCTGTGAATTCCGTTCCGGGAGACCCTGAAAAAAGATGAAGAACCACCCCTACAGCGAAAGTGTCGAGATGTACCTCAAGACGCTGGCCGTCCTAGGTGGGGCCTGCGAGCCCGTGCCAGTCGCGCAGGTCGCCGAGCGCCTGGAGGTCACGCCGGTCTCCGCCAACGAGATGATGCAGCGCCTGGCGCGCGAAGGCCTGGTCACTCACCAGCCCTACAAGGGCGTGCAGCTCACCGAGGCCGGCCGTCAATTAGCCCATAACGTCATCCGCCGCGAGCGGCTGTGGGAGAGGTTCCTCGCAGATCACCTGAAACTGGACTGGGCGCTCGTCCATGATTGGGCCTGCCAGTTGGAGCACGCCACCGCGCCGGAGGTCATCGAGGCCCTGGACGCGTTCCTCCAGTATCCGGCCGCCTGCCCGCAGGGCAACCCCATCCCGCGCGCCAACGGCGAGATCGAGCCCGCCACGAGTGTCCTCCTGGACCAGTTATCGGTCGGCCAGTCAGCGCGCCTCCTGGCCTTCGAGGATGAGAGCGCCGAGGTGCTGGGCTATGTTCAAAAGCGCGGCCTGCGACCCGGCCTCGCGGTGACCGTGACCGAGATCGCGCCCAAGCACGGCCCGCTCACGTTGCGGGCTGGCGATCAAGAGGTCGTCCTGGGCGTGGCCCTCGCGGCCACCGTGCGCGTGGAACCCATTTCCCTTTAAGGAGGCTGGTATGTCCGAGACAACGTCCCTCAGCCGATTACGGCCTGGCCAGACGGGCGTCATCCTGCGCGTCGGCGGACGTGGCCCCGCTCGGGGACCCGGTGGAGTATCGCGTCAAGGATTACTACCTCTCCTTACGGCAGGAGGACGCCTCCAGGATCGAAGTGAGCACCGAGACCAGAGGTGTCCATGGCTGATAAACGGGCCACTTACCGGTCCCTCGGTGCGCAGGGGCTTCTGGGCGCGGGCAGTTGTCATGACGTGCCGCGCCCGGCGCAGACTGTCTCTGGGTCGGCTTCGGGGCTCAAGGACCGCGGCTGCGATCTGGTGCTGGCTCTGGCCGGCAACCCCAACGCCGGAAAGACCACCCTCTTCAACACCCTGACCGGGCTGCGCCAACACGTAGGCAACTGGCCCGGCAAGACGATCGAAAAGAAAGAAGGCTCCTGCCGATTTGAGCGACTGACCTTGGGAGTGGTGGATCTGCCCGGCACGTACAGCCTGACCGCGTATTCGCCGGAGGAGGTCATCGCCCGCGACTTCGTCCTTGAGGCCTGGCCGGACGTCATCATCGACGTCGTGGATGCGACCAACCTGGAGCGCAACCTGTACCTGACGGTCCAGCTTCTGGAGCTGGGGGTCCCGCTGGTGCTGGCACTCAATATGGCCGACGAGCTCCGCCGGCAGAAAGGCGCCATCGATCTGTGCGCCCTTTCAATTGCGCTCGGCGGCATCCCGGTGGTTCCGACGGCCGCCAGCCGGGGCGAGGGCATTGACGAGTTGCTGGCGCAGGCCGTCCGCGTCGCGAGAACATCCGCCCAGAGGCACGGGACATGAGCGCCCCGACCGCGGCCCTGGCCGCTTTTCGCGTGGACTACGGCCACGACGTTGAAGAAGCGATCCAATGCCTCACGGCTGCCCTGGCGGAAGCGGACCTGGGGGGCGGCCGTTATCCGCCTCGCTGGCTGGCTCTCAAACTCCTGGAGGGCGAGACCGATATCGTGGCCCGGGTGCAGCAACTCCCGGACAGCCGTCCGATCCTGACCCTGGCCCATGAACTGTCCACCGGCCTGCGCGAGCGGCACCATGACGATCCGGACCTGATCCTGGCCGATCGGCGGTACAGCTTTATCAACGGCCTGGTCCGGCAGGTGGTCCGCCGCCCGCTGGGGGATCGCCTGGCACTGACGCGGCGCATCGACAACGTCGTTACCCACCGCTGGCTGGGCCTGCCTATCTTCTTCGCCGTCATGTACCTGGTCTTCTACCTGGTCATGAACGTCTCCGCACCCTACCTGAATTGGGTGGACGGCGTGATCAACGGTCCGATCGCCCGTTGGCTGGCCGCGATCCTGGGAGTGTTGCGAGCCCCAGAGTGGCTGCGCTCGCTAGTCGTTGACGGCGTGGTGGCGGGCGTGGGCAGCGTGCTGGTCTTCGTGCCAGGCTTGCTGATCCTGTATTTCTTCTTGGCGCTGCTGGAGGACTCCGGATACCTGGCGCGTGCTGCCTTCGTCATGGACCGCTTCATGCGCGTGGTCGGCCTGCACGGCAAATCCTTCATCCCCATGATCCTGGGCCTGGGCTGCGCCGTGCCCGCGATTTACGCCACCCGGACCATCGCCGGCCGCCGGGACCGTCTCGTGACCGCCCTGCTGGTGCCCTTGATGTCGTGCTCGGCGCGCCTGCCCGTCTACGTCGTCTTCGGCCTGGCCTTCTTCGGGGACCGCGCCGACGTGGTTGTTTGGACGTTGTACGCGCTGGGCATCCTGACCGCTATCCTGGCCGGGCTGGTATTCACGCGCACCCTGCTCAAGCCAGACCTGACCTCGGCTTTTGTCCTGGAACTGCCGCCGTATCGCTGGCCGTCCCTCAAAGGCGTCCTGATCCATACCTGGGACCGGACCAGCGGGATGCTCCACAAGGCCGGCACCACCATCCTGGCGGTCTCGATCTTGATGTGGCTGCTGCTCAATCTACCCTGGGGCGTGACCGCGCCTCGCGACTCGTATTTCGGGCGTGTCAGCGCCGCGATTGCGCCGGCCTTTGAGCCGCTCGGCTTCGGCCGCTGGGACACGGCCGGCGCCCTGGTCAGCGGCTTCGTGGCCAAGGAGGTGGTGGTCAGCACCCTGAGCCAGATGTACGTCGGCAGTCAAGGCGACCTGGACAGCGCCGTGCCCCCGACCTTGGGCGAAGACTTGCTCGGCATTGTCACCGGCTTCGCGACGGCCACGTTCGAGTCGGGCAAGACGCTGGTTAGCGTGCTCCCGGGCGTCAACCTGGTGACGGCCGACGCCCAAGCCGAGGATACGGCCCTCAGCCAGGCGCTGCGCGCTCGCTTCACGCCGCTGACCGCCTTTGCGTTGCTGGTGTTTGTCCTGTTGTATGTGCCGTGCGCCGCCACGCTCGGCGCCCTCACCCACGAGTTCGGCCGGCGCTGGGCCGTATTTTCGGCCGTGTACCAGACCCTGGTGGCCTGGCTGGCGGCCTTCCTGGTCTACCAGGGGGGCCGGCTGCTGGGGCTGGGGTAAGGGCGGCCGGGTCAATCAAACCCGGCCCGGCCAGGGGCAGCAGCCAGCTCGAGAGCGGACGATGTTGACCCAGGTCCTGACGCTGTTGGCTGAACACCGCGGCGGGCTCAACCTCCAGGAGATGAGCCGCCGCCTGGACGTTCAACCGGGCGCACTGGAAGGCATGCTGGAACTGCTCGTCTCTAAGAGACGGCTGGTCAAGCTGGACCCGCGCGACCAACCCTGCGGCCAATGCCCGCTGCACGCTGATTGCAACCTGGTCACCGGCAGCCAACCCCGCTACATGCTCGTTCGCCGGTGCGGGCTCGGGGACCAGGCCCTCCGGCCGAGGGGTCTTCTCCCACCGGGGTTGTAGCGCGGACCGCCGCTCAGGCGACTCGTCCAAATCAGGATCAAATCCCGGTCGAATTCAGCAGCTTGCCAGGCTGGCTGCGGGGTGGCGAGTTGTTTCTCATTCCTGCGTCTCCCGACGGCGCGGCCATCCGTAGAGCATCAAGGCCAGCGCGCCATCCAGCGCTGCCAAGGCCCAATTTCCGCGCACGCCTGACCGCACGCCATAGGGCGTGAAAGGGGAGCCCTTCACGGCAAGAAAGACGTGGTCGAGCGCGCCGCCAAAAAAGAGTCCCGACAGGAACAGCGAGATCTTTGACCAGCTCATGGTGTCACACTTTCAACCGGGCCTGAGCCCTGTGTAGCCAGAATCCTCTAAGGTGGGCCACGAGTCCGTTCTTTCCTCATGGAGAGAGTTCCGCACGGGGCGTCCGCGATTGTACTCGTGCCGGCCTCATTTTCTCATGATCGTCATTCTCCGACCGAGACACAGTGCTTGATCTTCTCAGGCGCGGGGCGCTGCCCGCCGGTTCGATCCTGCGGGTCACGGGCCATTTGGCCTATACCAAAGCGGGCGCAATGGCGCTCTCGCGCAAGGCGTTATATTGTTACCCTTTACGAAGGAAGAGTCCCTGGCAAAACCGATGTCCGCGTGCCGAACACGCACTGCTGGATGTTCTGCTCCTAACCGGGCCGGCTTACATTCCGGTGCCGCGCTTTGGCTCGGGCGCGCCGCCGGGCGGTCCACAGGTCTCCTTTGGTCCGCAGCGCGTGACCGGCGCCACCCACTTCGGAAGCTCTGCGCTGGCGAGAGCCGCCCGCTGTGCATCGGCCGCCATCGACCTGCTGCCGGCCGTGCTGTCCTGGCTCGGCCTGGCCGCGCTGCGGCGGTCCTGACGAACCTGGGTGGACGCGCCCTCACGGCTTAGGTCGTCTTGAGGGCACCTGGCATGAACAGGTGGGCGCGGATCAGGTAGAGGCGCGAAGTTGCGCCCAACGCAAATTGGAGGACGACATGTCGACGACACTGGCAACCCCGATCCACACCTCGACGAACGAGGTGGACAAGCAGGCCACGGCGCTGGCCCGGGACCGCTACGACCGGCAGGCCCCCGTTTACGACCGCCGCCAGGGCCTGCTGGAGGCCTTCCAGCGCCCATGGCGCCAGCGGCTGTGGCGCCTGGCGACCGGCCCACGCGTACTGGAAGTCGGCGTCGGCACGGGCCTGAACATGCCCTTCTGGCCGGGCCACCTGCAGATTGTGGCGACCGACTTTGCGCCACGGATGCTGGAGCGCGCCCGCCACCGCGCCGCGAAGTTGGGACTGGCCGCCGACCTGCGTCTCGCCGATGTCCAGGCGCTAGAGTTCGCGGACAGCGCCTTCGACACGGCGGTGGCCACCTGCGTGTTCTGCTCAGTGCCGGACCCGGTCCTGGGCCTGCGGGAGCTGGGTCGCGTCGTGCGGCCGGGCGGCCAGATCCTGCTGCTGGAGCACATGCGGCCCGAGAGCGCTATCATGGGGGCGATGACCGATGTGATCTCCCCGCTGTTTGTGCGCTTGACGGGTGCTAACATGAACCGGCGCACCCTGGACAATATCCGTGCGGCTGGGCTCGAAATTGAGTCGGTCGATGACCTGGCGATGGCCGGCATGTTCAAGTTCGTCGTGGCGCGACCCGGGTGACGGCGCCTGGAGATTCTTTAGGACGTCATTGACGTGGAAGACACTCAATCCGCTCCCCGGCTTCAATAGAGGACCATTCCCGTGAACAGGCCGTCTGGCTTCGCGCTGATCGCGTTGCTGGGTACGCTGCTGGGCAGTTGTGCCAATTTGCCCCCTAATGGCGTGTCAACGCCGGCTGCGGCGCCTTCGGCAATTTCGAGCGCGTCGGCGGTTACAACCCAGCGTCCATCACCTGCGCCCGGCTGGCCCACGGACGGCTGGCCCACTTCGCGCCCCGAGGACCAGGGCCTGGATCCGCAAACGTTGGCCGAGATGCTGGCCACGATCCAGGCCCGGCGCCTGAATCTACACAGCCTGCTGGTCATTCGAAACGGCACTCTGGTCAGCGAAACGTACTTCGGGCCCTATCAAGCGGATACACCACACGAATCCTATTCAGTCACCAAGAGCTTCATCGCCACGCTTATCGGCATCGCATCAGACCGCGGCGCCATCGACCAGCTCGACCGGCCGATCCTCGACTTCTTCCCTGAGCAGGCCGCCCGCCGGGATCCCCAGAAGCAGGCCATCACGTTGGAGGACCTGTTGACGATGCGGGCCGGCCTGGAATGGGAAGAAGGGGACGCCGCCTACCGGGCCCTGTATCAGAGCCCGGATTGGGTGGAATTTATGCTTGAGCGGCCGATGGCTGGCCCACGTGGGAAGGTGTTCAACTACTGCTCGGGATGCTCTCATCTGTTGTCGGCTCTGCTGGAGTCCGCCACAGGCATGAATCCACGAGCCTTCGCGGAGGAAACGCTCTTCGGGCCACTCGGCATACGGTCGGCGCGGTGGGCCACCGACTCAGCCGGAATACCCATCGGCGGCTGGGGCCTGCAGCTCACGCCGCGCGACATGGCCAAACTCGGTTACCTGTATCTCCAGCGGGGCGAATGGGCTGGACAACGCATCGTGTCGGCCCAATGGGTAGAGGCCGCCATCCAGACGCATACACCCACGGAGGACGACTTAGGCTACGGGTATCAGTGGTGGACCTACCCTGCTCTTGGGGCTTATGCGGCTCTCGGGCGGGGGGACAGATGATCTTCGTGGTCCCAGGCGACCACTTGGTCATCGTGACCACTGCGGAAATGGACGGTCACGAAGAAATCTTTGAGTTAATCGAGCGATACCTTCTTTCCGCCGTGCAGACACCGCCCTAAGGTGAGCTGTTGCCGAAGGCGGCGACGCTGCGACGAGTAGGGTGTGTCCCCGGGCATCCAGCGGGTGGGCCAGGCGCAACTGGAACGACTGGCCCAGCGAGATTTCGGGGTACCATTGGGCATGCACCCCGAGACGAGAACTTCGCTCCCACCCCTTGGAGGCGCCCGCGGTGACTGGCGTTATCGCCTGCTTCGGTTCCATCTGCCCCTGGCGCTTGCGAGTGCCGGGGTCATTCTCCTCTGGCTGAGTGTTCCCCTCTTCCAGGCAGCCGGCCACCAGTCCCCGCCAGAGTCAGCCAGCCACACCGGCGCTCACCCGGCCTCGTCGGGAGCGGATCACGCCGGTGATCACCGATCGCCGCGGACAGGCTCCCAGACCGCCGGCCACCAAGGTCCAGGGCAGGCAGGCGGCGAGAACCCCGCAACGACCCATCCTGCGACGCAACCGGCCATTGTGGACGACCGCGTCTTCATCGCGCGGTTCACCACCGCCAGCGGCTACGTCGCGCTGGGATGGCTGGCGCTCACGCTCCTCATCGGACCGGCCAACCTCCTGCTGGACAGGCGGAACCCTGTCTCAAGCTATCTGCGTCGCGACATAGGCGCATGGACGGCCATCGTCAGCCTGATCCACGTCATTGCCGGGTTCTTTGTGCACGGGCCCGCAGCGCCCTTCGGCGAACGGGTGCGCTTCTATTTCTCGACGCCCGACGGCAGGCTCTTGACCAACAGCTTTGGCCTGGGGAACTGGTCCGGGCTGGCCGCCACCCTGATCGCGGTGGGATTGCTCGCGATTTCCAGCAACTTCGCCCTCGCGAAGCTCAAAGCGGGACCGTGGAAGTGGCTGCAGCGCCTGAACTACGCCTTGTTCCTGCTCGTCATTCTGCATGCGATTTATTACGGTGCACTGTCGCGGGTCACCACCCCCACGACGATCCTGCTGGGCCTCTTCGCCGGCGCGGTCTTCGCCGGACAGATGCTGGGAGTTTGGCTGTGGCGGCGGAAGCGGGCGCGCACAACGGCCAGGCCGCCGGCGTGAGCGGCGTCGGCGCGAGCGACACGCCGTCCAGACCGGCGGCCTCGTGGTTGAATGAGCGGGGCGCAGCTCGCGAATCATCAAGAGCTTGATGGCCACACGGTTACCTGAAGCCGCGAAAGCCGTCCAGGCAACTCGAAAGCGTCGCGCCAGTTGATCGTGACTCTCGCCGGGTGGAAGAAGCGCTTGACAACCGGCTTGCTTGAGCAGACTCCTGCAGTATCCAGCACCCGTCTGGGATTAACTTGGACAGCGTGTGCTTAGCACGTCCTGGTGGTCTGGAGCAGAACGGCTTGCTGACCGGGCGCGGTAGTGGCATAAAGGGCGGCGAGGTCGCCAACGCCATTAAGGCGCATGAAGCCCCCCAGCGAACCCGTCAGTTGGGCGATCCCACAGGCAGCCATGAAGATGGCCCGGATCGGCGTGTGGCGGCGCAGGACACCTGCCAGTGTCAGCAGACTGCCGCCTATCATCAGCCAGGCCACTGCGTCGAGGGTCATCGCCACGCGATACAGAGTGGGGTTGCGGACGGCCGGCAAGAGTTCTACACAGTCTGCTCCCAGAGCATTGTCCGATGCCTGCTGGCCGATGCTGCCGAAAATCACCATTGGGAGCGCAAGTGCCGTCAGCGCGGTTCCAGTGACCGGCGCGACAGGAAGCGCAGCCAGAGGGTGGAGTCAGCGCGGGTTTGTTCGAGGGACATTGGCTGCATAATGTTCTCCATCAGCGATTGTCAAACTCTTTGGGCAGCATGAAATGGATGAATACCCAAATGGCTATCTGTTGGAGCGGTCAGATGACCATCCTGAGCAGCCGCCTCTATCATTTCAACATTACGCCATTGATTCTTGGTGATCTGGCTTCTGGCAGTGCTGACATTTTTATCACGGGCCGCGGCCGTTAAGGGATCAGGCACCCCCTGGGGCCTGCGTCTCTATCCGCCGATATACCTCCTAGTGCTCAACGCCCTAACGATCCAACTATCCAAGGTGGTTTGCTATTCTTTTCGCCTTCGTCGTGCGACTAGGGATCGTGGGCGGGCGCCGGCGGCTCAGTGGTTGCGAATGTCGCGTCTGGGGCGCCCCGCTCGGCCGCCCGATGGGACGACCATTGGCTTCTTGCGTGACCGCGAGGATAAACTCGACGTTTACCTGATGTAATCCAGATGGGACGGTGTCAAGCGGCTTATGGATGACCCTTCCCAAGATGTTTCTGCCTAGCAAATTGGTCGGGCCAATACAAGAACCGTCACTTCGGCCCTTTCTCCACCTCAGTAAACACAATAAGATTGTGTTTCCTTGCGTTATCATAAGAACGAGGCGAGTCCTGCGAACACAAGCTAACCAGTTGGCCCATGACTTTCACTTGACGGGTGCTTTTTGCGAGCCTACACTCTCCGCTACGGGAACGCGCCTAAACATCCCGCCACCGTCGTCTCGGGAAGCAAGCTACTGAGTTTTGAGAAAATAACTTGACACCCCGGCCGCAAAAAAAGGCCCAGACTAGGGCGTTTTGCGCATACCAGGTGTCAAATCATCGATTGAAATTCAGTAGCACCGCCGATCAAATCTCTCCTATCGGTCCTGAACACTGGAGGTGTTCCCATGCATCACGAACCTGCGCCGAGGCCCGCGTTCGACCCCCCTTACCGGTCGGAAGAGTTGGCGTCGCTACCGCCACTTCTTGCCACCGAACCACCGCCTGCAACGTCCGAAATTACAGTGGCCAGCGTCATGGTCTCCGGTGCTCACGGTGAGCCACACATCTCACACCGCATCACGCCGATTCACTCCGAGACAGGCGTGTACCGGGTTGACACCGTTCTCACCGGCGGCAACTTCCACTCGCACCCGCGCGCCCTGAAGATACCCGGCCGTCGCTTCGACCCGACCCGAGTTTCTGTACCCGGCTGGTCGTCCGAGCCTTACCGACCCCGCTTCCGCGATCTGCGTTACGTACCGGCTGCCGCGGCCGCTCCCATGCCCCGGCAGGTCCGGACCCGGAAAGGGGTGGAACTGGAACCCTATATCATCTATCCACCTGATCGCCGCTACGTGTTCGATGACACGTCGTATCCTTGGTGTACCGTTGGGGCGGTGTACTCAGTGAGTCTGGCCAGTGGCGTCTTGGTCGGACCGCGCCATATGCTGACCGCCAGCCATGCCATCGACTGGCAGCCCGATGGCAGTTTCGGACAGGTACGATTCGTGCCGGCCTCGTTCGACGCACAGGCGCGGTTTGGCACTGCGTATGCAACAGCCATCTACTACTATCGCCGGCTCGCCGGCGGCCCGCAGAACTCCGACGATGTGGCTGAGGATTATGTGGTGTGTGTGCTGGATACCCCGATGGGCGATCTGCTGGGCTGGATGGGTTCTCGGGTGTACGACGATGATTGGAACGACCAACCCTATTGGTCACACATTGGATACTCGATTGACATCGGCAATGGCGGGCTGCGACCGTCCTATCAGGATCAAGCTACTTTCGACGATGCCGACGGTCCGGGCTTCTTGGGGACCGGCGATGGCTTGGACATGCGGACTCGGACAGGCGATGTCACCTATGGCGATTCGGGTGGCCCATTTTTCGAGTTCTGGCCCGATGGACCGTATGTCGTGGGTGTCACCAGCGCGGGCAGTCCAGTTGGTAACTGGTGCGGTGGCGGGGAGCCAATGGTGAACATGATCCGCCAGGCACGCCGCGACGATCCTTGAAGGCTTCTCTCGTTAGGAGGTGTAGCAATTTCAAAACTTCTTTGGTGCCTGTTTCGTGTCAGCCGGGATGGGACAGGTTGAGGGCTTGAGTAGAGGTCTTCCACATTTTCGTGTTCGAGCCACATGCAGTAACCGAGCGGAGTAGATCCAGCTTGGCCCTGCCCGCGCGGCACATTTAGCGCTTTAGAAGCTTGAGTTTGTTGACCTGGCCTTCGGTTTGGCCGTTGCTCCAAGGTCAAGATCAGGCCGCCCGGACGGCGGCCTGATCTTGACGCAAACTAATCGCGATAGTCTTGAACTCCCGTACGTAAGGGTTCGGTAAGCTTTTGGGGTCCATCCTGTCGTACCCACAGCAGCTTGTGCTGCCATTCGGCACGCCAGGCCCTCCGCCGCCTCAGGGACCGGATCCTGGCGATCCCCTGGCCGCTGGTCGCCAGCTATATCCGCCGCCTGACTCGTTAAAGTCATCCGGCGCCTGGAGCTCAGGCCCAGTTGGCGTAGCCGTACTTCACTAGGTCCACCATATGCTGGCCGCCGGCAAAAACCGAGTGGTCTTCGGTCACATGGAACCACCCCAGTGAGAACTCTTCCTCGTTCCCACTGGCGATGCCAACGACGCGCGGGTCCCGTCCAAACCAGCCGAAGAGCGGCCCGCCGGACCAGCCGCCCGGCAGGAACTCGGCCGTCTCGAGTTCCCGCCCATCCCCATCTGAGTCGACGTCCTCGATCCGCAGGTCGGGCGCAAGCATCGGCCGGTTATTATTGCTGCCCGGGTAACCGATCGACTGCCAGCCCGAGCGCCGGTAGCTGTCGTCATCAAAGTAATACCAAGTGCCCATCCAGCCCGCCTGGCGCCCGATCGGCTGGTACAGGCTGGCAATCACATAGTCGCGGCCGTGCACGTCGTCCTTTTCGGTCCGGATGCCGCGCGCGTGCTGTACAAATGCGCTGCCAAAGGGCCGGGGGTTAGGATCGCCGTTCCGGAAGCCGGGGATGAATTCCATCGACCACTGTGTGGCCCCCCAGGGCACGGCGTGGCTGGCGGTCAGGATCAGGTTGGGCCCGACCAAAACCGCGCTCCCAATCTGGTCCAGCTGGCCTGGGACCCGCGCGATGACGCGCCCGACCGTGCACCACGGCCAGTTGCGCTCCGCCAGTTCTGCCGCCACCAGCCCGCCGTTGATCAGCTCCCGCTCGTGAGGCCCGGCCTGAATACCGCCCACTACCACCGGGACCATTAGCACGCGCTGCGGGCGCGGGATGATCCGGGGGAGATAGCGCACGCCGAGCGAGCCAGGCCGGTAACTCTCCGGCAGGGGGAGGCGGCGGGCCTTCCGGATCAGGTCTCCCGGCTCGAGCCGGTCGGCCGAGGTCACAGGCTGGCCCAAGAAGAAAGAGTCGGTGCCCGGGCGAAGGCAGACCTGCCAGCGGTTTTCGCCCAGCGCCTCCACGGCCGCCTGCGGCGTGCGGCCGCCCAGCACTGTCAGGCAGACCTCAGGTTTAGGCGTCGGCGGCCGGTCCTCGGTCGCTTCCTCCGGCTCGATCCAGGCGAGGTCATCCAGGGTCAGGAGCGGCGGTGCCTCGCCTTCGGACTTCGGCGAACGGCGGGCGGCCGCCAGCCAGACCATCTGCTTGGCCCGCTCGGGGCTATAGACGCTCGTGGTCAACTCCCAGCGCTCATCCAGGGGGAAAAAGCCCCCGCCCGCATGCCGCACAGTGGTAATACGCCCGTTCGACTTCGATCTCACCCGCCTCGGTCACGATCCGCCGCCGGCGTTTGCCCTTGGACTTCATCTTCCGGCCACACGCCGGGCAACTCGGCCAGACCGGCAACTCGGCGGCGCTCTCTTGGGCCAACGCGCTGGCAATCGCCTGCTCAATCGCCTGCCCCGCGCCCCGGGCCACCCGTTCAATATCAGCCAGGCTGGCTTCCCCGGGGGCCTTTCGCTCGGCCAGCGCCTGGGCCAGGGCGGCTTCTACCGCCGCCCGCAACCGGGCTTCCAATTCGGCTTTGCCCTCTCCCATCGGCGGCCTCCTTCGGCGTGAAGGCCGCAGTCTACTCCCGACCGGCCAAAATCTGCGAATGCACCCGCAGCAGCCGCGACGAATTCGCCAGGATGCCCAAATCCGGCAGAGATTGCGCGGCGGCGGCAAAGATGGGCGGCAGGAAGCCAAAGGCGGCCAGCGTCAGCCCCGCCACATTGTAAATGGCGGTGAAGACCAGGTTCATTTTGACCACCTGCATCGTCCGCCGCGCGATGCGAAAGACCTCTGGAACAAGCGCCCAGTCGTCGCGCATCAGCGCGATGTGGGCGGCCTCGATGGCGATGTCGGTTCCCGCCGCGCCCATTGCGATGCCCACATCTGCCTGCGCCAATGCCGGTGCATCGTTCACTCCGTCGCCCACCATCACCACAGTGCGGCCTTGCGCCTGATACGCTTTCACCACCGCAATCTTGTCTTCGGGGAGAAGATTGGCGCGATACCTTACGCTGAGCTTGTCAGCGAGCGCGGCAGCTGTGCGCTCGTTGTCACCGGTGAGCAGCTCAACTTGCGGCACACCTAAAGCGCGCACAGCGTTCAGTGCCGCAGGCACCTCGGGGCGCAGAGTATCGGCGGCAGCTAACACCCCCGCGAGTTCATCATTGCGCGCCACAAACAAGAGTGTCTTGCCCTGCGCTTCGAAAGCGTGGGCTATAGATAGCGACTCAGCCATGGGGATGAGACGGCGGTTGCCCACCGTCACGATGCTTCCATCCACCTTCGCGCGCAGACCCATGCCGGGGATGGCTTCAAAATCTTGGGGTTCGGCCAACGGTAGATTCCGGGCACGAGCCGCCACGCGCACCGCTTCGGCCAGCGGATGCTCCGAGTAGCGTTCGGCAGACCCGGCCAGCGCGAGCACCTCCGAGGTGGATAGTCCGTTCAATGGAATCACGTCGGTGATTTGCGGCTGGCCGAGGGTGAGCGTGCCGGTCTTGTCAATCAGGAGTACGTCGGCGTGCGCCAACGTCTCGATGTATTTGCCGCCCTTGATGAGCAGGCCGCGCTTCGCGCCGGCCCCGATCGAGGCCAGCATCGCAATCGGCGTGGCCAGTGCGATGGAGCAGGAACACGCCACGACCAGCACGGCGGCGGTGGACAACGGGTTGCGGCTGATGAGGAAAGTGATTGCGGCCAGGCCCGCGACCATCGGCAGATAATAGGCCGTGAACTTGTCGGCGAAGCGCTGCACATCGGCCCGGTGCGCTTCGGCCTCTTCTACCATCTTGATAACGCGACCAAAAGTGGTATCGGCCCCAACATGGGTGGCCCGGACTCGCAAACTGCCCAGCCTGGCAATGGTCGCGGCAAACACTCTCGCACCGGGGCCGGCCTCGACTGGCATGGACTCGCCCGTGATGGTTGCCTGATCCACGGTGGCCTGTCCCGACGTGACTTCGCCATCCACCGGGATTTTCTCACCAGGCCGGACGATGACGGTATCGCCGACGCTCACTTCGGTAATCGGAACTTCGATTTCTACACCATCCCGCTCGACGCGGGCCGTTTGCGGGGCCATCGCCGTCAGGTCTTTCACCGCGCGGCGGGCGCGTTCGGTGGTGAAGCTTTCGGCGTAATCGCCGACGCGCATAAAGAAGACGACAACAGCGGCCGTCGCCCACTGCCCGATGGCCAGCGCGGCCAGCACGCCGAGTGTCATCAGCGTGTGTGAGGTGACCTGCCGCTTGAGGGCGGCGCGCAGGACGTTGCGGAAGATGGGCCATCCGCCGAGGATGACCAACAGCACCCCGATGGGGAAAGGCACCAGTTCGGTGATGCGCTCGAACAGGCCCAGCCACTCGCCGACGACGATGACGAACAACACTGCACCGAACACGACGGCTAAGAGTGTGACCACCCGGCGAGTGAAATCGTTCAACCCAGGCGGGGCAGCCGGCGTTGCGACTGACTCCGGCACCGAATAGTTTCCGGCGCTGGCGACGGCCTTGCGGAGGGCGGGCAAACTCACCCGCGCCGGGTCGAGCCGAATAACGGCTTTCTCGGAAGACAAAAAGACGTTGACGGACTCAACGCCCGGCACAGCGGCAATAGCGTGCTGGACATGCTGAGTGCATTCGGCGCAGTCCATACCAGCGATTGGAATCGTGAGGGTTTGAAGTTTATCCATGCGTGGGCTCCTGTGGGGAATTGTAGCGCGCGCATTCGGACACGCCCTTTGCCACGTCTACCAATAATTCATCGATGAGACGCAGGAATTGCCCGATGCGCCTGTCACTCAACTCATAGTAACCGGAGCGTCCCTGCGGTATCTCGATCACGAGGCCGCAGTCGCGCAAACAGGCGATATGAGCAGAGACATCCGATTGTGCAAGGCCGGTTGCCTCTGCGATTTCGCTCACCGTCAATGGTCCGGCTCGGAGGGGCTCCAGGATTAAGAGCCGGGGCGGGTCGGCGAAGCCCCGTAACAGTTTGGTGCGCAGGTCTATGACTTCTCTGCTGGCGATAAGTCGCATACGCTCCTCAATCCCGTTGATATACTCTTCCTCCTCAGGCCCGCAGCATCCGCAAGCCACTACCGATGACGACGAACTCGCTGATCTCGTGGCCCAGTACGGCGATAGGCAGGGAGAAGACGCCGGCGACCGCGCCAACGACTAACGCGCCGATCACCAGGGCCGACAGCCCCAGGTTCTGGTTCACGACCGACTGGTTGCGCTTCGCCAACCGGAGCGCGTAAGCCAGCTTCTCCAGATCGTCTGCCATCAGGGCCACGTCGGCGGTTTCCAGCGCCACGTCCGTGCCCGCCGCGCCCATCGCCACGCCCACGGTCGCTTCGGCCAGCGCCGGAGCATCGTTCACCCCGTCGCCCACCATCGCGACGTGGCCATGTCGCTGAGACAGCTCGCGCACTTTCACCAGTTTGTCTTCCGGCTTCAAGTCGGCATATACCTCGTCAATGCCCAACTCTCGGGCGATGGCCTGTGCGGTGCGTTCGTTGTCGCCGGTGAGCATCACAACCTTCTGAACGCCCGCCGCGTGCAGCGCGTCAATCGCTTTGCGCGCATTCGGGCGGATGTTGTCGCGGATGGCGATCAGGCCCCACGGCGCCTGCTCGTCGCCGACGACCACCACGGTCTTGCCTTCGCCCTGAAGCTGTTGAATGTCGTCCCACGCGCCATGCAAAGAGACGCCCAGGCGGGCGTGAAACAGGTCCGGGCTGCCGACGTATACGGTATGCCCGTCCAGGCGCGCCGACGCCCCCGCCCCGGTCAGCGACCGGAAGCTGTCCAGTTCCGCTGGAGCAACTGTCTGCTGCTCAGCATGGCGGACGATAGCCCGCGCCAGGGGATGACCGCTGCGCCGCTCGATGCCAGCCGCTACCGCCAGCACTTCTTGGGCAGAAGTCGTAGGTTGATCCGGGTCGGTGCGGCAGAGCACCACATCGGTTACTTCCGGTTCGCCTCTCGTCAGCGTGCCGGTCTTATCCAGCGCCACCACCTTTACTTTCGCCAGTTCTTCGACGTAGACGCCGCCCTTGATGAGCACGCCCTGGCGCGCGCCCGTGCCGAGTGAAGCCACCAGGGTGATGGGGATCGAGATGACCAGGGCACACGGGGCGGCGGCCACGATGAAGACCGTGGCGCGGGTGATCCAGGTCGTCCAATCGGCGCTGAAGAACAGCGGCGGAATCGCGGCGATGAGAATTCCGATAAGCAGCACCGCCGGGCTGTAGCGCGCGCCGAAGCGTTCGATGAAGCGCTGGCTCCTGCCTTTCTTCTCCTGGGCCTCTTCGACCATGTGGATGATGCGCGCGATGGTGTTCTCGGCGAAGGTCTTGGTCGCCCGGACTTCCAGCGCACCCTCGCCGTTGATGCTGCCCGCGAACACTGTGTCGCCGGGCTGCTTCTCCACCGGCACGCTCTCGCCCGTGACCGGGGCCTGGTTCATGCTGGAAGCGCCGACGAGCACCACGCCGTCCGTGGCGACGGACTGTCCCGGCTTGACGATGAACACGTCGCCCACTTCCAGTTCTTCGACCGGGATCTCACGCTCGACCCCATCGCGCCGGACCAGCGCGACCTTCGGCGCCAGGTTCATCAGCGCCTTGATCGCCGCACGGGTTTTCTCTTCCGTGTAACCTTCAGCCGCTTCGCTGATGGAATACAGGAAGACCAGCATGGCGCCTTCGGCGGCCTGGCCCATGATCATCGCCACGACAGCAGCCACGCTCATAAGCAGCTCAATGCCGATCTCGCGCTCGAAGATCAACTCTTCGATGGCTTCCCGGCCAAAGAAATATCCGCCGATGAGGATGGCGGCAACATAAATGACGGTTGAGACAATCTCTGGTGCGCCAGCCAGCCCGATGAGCCAGCCGGCGAGCAACAGCACACCCGACGCAGCCGACGTGAGCACCTTGGGGTTGCGCCAGGGTTTAGGCTGCTCGGCCATCTCCATGCCCTTTTGCGGTGGAAAGCCGAGCGCTTCCAGCTTTTCTTTCAAGGCTTCGGGCCGGGTCAGCGCCGGATCGTAGGTCAATGTGACTTTGGCGGATTTCGGATAGACCTTTAGCCCAGTCAGCCCCGCGAAGCTTTGCAGGCCACGCTCAATGTTGGCTGCATCATGTTCGCAATCGAGGTTGGCAACACGAAGTTCGAGTTGTTTGGTGTTCATCTTTCTTATTCCATCGGGATGATCTCGCGGTACTTGCCGCCAAGGGACTGCTCCGGTAATTCCTCAGCGTACTCGACCGTGACGTGGTCGAGCTTGTACCTGGCGAGCAGGCGCGTGAGTTCGGTATGCACTGCCTTCCAGACGCGGCCCGGGTCAGAGCCGTGCGCGAAACGCAGGCACACACGCAGGTTCGTCGGCTTGGTCTGCACGGCCTGGAATTGCTCGATCCCCGGTAGCCGCCACCGAGTATTCTGGCTTAATGTCGTACCTTCTGACTTATTTCCACTTCGAGTAATAACTGTAGACATAGTTAGCGGTTGGGCATCGCCGCCTTTCAACGTATCACCCGAGGCAAAAATCGTCCGGTGCGTTTCATATAGTCGCGATACGCGTCGCCGAATTTCCCGATCATCACGCGCTCTTCACGCTCGACGCGCAGGAGCACGATCACACACAGGCCGACGAGCGGAACACCGCCGACGAGCCAGCTCCGCGTCAGCAGTAGAATCGCCGCCATGGACAGAAACAATGCCGTATACATCGGGTGGCGCATGTAGCGATAAGGCCCGCTGGTCACCAGCCTATGCTCCCGGCGCACATGGAGCGTCGGCGAAAAATTGCTCCCCAGGGCCTGCTGCGTCCACGCGAGGAGGGGAAGACTGACTATGCCCAGCACAACGCCCAGCCACTGCAATCATTGCGGCAGCGGCAGTTCCGCCCACGCCAGGACCTGCGGGCGAACGATGTAGAGTAAGACATCGAGGAAAAATATTGCGCCAATGAGGGCGCGCAAGGCGATATTCAGCTTACCTTCTTTGTATTCAACCTGCCCCTGCACTAGCCGGGCGCGCCACTGGAAATACACACGGATCGCGGCAAACAGCGTGAAGAAGACGACAAAGACGCTGTGGAAAAACGTTTGGCTCATTCTAAGACTCTGTGCCAACGAACCGGCTATGCTTTCACAAAGTTCGCCGAGAAAAAGTACCACGGCCCGGGCATGGCTTGTAGTCGAAAGCCCGTCGCCTCTGCCAATCGTTTCACTGTCGCGCGGGATTGGTAGTGTGGGTCGGGAAAGATTTCCGTGATCGAAAGCTGGCCGCCAGATTTGAGCGCCGCATAACACTGCCGCAACGCCGCTTCACGGTTCGGGATTTCGCCCAGTACCGTGCAGAAATAAATCACGTCAAAACTATCTGGTGGAAAATGCGGTTGCGTCGCATCGCCCACACTCGTCGTCAGGTTCGACGCACCGGCCTGCGCCGCCCGCGCTTTGAGCCGTTCAATCATCCCCGGCTGGATATCCAGGCCGACGACTTCGCCGCCGGGTAGCACACGCCGGGCGGCCGGGATGAGCAGCCGACCGGGCCCCGGCCCTATTTCGAGCACCCGATAGCCAGGTCGCAGCCCAATGCGATCCAGGGTAGTCTGCGTGCCCAGGACTCTATCCATCACAGGGCCATCCACAAACCCAGCCAGCCATGTGGGGCAGGGGAGCGAGCGGCGACGGCTCGCCCAGCGCCACCACAGATTGACGGCCACCAGTGCAAGCAGGAGCAGAACCATGCTTCTCAGGAACATGGTCTCTTCACCCCCCCTGTAACCCTCGGAGTGGCCTCAACATCCGATAGAACAGCAAGACTGCTCCCATCACCAGGGCCACGTCGGCCAGATTAAAGGGGACACCGGCACGCAGGTAATCGACCGGATGGCCGACTCGCCAGCCATCGGCCAGGTTGCCCAGCAGTCCCCCGAGAAAAACTGCCACTGCGGTACGATAGAGGGCGTCGGGGACAATGTGGCGCTTGTACCACCACAAGAAGGGCACACCGATAATCGTCAACACAACAAAAAAGGAGGCGGTATCAAGCATCGCACTGCCAGGGCTGACGGGCCGTGTGATCCCCATCCGTCCGAGAATGAACAGGCGGGACGCGCCTTCCGGCAGGGCAAATTCCACGACCAGGTCAAAAGCCTGATCTAGCAGCAATAGAGCAAACGAGATCACGGTGAACCGGTGCGGTCGCCAATTCATTGCAGGCATTATTCGCTGTCTGGCGAAGCTTTCGGAATGCGTCCAGCTATGAGCAGAAGGATCAGACCCAGCACGATGAAACTGTCCGCCAGGTTGAAAGTCGGCCAGCGGGCCGTGCCGAGGCCCAGGTCGAGGAAATCGGTGACGCGGCCATCCGGCAGGCGGTCGGCGAAGTTGGCAATCGCCCCGCCGAGAATCAGCCCGATGGGCCAGGCCGCCGCACGAGTCTGTTCGCCGCTGCGGAGGGTGTTCACCAGCCAGACCGCCAGGCCAATGATGATGAGGCCGGTGATGACGAGCGGCCAGATGCCGCCGTTGGCAAACAGCCCGAATGCCACGCCGGTGTTATAGCTAAGCGTGAGACGGAACATGTCACCCAATATCGGCACAGGCCGATGAAGGCGAAGCGTTTGCTCCGCCCAGAGTTTGGACACGCTGTCCGCGACCAACGCCAGCAGCAGTCCCAGTAACACTCCTGAAACGGCTTTGAGTTTTCTATCCATTACCATGCCTGCCAACATCGAGTTATCACATTATCAAATGATGATATAACGCACCAAAATAAAAAGGCCTACGCACGATCCTCAACGCACGCCTGCCATCCGCAACTTCATGTCGATCCGGGCCGCCGCTTCAGCAAAGAAGATTTCGGCTTGAGGGTAGGCCAGCCAGACCAGGCCAAGGCCGAACAGGAAGCCGGTCAGCAACCGCATCCACCAATTGAACGAGCCGATGACGTCGGTAGCATAAAACCAAAGCGGAAAGGCATTCGCCGTCAGCGCCGCCAGCCAGACGTTCGTTTCGCGGAACCCAACTCCAAGTCCCATCAGGTCACTAATAAAGTGGGTGCCGCCGTCTATGGCAATGGGGAAGGTGAGCAGGGCAAAAGCCCACAGCGGCAGCGGGCGCAGCCGTTTGCTCAAAGGCCGCCAGACGAGTATCAGGAGCCAAATCGCGCCATACATCGCAGTCGTCCGGTCACACCACGCCACCTTGTAACCTAACTGCTGATTGCCGATGAACTGGCGCAGGAGGAGGGGATTATTGGTTGGCTGCCAGGCTGCCTGAATCTCGGCCAGCGAGTACATGGATTTCATGCCGAATAAGTAGTAGGCTCGCTCAGGCAGTTGGTGACACTCGAAGGAATAAATGAAGTAGATCGCGCGCGCCAGGCCGGTTGCGCCCACCTTCATGAATACCGGCGCCAGCCACGGGAGGGTGATAAATATCCCGAAGAACGTGATAAAGGTTGCCACCCAATTGCGGCTGAGCCCTAACACCAGCCGGTTGGCGACAATGGCGTTGCGGCGGGACGGTGACATCTCAAGCGGAGTGCTCATGCAGTTCGTAACCGTGCGCGCGTCAGGCGCGTGCCCGTCCGCGAAGTGCCCGGCGCGGGATCCGCCGACCCGTATGAACTCTGGATGCCTGGGTCGGCTGAGATTCCGCAGCCCGGATGTTGTAGCGGGTGCATTCGTAGACACCGCGCGCCACATCCGCCAGGAGCGACTCGGTCAGAGCCAATAGTTCACCCACGCGGTCATCGCTCAGATGGTAAGTGACGTAGCGGCCCTCTTGTTCAGCTATCACCAGCCCACAGTCGCGCAGACAGCCCAGGTGATTAGAGACATTGGATTGGGAGAGGCCGGTGGCCTCGACGATCTCGCTCACGGTCAGCGGCCCGCTGCGCAGGGCATCCAGGATGCCCAGGCGCGAGGGATCTCCGAACCCCCGAAAGAGTTTGGCCTTGACTTCCAGACCCGTCTTATCTGCCGTCAACAACATCTGGCGCTCCTTATATCATTGCATCAGAGATTGATGATATATTAGCATGGCTGACGAGTATTGTACAGAGGCCACCCACGCCAATCAGCCGTTAAACACTATCGGCGCCATGTGGCGCCGATAAAGATGACCAGATGCCGATCAAGAGTCACGGCCCGTCGTGCGGCTCGGTCGCGCCGGGCATGTGCTCCGGGGGATGCTCTGGGGAGTGGACAGACATCTGCGTGGCTGAAGGCAAAAGCTTATGCTCGGGATCGTGGTCCGGGGTGTGCTCTGGCATTTGCGTTGCCCAGGGTGTGTGCTCGGGGGTGTGGGCTGGCGGCATGTACTCCGGTGTATGGGTCGAGATGGGTGTTGCCCAGGGTGTATGCTCCGGCGTATGGCCCGGCATTTGCGTGTGCTCGGCTGTCGGTTGCGCCCTGTGCTGCGGCGTATGGCTCATCTCGGGTGTCGGCCACGGTGTGTCGTCAGTCGGCGCGTTCCCATGATTGGCCGGGCTGGACGCGCCGCGCGGCGTGGAAGAGCGCTCCGGCACTGGGACAATCGGCGCGCCCGTATGGGTCATCACCTTCAACCGCAGGGCCAGCAGCCCGCCATTGCCCTGCACGCGGACATGCGCTTGGACAATCAGCCCCACAGTCGGTGTGCCTTCGACCACCGTCTGGTCGTTCACCTGCAGGGCCAGTCCGCTCACGATCCACCGCCCTGGCTCCAGCGCTTCCAGGCGTCCCTCCAACTCAAGGGCCACTTCACGGCCGAGGCCCACAAGCGTGCGAATCTCTTCCTGCCGTTCCGCCGCGTACTGGCGCTCGATAGCGCTGCGAGCCTGTGGATCAAGTGTCAGACCCAGGCGCACCTCCTCCCAGGTACGCTTGACGCCATACAGGGCGTCGCCCGGCAGGCTATTGGCTGAGGCGGTGATGGTCAGAACGCTTGTGACGACGATGACTACCATCAAGTTAAGCGCCACGCGCAATACGAGTTTCATTCCTCTGGTCTCCTTTCCGATCAACAGATCGCGCAGTGCGGTGACAATCCGCACTGAATAACGGGAAAGGAGCTCGGATGATACGGGACGAACCACCCCTGCTTCAGGGGGCTGGTAAACGCGCGCAGCCGCCAGCAGGCGTTCCCGCCCGGCGATGAGCGCCTCCGGGCTGGAGCGAGGGGCGGGCAAGCGCCGCACCCAGGTAGCCGTGGAAAGGAGCGGGCGCAGTCGTCCCGCCTCGGCGGGGTGATGGGCCAGGCAGGCCTCGCCGCTTTCCCCGGCGCGCAGCCGGCCCAGGCACTCGTCCAGAACCAGATCGAAGTCAGGGCTCATAGCAACCTTCCTTCACGACGGCGCGGTGGAGGGCGGCCAGTGCCCGATGTTGAAGGGAGCGAATGGCGCGCTCATTCTTCCCCATAATGGCGGCGACTTCCTCGACCTCACGGTCCTCGACGAAGCGGAGCATGATCAATTGACGCTGCTCCTCAGTCAGCCAGCGCAGCGCCTTCGCCAGGCACTCCTGCGCCAGGTGATACTCGGCCACAATGGCGGGATGTCCGGTCTCGCCGGCGACCAGGGCTTCTTCTAGCGGCACGGGCGCAACCGCGTTCCGGACGCGGTAGTGGTCCGCGATCAGATTGCGGGCGATGGTATACAGCCAGGCCAGGATCGGACGGCCACAGTCGGTATAGTCCCCCACCTTCTTGACCATGCGTGCGAATACTTCAGCGGTCAGGTCCTCCGCTGCGACCTGATCGCCCACGCGGTAATAGACATAGGTGAACACCGATGGTTGATGGCGTTCGTAAAGCGCGACCAGTGCGTCCGGATCACCGTGCCGGGCGCGCTGAATGAGATCGGATTCGCAGGAATCCAAGTGGTTGACCTTTCTACCGCCGTGATTAACGGGGGAAACGCCGGTTTTGATACGGCCAGGCGGCTTCAGGCGCTCCGCCCAGCCGGCAGGCGCAGTGAGAAGCGTGCGCCGCGGGCTGGGCCGGTCGGGTGGGCCGTTGGGCTCTCCACCATTGCCTGGCCCCCGTGCGCCTCGGCAAGCTGCCGGACAATGGCGAGACCCAGGCCGGAGCCGCCCGTCGCCCGGTTTCGCGACTTCTCAGCCCGCCAGAATCGGTTGAAGACGTGGGGGAGATCCTCCGCCAGAAGGCCTGGTCCTTCGTCACGGACGGCCAGCTCGACGCCGCCGGGCGCAGGCCGGGCCTCGACAGCGACGCAGGTGCCCGCCCGCGTGTAGCGCAGCGCGTTGTCCACCAGGTTGCCCAGGGCCTGTGCCAGCCGCTCAGGATCGGCCTGGATTTCGGGTAGTCCCGGCGCTACCTCGGTCGCCAGCGTGATGCCCTTCTCGCCGGCGCGCAGACGCAATCGATCTGTCACCTGCTGAACCAGCGCGCCCACATCCACCGGGCGCTTTTCCAAGCGCAGCTGCCTGGCCTCCGCCAGGGACAGCGTGCGCAGGTCGCCGATCAGCCGGTTGAGGAGCAAGGCTTCCTGGTGGAGGGAGGCCAACTCTTCTGAACTGGCCGGCAGCACGCCGTCGAGCATCGCCTCCAGGTTGCTCTGCATCACCGACAGCGGGGTGCGCAGTTCGTGGGCAATGTCGGCGATCATGTTGCGGCGCTCGACGGCGTAGCCTTGCAGGGTCTCGGCCATCTGGTTGAAGGTGAGGGCGACCTGCCCGACCTCGTCTTTGTCGCCGACCCACGCGCGCCGACTCAGATCACCCTGGGTAATGCCACGCGCGGCGGCGGACAGACTGCGCAAAGGTCGGATGATCTGAAAGAAGAGAATAGATCCCATTACCAGCGCGACACCGCCCGCCGCCAGGCCGGCCCACAATACGGAGCGATTGACTGCGCCAAGAAAATCACCGGCCGGTGTGGCGGGCGCGTCGAACGGCGTGACGATCAACGTGCCGACGCGCCGTTGCTCGACCGTGATCGGCATCCCCCGCGCAACGTCGTCGGCCGGCAAACGGGTTCCGACCAGCGCCCCGGCCGTGTCCGCCACCACCAACGCCTCGGCGTCGGTAAGAATCAACCGGTTGCCGGAGGCGGCCCACATGTTATCGCTCATCATGCCGGGCTCATTCCACCATCCCCCCATGCCTTCCATCATGTCCATGCCGTCCCCCATCATGTCCCCCATCCAGCCCTCTCCGCCTGTGCCGCCAGCCGCCCACGGATTCTGCAAAACCGTTTCAACGCCACTCCACGAACCGGAACGCGCGTAGTAGCCGGCCAGCGCCGGGGCCAGCCAGGCCGCCCACTGACGTCCGCTCTGGGTCACGTACAACTCAAACTGCCCGGTCGTCGCCCGGCTGACCAGGAAGACGACCATGCCGGTACCGACGACGATGACCAGCGCAAACGCCCCCATCAGCTTGATCCACAAACTGCGCGTCATCCTCACGCCTCCGCAAACTTGTAGCCGACGCCATACACGGTAAGAAGGTAGCGCGGCTCGCGTGGATCGGGTTCGATCTTCTGCCGCAGATTCTTCACGTGCTGGTCAATGGTGCGCTCATAGCCTTCATACGTTGGCCCCTGCGCTTGTTCGAGCAGTTGGGCACGCGTATAGACTCGTCCCGGATAGCGCACGAAGGCCACCAGCAGATCGAACTCGTTGGGGGTCAACTCGACCGGTTTGCCGGAAACGGTGACGGTGTGCCGTTGAAGGTCTAGGCGGATATCAGAGGCTTCGATGAACTCTGGGGGCGCCCCGGGTTGTTCGGCGCGGCGCAGAACGGCGCGCACCCGGGCCACGACTTCGCGCGGCGAGAACGGCTTGGGGATGTAGTCGTCGGCGCCCAGTTCGAGTCCAATGAGCCGGTCCACTTCTTCGCTCCGGGCGGTGAGCATGATGATGGGCACGTTGGAGTCGCGCCGAAGTGTCCGGCACACATCCAGACCATCCTGCTCACCCGGCAGGTTCAGGTCGAGCAATACCAGCGCCGGCTTCTCATGGCGGAAGGCGGCCAGCCCTTGTGCGCCATCGGTGGCCCACACGACGCTATATCCGGCCTGCTCCAGATAGAGCCGCACGGTACGCATGATCTTCGCTTCATCTTCGATGATCAGAATCTTCTTCGCCACGGCCGTATAACGCAACGCAGGGGCGTCGCACGCTGTGCGAACGCCCCACGTCTGAATGATCGGATCAGGCAAGCTGCGCGCCGCAGTGCGGACAGTTGCGCCAATCCGTCTGGGCTGGCTGGCCGCAATTGGGACAGGCGCGTGACGGTCCGGCGGCGGTGAGCGGGACAGTGTTGCGCGTCAGAGCCTGCACCCGCCACACGCCGCCGGCGACGAGCACCACGAGCAGGCCCAGTGGGAACAGCCCCATGAGGATCATGCCGATCCAGCCAACGGGGTTGATGCCCATCATGCCAGGGCCGCCCCAGCCGCCCAGACCTGCTCCGGGCACCAGGGTCATCCCCAGGCCATTCCAGCCGCAGCCATTATAGCCCCAGCCGCCTGCTCGTCCCCAGAGCAGGGGGACCAGCAGATTCGCCCCGAGCGCGAGCGCCAGCAGGGTTATCCCACCAATCACCAGCCCACGCGTCCAGTTCATGTTTTTCATGATCTATTCTCCGAGGTAAGTTTTCGTTCGACCTACGGTATAAGAATTAGCTGATCTATGTAGGGGCCGTATTGTTTGTGATACCAGACCTCGCCCGTTAGGCCGCTGACGCTGACCATCCCGATGATCTGATCGGCCTGCCAGACATCGAAAGTGTAGTAGCCGTAGAAGGTCAGCGGGTCGCCAGCCGTCGCGCCGGGCACATTGAGGTCGAGCGAAGCCTGGGCGATTTGTCTCGCCTGCTCAGCCGTAACGGTCATCTCCCTGGCTGCTCCCTGACCATAACGAGAGTTCCAACTGACGTTGGGGCCCGGCTCGGGCCAGACCTGTCCGGTGGCCGGGTCAACCATCAGGGCAAATGCGTGGCGGCCGGTGCTCTGCTCGCGAACGCGTGCATAGTATCCATCGCCAAACCGGATCACTTCGGCCAGCGACAGATCGGGGTTGTTGAACGCGACCAGATAAGCCCGCACGGCTTGCGCGGCGGCGTCCAGAGAAGCGATGGGCTGAGCCGTGCTGGGAAGCGTCTGAGAGTGGTCACGATAGCTATTGTTCCCTCTATATCCGCCCATCCCCCAACCATCGTTCATCATGCCGCCCCGCATCCCCCAGTTCCCATTCATCGCACCGGGCATACTATAACCGGGCGCAGCGTTGTACTGTGGGGACATGCCAGGCCTCATCTCCCAGTCGTCCCAACCCCTGTTTCCCATGCTGCCGGTCCAGCCGCCGTAGCCACCCGGCCATCCGTCAGGTTGCGGCGGCGTCGCAGAGCTGGGGGCAATCGGGCCATTGTCCGCAGCCAGCGGCAACAGTGTGGTGGTTTGAGATGGCAAATCGGCGCTGGTCAACGGTGAGGCTGTGGACAACGGCTCGACCACAATAGCCGCCCGCCTCGCTGGAGCTAACGCCATCCCCGACGCTAACCCGGCAGACGCCAGCACGACGCCGCCAACGACAAAGCCCAACACTCTGAAGATAGTGGTGCGGTTCATCGCGCTTATTCCGTTTCAGTTGTTGGGCGCGCCGGCTGCCACCCAGTTCACGAGTGTCTGAATCTGCGCCTGGGTCAGCGACGGGCCGCCATAGGGCATATAGCCGCTGGCGACATACTGAATCAGGCGACTGCCAACCGGGTCACCCGGAAGGATGACCGGCCCATTCGTACTGCCACGCAGCACGCTGTCGTAGTCGGTCAGGTACAGGCCGCGCGCGCCGCCGTGACAGGCCACACACCGCGCCTCGAAGATCGGTTGAATGTCTTTCTGGAATGAAACCGATGTGGTAGTCGGTGCGGGAACTGTTGACGTGATGGCGGTCGAACGGCCCCAGTACCCATGCATCGGCATCATGCCCATTCGCATCGAGCCCATCCCCCAACCGCCCCAATCTTCACGCCAGCTGCCATTGCCACAACAGCCGTTCATCATCCCCGGCCCGCCCCAGCGCATCCCTGATCTCGACCCCCAACCCCACGGATCACCCCCTGTGTTGCCGGGATTGGGGTTGATATACGCGCCGGGTGACATGGGGGTTGGGACTGCGACCGATCCACGCGATTGGGCCAGGGCCACCCCGGCAAAAAAGAACGCGCCAGTCAGCACGAGGGCCAACGCTGCCACAAGACCAACGGAAAGTATTTTGCGCATGATCTACCTCCAGGGCTGTTCTCGAGTTTCTGGCGGCAGTCTAGCGGGAGATTGTGTAGAAGCTGTGAGACTGATTTGAGATTGGCGTATACCGGACCCTTGACACCACTCAAGCACCAACCATCATTCCATCCACTAATATGAGTATCTTGGTCGGCCTTGTCCGCTCTAGCCGGTGACACTTATTCTGTTTTCAGGGTGACATTATCCACATGATGAGCAGGGTGCCTCTGCCTATCATCGCTAATGAGAATGACTTGCAACAGCAACAACCCAACGGACGGTCTCCCATGACCACTCACGCCGAAACGCTTGCCACCCTACGCGCCACCGGTCACCGCATCACGCCCCAGCGCCAGATCGTGCTGGAGGTGGTCGAAACCAGCGGCGAGCACCTGGACGCCGAGGCCATCTATCAGCGGGCGCGGCAGAACGACCCCAGCATCAGCCTGGCTACGGTCTATCGCACCCTCACGGTCCTCAAAGACATGGGCTTGATCGAGCAGCGTTATCTGGCCCGAGATCATGCCCGCGAGCACTACGAACCCGTGGGCGCGCCCGAACACTATCACTTCACCTGCCTGGGCTGCCGCAAGGTCGTTGAATTCCAAAGCCCGCGCGTGAAACAGATGCGCGCTGAATTGCAGCAGGAATTGGGGTTAGAAGTCTCACACGCCTGTATCTGCCTGGAAGGATACTGTCAGACCTGCGCGGCGAAACGTCAAGCCGCAAAGGAATAGGGGATCCTGATGGAAGCCTTTGTCATCACCTTGCGCGAGGGAATGGAGGCCGCCCTCGTGGTCGGCCTCATCCTCACTTACCTCAGCCGTACCGGGCGGACCGGGTTGCGCCGCTGGGTGTATGCCGGGCTGGGCCTGGCGGCCGCCGCCAGCCTCCTGGGCGCGGCCGGTTTCAACCTGGCCGGGTTTGACCCGGAGAACGAAGTCCTGGAAGGCACGTTGCTGGCCGTCGCCGCCGTGCTCGTGTTCAGCCTGGTCGTGTGGATGTGGCGCGCTGCGCGGGGACTCAAACAGCACATCGAGGGGCGGCTGGACTCGCTCACGGCGCCAACCGGCCAGACCAGACGGCAAGGCTGGGGCCTGCTGGCCTTTGTCTTCTTCATGGTCTTCCGCGAGGGCGTGGAGATGATCCTCTTTCTGGCCGCGCTCTCGCTGGCAGAGACGCCTGACCTGGTGGGCCTGATCGGCGGGCTGACCGGGTTGGGGCTGGCCGGGTTGTTTGGCGTCATGTTCGTGAAGGGCAGCCTGCGGATCAACCTGCGCCGCTTCTTCGCCGTTACCGGTTTTGTGCTGATGGTGCTCGTCGTGCGGCTGGCCGCCGGAAGCCTGCACGAATTCTTCGAGGTCGGGCTGCTGCCGAGCACGCCCGCGCTCCTGGCCGTGATCGGCTTCATCGTCAAAGACAGCACCTCCACGCTGATCCTCATCGCATTGGTGGCCTTGCCCGTGCTCACCATGCTGCCCGAGATGCGCCTGCGCCCGGCGGCGCTGGCCGCGCTCCCGGATGAAACTGGACCGGAGCGGCGCAAGCGCCTGGCCACGCTCTATCGCTCGCGGAACTGGCAGGCGGCGCTCGTGAGCGTGACGCTGGCGACGGTGCTGCCGCTGGGCACGGCCGCCTATGCGATGGGCCGGGCCGCCTACCGGCCCGATCCTCAGGCCGTAGCGGTACGCGATGACGGGATGGTGCATATCCCCGTGGAGGCCCTCATCCCCGGCCAGCTCAACCTGTATTTCTATCAAGGCACCGAGGTGGATGTGACCTTCATGGTCATCAAGCGCGACGAGGACGACATCGCGGTGGCGCTCAACGCCTGCGGCATCTGCCCCCCGCGCGGTTACCATCAGGAGGGTGGGACGCTGATCTGCGACAACTGCAATGCCCCGATCAATATGGAAACTGTGGGCATGCCGGGTGGGTGCAACCCGGTCCCACTGACGGCTTCTCTGGCCGGGGGCGAGGTGCTGATTGCCGCCGCCGACCTCGAGGGCGCGCAGACCGTCTTCGCGGCGAGGTGAGCGTCCTATGCTGCTGCGCCTTCTCAAAGACACACTGCGCCGCCGAACCCGCCGCCTGCTTGTCGCCATGCTGGCCGTGACCACCGGCGCCTCGCTGGCCGCTGCGCTGCTGGGCATCTCGCTCGACATCACCGGCCAGATGGGCCGCGAACTGCGCGCGTACGGGGCGAACATCCTCGCCTCGCCCGCCAATGGCGATCTGAGACTAGAGATCGGTGGGGTGCCGCTGCGGGTGTCGGGCGAGCGAGTGCTGCTGGACGAAAACGAATTGGTGAAGTTGAAGACCATCTTCTGGCGGCACAACATCGTGGGCTTTGCGCCGTACCTCACTGCCCTCGCCCAGGTGAACGGTCAGACCGTGGCCGTCACCGGGACGTGGTTCGACAAGCCCCTCACTCTGCCCAAAGGCGCCGCCATCCGCACTGGCTTTGCCAAGACAGAGGGCGCGTCTGACGAGGCCACCTTCCGCACGGGCGTCAAGACCATCGCGCCGTGGTGGCAGGTGCAGGGCGATTGGTTGCAGGACGACGATCAGGGATCGGCGATGGTTGGGGCGGGGCTGGCCCGGCGGATGGGCTGGCAGGTCGGAGACCAGATCGCGCTCACGGTCGAGGACCGGGCCGCCCGCTTCCGGATCATCGGCCTCGTCAGCACCGGTGGCTACGAGGAAGATCAGGTCTTCGTCGCCCTCCCGGCGGCGCAGGCGCTCCTGAACCTCTCGCAGGGCGCGGATCGCGTGCAGATCAGCGCGCTGGTCGAGCCGGACGCAAATCTGCGCCCTGACCTGCGCGGCCTCGATCCCGCCGAGATGACGCCCGAACAGTACGCGACGTGGTACTGCTCGCCGATCATGGGCGCGGTGCTCACACAAATCAAGGAAGTTCTGCCAGACGCCGATGTGCGCCCGATCCGCCAGATCAGCCAGGCCGAGGTAGATTTCCTCGGCAAGATCGGCCTGCTGATGACGCTGCTCGCGATCGCGGCGCTGAGCGGCTCGGCGCTGGCGGTGATGACGGTGATGACGGCTTCGGTGATGGAGCGCCGGGCCGAGATCGGGCTGATGAAAGCCCTCGGCGCGGACGACGGCCACATCGCCCTCATCTTCCTCAGCGAAGCGGCGCTGATCGGGTTGGCCGGCGGCGCGGCGGGCTACCTGCTCGGCCTGGGGCTGGCGCAGGGGCTGGTCCGCACGGTGTTTTCGGTCGGCGGGGACGCGCAAAGCGCGCCCGTCGTCCTGCCGATCACGCTGCTCCTGGCGCTGGCCGTGGCCTTATTGGGCAGCGCTCTGCCGGTGCGCCAAGCCGTGCGCTTCGATCCGGTGTTGTTGTTGCGAGGGAAATGAGTATGCACTTTGCATGGCGAATTCTTTCCGGCTCGCTTCGGCATCAACGCGCGCGCCTGAGCATCGCGGCGCTGGCGATGGCGCTGGGCAGTGCGCTCGTCTCAGGGCTGCTGAACCTGTCCGGCGACATCGGCGGGCAGGTCGGGCGCGAGCTGCGCGCCTACGGAGCGAATCTCGTCATTCGCCCACGCGGGCCGTCGTTGCGCGTCGGCAGCGGTGAGCTGGACTTTGGGGCGGTTTCAGCCCCGGCGACGATCCGCGAATCGGATCTCGAATCGGTCAAACGAGTCGAAGGCGTGGTCGGCCTGGTTCCATACCTGCACGCGGTGGTGGAGGTCGAGGGGCGTCCGGCCGTCCTTGCGGGTGTTGACCTGATGGCCGCTCGCGCGCTCAACGCGTGGTGGCAGGTGCAGGGGCGGTGGCCTGAAGTAAAGGATGAGGTTCTCATCGGCGGGCGAGCCGCGGCCGCGATGGGTCTCGAGCCGGGCGGAGTGATCACGGTCGGCTATGGACGTGAAGCGCGAACGATGCGCCTCGTGGGTCTGCTCGAAACGGGCGGCGCGGAGGACGATCAATTCGTCGCCGATCTTCCCATGGTCCAATCGCTCACCGATCAGTCTGGACAGGTTGGGCTGGTCATGGTCAGCGCACTGACCTCCGGCCGGCCGCTGGAGGCCGTGGCACAGGAAATCCAGACCCTCCTGCCCGACGCGGAAGTGCGGACCCTGGCGCAGTTCGCCCAGGCCGAGGCGACGGTGCTGGATAAGGTGCGCCTGCTCATCGGTCTGGTAGCGGCGTTGGTGCTGATCGCCGGCGCGCTGACCGTGGCCGGGACGCTCAACACGCTGGTGATCGAACGGCGAACGGAGATTGGCTTGATGAAGGCGCTGGGCGCCGCCGACCGGCGGGTGGCCGGCTTGTTCCTGGCTGAAGCGTTGTGCGTCGGCGCGATCGGAGGAGCCGTGGGATATCTGGCCGGCGTGGGTCTGGCCCTCCTCATCGGGCAACAGGTCTTCGAGGCGATCATCATGCCCACGGCCTGGGCATTTCCGGGCACGCTGCTCGTGGGGCTGATCGTCACGCTGGTGGCCGGGCTTCTCCCGGTGAAGCGCGCATTGCAGATTGATCCCGTCAGGACATTGCGAGGCGAATAATGACTGATAGCGTTGTGCAGGCAATCAAACTTGCGCGGGTCTACGGCGAGGTGAAGGCCCTGGATGGGGTGGACCTGGAAGTGGCCCGCGGCGAGTGGGTCAGCGTGATGGGGCCATCCGGTTCGGGCAAGACGACCCTGTTGAACATCCTGGGCGGCCTCGACCGGCCGACTGCCGGGCAGTTGCGCGTGGACGGGGTAGAGGTCACGACGCTGCTGTCCAAGGCGCTCACCCACTTCCGGCGCGAGATGATCGGGTTAGTTTTCCAGCAGTTCTACCTGATCCCGTACCTCACGGCGCTGGAGAACGTGATGCTGGCACAATACTTTCATAGCCTGGCCGACGAGGCCGAGGCGCGCGCCGCGCTCGAGGCGGTGGGGCTGGGCCAGCGTCTGCATCATTTGCCCGCGCAACTTTCCGGTGGGGAGCAGCAGCGCGTGTGCATTGCCCGTGCGCTCATCAACCAGCCCAAGATTATCCTGGCCGATGAGCCGACCGGCAATCTCGACGCGGCTAACGAGGAGATCGTCTTGGACATTTTTCGCCGCTTGCATGCGCAGGGGCATACGCTGGTCATCGTCACCCACGACGCCCGCGTGGGTCGCCTGGCGGATCGGCTGATCACGCTCGAACATGGGCGGGTCGTGCGCGCCGAATCGAATGGGCACGACCGGCCCAAGACGGCGCAACTGATGCAGCCTGTGCCTCTCGGCGCATCGGGCAACAGGCCCGGCGTGGAAGGCAACAGCAAGGGCTGAAGGTTGACAGGCAGGGCTGACTGCCAGGGCCGATCCACACCCTGGGCCGCACGTCAGATTAGCGTTCGAGGGCCGCGACGATAGCGCGTTTCAGAATCTCATAGTTGGACCCGCCCGCGATCAGTTGATCGTTCAGGAACAGGGAGGGGGTCCCGCGCACGTCGGCCTGCTGGCCCTGCCGCGTCTCTTGCTGCACCTTCTCAGTATACCGGCCGGAGTCCAGGCACTCGTTGAATGGGCCGGCCTCCAACCCCAGCTCGGTGGCAAAGCGCTTGAGGTTCTCCCGGCTAAAGGCGCCAGCGTTCTCTCCAGCCCAGTTCGCAATCAGCGCGTCGAAATACTCCCAAAAACGTCCCTGCTCGTTGGCGCACTCGGAGGCTTCCGCCGCCCACTGCGACTCGGGCCCCAGAAAAGCAAAATGGCGGTAGACGAAACGCACCTTGCCCGTGCTGACAAACTCTTGCTTCAACGTGCGCGCCGTGGTCATGGCAAACTGCCGGCAGGCCGGACATTGGAAGTCGCCATACTCGACCAGGGTTACCGCGGCCTCCGCCGCGCCTAGGCTCTTGTCCTGGCTGGTGGCCGCCGGCGGCGGCGCCGGCAGAAGCCTGGGCAGCAGGGTGAACGCCAGACCGCCGACGACGGCCAGGGCCAGCAGCGCCCACAATGCCCTCGTCAGCGACCGGCGCCGCTGCTCGCGCTGCCGCCGTTCTCGCTGCGTGATGGACTTCGAAAGTGATACTTGCTTTGCTTTGGATGACACGAAGCCGCCTCCGTATTGATCAGAGCACCCAGATCAGCAGCCCGAGCCCGAGCGCCGCCATCAGCCCGCCTGTCACGGTTCGCACCATCCGTGACGAACTGCGCTCCCAAACCTGCATCTTCTTGGCCACCAGCGGGTTGAGCGATAAGGCCAAGATCAGAATCAGGGGCGCGACGAACATCAGGTTGTAGAGGGCCAGGTACACTGCCCCTTGCCAGAAATCAGCCTGGCTGCCCAGCAAGCCCAGAATGGCGACATACGGGCCGCCCGAGCAAGGAAAGCTCTCCAGCCCCATCAGGCTGCCCAGGACCAGCGTCGCGGGCAACGTGGCGCGGTAGATCCACTTCTTCAGACCCTCCTTGCCTATTTCCGGTAATTCCAGTCGCAGAGGAAACTTCGGGAACAGGCCATTCAGGACGTTCACCAGGCCAAAAAGCATGAGCAGGGCCGCCCCCATCTGGCCCAGCCAGTGGCCCTGCACCAGGTTGGAGGCCTGCAGCAGACCCAGGCCCACCAGGAAATAGACCGCGTAAACGGCGCCGATGTAGACGGCCCCCATCTTCACGATCGAGCCTGTATTCTTCCGGATGGAAAACAGGAATGTGATGAAGAACAGCAGGATCGCCATGGCGCACGGGTTGATCCCGTCGACCAGGCCGGTGAGCAGCACCGCCGAGAGCAGCAGGGTATGATCGGCGCTCGGGCTGCTGGCCGCCGTAAATGTGGTGCGGTTGGCCTCGAACCAACTCAGGTAAGTTCCCACAGCGGTGCCTGGAGGATAGGTCTGGACCGGGCCGGCAAACGCCCAGGCCCGATACCCTCCGTCACCGCCTTCCTCGCTGTAAATGAGGAGGCGTTCCGGGGACTCGGCCTCATGGGCCAACAGCGCCCGCACCACGGCCTCGGGCGGCTCACCCATCAAGATGATCCGGCCGCCGTCGATATACGTCGCCAGGTGACTTTGAAGTTCCAGGGGCACGCCTAGGCGCTCGTTCAGGTCGTTCAGCTCGACCCGGTGCTCGGGCTGGTTGATATAGTCCTTTTGAGTGACCTGGACCTCGAATTCCGTCAGGAGCGCCACCAACTCCCCGTCGACGTACCGCAGGCACTCGTCACAGGCTTCGTTGTAGTAGATCACTGCCTGGCGGTTGACCACGCCGGCCGCGGGCGTCGCGGCTTCGCTCCAGAGCGAGACGATCACAATGGACAAGAGCACAGAGTAACGCATAGAACCCATCTCCTCAGCAGCACGTCAGCGTCTTGGGAATATCCCCAGCCTTGAGCGGTCCAAAGGGATTGCCATACTGGCGGATGTTGGCGATCATCGCCCGGTTGGCCTCGGTCTCGACGCCCTGAGACACCTGCCGGGCGCGGATGCGCTCGCCGTCGGGATCATGCCCCACCGGGCACACAATCCGGCAGGCCCGGCACAAAGTGCACTGGAAAACAAGCACCGAAGCGATTTCGTTCGCGGCCAGGATCGCGCGCCCCCTCGGGCTGATCTGCTCCTGGCGGAGGACCTCAAAGACTGGGCAGGCTTCGCGGCACAGCCCGCAGGCAATGCAGTCGGGATTGTCGAGCAATTCGGTCAGCATAACTTCCCCCGGTTGAACACGCCGTGCGGGTCGTAGCCCTGTTTCAGTGGACCGAGTTCGCAGCGCAGGGCCTCCCCCACCCAGGCTTTCTTCTTGAGGCCGATGCCGTGCTCGCCACTCACCTGCCCGCCCCAGGCCGCGACCCGGCGATAGAGCTCGACCAAGCGGGTATCACCTGGGGCGAAGCAGGGATGGAGGAGGCCCAGCCCCAGATGGCCGAACACCGGAATCCCCTCACCATCCAGCCAGTCCAGCAGTTCGGGCAGGCCCGTCTCCCCCAGGCGCGGGTCCTCAATGACGGGATAGCCACGCCGCGCCAGCAGCGGATAGAGACCGTCACGGGCGCGCCACAGCGCAGCCGCCCGATCCCCCTGCAGCTCGCCGCCTCCGCCCTCGAATTCGGCGAACAAGTGCGGGTACGCGGCCCAGCCGATGGCGGCAGCCGCATGCCGGTTCAGGTACTCGAGCGCCGTCAGGCACGGGTCCGCCAGCCACGCGGCGCGCTGGTCCAGCAGGGCAGCCGTGGTCTCAAAGGGTTGCAGCGTGATCGAGCGCTGCTCGGGCAGGGGCGCCAGACGCAGCGTGAGTTCGACGAGAATACCGGTCGTCCCCTCTCGGCCAGCAACGGCGACCAATTGGTCATGGGGTAACACCTGGACCACTCCCTGGCCGTCCACCAGCCAGGCCACGTCTACCCAGTTGCTCATCACGCCGTAGCGCACGGCGTGCAGCCCGGCGGCGTTGGTCGCCAGCATTCCGCCCAGGGTGGCCGTTCGGTGGCTGCCGGGCACGACGGGCAGGAACAACCGGTGAGGTCGCAGAAATCGGTTCAGCACGCCCACGGCGACGCCGGCCCCGACACGCACGCGCGCCTGTGCCGGATCAGGGAAGTCGATGGCAGTCAGGCGCGAGACGTCCACGACAACGGAGGCCTGGGGCACCGCGCCGCCACACAGGCCGGTGCCGGCCCCGCGCGGCGTCAAATCCACCCCTTCGGCGACGGCCCACTGCACCAGGGCCGATATCTGCCCCGCCGTTTCGGGCCAGACGACGGCCAGGCAATCGCCCTGCAGACGCGAGGCGTCCTGCCGATACACACAGCGTTCCGCGGCCTCCGTCGATAGTCTTTCGGGTCCAACGATATTCTGAAGCGGCTTCAAGTTCATGAGCGACCGTCAGCTTCCCGACCTATCAAGGCCTCGCTCAACTCCAGCACCTGGACGTCACCGGCGTTTTGCTTGAAGTGGGCATAGCACAAGGGGCAGGCCGTGCATACGCGCTTGTTCGCCACCTGCGCCAGGCGTCGGCGCGCAATCGCGTCAGCCAGTTCGGGAAAGTTGGACTTCACCCCGCCGCCGCCTCCGCAGCACAGGCTGTGTTCGCGGTTATCCGGAAGTTCGCCCACCTGCCATCCCGCTGCCGCCAGCAGACGCCGCGGTTCCTCGTAGATGCCTGACCAGCGCCCCAGATGGCAGGGGTCGTGGTAAGTAAGCGGGGCGGCCTCCGCTCGGTGGGTCCGGGCCGGGCGGAGGACTTGCGTGACGTGCCAGGCCTCCAGCCCGTAATCCACCTTGAGAGTGTGGTAGCAGCCCGGGCAGTTGGTGATGATCTTGCGGATGCCATACCGCGCCAGCGTCTCCAGATTCTTGCGCCTGAGGTCCTCAAAATCCTTCAGATAGCCCGCGCGCTTGGCGGGACTGCCGCAGCACAGCACCTCGCCCGGCAGGACGACGAAATCGATCCGCGCCTGACGCAGCAAGCGTTCGTAGCGCTCGGCCACCTCAGGCAGCGCATACTGCGTGACGCAACCGGGATAGTAGAGCGTGTTTCCGCCGGACAATCTCTCCAGGAAACTTTTGAACATGGCGACCTACGGCCCCTGGATCAGGGCGTGAAACTTGGCCTGCGCCTCGGGCTGCTCGGGATCGTTGCTGCGGATGTACACCACGCGCGTGATGCTGCCATACAGGTGATCTTCCAGCGGATCGAGCGAGACCCTGAGCTCCGCCGTTCCGCCGGCCGGGATCTCGTCCAGGCTGATCTCCGCCTTGGTGCAGTCGCAGGAGGTGCTGATCTTCTGGATGGTGAGCGGGCTGCCGCCCTCGTTGCGGACCGTAAACGTGAGCTCGATGAGTTGTTGAGGCACCTCGCCCAGCTCCTGTCTGGCGGGCTCGATGACGATGCGCGGCGGCGCCGCGCCGCAACCCGCCCACAGCGTGGCAGCGGCAAGCCAAAAGGCGACGAGCAGGGATTGTCGGAAGTGGTTCATCAGTTGACCTCGGACCATGCACCTCCCGGAGACGTGAGTCACAGCGGTGGATTTCGGGAGACCCGTTCACTCCGGCGGTATCAGGCTGCAATTCTCAAACTCACCCGCTGGGTGCGACCACACGCAGGACCGTGGTGTACGCCCCGGCCATTCCCAGAGGGTGAGCCCGATCAGGTTCGCGGGGTTATGCGGAGATGGGCGGACGATCGAGGTGAGACGCGTGGAAAGCGCGCGCGGTCGGAGGCGGAAAGACCACCGTGATCTTCGGTGCCACGGGCAGGACAAACGCCAGGCAGACGGGCAGCCGGTCGGCGCAATAGGTGCATGTGCCGGCCTGATCGCCGGTCTGGGGGCTAGTCACCGCCGGCGCACAGCCGCGGGCCTCCGGCTGCGAGCGCAGACAATCTGCGTCCGTAGTCGTGATAAGGGCCAGGCTGAGCGTCAACAGGATGGCCAGGGACCCGCGCAGACGGGAGGCGCCGGGCCAATACTCACCGAACCGGGATAGGCCAATCATCCCCTCTAAATTACAAGAACCTCGGATGAGAAGAATGTGTAGAATGTCACATAATATGCCTGCTATCCCGCCCGCATGAGCAGCTCGCTGGCCACTATCGTCTTTATTGGCACGGCGTGGCGCCAACACACCATGCCGGCGGCCCGGACGAGGATTTCCGGGCGTGCTGCTGGTGGGCAGGTCCGTCACTCTCCTGGCCGGGCTCGTCCCAGCGAAGTGCGCGTCGAAGGCGCTCACCCACTGCTGGCGCGAGACGGTCGGGCCAAGGTTAGTCACGTAGATAGGCAGCCTGGCTGACCGCCTCGAAGAGCGCAGGGATTGCGTTTGCAGGTTTCACGCTGGAATTCCCAGTTCGGGTGAAGACCGGGATTAGCTTCCGCTCTTTGGGGCTCCATCCTGAAGTGCTGTCAAAACACGACAACGCGTGTGCCTTCAGGAGCCCGCACGTAATCCTCTCCAGGTGGGACGACGGGCAGCGTCCAGCGATACAGCCACTTGGCGTCTGCCGGCGTCAGGTTGATGCAACCGCGGCTGCGCGGCGTGCCGTAATCGTTGTGCCAGTACGTGCCGTGCAGCGCCACGCCCGTCCAGTAGATATAGGACACCCACGGCACACCCGGCAAATCAAAGCCGTTGCCATCGCTTGCCGCCATGTGGCGCGACGGCCGCTTCTGCTCTACTTTGAATTCTCCGCTGGGCGTTGCCGCTCCCCGGCGCCCGGTCGAGACGCGAGCAGTCAAGGCGATCGCGCCATTCTCATACGCGGTCAGGCTCTGCTGTTTCAAATCCACTTCGATGCGCTTGTCGGTCACGTTTGATGAGATCGGCGTCAGCTCGTCGTCATCCACACGGCGCAGGCTCTCAGCCAACACAAAGTAGTAGACCTTGTACCGGTCATCCAGCACGCGATACCACACGCGGCCCTTCTTATCCGTGACCGATTGGTCTACCCAGTGCGTGCTGGCGTAGTAAAAGCGATAGACCTTCTTCGGGTTGCCATCGTCATTGCGCCAGGCCTCGGTGAAGGGCACTGTCACTTCAGCCAGAAACCCTTCTTTGGGTACGTCCACAATTGGCTGGTTCAGGTCATTGCGTACCGGCTGGATCAGCGACGAATGTACCCAGCCCTCGTCCGTGCGCCACCAGACCGGGTTCTGCGATTGGCCGGGGTCGCCACCCTTCTTCTCTTCATAGATGTTGACAAGGGTGTCGGCCCAATACACCTTCGATTGCGCCTTGCCCGTGAACGCCGGCCGGTCGTAGGCCCGCAGCGAGGAGTTCGTGACGCGGCCCAGGGCGATAGGCGCCTCGGCGGGCTGCGCCCGCTGTGGCAAGTCCAATACGAGGCCCAGTGCAGCCATGGCTGTAACTTTGAGAAAATCACGGCGAGGGATAAGGCGCGCCATCTTCTGGAGCTCCCAGGGGTGCCACGGGTGTTGGCAGTGTCTTGAAGTAGTCTAGCAGCACAGTTTCGTAAACCACTACGTTCGCTTGTTTGAACAGATCGTCGGTGAGCTGCGCCAACCTCTCCTCGTGCTTCTGCTGAGTGAGAATTTCCTCGATATAGGGCCTGGCCTGCTCGAAGGCCAATCGTTCCGGCTCAGTGCGCTCAATAACCTGTACGATGTACAGGCTGTCTCCAAATTGAAAAGGCCGGCTGATCTCGTCTGGCTGTAACGGCAGAATCGCCTCGTGGAATGGATGCAGTTGCGCCTCGGCCAGGATATCTTCACTCTCCCCGATCCAGCCGTCGAGTTCGCCGCCGTTAGCGGCAGTCTCCGGGTCTTCGGAGTATTCCTGTGCGACGGCGGCAAAGTCTGCGCCCTGCTGGAAGAGGCCCGGCACGAGTTTTTTGTAGGCTTCGTCGGCGCGGGCGCGCGCGGCGTTCTGTTCGTCTTCGGTGGAACCCAGCCCGATGCGGATATAGCGGATGCGCGACCTGGGCGGCAGGGCCATCAGGTCAATGTTCTCATCGTAGAACTTTCGCAGCTCCTCGTCGGTCACCTGGATCTTGTCGTCAATCTCTTCCTGGTGCAGCATTTGCTTGAGCACCTGCAGGCGCGCCTCGTCCACCAGCGGCTTGTTCTGCACGTCCAGCAGTTGGTCGTAGGTGTCTTCCACGAGCAGGAGACGCTCGATCAACAATTCCGCCAGTTGCTGCATGCCTTCCGGACCGCCGTACTGCGCCTGGGTGGAAATATCCAGCTCTTTGTACTCCGTGTAAAACTGCCTCAACGTATACTGCCGTCCCTTGAGCGTGAAGAGCGTTTTGCCGGCGTTAGCGTTGAACCATTCCTCAGTTTTCTGTTGCTGAACGGCCGCCATCACCACGGGTCGCACTTCATCCAGCGTCTGCGTGCGTGCGGGCTGAAGTTCGTTGAGCCGGACGATGTAGAAAAAGTCGCCCGCGCGAAAGACATCGCTCAATTCGTTCGCCGTCAGCGCGAACACCGCAGCATCCCAGGCCGGGTCGCGGGTGCCCTCGCTAAAAGTCGTGCCGGTGAAGGCCAGTGTGCCGGTGATCGCGCCAGCGACCTCGCCAAACGTTGCACCTGAGCGCAGTTTGAGCAGCGCATCGTCGGCGTTCTGGCGAGCGGCAGCCTCATCGGCGCCCGCGGGGAATTGCAGTTCATCCACCACGGCGCGGCGCGAGAGTTTGAACAGGTCGAGGTTGGCGTCGTAATAGCGGCGCAAGTCGTCCTCGGCCGGGGCCGGTACGTCCAGCAGTTCGAAATTGCGGGTGATCGAGGCGTTGTCCTTCAGGCGCTTGATATACCCTTCGATATATCCCTGCTCGCGTTGCGACACGAGCGTCTGCCGGATTTGATCGCGCACTTGGTCAAGGGTTTGGTCCCCGAACTGCGCTTTGTTGGCGTTGTAGTAATCCTGGATTTCGCTCTCCGTCACCTGGATTTCGCCCTCGTGTCGCTGGAGGTCGAGCGACTCCAGGTTGAGGCTCTCGGTGATGTGCTGCATGGTGTGGCTGAAGTCTTCGTCGCGGTCTGGCTGGCGCGTGGCCGCCCAGCGCCGCACCAGTTCATCCATCACCATGTCCTCGACCACGGCCAGCAGCGTATCCGGCGTGCGGGCAACGACCTGATACTCTTCCGGCACGAGCAGTTTCAAGTGGGCTTCCACATCGGCGATGGTGATCTGGCCGCCATCGAATGTGGCGATCACGTCGGAGGCAGGCGGCTTAGGCGCAGTCAGGCTCAGCCACCAGAGATAGGCTTGTGGCCACCAGCGATAGCCGCCTGCAAACCACAGACCGATGACGAACACCGCGGCCAGCCCGGCGTACAGCGCGCCCGTGCGCAGGCGCCCCAGCCAGATTTGTCGCGCCGTCGGCGCGGGTTCAGGCGCTGCCTGTTGGCTGGCTACCCCCTCCCCTTCAACCGGCAGGCCGGGTCCGGCGCCGGTCTCCCAAACCAGTGGCGCAGCCTCGCCAGTGGGTTCGACTGAGGGCGCGACTTCCGATGGGGGAGTCTCGACCACTGCCGCGGCGGGTTCTGCAGCCAGGGGAACCGCTGAAGCCTCGACCGACGATTCGGCGCTTATCGTCGGCGGCAAAGCTTCGACTTCGGGCGGCGCGACCTCAGGGGGCAGGGCCGGTTTCTCGACCGGCGGCGTCTGTGGTTCGGGCCTCGGTTCGCCACCGCGCAGGGCGTTGACGATGTCGTCCCAGACTTGCTTCCAGCCTTCAGCCATCGAACGTCACCTTCACGGGGCAGGTGTCGGTGCGGGAGCAGGGTTGCCCAACAGCCGCAAATTCACCTCGCCGCCGTTGCGCGTGTCCACCGTGTACACCTGCACGCGCGGCAGAATCTTCTCCAGTGTTTCCAGGTACAGCCGGTAGCGCGTCACGTCTTCGCCGTAAATTTCCGAGTTGGTTTGATACTCGGCCAGCACGGCCTCGAAAGCCTGCGCCGCGCCATTGGCCTGCGCCAGCGCGTCGGAGCGATAAGCCTGCGCCTGCGCCAGGATACCCTCGGCCTGGCCGCGCGCTTCGGGGAGGAGGCTGTTGGCGTAGCCGGTAGCTTCGTTGATGGCGCGGGCCTTGTCTTCTCGGGCGCTGTTGACGTCGGTGAAGGCGGCCGCCACCTCGTCGGGCGGGAAGGCTTTCTGCAGATTGAGCCCGACGACGACCAGGCCGCTGTTGTAGTCGTCCAGCCGCTTCTGCGTCTCAACACGGATGGCGTCTTGCAATGCCTGCCGTTCGGTGGTGAGGATGTCGTCCACCGGTAGTTGATTAACGAGGCCCGTGACGGCCTGCCGCACCGCGTCGCGCACCAGGCGGTAGGGCGCGTATTGCACGTTGACGAGATAGGCAGCGGGGTCGCGCACCTGATACTGCACCACGATTTCCACGTCAATCACGTTGGTATCGCCGGAGAGCACCTGAAGTTTAGAAGGAGGCTCGGGATGCTCGTGGCCCTCTTCGGGTTCGGCCACGCCGACGACTTCGCGGCGCACGTCGCCCACGTTGACAAGGTCCACGCGGTCAATGGGCCAGGGCAGGCGATAGTGCGCGCCCGGCTCTGCGCGCGGCTCGACGATAGCCCCGAAGCGCCGCACGACCGCAGCCTCGCCCGGCGCAACGATGTACACGCCGGTGGCGAGATAGCCCGCGATGGCAAGACCGATGAGTCCCCACAGGACCCGATTCCATTTGAGATGGCCGAAGGCGGCGCGCAGGTCAGCCAGCGGCGATTCGCCATCGCCGACCAGGCTACGAATGAATCGGGCGACAGCCTGTCCGATCTGGCGCAACAAGCCAGGCCAATCAAAGCGCGGGCGCTGTGGTGGAGGAGGTGGAGTGGGTGTGTCGGTCGTCATCCGGGCCTCCTACGGCGTGACCGTCGCCGTCGGTGTCGGGGTGGCGGTCACCTCGGAGTTGCTGTTGACGCTCGCGCTGGAATTTCCCGGGTTGAGGTATTGCAGCAGCTCCGAGTCAGATGGCAGGATGAGGGTCGTATTGCTGTCAATGAACGTCTCATAAGATTGCAGGGTGCGCAGGAAGCGATAGAACTCCGGGTCTTTGCCGAAGGCGGCGGCGTAGATGGCGATGGCCTCCGCGTCGGCCTGGCCGCGCGTCTCAGCCGCCTGCTGGTTGGCGTCGGCCAGGATTTGCGCTTTCTGCGCATCGGCGTCGGCGCGAATCTTGGCCGCCTGTTCAGTGCCCTCCGAGCGGAACTGGCGGGCGATGGCTTCGCGCTCGGCCTTCATGCGCTGGAAGACGCTGGTGAGGTTGGCCTGCGGGAATGTGAGCTGCTTGAGGCGCACGTCAGTGACGGCAAAGCCATATTGCGTCGTGCGGCCTGCCGCGCCCTGCGTCACAGCGTTCAGAGTATCGGGCAGTTTCAACTGCGCTGCGTCGGTGGTGACGAGTTGACTCAGTTCCACCTGGCCGAGCGCTACTCCGAGTTCAGAAGCCACAATGTCGGCCAGGCGCGTCTCCGCGCCCACCGGGTCGCGTACGGTTCGGAGGAAGGTCAGCGCGTCGGTCACTTCCCAGGTGGCGTAGGCTTCGAGGACGATGTTCTTTTTGTCTGCCGTCAGGAATTCAGTCTGCGGCAGGTTGTAGACGCGCAGCTGGTTGTTGATGCGCACCACGCTTTGTATGGGATCGGGCAGTTTGGCGTAGAGGCCCGGCTGGGTGATGACGTTCACCGGCTGGCCGAACTGCGTGACGATGGCGTACTCGGTGGCGTCCACTTGAAAGAAGACCAGGTAGGCGGCCAGAAACGCGAGGGCTATGAAGCCGAGGGCGAGGTTGCGGATGAGTTTCATAGAAGTTATTCCTTCTCCTCGTAGAGAGTCAGTAACGATGAGGCGATGGCCCTCAGTGGTTTCCGAACCAAGCGAACGCCTCAATAAACAGCCACTGAAAGGCGTGCCAGAGCCGTACCAGTGCCAGGTACACGTGCGTGAGTGAATGCAGCGATGGTTGCCACAAAAGGAGGGACAATCCCACCATGACAGTGGCAAACGAGCAAAGTGCATAGTCAAGCCAGTTCAGGCGGAAACGGAGTGGGGCGGTGGCGCGAACGCGCGCCATCGTTCCCGGCAGCAGCGTAGCCGGCGCAGGTGGGATGGGATAAGTTCGCAATGCGTCGTCCACGGCCTGGAAATCTCGTTGTTGGGTCATCGGGATGCCTTCAGAACCGGCTGTGTGCGTTCTTCACGGCTGGGGCGGAAAGGTCTGCGCGTTGCCCGAAGGGGCGCCGGGGAACCACAGGTCGGTGGTCTGCAGGCGCACGGCGGCGTCCAACACGAATTTGCGTGAACCGGGCAGGACTTTCTCGACGGCTTCGAGGTACAGGCGCAGGCGGGTGATTTCGGGCGCATCGGCATACGCGCCCTGGCGGCTGGTGAACAACGCCGCGTCGCCCGCCGCCAGCGCCACCTTTTCGGCGCGGTAAGCGCTGGCGGCCTGGACGGTTTTTGCGGCGTCGCCGCGCGCCACGGGCAGGACCTCGTTCTGGTACGCCAGGGCTTCATTAATGAAGGTATTCTTGTCCTCGCGCGCGCTGGCCACGTCGCGGAACGCCTCGGCCACTTCCGGCGGGGGGCTGCTCTCCAGCAGTTGCACCCCGACGACTTGCAGGCCGGAGGCGTAACTGTCGAGAGCCGTTTGCGTCAGTGCGGCGGCGCGTTGCTGGATAGCGGATTTGTCCACGGTGAGCAGGGCATCCACGCCCTCGTTCGCCACCACCTGCCGCATCGCGGCGTCGGCGGCTTGCAGCACCGTGCCTTCAGGGTCTACCACGTTGAGCAAGAACGCGGCGGGATCGGTCACGGTGTAATGAATGCTCAGGCGCACATTGATGAGGTTCTCGTCGCCGGTGAGCATGAGGCTGGCCGGAGCCTCGGCGCGGCGGATGCTGTTCACGGCCACGATGTCCACGCGGTCCACCGGCCACGGCAGGCGGTAATGCAGGCCAGGGCCGACATTCCCGGCAAGCACACTTCCGAAGCGGCGCACGACGGCGGCCTCGCCCGGCTGAACCGCGTAGAAACCGGAAAGCAGATACAGCGCCAGCAGTACGAGGGCGGCCGCCGGGACGAACACGCGCCACACGCCCGCCGCCACAAGCGGATGTCGGTGCACGTGGCCGGCGGTTTCGCCTTCGATGTCTAGCGTCTCCCGGTGGCGCAAGGCGTTGACCGCCGAGGACGCAATCTCGTAGCCGGAGAAGAGGATGAAGACCACCACCACGGCGGCGGCGGCCTTGTCCAGATTGGGCAGGCCGAGCGCCGCGCCTGCCAGCCCGGCCACCACCACGATGGAAGCATAGATGTCCATCTGCGAGTGATAGCCCCCGGCGATGAGGGCGGGCGAGTTAGTCTGCCGCCCGACGTAGAGTTTGTAACGCGCGATGAAGTAGGCCGCCGCGACTGTGACGAGCGAGGCCAGCGTGATGGGGCCGAGGTTCGCGAGTTCGGGCGGCTCGCCGCTCAATACCTCCAGCACGATGTCGAAACCGACGTAGAAGATGGCGGCGGCCACCGCCAGCGCCACCCAGTTTTCGATGGCGCTCACCTGGCCTTTGCGCTGGGCGCGCGCCTCGTTCCACCGGCTGAGGAGCAGGCCGACGAGCACGAAGCCGCCGATGGCGGCGTCGGCGATGGAGTGCAGGGCGCTGGCCCGCAAGGCCAGGCTGCCGGATGCGCCTGCGAGCCAGAATTTGAAGGCGATAAGCAGCAGGTTGATGACGATGGTGACGAGGACCGTGCGTTCTTTGCGGTTCATGCCATGGATTTCTCCGCCTGAAGGGACTCGACAAATATCTGGCCTCAGCCCGCACGCCGATTGGGCCAAGGCCAGTCGCTATGAAGCCGGACACCCGAGCATTCGGCGCAGCAGACTATAGCCGCGCCGGTTCAGAAAGTCCTGTACAAGTTCTGAAATTTGGATGAGAGCAGACTATTGTGAGGCGTATTCGGGGAGCGTAATGCTCACCATTGTGCCACGCCCGGCGGCGCTTTCGACCGCCACCTCTCCGCCGTGTTCACGCACCGTCCAGTGGACGATGGCTAGGCCCAGGCCGACGCCGGGAAGGCGTTCGCCGGAGGGTACGCGGAAGAACGGCTCGAAGATATGCGGCAGGGCGTCGGGGGGAATGCCGGGGCCGCAGTCTTCCACGCTCCCCTTCACCTGGCCCTCTTCGCGCCAGACGTTGAGGGTGACAACGCCTCCTGGCGGTGAGTGTTTCACCGCATTGTCAATCAGGTTGATGAACGCCTGCCGCAAGCGGTCAGGGTCGCCGCGCACGCAGGCCGGTTCGCACCGGTCTACTTTGAGCGTAACACTTCCCGTGGTCGATTGCGCTGCCTCGTAGGCTTCCATGAGCACATCATCCAGGGCGACCGGCTCAAGTGGGGACAAATGCCAGCCTGCTTCGGCCTGGGCGAGGAGCAGCAAATCGTCCAGCAGGCGGGCCACGTGCCGGCCGGTGCGCTGGAGCGCGGCGAGGGTTTCCTGCCGCCGCGCCGGGTCGTCGCCGAAGGCCGCCAGCAAGTCCACGTTGCCCAGCATGGAGGCGAGCGGCGTGCGGAGCTCGTGGGCGGCCTCCGCCAGGAAGCGCCGCTGGCTGTCGAACAGGATGTGCAGCCGGTCCAGCATTTCGTTGAAGGTGGTGGCCAGCGTGCCGACCTCATCGGCAGGGCCGGAATACGCCACGCGGCGCGAGAGGTCTTCGGCCCGGACAATGTCGCGTGCAGTCTGCGTGACGCGCGCCACAGGCCGCAAGCCCAGGCGGGCGAACACCCATCCGCCCGCCCATCCGAAAAGCAGTACCAGGGCCGTGCCGATGGCATAGATGAGCCGCAGACGACTGAGTGTGGTCTCCGACCCGGCGAGCGACTGCCCCACCTGCGCCGCACCCACAATCCGGCCGTCGCGTTGGATGGGGCGGTAAAACAACTGCACGGGTTGACCCGAAATTTCCGTCGCGGCGTAGAAGCTTTCGCCCGCTAACGCCCGGTTGAGGTCGGCGGCCGGCACGGGCAATTGCTGCGCGCCCAGGTTGAATGAGTGTGCGACGACCACGCCTTCGGTGTTGAACAACTGAACGTAGATACCGGGCGAGCGGAACTCGTCGGTGGCTTCCTGGGAGATGCCCTCGATTGGGCGATTGGGCACCACGGCGACCGCGTCGGCGACGTGGTTGGCGCGTTCGGCCAGGGTGTTGTTCACTTCGGCGCGCAACGAGTCGGACAGGACCCGGTACGAAATCAGGATGAAGCCCAACAGGCCCAGGGCTGTCAGGCCCAGATGCCACAGGGTGAGTCGCCAGCGCAATGGGATCATGCCGCGTCATCCTGAAGCACATAGCCGACGCCGTGCAGGGTGTGAATCAACGGCGGGTCGCCGAGTTTGCGGCGCAGTCGAGAGATGTATACGTCCAGCACATTGGGGTCGTGCTCGTGATCCATGCCCCAGATGCAGGCGATGAGCGTCTCGCGTGAGAGCGCGTTCCGGGGATGTTCCAGGAAGAGGGCCAGCAGGTCGTATTCGGTGCGGGTCAGACGGATCACCTTGCCCCTGCGGCGCGCCACGCGGAGGTTGCCGTCCAACTCCAGATCGGCAAAGGTGATGAGATTGCTCATCCCACCCGTGCGGCGCAGCAACGCGCGCAGACGCGCCAGCAGTTCGTCAAACGCAAACGGCTTGACCAGATAATCGTCCGCCCCGGAGTCCAGCCCCATCACCCGGTCGGGCACAGCGTCGCGCGCGGTGAGCATGAGCACCGGGCCGGTGAAGCCGGACTCGCGCAGCTGGCGGCAGGCCATCATGCCGTCCATGCCCGGCAGCATCACGTCGAGGAGGATGAGATCGGGGTGACTGCGGCGCAGTTGATCCAGCCCGGCCTCGGCGCTGGTGGCGACCCGTAGGCGGTAACCCGCGTACGTCAGCCCACGCCGCAGGTAGTCGGCAAACTCCAACTCATCCTCAATAATGAGAAGATTGGCCTCCATGTCATCCCGATGCCCGATGGCGCACGAAGCCTCGCATGCCTAGCACAGCCGCCGTCGTACCCAGGGCCATGCCGGCCCCGAGCATGTGCGTATGTCCCAATGCACCCAAAATGAAAGAGGCGACCACTACCGCCAATCCGCCCAGGCAGATAATCACCGCCGGCCAGCGAGTCCTCCCAGGCTCGCCAAACTCCCATAGAGAAGCCGAGACAATGACCAGGCCGAAAAGAATGCCCAAGCGGACATCCGCCATGTGACTCGCGATCCCCAAAACGAAGGGGGAAAGGAAAAGCCCAAGCCCCGCCAGTAACGTCAACCAGTACATGCTCGCGGCTCGTATGACTCTGTCATCTTTGCCTGAGAAGACTCCTTTGACCATCTATGTCTCTGCTGCATTGACTGCGTTCGTCTATCTGCACAGTGCGGCCGGACAGTCTAGCGGTCTTCATGCTCGCCCGCCGAACTCTGGCTGCGCAGCATGATCGCCAGACACGCAATCAGCGCTAATTCAACGAGCTTTGAGATGGAATCCACCAGGCCCACCGGTTCCACCTCGCCCGCCTCAGGCCCGAAGAACGGGAGGCCGAGAGTCCGGGTGACAGCCCAGAGCGCGATGATGGCGGCATTGCCGAGGATGCCTGTCCATAGCAGTTCGCGCTGTGGGGGCGTGTAGGCCAGCACAATCAGGGCGAACAGCCACTGGCAGGCCGAGGCAATCACAAAGAAAACCCCATAGCCAATCCACTCCTCAAAGTGATCGGGCGCAACCAGAATGTGGATGAAGCCGGCTAATGCCGAGAGCGCTGCGGCGGCGTATTGCCAGCGTTTGTCGAGGGCTGATAGTTGTGCAGACACTTGGCCTCCAGATCGTCGTGAAGAGATGTGGAATCATTGGTCCTGGACCGTGATAGTAACGGGGACGTCACCGGCGTTGCGGAACCGCAGAGTCAGCGAATAAACATCGCCGGCCTTGAGATCTTGCTTCAGCTCGATGAGCATGACGTGCAGACCGCCGGGCTTGAACTCCACCGTGCCGCCCGCGGGGATGTCAACGGTCGCCTGTGGGTGCATGGACATGACGTTATTGGCGTCCACCATGGTCATGTGCATCTCGGCCTGCCCGGCGCTATCGGTTGTTACGCCGAGGAGTGTATCGGCGTGGACTGTGCCGTTGCGAATGATGAAGTAGGCGGCGCCGTTGTTGCCCGCTGCAGCCGGGCGCGACCACCCGTCGCTGACGCTAAGCGCCGGGGAAGAACATGCGGACAATCCGAGCAGGATACCTAAGAGCGTGCGGACGAAGATGATGGTTTTGACTTTCATCGGGTTCTTCCACCTTGCGGCCTCATGGCGACATGTTTTGATGGTTCATCACCGGCTCATCGGGCACGGGCGGGAAACCTTTGCGCCGTAACAGGTCTTGCATATAGGCGATCTCGCTCGTCTGCGCGTCCACGATGGACTGAGCCAGCCGGCGGACCTGGGGCTGTTGCGCGCGTTCCAGCGCGCCCTGTCCCATGATCACGCCGCCGCGATGATGCGGGATCATCAACTGCAGGAACAGTCCGTCCGCCGCCACGCCTTTCAGGCCCGCCAGCTGGTTGATCTGTTCGCGCGTCGCCATGCCGGGCATTGAGTAGCCAGCCGGCATGCCCATCCACGCCATGGCCGGGTCGGTACTGGCGATGGGTAAATTCCACACCGTCAGCCAGCCCTGCATCTGGCCGATCTGCGCCTGCTGCGTCAGCATGATGTCGAGCGCGAGCTGGCGCATCTCAGGGTCGTCGGTGCGGTCGCGCAATAGCGTCGCCATATCCACCGCCTGCGCGTGGTGCCTCATCATATCGCGGGCGAAGCCCACGTCCGGGGAGCTCGCGCTGGGCGCGAGGTTTTGCCGCGCGCCCAGCCAGAAGGCGAGCACCGCCACAATCACCAGCAACGCGCCAAATGACGCGAGCACGCTCGCGTCAAATGCGAGCACGGCGCGGGGCGAGGGCGACTCGGCGGGCATTTGTTCAGTCGTCATCCTCATGTCTCCTAGCCCGGCTGTCCAACACCACCGGTGCAGGGCGCGCCCGGCTCCGGCGCCAGCGGGCTCAGTTCATACTTCTGGATGAAGCGCATCAGCCGGGGATCGTCGGCCCGTTCCAATTTGAGTTGATAGCCCCACGCGGAGATCACAATTGGACTGGGCAAGTCTGGGTACGGGCTGAGCAGGCGATAGCCGCTCTGCCGAGCCAGATCCTGAAGTTGCTGGATTTCAGCGGCGGGGAGATCAGGCCGGTAGGTGATCCATACCGCGCCGTGTTCGAGCGAGTGAACGGCGTTCTCGTTCTGGAGGGGCTGAGTGTATGCGCCACAGTTCTGCCACGCCGGCTCGTGCGGACCACCGACCGGGGGCGTCTGTGCGTAAGCGACGGCTCCCTGCACGTGACCGCGCTCGAGCGCGGGGAATTGTTCGACGCCCTCAATCGGCTTTGAGGCTTCCGCCCGGGCCGCTAAGGTTTGGTAGACGGCGAGCGCCACGATACCGACCACGGCCAGCAGGATGACGCTAACGACAGTCGTTCCCGTGATCGTCCGGCGTCGGCGGACCTTGCGGCGCGCCCCGGCAGGCTTCTTTTTCTTTGTCGTCTGTTCCATCAACTCTTCTCCTTGTTTTAGAGCCACCGCCGCACGTTGCGCCAACAGGCGAGTCAGGTGTTCCTCTTCTCAGGACGCGTTGGTGCTCCTGCGCGCTCAACCGTGATTATGATCGCCTCTAAGGAGTACCGATGGGCGTGGCCGTAGGCGCAAACAGTTCCGATGGCGGGGTGACGGTTGCGGGCAGATGATAGGTCGTGTATTCGGTCATCATGTGGTGATTCGGTCCATCCATTGTCCAGCGGACAATCCGCAGCGTGGCGGGGTCCACCTCCAAGACGTAGTCATAGCGCAAGTCGCCAGTCCCGACGGCAAATGTGACGGTCTGCCGGGCTTGGCTTTGACCACTCAACTCGCTCGTCGGCCCAAACTGCACGTCAATGGCCTCACGGCTGAAATTGAAATGGGGATATGCGATTATGGTAGCGGTCACGACGCCACTGTCATCGCGAAGTACTTCCACTGCCTCCATGGAGGCGAACTGATTCATCACTCCCTCGACTTGCTGCAAGAACAGCACAGCCTGCGAATCACTGACCCCTGGCGATGATGTGCCGGGCCCGGGTGGTTGGTATTCCTGTGCGCTCAACCGGCGGACGTAGTTGACTAAGTGCCAAATGTCTTCATCGTCGAACTGGTCTCCGAACGCTGGCATGGCGGTGTCCTTGATCCCTTCTTTGATCCAATAATACAGGTCGCCATCCGGGTGGCTCTCCGTATGCCCGGCGGTGAAGTCGGCGGGCGGCGGGGTGAGGCCAATGGCCCCTGGGCCATCGCCGCGCCCTTCCGGGCCGTGACACGTCACACAGTTGGCCTGGTAGAGTTCCTGCCCGCGCGTGATGGAGGCCGAGTCGGGCAAGATGGGATTGGTCACAAACTTCGCGGGCGTGAACTCGCGGACGAAGGTGAACAGCTGGACTCCCCCAATCCAAAAAGCAAGCAGGCTCGGCAGGAATAGCAGCACCAACTGCCAGTCCTCCTTCGCGGCGCGGCCGGCGAGGAGTGACCAGGTGACGGCGAACAACACGAGAAAGACGCCCGTCGCCGCGCCGCCGCTGCGGGTCAGGAACTTGGTTAGTTGCTCAATCAGACCGGCCTGCCCACCTACCGGCTGAATCGCCCCGCTCAGACCGGCTTCCACGCGGTATGCGGCGAAAACGTCGAACGCCTCGGAACGGCGCACCGCGACTTCCACCTGCCACGGCCCTGCCAGACTCAGATAGCCGCCATCCACGCGGTAATGTCCATCGCCGGATGATGGCGCGTTGGCTTCGGCCGTGCCGATGGATTGGCCCAAGAACGTGAAACGCAGCGATACTTCTTTGGCGTCCGCGACCGGCTGGCCGCTGGCATCCGTCACGTACACATCAAACGTGTTCTGCCCGACGAGCGCCGGTTCGAGGCTGAGCGAGATGTTCAAGTCTTCGGCGGGTTGCGCCAGCGTGACCTTCTCGGCCTGGCTGGACAGCAGGGGCGCATCTTGCCCGCGTTGCAGGTCGGTGAGTAGGCCGGCCGCGGCGAGGACCAGCAAGGCGAATACACCTTCCGCGCGCACCAGCCGCCCAAAGCGCTGTTGCAGCGTGAGCGCCGAAGCTGCTTCGGGATGGTCGAGGGCCGCGTCCAGCCTGGGCTTGATGATCAAGAGATTGACCGCCGCGATGCTGAAGGCGGGCACAGCCAGCGCTAGCTTGGCGAGCAAGGTCAGGCCATACGCTGTGCCGAAGAGCGCGGTCCAACTCCCGACGTGTTTCCAGGCCAGGTAGCTTCCGCTGACCAGCAGCGCGCCCACCGCGCCCGCCGCCAGCGCCGAGAAGTTGAGCGAGAGGCTCAAGTTGAGCCACGCCCGCGAGTTCGCCGGGAATGACCGTCCCATCCACAGCCCAAGCGCCAGTTGAAGCAGGCCCCCCACCCAGACCCCGGCAGCCAGGACATGCACGACATCCACCGCGATGGCCTGTTGGGTATCCTGAGTAAGGGCGGCGCTGTGACTCACCAAGGCGGTTGTCAGCGCGAGGCCAATCAACGCCGCCAGTCCGGCCCACCATTCCCAGCCGCGTAAGCCTCGACGGCCTTCTCCCAACCCGACGTATAGATCTGCCATGGCAAAGCCCACCGTCGTCGTCACTAAAAAGCGAACCAACCACAGTGAGCCGAATTGCGTACCCAGCCAAGTTCTCAGGTTGTCGAAGCTCAACAGGTTTATCCTGGCGGCCTGCGCGATCAGGGTAAAAATCAAGCCCAATCCCACCAACGCTAACCCGGCGATGCCCACTTTCAGGCTCGCGCGTCCAAATGCCAAGTCAAGTCGCTCATCGGCTTCATTCAGCTCAACGCCCTTGAAGGCCGGGTTCCAGACCAACAGGCGGAAGGTGAGGAGGCCCAGTAGTAACGCGAGTCCGGTCAGGTTGAACCAGCGCGCGCCGGTGCTGAACGGGGTCGGCCGCTGCGCGGTGGATGAAACCGAGCCGGGCGCGGAGGTCAGTTGGGCAACTCCCACCCCGAACGGAAAACTGCCGCTGGTCGTGTGGCCGTCCACGGTGGAGAGCACTTCCCAACTGACGAGATACGTCCCACTGGAAAGCGGGGGCAGAGTCACGACGGGCGCCGTGCCATCGTCGCTGTCCGATTTCAAATCGCCGTTGTCCACTTGCCGGCCGGATTGGTCGAAGACGGCGATCCGGCTAAAGGCGGGCGCCACCGGCTCGGTCAGAAGAAGCCGAACTTGAGCCGGCGCGGTGTCGAGGAGGGTGTTGGGGGCCGGGTCAGCGGAGAGGAGCACGGCATGGGCGAAGGCTGGAATCGCCCTCGCCCAGAGCAGTGCCAATGCGCTGACCGCCACCCACACGATGAGAAAATGCCGGCGCGCCTTCATCGCCTTATTTCCGGCGCAGGCTGACGACGCCCACCGCCAGCCCGGCCAGCCCGACGATGATGCCTCCAATGGCTAGCCATTGGTTGAGCGTGGCGGAGGCCCGCAGCGCCTGGTTCTCGGCTTGCAGGGCGGTGAGTTGTTGGTTCATCTCAGGCAGAGAAGGCAAGACGATTGGGAATTGATAGTCTTCGGCCAGCCCGACTTCTTCGATTTCTTGCTCCAGGTCCACGTCCTGCTCTTCGATCTTGCCGGTGAGCTTCACCGTGTACGTGCCGCGCACGGTGGGGATGAAGTCGGCGGCATACTGGCCGGGCGCATCCTCGCCGAGCGGGTGCAGTTCCAGGTCGCGGGTTTGGCCGCCCGTGGCGACGGCGACTTGCAGGGTCGTGAGACTCTCGACGGGTTCTTTAGTTTCGGTGTTCCTGACACTCAGGAAGACGCCATTGGTTTCCCCCAGCAACACCGGCTCATTCACCCAGCCGATTTCGAGCGTGTAGTCGCCGACGGTGACTTCTTCGTGGGCCGAAGCCGGATGCGGGATAAGCAAGACGCCAAGCAGCAGCAGTGCGCTTAGAGCTGGGATGAGTTTGCGGAACATAGTCAAGCCTCCTGGCAGTTAGCGAAAACATGAAAGGGTAGACGATGAACTTCAGCAGGAGGCCGCGAGGCGTGGGGGCGGAGTGGGCGGGGGCGTCGCCCAGCCTTGCGCGGGCCAGGCCCGGTGGCTGAGGTGCCGCCACACACCGGCGCCGATCAGCGCCAGCATTAGATCGCCAATCGTTATCGGTGGCCCAGGCAAAGCTGCCACCGGTTGCGCATGGAACAACTCGAATAAGTAATCGTGCGTGTGGGGGCGGTCGGGCTGGCCGTCCGGGTGTGGATGATAGGTTCGCACGTCCGCGATGAGCCAGCACGGGCACAGGCCCGGCGGGGCAACCGCGATAAGGCCGGCCAAAAAGGCCAGCAGGATGACGATTCGTCGAAACCCGCACCGAGAATGGTAGCGGTTGGCGGGCGCGTCATTCGTTACGCGGGCGCTCCTCCCGTTCTCGATCGCACCGTGCCACCGGTCCATATCTGCCAGGCGCCTACAGCCAGCGCCGCACGCGGCGGCAATAGGCGCGATAGGCTTCCCCATGTAATCGGGCCAGGTGCTCCTCTTCGAGCCGGATTTGAATGTGAATCAGCGCCGCGCCCAATACGCTGACCGCCAGGCTCGCGGCGCTAGGCAGGACGAGAAGCAGGCCAAGCAGCATCACCAGCATCGAGAGGAAAATCGGGTTGCGCGAGACAGCGAACAGGCCGGTCTGCACGAGTTCTGTCCTTGTGTCAGCGTCAATACCGATGCGCCAGGCATTCCCCATCTGTGCCTGCGCGATCAGCATCCAGACCAGCGCCAGCACGAGCAGTACCGTCCCAACCCACGTCAGCAACGGATGGCCCAGCCATGGGATTGGGGTCAACAACTCATAGGCGCTATCCGAAGCTGCATAGGTGATGACGATGACGGCAATCACAATCATGGTCAGCCTGAAAAGCCGGCCGACGAAGTCATGGGCGCTGTCGGTGTTCCCAAGTTGGTATGGGTTCACGCCTGTACGTTTCCAGACCAGGAAAGAGCGCCACACGAAAGCGGTGAGGAAGAAGGCGCTGAAATAAAGTAGCAGAAACAGTTTCATCAATCTCGTCTCCGGCGACTGTGAATGAACGATGCCGGTGCTGATAGAGAGGCGGCGCCGGTCGGGCGATAATTTACGGCTCCACTGGATAACCCGCTTCCGTCCAGGCGCGGAAGCCGCCGAGGATCGGTGTGACCTTAGTAAAGCCGTTGTCAAGGAGAATGCGCGCCGCACGGGCGCTGGACTCCTCGGCCGGTCAGGTGCAGTAGGTGATGATCCAATCCGAACGGCTGAGTTCGCCGAGGCGGCTCTCGAGTTCCGCTAACGGGAGAGACCGCGCGCCCGGGATGTGGCCGGCGGTATAAGGGTCGGGCTCGCGTACGTCCACGAACACGGCGGACTGGGCATCAAAGGCGGTCCGGGCGTCGGCGAGGCTGACGCGGGGAATTTCTGGAAACGTGTCCTCGGCAGAATCTTGAAGGGGAGCCGTGGGTACCGTCGGGGTTGGGGAGAGCCCTAGGCTTATCAGGATTGCACCGATCAGAAGCGTCAGGCCAACGCCGATCAGGACGAGCGGCCCGACAGGTCTGGTTTGGGGTCGAGTTGAGCGAGACATTTGCCGTCCTTTTTATGCTAGAGGGTCAGTCTTCTCTATGGGGTCACCGGTTCGGTGTCGGTGGCCGGGCCGAACTGGCTGTAATAGCCGTCAACGTAGGCGCGGATCTCGGCCAGCGACTTGCCTTCCCGCATCAGTCGCATCGTGTCACGCACGATGTCCACGCAGATGCTTCAACCCAGCCCCATTTCGTCCCAGATCACCGTGCCGTCGGCGCGAACGTCTTGAACGAAACAGTCCTTGACGCTGGTGTGCCCATCCACACCACAACCGCAATAGCAGGGGATCTTTTTCAGCACCGCCTGGTTGGCGAGCGCAAATTGATAGGCCTCGCGAACCTGAGTGGGAGCATCCTGCATCTTCTGCGGCAAGGCCGATGCTGGTGCCATTTCCAGGTCATGGCCGGACGAGCCGGCGCCGCAGGCGCTGATCCACATCGCGGACAGCGCGACGAGAAGGGTGAACAGTGCGAGTCGTTTCATCGATCCTCTCTCCTTTCCCGGTTGACTGCTCATCCTCAATACACCCAGGGGATGAGAAACTTTGTCCTTGCCTTGTAGCCCTGCCACTCTACGCCGAATGTCTCGGCTAGCACTTGCTCCTCGCGCCGTGCCCGCCTGTAGAACGAGGCCAGGCATATCACCAGGAGCAACAACGGCGTCCACGCGCGGTACACCAAGGTGATGCCCAACAGCAAAAGCCAGTAGCCCAGGTACATCGGGTGCCGGACGAACGCGTACGGCCCGTGCTGGATCAGCCGGTGTTGCGCTCGCAGCGGCGCGGCGAAACTGGTGCTGACTCCATACATCGCGCCGAGCGCCCAGCGCGCCCACAAGACCAGGAGCCACCCCGCGAGAAAAAGCACCAGCCCGGCAACCTGCAATATCCATGACACGAGGGGCGAAACAGTCAGCGGGAGCGGAAGCCACAACAGATAGCCCAGATAGGCAAAGAGCACGCAGGCACCAACTCCACCGACGATTTGCGCCCACGTGGGAAGCGTGAAGAACCAGTCACCCGACCTAACCGGCCTGGCCTTTGGTCTGCGATAACTCGCCAGCCAGCTCGCGAGGATCACACCCAGCAGGATAATTGCTCCGGCGCTGACGATCCCGTTCGTGATACTCTCAAAGATATCCATTCCGTCCGGCTACTGGAAAGCGCGCCGCATCACGCCAAAACCCCAGATAATCAAGACAAACCCCAGCCCAATGAGCATGCGATGAATCACTTCGTTGGCCTGGAAACTGAGGCGGGATAGGATGAACAATCCAGTTTCGGTGACAAATGCGACGCCTAACACCACGAAGCCAATGGTGAGGATCTGGATCCCCTGCCCCATGGCGCCGCCAACGCGTGGACGCGCCAGGAACATCGCCACCGTCAGGCCAACCGTGGCCAGATCGAGTATCAAGGACAGCGCCTGTAAGGGCTCCATAAAGGCCTCCTGTTTGGTAGAGTTACAGAACCGGGCACGCCTTCACCTGTTGCGCGCGGTCAGTCTGCGTTATTCCAGCCGTTCATGCCCGTCCTGCCGCGGCCTGTCCCTCATGAGGCCCGATAGCCCAGAAGCCGGAGCGCGTTCAGCACTACCACAATCGTGCTGCCCTCATGAAACAGGATGGCGATCCCGATGCCGGTCCAGCCGGTAAGCGAGGCGATCACCAGCAGTGCGATCACACCGAGCGAGATGAACAGGTTCTGCTGAATAATGGCCCGCGTGGCGCGGCCCAATCCAACCGCGAAAGGCAGCTTCGAGAGATCGTCGCCCATCAGGGCCACGTCGGCCGTCTCCAGCGCCACATCCGTGCCGGCGCCGCCCATCGCGATGCCGACGGTCGCGTTCGCCAGCGCGGGGGCATCGTTTACGCCGTCGCCCACCATCGCCGTCTGACCGAACTTCTCATTCAACTGGCGGACCGTGGTCACTTTGTCTTCCGGCAGGAGGTCGGCGCGGAAGGTGGTCAGGCCGACCTTCCCCGCAATCGCTTTCGCCACCCGGGCGTTGTCGCCCGTGAGCATCACGGTTTCCTGCACGCCGAGGTGCCTCAGGGCCGCCATCGCCGACGCCGCCTCGAGGCGGAGCGTGTCGGCCACCGCGATCACGCCGGCCAGGGTCCCGTCAACCGCCACCAGCATGATGGTCTTGCCTTCGCCTTGCAGCGACTCCAGCCTGGCTTGCGCGTCGGCTGACACGGTCACATTCGACTCGTCCATCAATTTAGGGTTGCCGATCAGCACCACTTGGCCGTTGACGGTTGAGCGCAGGCCGCGCCCGGTCAGCGACTCCACCTCGCCCGGGTCGGGAAGCGCCAGCCCTTTGCCTTGGGCCGCGCGCACGACGGCCTGCGCCAGCGGGTGGCCGGAGCGGTTTTCCACAGCGCCCGCGATCGACAGAAGCTGGGTGTCTTTCAGTTGCGCGCCGAACGCCACGACATCGGTCACTTCCGGCTGACCGTGGGTGATGGTGCCGGTCTTGTCGAAGGCGATGGCTTTGAGCCGGCCGAGATTCTCCAGATGGACGCCGCCTTTGACCAGAACGCCGTTGCGCGCGGCCTGCGCGACCCCGGCCAGGATCGAGGCCGGCGTGCCGAGCGCCAGGGCGCACGGAGAGGCCGCGACCAGAAGCGTCATCGCCCGCAGGAAAGACACCTGGAAGGGCACGCCAAACAAGGGCGGCACGGCGATCACGAGCAGGGTGATGACGAGCACCGCCGGCACAAACACACGCTCGAAGCGCTCCACCGTCTGCTGCGTTGGGGACTTCTGGGTCTGGGCCTCCTCGACCATCTTCATGACCCGCGCCAGGGTGCTGTCCTGGGCCAGCCGGGTCACTTTTACCTCCAGCGCGCCCTCGCCGTTCACCGTCCCGGCGAAGACCCGGTCGCCGGGCGCCTTGTCCACGGGCGCGGACTCGCCCGTGACCGGCGCCTGGTTGACGGCCGACTGCCCGGCGAGCACGTCCCCGTCGACCGGGATCCGGGTGCCCGGCCTCACCACGACGATGTCGTCCAGGCGCAGCTCCTCGACCTGCAATTCCTGTTCGCGCTCGCCGCGTCTCACCAGGGCAGTCTTGGGTGCCAGGTCCGCCAGCGCCCGCACCGCCTGACGGGCGCGGTCAAGCGCCCGTTCTTCGAGCGCATGGCCCAGGCTGAAGAGGAAGAGCAGGAAGGCGCCCTCGGCGAACTCACCCAGGAACGCGGCGCCGAGGGCGGCCATGACCATGAGCAGATCGGTATCGAAGTGGCGCTCCTTCACTGCATGCCAGGCGTGGCGGGACACGTCCCAGCCGCCAAAGACATAGGCGGCCAGGTAGAGCACGGTGGCCACGAGGGCGGGCAGGCCGAGGAACGTCTCCCCCACCCAGCCGATGGCGACCAGGACGCCGGCGGTGACGCTGAACAGGATCTCGCGATTCTCCTGATACCAGCTTCGCCAGCCCTCGGCGGCGACGGTGTAGCCCAGCCCGCGCACGCGCTTCTCAATCGCCGCGCGGCTGGTGGCCTCCGTGTCGTACTCCACCCGCAGCTTCTGCGACGGGTAATTCACACTCACAGCCAGGACGCCCGGCATTCGGCCCACGCCGTGCTCGATGACCTTGATGCAATCGGAGCAGTCCATGCCCTCGATGGCGAGCAGGTCATGGTGAAAGCGGTTGGCGATTTGGGCGCCGGCACGCTGGGCGGCGCGTTTCACATCCGCGACGCTCATCAGGTTGGGGTCATAGTGCAGGCACAGGGTGACCGGCCGTTTCTCGCGCTCGAGGTGAACGCGCAGCAGGCCTCTCTGGTGGCGCAGGGCCGCCTCCAGCCGGTCCAGGCAACTGTCATCATCGGTCTCGACCCCGGGCAGGAGCACGGGGATCTCCAGTTCAATCGTTTTCTCGGACATTCAGGCACTCCAAAGCAACACCAAGTTCCAGGCTCGCCCTGGCAGAAAGCGAGCCACAAGACATACAGACGCCGGCGGCAGGCGCGGCGCTAGGCTGAGAGGGCGACGGGGGGACGGAAGAAGGCGAAACGCGGCGTCTCTGGATCGCGGGGGCGCGGCCAGACCAACGCCAACAGCACCAGGGCCAGTGGAAGGCTTAGCGGGATTGCCAGCGGCGCTTGAAATCCGGCGTGCAGGGCGCACGTCCCGGGGTCGAGTTCGCCCGCTGCCTGGGAAACATCCGGACATGCGGGGCGGGCCCGTTCCGGCGCCGGACAGGCCGCCGCCAGGAGCAGGTGGCCGATCAGTCCGGCGAGGACCAGGCCGATAATCACGGCCAGCGCCCAGCGTCTACTCTGGGGACTATCCATGCCGGACGTGCTCCAGCCCCTGCCGGAATAGCGCCGCCACATGGTCGTCGTCCAGAGCGTAAAAGACCTGACGCCCTTCCTTGCGGGCCCGGACCAGGCGCATCTGTCGCAGGCCGCGCATGTGGTGAGAAACCGCCGACTCGCTGACGTTGGCAGCCTGGGCCAGAGCGCTCACGTTCATTTCTCCATCGGCCAGGGCGGCGATGATGCGCACTCGGCTGGAGTCGCTGAACGCGCGGAACAGTTCCGCGACTTGCGCAGCGGTCCGTTCGTCGAGGAGGTGGGTCTTGGCTGTGGCGATCATCATAGAAATACCTGAACGTATACTCAGATATGCATATCTTATTCAGAACTGCCCTTTTGTCAATCCCCCGGACCGTGGAAGGTGATGCTCACCCGGGCCTGCCACAAGATCCCGCCTTTCCTGTCCGAGGCCCTTAGCTGCATGAGAACGCGTGGACGCTGAGGACGAGAAGGTTGGGTCCGCCATCTCAGAGACACTCCAGGATAAAATCGCCGCCTGGCAGGCTACCCCACACACATTGACTCACTCAAGGCTCTGTATTTCGCCGACGCCAGCCTAGCACGATCGTCGGCTTGGGGTTCGGCGGGTGACGGACCTCTCGGGTGGCCTGTGGCAGCGGCCGGCGTTGGCGGGCTGCTCGACCACGACTCACCGCTCATCATCCTTGACAGGCTAACCGCCAGCCTGGACCCGCTCGGCAAGCGACCGATCTTCGACCTGCGGCCGTCTTCGTCACCCACCGCTCCGACACAATCCGCAAGGCCGAGAACATTATCGTGATGCTGGACGGCCGCCTGATCGAGATGGCAACCACGAGCAACTGGCCGCCAACACCCTTAAGTTCCGGTCGCTCTTCCTGGCGCAGGGCTCACACGTCAACCCATCCTCCAGGACAGCGGCCAGGGATTTTAGCGGTAAGTGCCGGACGAGCGCGACACTTGATCCGGCCACGGGTTGCCCACATTTAGGGCTGGCCGTATTGTGGAGCAGCCTCGCCTTCACACTGCCGATTATCTGGGTGGGCGCTTCGGGGTGACTTCCCGAAGTGGGTTGGACCTCCTCCCATAGAAGCCCGGCGGCTGACCAGCCGCCGGG
>CAZHLM010000001.1:244642-246491 GCA_964533295.1 uncultured Verrucomicrobiota bacterium
CCCCCCCCCCCCCGCGCTTCTATGGCAATGACCCAGCTTACATAGCTGGGCCATAAGTACGGAGGCAGCCCGAGCGTTCCGGTGAAGACAGTCAAGCCCTGTGGCCTGGATCCGAGATCGTGACTTCAGCCAGATACGCCTTCAATACGTCCAAGCGGTTGTGGCCCAGTGCCTGGCTGACGACCTGGCGGGCTTCCCCGTCGGACATGGCTTTCTCATGACGGAGATACTGGTACAACTCATTGGCATACAGCTTGCGCAGTGAGTGTGTGCCATCGCCGATCTGGATGTTCAGTCGGGCGACCAAGCGGCTGGTTGCGCGTTTGACGGCGGCCGTGAGCGATTGCCGCTGTTGGAACACGTGCAGGTCCAGGTGAGCGAGCCCCTGCGCTCGCAGCTGGACGAGTAATGGTTGATGTCTGGGAAGAATGGGCACCCGCCGAGGGCGCCCGCCCTTGGTGTGGATGCCAGACCCTTGCAGCGTGACCCAACTCCCGTCCAGAGCGATCAGTTCCGCCTGAAGATGGACGGCTTCGCTGACCCGTAACCCGCTCACCCGCTGAAGGCGGGCCACCTGTCCATACTGGGGGTCAATCTTATGGAGGCCCGCAATCAACTGCTCCGCATTTTCGGGAGAATAAGGATTAGGCACTGCATCCGCGCTGCGGCCTGCAAACTCTAAAACGAAGGGCTCGGCGTTGCGCCGGCGCCAGCCTAATTTGCGGAGCCCGGTGTCCAGCTTCTTGATGGCGCATACGTACGTGTTGATGGTGGCGGGGGACAAAGCGCGTTCCCGCAGGCTGGCCACAAACGCTTCCGCCATGGCCGGGGTAATGTCTCCCAGGCGCCGGGCGCCGTGTTCGTCCTGGCACCATTCGGCAAAAGTCACATTAAGTTGGCAATACGTCTGCATCGTGCGGAACGAATAAATGGACTGCTCGGCGGTGCCCTGTCGGAGCGCCTGCCTCCGGCTGCTCCCGTACGCCTGGAGCGAGTTCAAACAATAAGTCACCTGCCCTTTGAGTGATGCCATGCCTGCCTCCTGGGCCAATCTGAGCGACGAACGGTTTTGTCAAATGGCGAACCCGTTTCGTCTGTTTAGGTCGTTCTTCTCCACTCACGCAAACCCGGTCAACTGCCATGCAGACCAGCCTTTCGCCTGGTAAATGCGCCCGCGGCCTGGGTCCGAGTCATCCGGGCGAGGGGGACGCCGGCCTCGCGACTCGTACGGCCATGTCTGCACACAGCCAGGGGCACCAGGTGCCGGTCACTCATCCTGACAGCACACCCGATGCCGAGAGAAGTCGAGACGCAGCCTATCGCAGAATCGTGTCGCGACATCCGAAAAGCCTCCGAGATTTCTCCGAACTCTCCACGAAATTCAGGTGCATGGGGCTTTGTTTGGCTGCCGGCCGCCGGGAGCCGCCGACGGGGGAGCGTAAATTCGGGCTACCCGAAAATCGGTGGGCAAATACGGGTAGCCCGAAATTCGCTGCTGGGCAACGGCAAACGACGAGAGCACCCTGTCAGGCGGTGTCGTCGCCAGGGTCAAAACGTGCGGTTGTGGTACGAAGATAAAGGAGCAAAGCCCTGAAATACTTTGCTCGACCAGTGGTGGTCGTTTGGCTTTACGGACTCTGGTTCCAGGAAAATGGCGCGTGCATCCAAATTCACTCTTGCATTCGATTCAACATACGCTATACTGATTCGCAATCAGCACACTCAAGGTCTATTCGGGCTTGAGTGCGTCGGGCCAGGCTCAGCGTCATGTTCGATTGGACTAAGGCCTGTCTCTCAGGATGAGAACTCATAACCCGGAGGTCGTTGGTTCGAATCCAACCCCCGCTAC
>CAZHLM010000002.1:0-123562 GCA_964533295.1 uncultured Verrucomicrobiota bacterium
CCCGCGAGTGTGGCTCCGGCGTGAAACCCGACGGCGGGCAGCCGAGACGACCGGCCTGCCCGCCCTACAAAACTTGCGGTGCGCCCCCTGCCACTCCAGAGCTGGTTTTGCTCTTGCAACCGGGGAGGCGCGCTCTATCGTCGGCGGCCAACATGGGGAGAGAAAACGGATGAGAAAGTTTCGAGTCGGAGCGATTGGGTGTGGTGGGATTTTTCGCGCCATGCATGTTCCCGGCTGGCAGGCGTTGCCGGGGGTGGAGATTGTCGCCGTGTGCGACCGCGATCTCGATCGAGCGCGGCAGGTGGCGACGGAGGTTCGTGCCGGGCACGTGTTCACCGATTACCGCGATCTGGTGAAGCTCGACCTCGACGCGGTGGACGTATGCACACCGAACCGGGTGCATACGCCGGCGGTGTTGGCGGCGTTGGAAAGCGGCAAGCACGTGCTCTGCGAGAAGCCGCTGGCCGTCACCACCCGCGAAGTGCGGGCGATGGGCCAACTCGCCGAGAAAAAGAAACGGAAGCTGATGACCGCGCAACATCAGCGGTTCACCTCGAGCGCGCAGGCCATCAAAAGCTGGGCCGCCGCCGGTCATCTCGGGCCGGTCTATCACGCCCGGGTTCGGGCGATGCGGCGGGCGTGGCTGCCGGTGGCGCCCGGATTCATTGACCGCGAGTTGTCCGGCGGCGGGCCGTGCATGGACATCGGCGTGCATGCGCTGGATGCCTGTCTCTGGATCATGGGGTTTCCGAAACCGGTGCGGGTCAGCGGCGCGGCCCGGACGAATTTTGCCAAGGGTCACAAGATTCCCGGCATGTGGGGCGAGTGGGACCGCCAACGGTTTTCGGTGGAGGATTTCGCGGCCGGCTTTGTGCATTTCGAGAATGGCGCGACGATGACGCTCGAGGCCTCCTGGCTCGGCCACCAGCCGGAGAACGAGGACATGAGCTTCCAGCTTTTCGGTTTGGAAGGCGGCGTCAAATGGCCGTCGGGCGAGTATGCCGCCGTGGCCGGCAACAGCTTCGTGCAAGGCACGATTGCGCCCGTCCGCCGCGTCGAGCGGCCGCACAGCGAGGAGATTCGGGCGTTCTACGAATGTGTGACCGAGAACCGGCCGTCGCCGGTGCCGTGGACCGAGACCATCAAAGTCACCGGCATTCTCGAAGCCGTGTATGAGTCGCAGAAGCGAGGCCGTGAGGTCGCCGTTCGGCTGTAGCCGGTCGCGGGCCGGCCAGAATCATCAACCGACGGGTGATGCGGATGAAACGAATCGGGGTGTTGGGTTACGGACGGCGGATGGAGCATGTCCTGCGGAAGGTGGTCGAGCTGGCCGACGGGGCGGTGACGGTGGCGGCGTTCCATGATGCTTCCCGGCAGGCCGTCGAACGAGTGACCGGCGCGCATCCGGGAATTCGGGTTTGCGGCAGCGTGGGCGAGTTGGTGGGGATCGGAGAGTTGGACTGGATTTTCATTGGCTCGTTCAATGCCGCGCACCGGGATCATGCGGTGGCGGCCATCGAAGCCGGCAAGCATGTCTTTTGCGAGAAACCGCTGGCCACGACCCAGCCGCACTGTCGGGACATCCTGACGGCCTGCCGGCGGCATCCCGACCGGCAGTTTGTCGTGGGGTTTGTGCTCCGCTATTCGGCGTTTTACCGGACAATGAAACAATGGCTGGATGAGGGACGACTGGGCGAGTTGATCAGTCTGGAGTTCAATGAAACGCTGGCGCCGTATCACGGGGCGGCGATGCACGGCAACTGGCGCCGGCATGCCGCGCTGGCCGGGCCGATGATCATGGAGAAGTGCTGTCATGACATGGACATCATGCTGTGGCTGACGGGCAGCCGACCGGCGCGCGTGGCGAGTTTTGGCGGCCTGACCTTCTTCAAGGCGGCCAACGCCCATTACAACGATCTGTATCCGGTCGGCGAGCAGGGCTACCGGTATTACGACCGCGGCCTGGCCACCGGTTTCGCGGTGGGCACGGAGAACAACATCACTCCGTTCAACGACGACAAGGACACGGTGGATCATCAGGTCGCCATTTTGGAACTGGAGAACAGGGTGCGGGCGTCGTTCCACTTCTGCATGCACAGCGCCCGGTTGGAGCGGCGGTTTTACCTGTGCGGCACGCGTGGCACCATTCGCGGCGATGTGCTAACCGGCGTGTTGGAATACACCCCGGTCGGCTGGAAACCACAGACCGACGTGGTGCGGCCGATTGCCGGGGACGATCACGGCGCCGCGGAGCAGCCGATGGCGCGCGACATCGTGGCCGCCATGTTGCGGGGCCAGCCCATGCCGACCACGGTGGAGGATGGTGTGCGGGCATCGTTGACCTGTTTGGGGATCGAACAGGCGCGCCAGACCGGCACGGTGGTGGACATGCGGCCGTACTGGGCGGTGCTGGCCTGACCGCCACCGAGCACCGAAGCCGCCGAGTTGGCACTGTCGCGCATCCGGCATACGAAAGTCGCAACCGCGGAATTTGCAGCGAGAGCCGGGCGCGCTAGGTTGAAGTGCATGAAAGGCGTCGTGCATGCGTTTCGGAAGGGCTTCACCCTTGTGGAGCTGCTGGTGGTCGTGGCGATCATCATCTTGTTGGCGGCGTTGTTGTTCCCCACGCTCGAGCGCGCCCGGTACAAATCACGATTCGCCCCCTGTGCGAGCAATCTCCGTCAGATCATGGCGGCGGCGACCGTTTTTGCGGGTGACAACAAGGGGTTGTACCCCGGGTACAAAATGAACAAGGGCATGCCGGTTCCAAACCGACGGCGAAGCTATGACAACGTGGCTTCGGGACTCGAGCCTTATGTGGGAGGCTCGGTGGATTGGAAGAAGAACAAGCTGTTTGTCTGTCCGCAGGCGATGCTGTGGTCCAAGACGCTGACAAACAATACGATTTTGACCTTCTACAGCACGCACTGGAATTCTTACTTGGGGCTGCCAAGTGGATTATATGGTTCGTACCCTAATTACAGTCCCAAGGATCCTGCCGAAAGCTTTTATGGACCGAGCGGGTCGCGAAAGTTCAGGGCTATAAGTGGCACTTGGGGTGGGGGAGATTGGGATTCTCCAATCGCGGCGCAAGACAACTGTCACCTGAACGGCACTTCGCAAGGTGCAATCGTCTCGGGGCACATGTGGGGCGGGCTGACCGTGCAAACTTATGGTCATGGTTCCGGTCCGTGTGGATGGGGGTGGAAAGTTGGAGCTCAGTATTCAGCCAACTACGCCTTTGCCGATGGTTCTGTGCAAGTGTTCCATTTTATTCACCCGGGCCTCAACATCGGCGCCAACACGATTGTCAGGGTGATTAGTTCTAATGGCATCGGCGAAGACGCGCCAATTTTGCCGACGGTTTGGTTGCGGACGTGGCCGTGAGAGATGACGCGGATGAAGATGCAAACCAACCGAAGTTGCCGACGATGTCCGACGGGGTTCACGTTGGTGGAATTGCTGGCCGTGGTGGTGATTGTTCTGGTCATTGCGACGCTGGTTGTCAGCGTGGGGCGATACGCCAGCCGTCGGGCGGAGATTTCGCAGACGCAGATGCTCTTGAGCAAACTGGAACTGGCAATTGAGGCGTTCCGGCTGGATAAGGGGTATTATCCCACCTCATCCATCTACCGTGTCACGCCCGTGGATTATCATGCCGAGAAGCTGAACGGGGCGTTGCTGTATCAGCAGTTGACCGGTGGGGCGAGAAAGTACGCCACCTTCAACGCCAGCGAGATTAGTAGCAATGGGACCAGCGTTTTCGTCGTGGATGCCTGGGGCACCCCCATCAATTACTACCGACCGATTTCGAATGTTACCTTTTCGTGCTCAGGCAACGGTGCCTTGTTTCCTGCGGACTACATTGACCCAGCCAATTACTTTGTGCAGGGGTACGACAATTTCACCGCCGGTGGAATGGTCAACACCGTCTCCTTCGACTTGTTTTCGTATGGCCCGGACAAGCGAACGTCAGGGGGATGTTCCGGTTGGCCGGGCAGTTGGACCAGCACCCAAGTGGCCTTGGATGACATTTGGAGCGGTCGTCGCTAAAAGCGGGCCGTTCGGGCTTGCCGTTTCCTTGACCGGTTTGCGACAGTTGCCCCCGCGTTCACTTTACGGGTGGTGGAAGCGCGCGCGATGATTTTGTGAGCACGACACCTTTCCTTGTTCTGTGTGTCTTGGCGATGCTGCTCGGCGTGGTCGTGGCCACGCGGCGAGGTTTATCCCGTCAACTGCGCTGGACGGGCGGAGTGATCGCCATCGGCGGGCTGATTCTGGCGGTGGTGGCCCGATCGTGGTTTGGCGGCAGCTTGACTCACCGGCTCATGGCGGACATGCGCCGGCAGGACTATGTGATGGGGTTCGGACTGGGCCAGTACCTGAAGCAGACGCAGCCCGGTCGGAGAGTGGTCATTTTGTCGGACCTCGGGGCATCTGCGGCGCACAAGGCTATGCGGGAGGGATTGGAGGACGGCTTGGAGGGAGTCTTGCGGATCGTTGGGGAACGAGCGTTGGATTTCTCGCCAGCCGGCGACCTGCCGACCGCCGCGTTGGTGTTTTCGGAAGAACTGATGCGGGACTTGGCCGCCACTGGCGCGGACGTCGTGGTGTCGTTTGCCGGGCTGCCCGTGCGGCTTCAGGACAGCGCGCACGTTGACGAGCAAGCGACGCAGACGTTGTGGGCCAGCCGGGACTATCAGCGATTGCAATGGGCGCTGACGATTCCGGCCTTGTCGTGGCCGTGGCCGGCGAGTGCATTTTCGAGAGGGCGTGTACTGGTGGCGATCCGTCCCAAGGAACAGGCGCCGCCGCCGGAGGGGGGTTACCCGTCTCATCTGGCGATCAAAGGCAGCCCCACGGAGTTGTTCCAAGCATGGTTCGAGCTGGTGACATCGGACGAGGATCTCTGAACGGGTGGGGGGACGGCATCAAGTTTTCGATGACCGGCCGGCAAGCGGGCTGGGGATCTCTGGGCTGGTCTTTTGCTCCGGCGGGGCGGGGCTGGTGTATCAGGTCTTGTGGTTGCAACAGCTCGGGTTGCTCTTCGGCAACACGTCGCACGCGGCCGCCGCGACGTTGACGGCTTTCTTCACGGGGCTGGCGGCCGGGAGTTGGTTTTGGGGTCAACGCGCCGCGCGCGCGGCCAATCCGCTGCGCTGGTATGCCGGGCTGGAACTCGGGATCGTGGTCACGGCGCTGGGCTATTTCCTCATTTGTCCGCTCTATCACGGGATGTACCCGGTGGTGTTTGAGCACGTGACGACGCCGGCGGGGCGATTGGGGATCAAGTTCGTGCTGGCGTTGCTGCTCGTGTTTCCACCGGCCTTTTGCATGGGCGGGACGGTGCCGCTCATCGGGCAGTACCGGATTCGCGACGCCGCGGCGTTTGGCGTGACCGCCGCGCGGTTGTACGCCGTGAACACGCTGGGCGCGGCGCTCGGGGCGTTCGTGGCCGGTTTTTTTCTGCCGGCGTGGCTGGGCTACAACCGCACGCTGGCGGGGGCGATGTTGGTCAGCGGCGCGGTGGCCGCCGGTGCGTGGGTGTTGTCGCGACGGACGCCGGGCCGGTCGGTCCGCGCCGCACCGATGCCGGTGCCGGTTGCGGCGCCGCGGCGCGCGACGATTCGGGCGGTGGCGTTCTTGTCCGGGTTTGGCGTGCTGGCGTTGGAGGTGATGTGGACGCGGATGATGGCGCAGGTGTTGGAGAACTCGGTGTACACGTTCGCGGCGATTTTGGTGGTGGTGCTGCTCGGGTTGGCGGGTGGCGCGTTCGGCAGCGCGTGGCTGGCGCGGCGGCGGGCGGATCCCGGGAATGTGCTGGCCGGCTTGCTGGTGCTCGGCGGAGCGGCGGCGGCAGTCACGCCGCTGGTGTTTTTGCGGCTGACGGATTCGTTGCAGGTGCTCGTTTCGACGGGTTCGTGGGCGCGGTATGTGGGCTTGATTTTTCAGACGGCGGCGCTGGCCATCGGGCCGGCGGTGGTGGTGTTGGGAACGATTTTTCCGTATCTGATGAAGATCGAGGAACGGTATCTGACGACGGCCGGAGAGAGTCTGGGACGGTTGACGGGGTGGAACATTGCCGGGGCGATGGTGGGGCCGGTGGTGGGCGGGTTTGTATTGTTGGGCGAGGTGGGGATGTGGCGGAGCATGCAGTGGATCGCGGCATTGTACGGTGTCGCGGCGATGGCGTTGCCGGTGGGCCGCGGGCTGGTGTGGAAGGCGGTGGCCGGGTTGTTTCTGGTCTGGCTGATGGTGGGGCTGGAACCGGCGCGCTGGCCGGTGCGCAGTGTGGATCCGTTGCGGGAGCCGGGCGAGGTGGTCGAAACGTGGGAAGGCAGCGACAGCACGGTGGCGGTGACGCGCGACCGGCGCGGGTTGTCCCTTCAAATCAATTCGCATTATGGGTTGGGTTCGACCGGCGCGAGCGCGCTGGAACAGTTGCAGGCCGGTATTCCGTTGCGCGCCTATCCGGCGACGACGAGCATTTTCTTTCTGGGGATGGGCACCGGCATTACCGCCGGCCATGCGCTGGCGCCCGAGTTCCCGCGGGTGCGGCGGGTGGTGGCGTGTGAGCTGGTGTCGGAAGTGGTCACGGCGGCGCGGAAGTATTTCACCGATGTCGAGGGCACGGATTATACCGGCGGGCTGTTCCGCGACCCGCGCGCGACGGTGATCGTGGAGGATGGACGGCATTATCTGCAGGCCACGCGAGAGTCGTTCGATCTGATCAACGCGGATTTGTTCGTGCCGTTCCGCAGTGGCGCCGGTAGTCTGTACAGCCGCGAGCATTTCGCGAGTGTCCGGGCGCGGCTGGCGCCCGGGGGCGTGTTTTTCCAGTGGTTGCCGCTGTATCAACTGACCGAGTTCGAGTTTGGCGTCATCGTCCGCACGATGCTGGAGGTGTTCGACCAGGTTTCGCTGTGGCGCAACACGTTTCAGCCCGGCGAGGAGGTGGTGGCGTTGGCGGGCCACCCGGCGGGCGCGCCGTTGCCGGCGGCGTTCGACGGGGAGGTGGCCGTGCGTCGCGCGGCGGTGGCGGGGAAGGACCACCGGGATTTGGAGCGGTTGTGGTTGCCATTGGACGCGGCAACGATTCCGTTTTTCTACGCCGGCAACGTGACGGCGGGGCGGGAGCTGTTTGCGGGGTATCCGGTCAACACGGACGACCGGCCGGTCATCGAGTATCAGGCGCCGCGGACGTACCGCAATCGGACGACGACCGCGATTCCGTGGTTTGTCGGGCCGCGTTTGGCGAAGTTGGTGGACGAGTTGCAGCGGCGATGTCCGCCCGCGCGCGATCCGTTGCTGGCGAACCGGTCGGCGGCGGAACGGCGGTTGCCGCTGGCCGGCGCGGCGTTTCACTGGGCGCGGTTGTGGGCGGTGATGGGGGACGAGGCGCGGTGTCGGCAAGCGTGGCAGCAGTTCGTGGCGGAGTGGACCGATGGGCCGGTCCGATAGCCGCCAGCCGACAGGCGAGACAAGCCGTTGGTGATGTGCGAAAACAACGTCAGGAGCGATCCATGAAGAGGTTCATTCACCCGAAATGTCGGCAGATGTTGCACGGCGGCGATTACAATCCCGACCAGTGGCGGCGGACGCCGGCAATCTGGGACGAAGACATGCGGCTGATGAAGTTGGCGGGCTGCAACGCGATGTCCATCGGGATTTTCTCGTGGGCGACGTTGGAACCGGCCGAGGGAACATTCGAGTTTGGCTGGCTGGACACGATCATGGACAAGCTGGCGGCGAATCAAGCCTTCGCCGTGCTGGCCACGCCCAGCGGCGCGAAGCCGGCATGGCTGAGCCGGGCGTATCCGGAGGTGTGTCGGGTCAACGCCGACGGCACCCGCCAGCCGCACCGCGCGCGGCACAATCATTGTCGGACCTCGCCGGTCTACCGGCAAAAATGCCAGATCATCAACCGCAAGCTGGCCGAGCGGTACCGGGATCATCCGGCGCTGCTGGTCTGGCACGTCTCCAACGAATACAACGGCGGCGATTGTCACTGCGAACTCTGCTACGCCGCCTTCCGCCGCTGGCTGCGGCAACGCTACGACAACAACATTGATCAACTGAACCACGCCTACTGGGCCGATTTCTGGTCGCACACCTACCCGGATTTCGATTACGTGACGCCGGTGGACTCGTCGGTGCACGGGTTGATGCTCGATTGGGAGCGGTTCAAAACGCACCAGACGATTGACTTCTTCAAGGCGGAATCCGCGCCGTTGCGCGAGGTGACGCCGCACATTCCGATCACGACCAACTTCATGCCCGGCAGCGACACGCTCGATTACGGCGCGTTTGCCCGCGAGGTGGATGTGATCTCGTGGGATTCCTATCCAAACTGGCATGAGCACGCCGACGAATTGGGCGAGGCGGTTTACACCGCGTTCCAACACGACATGTGCCGCGCCATGAAAGCCGGCCAGCCGTTCCTGTTGATGGAAAGCGTGCCCAGCATCCCCACGCGCGGCCGCGTTAAGAAACGCAAGGAACCCGGCATGCATCTGCTCTCCAGTTTGCAGGCCGTGGCGCACGGTTCGGACACGGTACAGTATTTCCAATGGCGCAAGAGCCGCGGCAGCATCGAGAAATTCCACGGCGCGGTGGTGGACCACGAAGGCAGCGAGCACACGCGCGAGTTCAGGGAAGTCGCCGAAGTCGGCGCCGCGCTCGCAAAACTCGACGCGATTGTCGGCACCTCGGTCCAGCCGGAAGTGGCGGTGATTCATGATTGGGAAAACGAGTGGGCGATTCGGGAAGGCGCGCGGATTTATCTCGGCGAAAACGCGAAGTACCGGCAAGAGTGTTGCGCGCATTACCGGCCCTTCTGGCAGATGGGCGTGCCGGTGGATGTGGTGGACCAAAACGCGGATCTCGCAAAATACCGGCTCGTGGTCGTTCCGCTGGCGTATATGGTGCGGCCCGGCTTTGCCAACCGGCTCAAGCAGTATGTGGCGCAGGGCGGCACGGCGGTGATGACGTATTGGAGCGCGGTCGTCAACGAGTCCGACCTCTGTTACCTCGGCGGCGTGCCCGGTGACGGATTGCGCAACGTCTTCGGCGTGTGGGAAGAGGAAAGCCAGAGCTATTACCCGCACGAGAAGGTCGGCATCGAGATGGGCGGCACGAAATACGAGGCCGTGGACATTTGTTCGGTCGTTCACGCCGAGGGCGCGAAAGTGTTGGCGACGTTCACCGACCAATACTTTGCCGGTAGCCCCGCGTTGACGGTCAATTCGTTTGGCAAGGGACAAGCCTATTACATCGCCGCCCGCACCACCGGCAACTTCCTGGCCGATCTCTATCGGCGTCTCGTCGCCGAGCTGCGCCTCGAGGGCGTGATCCAGACCGAGTTGCCGGCGGGTGTTACGGCGCAACTCCGCACCGACGGCCAGACCCGGTATGTGTTCCTGATGAACTTCAACCGCGGCCCGGCAACGGTGAAGTTGGATGCGCGCTACACTGACCTGCTGACCGGCCAGCCGGTCAGTGGAGAGTTGATGTTGGAACGATTCGGAGTTCGGGTGTTGCAATGACGTGTCGCATCGCGGTCGTCACGGATATTCATGTCAGCCGCGCCGCGCCGGTCTTGGCGGCCCGATCGGGGCCGTCGGGCGCAGAATGGCTGCGGCGCACCGTCGAGCGGCTGAATCGGTGGATCAGACCCGACGTGACCGTGGTGCTGGGTGATTTGGTGGACGACCCGCGCGAGGCGGAGATGTTGCGGCAGTTGCGGACGATTCTGGAAACGCTGACCTGTCCGTGGCTCGCCATTCCCGGGAATCACGATCCGGCGCCGGCGGTCTTCTACGAAACGTTTCCACGGATCGAATACTTGGATGTGGCCGGCGTCCGGCTCGTGGGCTTGCTGGATGAGGAACGGCCGCAGTGGAATGCCTGCCGGACGGCGGCCGGCTTTGAGCAAATGGCGCGGGCGTCGGCGGGGCACGCCGGACCGTTGGTGGCGTTGCAGCATGTGCCGGTCGGCGAACCGGGGCGCGAGACGCCGTATGGCTACACGAATTACGCCGCGGTGGCCGACGCGATGCGCCAATATGGATACCGGCTGGCGTTGAGCGGACATGATCACAAAGGCCGGGGCCTTCAGCCCGGCGACGGGTTCTGGACGATGACCGTGCCGGCTTTGTGCGAAACGCCGTTCTCGTTCGCGGTGGTGACGGTGACCGGTGACACGATCCATGCCGAGGTGTTGACACACGAGGCAGCGGTCGGCGCGAATGCCGCCGTCGCCGCTCCCCCAGGAGCCGAACGGGTACCGGCATCGCGGTGAGAAATGAGCCGGTGGTCATCATCGCTGTGGATACCCATCGTCGCCGTGGCAATCTTGATCGGGTCCATCCTGACCGGCGGACGGGCCGACTCGGATCCGCAGGGGCGCCCGGTGGTTGTGTATGCGCATCCGCCGTGTCCGCCGGACTTGATGCGGTATTTTGAGGAGGCGTTTGCGGATTTCCGGCAGTCGCATCCCGAAATCAACCTGCAAGTCCTCCACATCACCGGCAATTACGAGGACAAGATCAAGGTCATGTTTGCCGGCAAGGTCGCGCCGGATGTGATCTTCATGTATCCGACGGCGTTGCCGGCGTGGGTGGAGTTGGGCGCGTTGCGGCCGCTCAACGATCTGCTCGGAACGAATGTGGCGGATTACTTCGCGGCGGGCGTGCGGACGTTTTCGTACCGGGGCCGGATTTACGGACTGCCGAAGGATGCCACCGCCGACATTTTATTCTACAACCCGGCATTGTTCCGCCAACACGGTCTCACCACGCCGTCGGCCGACTGGACGTGGCAGGAGATGCTTCGCGCCGCCAAAGCGATGACGGAGGATCGCGATGGCGACGGGCGGACGGACGTGTACGGGATGCAGCAGCCGGAATGGCAGTCCTTGGTGGCGCAGAACGGCGGGCGCGTCATCAGCGACGATGGCACGCGGTGTTTGTTGGATTCGCCGGAAGCCATCGCGGCGTTGGAGTTTTGGGTTTCGCTGCGGCAGGAACACAAGGTCGTCCCGACGCCGGAAATTTCGATGGACATGAGCGTCTGGCGGATGTTTGCGTTGCAGCGGACCGCCATGTTCGTGTCCATGTACCCGGCCGTGCCGGTCCTGCGACGCTCGTGTGATTTCGAGTGGGACATTGCCCCGGTGCCGCGGGGACCGAAACAGGCGTTCGCCACCTATACCGGCAGCGCGTTGGCGGTGACCTCCCAGTCGCGCCACCCGGAAGCGGCGTTTGAATGGGCGCGGTGGATGACGACCGAGGGAATGCGGCACGTGATGACGTTCGATATCCCGGCCTACGTCAAACTCGGCGCGTCGGATGCATGGCGTGACGCGACGCAGCCGCCGCCATCGAAGCAGGTCGCGGTGGATGTGATGGCGATGGCCGGGCCGCCGTTGCAGCACCCGGCTTACGCGCAGATCCTCGACGCCATCGGCCCGGAGCTCGACCGGGCCAATCGCGGGGTGATTTCGGTGCGTGAAGCCGTGAAGGCGATTGTCCCGAAGGTGAACGCGATCCTGGCCCGGTCGGAGGCGCGATGAAACCGCGCCGGCTTTCCCCGATGGCGCGCGAGGACCGGATGACGTTCTGGTGTTTCATTTCGCCGTGGCTGATCGGGTTCTGCCTGTTCGGGCTGGGGCCGATTCTGGCTTCGATCGGGTTGTCGTTCACGAACTACAGTCTGTTCAAGCCGCCGGAGTGGGTGGGGCTGGCCAATTACCGGGAACTGCTCCGCGACCCGCTGATTTTGAAATCGCTCGGCAACACATTGTTTTATGTGGTCTTTGCCGTGCCGCTCGGCACGGTCGGCGCGATGATGCTGGCGTTGTTGTTGAACCAGAAAGTGCGGGGAATTGCTGTCTGGCGGACGATTTTTTATCTGCCGACGATTGTGTCCGGCGTGGCGATGGGCGTGTTGTGGCGGTGGATATTTCATCCGGAAGTTGGGCTGGCCAACACACTGCTGCGGCCGGTGCTGGGCTGGTTTGGCGTCGCCGACCCGCAATGGTTGCTGGACCCGGCGTTGGCCAAGCCGGCGTATGTGTTGATGAGCCTGTGGGGCATGGGCGGCGGGATGATCATTTTTCTGGCGGCGTTGCAGGGGATACCGGAACATCTCTACGAAGCGGCCGAACTCGACGGCGCGGGGCCGGTCCGGCAATTCTTCGTCATCACGATTCCGATGATCAGTCCGGTGATTTTGTTCTCGCTCACGATGGGGACGATCGGTTCGTTTCAGATTTTTGCGCAGGCGTATGTCATGTCGGGGCGCGGCCCGGACAACTCGACGTTGTTTTACGTGCTGTATCTGTTTGATCAGGCGTTCCGGTATTTCCGCATGGGGTACGGCGCGGCGATGGCGTGGGTGTTGTTCGCCATTGTGCTGGGCGTGACGGTGCTGAAGTTCACGCTGGCGAAACGGTGGGTCTATTACGAGGGGGATGCGTGATGCGCCGGGTGATTGTCTATTTGCTGCTGGCCGGTTTGTCGGGCGTCATGCTGCTGCCGTTCGCGTGGCTCGTGCGGAGCAGCCTGTGCGACGAGGCGACGGTGATTCAGCCGTTGACCTCGCTGCGCGACTTCGTGCCGGCAACGCTGCATTTCGAAAATTACCCGAAGGTGTTCCAGAGCGTGCCGTTGCTGCTGTACCTGCGGAACACGCTCTTGATCACCGGGGTCACCATCGTGGCGACGTTGGTGTCGTCGAGCCTCTGCGCGTATGCTTTTGCCTTCTGCCGGGTGCCGTACCGGAATTATCTGTTCTATGGCGTGTTGGCGACGGTCATGTTGCCGGGGATTGTGACCATGATCCCGACGTTCGTCCTGTTCCGGGAACTCGGCTGGATTGACACGTTCAAGCCGCTCATCGTCCCGGCCTTTTTCGGCAGCGCGTTCGCCATCTTTCTGTTCCGGCAATTCTTTCTCGGGCTGCCGGTAGCGGTGATCGAAGCGGCGCGAATGGACGGCGCGACGCCGCTGCAAATCTACTGGCGGATCGTGTTGCCGATGAGTCGGCCGGTCTGCGTGACGGTCGCGCTCTTTTCGTTTGTCGGGCACTGGAACGATTTCATGGGGCCGTTGATTTACTTGAACAGCGAGGAAAAGTGGACGCTCCAACTCGGGTTGAACAGTTTCCGCGGCGAGATCGTGGATCAGACAAATCTGCTGATGGCGTGCGCGGTGATGATCCTGCTGCCGGTGGTCATCGCGTTCTTCAGTCTCCAGCGGTATTTCATTCGTGGCGCGAACCTGTCGGGGTTGAAGGGATAACGATGCAAAACATGATGAAAGTGGGGATGACGATGATGCTGACATTGGGAACATGGACGACGGCTTTGGGCGAGACCGCACCGCTGCATGGGCTGGTCGGGTTGCGCCCTCTGCCCATCACGGCGGAACAGGCCAGTAAAGCCAATCACGGCGGGTCGTGGGCTGGGTGTCCCACTTTCGATGAGCAGAAAGGGAACTACCCATTCTGCGCGGAGCACGTGGACGTGATCAAGGGCTGGCTCGACGGCGACTTCAAGACCAAGCGGATGTTCTTCGAATACTACTGGGGGCTGGACGCCGAGCGGGATGATCTCGATCCGGAAAAGAATCTCCTCATCAAGACCATCCAAGGTTGGGAAGCCAAAGGCGGCGAGATCGAACACATCCTGATTTGCCGGGAATACGATCTGGCGATTCGGCGGGGACACAACGACGCCCAGCCGGGGCCGTTCAAGGAAGACACGCGCATCCTGTTTGAGAAAGACGTGGACGATATTCGGGCGATGTTTCGCCACGCTCACAAAGCCGGGTTGACCAAGCACGACAACTACAAGCTCATCCAGATGGTCCAGCATCCGACGTTTTTTGCCGACGACAAACGGTTCCTGCCGATCATGGCGAAGGTGGATGGCATCGCCTACGAGTGTCACCAGTTCAACCGGCATTGGCCGCTCGAGACCGGCTGGTCTGCGCCGGAGAAAGTGGTGCGCGGCGCGAAGTGGACGTTGGCGCAGGGGAAGGAATACATCTTTTACTACGGGCCGATCCGCTGGAAGGGAAAGTTTTATTACGAGTTCATGGAGCGGGATTGGTTGGAGAAATACTGGAAGGCCGGTCTCCCCAAACATCATCCGAAGATGCACTACTACCTCAATACCTTCCCCAACGAAGACGGTCGCGGTCGCCCGGTCGGGCCGGAAACGGATCCACATTCCGTCCTCGGGCTCACCAAATGGCTCATCAAGGAAATCAAACGTGGACCGCCCGGCGGAGAACGTGAAATGCAGAAGCGACAATCCGCAGACGTTTCCATTCCGTTTGAAGACATGGTGATCAGCAGCTCGACGGCGCGGGTGGTTGCCGGCCAGCTTCGACTCCGGATCCCGAAAGGCGTGGTGGAGCCGTGCAACTTGCCGTTGCGGAAACCGGTGGATTTGTCCGCCTACCGGTACTTAATGACGACCGTCAAGAATACCGGCCCCGCCACCGTGGTGCTCCGCATGGCGGTGCGGGATGCGGGAGCGGAAAACTATTGGGAATGGGGACATCATTCCTTCGGGATTGTCGTCGTCCGGCCCGGTGAGACGAAACCGCTCGTGGCCTGCCTGGCGGGTTCGCGCCCCGCCGTCGCGTATCTCAAGGACTACCTGCCCGGCATGCACACGCTGCCGGGCTTGTTTGAATTCAACTTTTGGCGGAGCCTCGATGCCGGCAAGGTGGCCGGCATTCAGTTGTTGCCGGTGGGCGCGGATCCCACCCGCGAGCGCAAGTTGGTGCTGTCGGCGTTTCGGGGTGTCCTGCCAATTTCCGCTCCCACGGAAGCGTCTTTGAAAGATGGAAGCTTCTTTCCGTTGGTGGACGCTTACGGTCAGTACCGGCATCTCGACTGGGCTGACAAAATCCGCACGGACCGCGATCTGGTCAAGATGCGACGGAAAGAAGAAGCCTGGCTGGCGGCGCGTTCGGCGATGCCGTCCGGCTGGAACGAGTACGGCGGGTGGGCGGCCGGACCGCAACTGAAGGCGACCGGACATTTCCGCACGGAGAAGTATCAAGGAAAGTGGTGGTTGGTGGATCCGACGGGCCGACTGTTCTGGTCGAAGGGCGCGACGGGGATCGGATTCAGCATCGGGGGCCGGACACCGCTCGAGCCGGCGTCGCGCCGGAAGTTTTTCCCGGAGATTCCCGCGTCGGCCATCGTGACCAACCGGCGCGGCGTCACGGAACTGGTCATCGGCCAACAGATGGAAGCTCTGAAGTACGGCGACCTGACCGGGGAGGATTGGAAGAATGATTTGAGCATCCGCCGGGCGTGGGCGTTTGGCCTCAACACCGCCGGGGCCTGGAGTTCGGTGCGAGCGACGGCGCAACGCCGGTTGCCTTACGCCCTGATCCTCCATCCGTGGTCGCCGCCGTTTCGGGAAAACTTGATGGACCCGTTTCATCCGGGGTTTCGCGCGGGGATCGAGAAGGCGGTGCAGGCCACGGCCGGCAAGGAGGACGAGGATCCGTGGTGCATCGGGTATTTCATCCACAATGAGCTGAATTGGATGGGTCCGCTGGCGTTGGGGCAGGCGGCGTTGACGCATCCGCCCGACCAGCCGGCCAAGCGGGAATTGCTCCGGCAATTGCAGGCCAAATACGCGACCATCGAGAAACTCAATGCGGCCTGGCACCGGGCATATGCGTCCTGGGAGGCGCTCGCCGGTATTCGCGCGGAAGACAAGCTCACGCCGCCGATGGAACAGGACTTGGTGGCGTTTGGGGAAGAGTTCTGCGAGACGTTCTTCCGCATCATCGGTGAGGTGATGAAGCAGCACGCGCCCCACAAGCTGTATCTCGGCGACCGGTTCAACAAGAATGTGCCGTCTGCGATCCGCGCCTGCGCGCGTCATGCGGATGTGGTGAGTTTCAACAAATATGACCCCGGCATCGAAAACTTGCAGTTGCCGACCGGCAGCGCGGATAAACCGATCCTCATCGGAGAATTCTGCTTCGTACGCGGCGGTCGCCGGCACGACAGCGCGGAGTTGGGCGCTGTTTTTGACCCCGATTACCGGGGCCGGGCCTACGCCCAGTACATCCTCGGCGCGCTGGCGAATCCGTCGGTCGTGGGCTGTCACTGGTTCCAATGGGGGACCCAACCCGTGACCGGTCGCGGGGACGGAGAGAATTACGAGCAGGGCTACCTGGATGGCTGCGACACGCCGGATTGGGAACTCGCGCACTACTCGCGCGGACTGGCCGATCACATGTATGACATTCGCTTGCGCGGAACGATCGAGTTTGACTATCAGCCGCCCCGGCGTTGACGCCGCCCGCCCAACGTCAGCGCGGATCAGGCCCGACGAAACGAGGGCGTGACCCGGCTCGGGGTTCCGGGTACAGTGGCGGAGCCAATCAAAAAACGAATCGAAATGAAGGAATGTTGTCTCTCACTTGCCGGCCCGTGGCGGTTTGCGCTCGATGCCCAAAACTCGGGAATCCGCGAGAGATGGTTCGCCAGAAAGCTGCCGGATACGATCACGTTGCCGACGACGACCGATGAGGCCGGGTATGGCGAACTGACCGGCGAAGCGTGCGCCGACCGGCTGTCGCGCGTGCGGCGTTGGATCGGGCCGGCGTGGTATCAGCGGACGGTGACGATTCCGAAAACCTGGGCCGGCAAAAACATCTTCCTGTTCCTCGAACGCACCAAAGACAGTCAGGTCTGGGTGGACAACGCGTGGGCCGGTAGCGATGACTCGCTCTCCACGCCGCATGAGTTCGATCTTTCGAAATGGCTCACGCCCGGTCAGCACACGATCACCGTGCTGGTGGACAACGCGAAACTGCCGCCGGTCGGGCCGTGTCATCAGGTGGATGAACGGACGCAGACCAACTGGAACGGGATCCTCGGCCGCATCGAATTGCGGATGACTGAGCCGATTTGGATTCGGAATCTGCAAGCGTATCCCGACGCGGAGAAACGCACGGTGGAAGTTGTCGCCGAGGTGGTCAACGACACGACGTGGAGTGGGGCCGGCGATTTGGTTTTCCGCGCCGAAGCGGAAGGATTCAAAATCCCGCCGGTCACGATGGGCAAATTACTGAACCACGGCGCGATGATGGTGAAGGCAACCGTGAAGATACCGGCGGACGTGCCGTGCTGGGATGAATTCAGCCCGACGTTGCTGCGGATAACGGCTGAAGTTTCCGCGATGCCGGTGGCGACGTGGGTGCGCGACAGCCGCAGCGTGGTGTGCGGTTTGCGGACGTTTCGGACGCGGCGCGGTCAGTTTGTGATCAACGGGCGGCCGACGTTTCTGCGGGGCAAGCTCGACTGCGCGTTATTCCCGTTGACCGGCTATGCGCCGATGGACAAAGTGGAATGGAAACGGTTGATGTCCATCTCCCGCAGTTACGGGATCAATCATTATCGGTTTCATAGCTGGTGTCCGCCCGAAGCGGCGTTCGAGGCGGCGGACGAACTCGGCATGTACATTTTGGCGGAATTGCCGAACAAACGGGGACTGACCGCCCCGGAAAACAAGAATTACAAACCGCCGAAGGAAGCTTACGAGACGTTGGTCGAGTTGGAGGGCGATGCGGGTGAGCCGGCGATTCGCACGGCGTATCTGCGGCGCGAGGGCGAAAAGATTTTGCGCGCGTTTGGCAATCATCCGTCGTTCGTGATGCTGACGCTCGGCAACGAGTTGGGCGGCGAGGAGCAGGTGATGAAAGGGTTGTGCGATCATTTCCGGTCGCTCGACCGCCGGCATCTTTACGCGATGGGGTCCGGTCATTTTCATTGGGAGCCGAGGCAGCATCCCGGCGATGAGTTCTGGGTGACGCGCAAGACCGCTCCCGATCTCCATCTGCGCGGCGCGTCGTATGAGTCGTCCGGCTACATTGATCACCAGCCGCCGTCCACGACGCAGGACTGGAGTGCTTCGATCCAGGGCGTGCCGATCCCGGTGGTTTCCCATGAGATTGCCGAGTTCGAGGTGTATCCCGATTACCGGGAGATCAAGAAATACACCGGCGTTCTCAGGGCCAAGAACCTGGAGATTTTCCGCGAACGCTTGAAGCAGGCCGGTATGCTCGACCAGGCGCACGACTTTTTCCGGGCGTCGGGCGCGCTTTCCGTGATCTGTCATCGCGAAGACATCGAGGCGCAATTCCGCACGCCCGGCCTCGGCGGGTTTCATCTGCTCGATATTCAGGATTTCAGCGGGCAGGGCACGGCGCTGGTCGGCATCCTCGACGTGTTCATGGACTCGAAGGGTTTGATCACGCCCGAAGAATGGCGGCAGTTCTGTTGCGAGACGGTGCCACTGCTCTGGATGCAGAAATACACCTGGACCAACGCCGAGGAGTTCCGGGGACGCATCCGCGTTGCGCATTACGGGCCGCGGGATTTGGAGAACCAGCCGGTGAGTTGGGCGCTGCGGGCCGGCAAGACGACGCTCAAGCGGGGCACGAGCACCGCGAAACGAATCGTGACCGGCACGGTGAACGAGATTGATCTGGTTTGTGCGCCGCTGCGGTCCATCACCCACGCGCAGAAACTCACGCTCACCATCACGCTGGACGGCACACCTTACCGGAATGCGTATGCGTTGTGGGTGTACCCGGCCGCGGTGGACACGGCGAAACCGCCCGGAGTCACCGTGACGCGGCGGCTGAATTCCGCCGTGGCGAAGACACTCGCCAATGGCGGTCGCGTGGTGTTGTTGCCGCCGCGCGGGTCGTTGAGGCGGACGGTGGTGATGGCGTGGCAGACCGGATTCTGGTCGCCGATGTTTCGGATGGGTGATCGCAAAGCGCCGGACGGCTCGGAAGTGCCCGGCACGCAGGGGATCCTCTGCGACCCGCGGCATCCGTTGTTGGCGGATTTTCCGACGGAGTTTCACAGCAACTGGCAATGGTGGCAGCTATGCAAGAACTGCGACCCGATGATCCTCGACGACACGCCGGCCCGTTACCGGCCGATCGTGCAGGTGATTGACGGTTTCGACCGCAATCACAAGCTCGGTCTGATTCTCGAAACGAAAGTCGGGAAGGGGAAACTGCTGGTCTGCACAATTGACCTGCCGGGATTACAGGAGCATCCCGAAGCCCGGCAACTTCTGGCGTCCATCCACCGGTATGTCGCCAGCCCGGCCTTTCGTCCGTCCGTGGAGATTGACCTGAATGGATTCTTCGGCTGATGAATGCTTGGAGAAACATCATTGGCGCAGTCGTCGTGTTGGCGGGTGGCGCGGTGGCACCGGCGATGAGTGACAGCGGCGCCAATCGCCTGTTCACACCGCAACAACTGGCGTTGCCCGGCAAGCGCGGCGCGTGTTGGACGTTGCGGGCGCCCGGCAGCCCACAGGGCGGAACACGGGAGGAGAACCTCCCCAAACTGGCCAAGCTGAAGCCGTACTGGAATTATTCATGGGGCGCGGACTGGGTGTCGGCGCAAACGAACTTCGTCACCAGCGAGTTTGTGCCGATGATCTGGGGCAAGCCGAAGTCGGCGGAGGACTTGCGGAGAACTTTTCAGGAGAAAGTCGTGCCGCGGATCAAGGATGGGACAGTCAAGCGCGTCTTGGGCTTTAACGAGCCGGATAAGCAGCGGCAAGCAGACATGTCGTTCATGGACGCCATCGAACTGTGGCCCGAGTTCATGAAACTCGGGGTGCCGCTGTGCAGTCCGGCGTGCGCCAACCCGGTCGGGATCAATGATGAAAGCGCGCAAAACGTGCCCGGTACGTGGATGCGGGATTTCATGCGGGAAGCCGACCGGCGCGGCTACCGGGTGGATTACATCGGCGTCCACTGGTACGGCGGCACCAGCGCGGAGAGTTTCAAGGAGCGGATGCGCCAGATTTATGAGAGGTACGGGAAGCGGCCGTTGCTCATCACGGAGTTTGCCCCGGCGGACTGGCAGACGGGCGGGGACATCCAGAAGCACCGGCACACGCCCGCCGCGGTTTTGAAGTTTATGAAAGAGGTGCTGCCCTGGATGGAAGAGCAGGACTGGATTGCCGGCTACGCGTGGTTCTCGTTCGATATTCGTTCCCCGGAGGGCACGAGTTCGGCGCTCTTCGACCAAGCCGGCAACCTGACGGCCTGTGGGCGCTATTACCGGAGCGTGACGCGCGAAAACCCCCGCGGCGATCAAACGATCGAACCGGATTCGGTCAAGTAACCGCCCGGACAACCATTGCTTTTTGGATTTCTTGCCGGCAGCTTCTTCTGCGGTCAGTAATCCATCCTGGTTGGCGTCGAGTTCCTCGCGATTTGGAGGCCCGTTGGAGTAGTTCTTCGCCCACTTCAATCGGTTCACACGCCAAGCCAACGGCGGCAGCCGAGGCGACCGGCGTGCCCGCCCTCCAAAGGTTGCGCTGCCTCACCGGCGGTCGTTTATCCGCTTGTTGGCGTGCGGCGGGGTCGGGTAGAAATGCCGCGCGGCGCGCGCCCGCGCGTCGGTGTCATCCCGCGCGCGAAATGTAAATGGAGCGAAAATGAATCTGATTTGGACCGATCAACCGCTGGTGATTGATTACAGTCGTGTCGCGCGGCCGGCGGATGAGGAACGGTTTTGGGAGCAGGCGGTTTATCCGATCGGCAATGGCCGGCTCGGTGGCACCGCGTTCGGCGAACCGCGCCGCGAACGCATCCAATTCAATCAAGATTCGCTCTGGGTCGGCAACGAGGACAATACCGGGGCGTATCAGCCGTTTGGGGATGTTTATGTGGAGTTGCCGGCGCACGCGACCTATGAGAACTACCGGCGCGAACTCGACCTCGCGCGGGCGGTGCAAACGACCACGTACCGGTCGGGCGGCGTGCATTACCGGCGCGAGTATTTCGCCAGCTACCCGGCGCAACTGATCGTGCTGCGGTTCAGCGCCGACCAGCCCGGTCAACTGACCGGCCGCGTTGCGATGGGAAACGTGCACGAGATCCCCGTCGTGGCGGAAGAGGGGACGCTGGTGCTGAAAGGCGACACGAGCCAGTTGTGGTACTGGAAACTGGTGTTGGCCGAACCCGACCGGCTCAAAGCCCACCGGGAATACACGTCGGACAAGGTCATTCCGCTGGACTTCGAGGCGCGCGTCCGGGTCTTGCACGACGGCGGCGCGGTGCAGCGGGAGGGCGACCAGCTCGCGTTTACCGGGTGCAACAGTCTGACGTTGTTGCTGGCGGCGGAGACGAATTACGTCGCCGACCGGAGCAAAGGCTGGCGCGGCGAACATCCGCATCAAAAAGTCTGCGCGCAGATTGCCGCCGCGGAAGAACGGTCGTTCGATGAACTGCTGGCAGAGCATGTCGCCGATTACCAGAGTTTGTTTCACCGCGTGAAACTCGATCTGGGGACGACACCGGCCGAGATCGCGGCCCTGCCGACGGCGGAACGGGTAAGGTCGTATCGCGGCGATCGCGAACTCGAAGTGCTGATGTATCAGTATGCCCGGTATCTGATGATCAGCAGTTCGCGCGGCGGTTTGCCGGCGAACTTGCAGGGCATCTGGCTGATCAACAAGCGGCCGTCGTGGCGCTGCGATTTTCACACCGACATCAACATCCAGATGAACTACTGGTTCGTGGACGCGGCGAATCTGTCGGAGTGTTTCGAGCCGTTTTACCGGTGGATGGATTCGATCCGCGCGGTGCGCAAGGAGGAGACGCGCCGCGTGCTGGGGGTGAAACGCGGGTGGTTGATGCGGTCGGAGAACGGCATTTTTGGCGGTTCGACGTGGCACATTCAGAAGGGCGACTCAGCGTGGTTGTGTCAGAATTTGTGGGATCACTTTGCGTTCACGCAGGACAAGGATTATCTGGCCCGGTATGCGTATCCCATGATGAAGGAGATCGCGGAGTTTTGGGTGGATCACTTGAAGGAGTTGCCGGATGGCACGCTGGTCGCGCCGGGCGGACGCTCGCCCGAACACGGGCCGGTCGGGGTGGATGGCGTGACGTATGACCAGGTGCTGTGCTGGGATTTGTTCACCAATACGATCGAAGCCAGCGCGGTGCTCGGCGTGGATGCGGAGTTTCGGCGGGAGCTGATCGGCAAGCGGGAGCGGTTGCTCGGGCCGAAGATTGGCCGGTGGGGTCAACTGCAGGAGTGGAGGGAGGACATTGACGATCCGCAGTGCGACCACCGGCATCTGAGTCATTTGATTTGTCTGCATCCGGGCCGGCAAGTTCATCCGACGACCACGCCGGCCCTGGCGGCGGCGGCGAGAGTCAGTCTGGTGGCGCGACGCGATCACGGGCGCGAACATCCCGCGTGGAGCCGGGTGTGGAAGGCGTGCCTGTTCGCGCGATTGGGGGATGGCGACGCGGCGTATCAGGAGCTGGCGGGCTTGTTTGAGAAGCATGTGTACCCGAATCTGTGGACGGTGCATCCGCCATTTCAGATTGATGCGAACTTCGGCTACGCGGCGGCGTTAAATGAGATGTTGGTGCAATCGCAGCTCGGCGTCATTCATCTGCTGCCGGCGCTGCCGCAGGCGTGGCGTACCGGGTCGGTCAGTGGATTGCGCGCCCGGGGCGGGTTTGAAGTGGATGTGACGTGGAAAGACGGTCGCGCCACCCACTACCGGATCCGCTCGCCGGAACCACGCGAAGTGACCGTGTACGTCAACGGGGAAACAAAAACCATCCCATCGGAGCCGTGTTGATGGGAAGCTGCTGTGTTGTCGGCGGTGGTGGCGCCCCGTCAAACCGGGTTTGGCAAATCGCAAACGGGCGTGCTGAGAAACGGGGCCGCAGCGTGTTTGAGATGAGGGCGGGAGGGATGTTTCATTTGAGATTCTTGGTTTCGGTACTGGCCATTGTCGCGCTGGCCGCCGGGCCACGGGCCGGCGCGGCGGACGTTGGGAGTGAGTGTAATCCGGAAATGGTGATCGCGGGATTTAACCAGCGGGTGGATGCGATGTTTCGCGCGGAAGCCGGTCAACCACTGGCGCGCGCCAAGAAGTTGCCGCCGCTGGGGCCGGGACGCGGCAACTTCGTGCGGGAGTACTCGTATTCGATGATGGCGTTTGCCGCGCGTTGCCTCTACTTGGGCGAAATGCTGGACGAGGCGAATGCCGCGCTCGCGGAGAATGCCCGGCATTACCTCGACCATCCGAAGGACATTTACGACCGCGACAGCTTTCACTGGCACGCGGAGATTGTGATGCGGCTGCTGGAGATGTACGGCCCGCACGGGGTCAAACATCCGGGGCGCATCACCCCCCAAACCGAAGCGCTCTGTCTCCAGCCGATCTTCGCCTACGCCCGGCAGTATTCCCGGCCCGAACGATGGGAGGTGGAGAAATCCGGGACGTGGGAGATCTACGAATCGGAAAACCATCACGTGATGAGTTTCACGGTGTGCTGGCACTTTGCGAAGATTGCCCAAGACCGGCCGGAGTACCGGCAGGCGCCATACAACGGTCTGACGCCGGCCGAGCACTGCCGTCAGTGGAACAACTACTTCGTGGCCTACTGTCGGGAGCGCGCGCGCAAGGGGCTGTTCATCGAGATGATGAGCGGCGGTTACAACAGCACGTTGATCAAGGGCATCTACAACTTTTATGACTTCGGCGAGCCGGCGGTGCGTCAGGCGGCCGGCCGGTTCCTCGACCTGTATTTCGCGTACTGGGCGGAGGAACAGATCAACGGGGTTTCCGGCGGCGGCAAATCGCGCATCTATTTTGCCAACGGACTGCGCGAGGATCGTCGGGAGGGGATGGGACCGCTGGCGTGGTTCTATTTCGGCATCGGCGAGCCGCCGTCAGTCAACGGTCACGACGCGGGCGCGGCCCTGAGCGACTACCGGCCACCGGCGGTTGTCGCCGACATCGCGTTGGATGTGCCGGGGCGGGGCCGGTACGAGGTTCGCCAGCGCGCGCCAGGCTTGGCGGAGGGCACCGGGCGCTTCCCGTATCGCTTGCGGACGGATGGCGGCGGCATCGTGCGTTACAGCTACTGCGATCCCGCGTTCATCCTGGGGACAGTTCTGTGTCTGGCCCGACCGCTGAGCGATTGGTCGGCCATCAGCGCGCAGAACCGTTGGCAGGGTGTGATCTTTGCCGGCAAACAGGAGGCGCGGATCGTGCCCATCCCGCGCCCCAAAGACAACCGCGTGGCCTTCAACCAATTCTGGTCCGTGCAGAGCAAAGGCAGCCTGATCACCCAGAAGCTCAGGTTCTGCAAGGACGCGGCGGAAATGATCGTCTGGATGTCGCCGCAGGGGCTTGGTGAACCGGTGGAGGACGAGGGGATCGTCTTTGTCGAAGCCGCGGGCGCGTACGCGGCCGTGCGCGTCGTTGCCGGTGGGTTCACGTGGAGGGATGATCCCTTCGAGTTCAAGACCGCCACCGGCCACGTCCGCTCCAGCCCACCGGGCCGAGCGATGATTCTCCAAGACGAATATGCCCCGGTCATCCTGGAGGTCATGGCCAAGACGGATGTGCCGAGCTTCGAGGCTTTCAAGGCGAAGGTGAAAGCCTGTCGGCCACAAATGGACGGGACGCGGTTGCGGTACCGGACGATTTACGGTGATGAATTGACGTTGGATACCGGCCACGAGAAACCGCCGACGATCAACGGCGAGCCGGTCAACTACGCGCCGAAGAAGGTCTTCGACAGTCCGTTCCTCCACGCCGACTACAACAGCGGCACCGTGACCATCAGCAAGGGCGACCGGAAGCTGGTTTTGGATTTCACGAACCAACCCCAAAGAAAAGAGTGAGCGACCAATGGAGCTGCGCCGGCGGACTACAAGAATTAATTCGGAAACCTTTTCCGAGTGTCCCCCTGAGCGAAGCGAAGGGTCTCTGTCGTTACAACATTCGCCGAAAACAGCAGAGATTCTTCGCTTCGCTCAGAATGACACCATTCAGAAACGAGGTTTCCGGGTGGGTCCAAAAATCTTTGATCCATACAAGACGGGAGAGTGACCACCGATGAATGAAGGCAAGCATATCCTGATGGTGGCCGCCCTGATGGTTGCGGGTGCAACCGTGCAGGCCGCGGAGAAACCGAACATCGACCGGCTCGGGTCGCCGGTCCTGAATGAAGTGTTGATTCCATCGCGGCTTGGCGTCATTCCTTTGGTGCCGGCGCGATGGAGGCGCGGGACGTGCGGTCGGAGATATCGCCGGTCCACGAGGTGAAACGATGAAGGAAACGAAGACAAAAGCCGGGTTGTTCGGAATCGGATTGGACACGTATTGGCCGCAGTTTGCCGGGTTGAAAGAGCGGCTGCTGGGCTATCAGGCGCAGGTGCGCGGCCGGTTGGAGTCGTTCGGGCTGGAGGTGGTGGATGCCGGGCTGGTGGACAACCCGGCGTTGTCGCGGGGTGTCGGCGACAAGTTCCGCGCGGAGAACGTGGATGTGGTGTTTTTGTTCATCACGACGTATGCGTTGTCGTCCACGGTGTTGCCGGTGGTGCAACGGGCGGGCGTCCCGGTCATTGTGTTGAATCTCCAGCCGGTGCCCCAACTCGATTATCAGAAGTTCAACGCGATTGGGGATCGCGGCCAGATGACCGGCGTCTGGCTGGAACATTGTCAGGCTTGTTGCGCGCCCGAACTGGCCTGTGTGTTCAACCGCGCCGGGATTCCCTTTCATCTCGTCACCGGCCATCTCGCCGACGCGGCAGCGTGGGCGGAAATCCGCGACTGGGCCGACGCCGCGCGGGTGCGTCGCGCGATGAGTTGCAACCGGGTCGGCGTGCTCGGTCATTACTATTGCGGGATGCTCGACGTCTACAGCGACATGACCCAGCAGGCGGCAGTGTTCGGCAGTCATTTCGAGTTGCTCGAAATGTGCGAGCTGCACGCGCTGCGCGAATCGGTCACCGCCGCCGACGTGGCCGGCAAGCTGGCGGAGTTTCGGGATGTGTTTGCCGTCTCGCCGGAATGCGAACCGGCCGAGTTGGAACGCGCGGCCCGCACCTCGGTGGCGCTTGACCGGTTGGTGGCGAAACACGAGCTGGGTTCGCTGGCGTATTACTACGAAGGCCAGCCCGGCAATCCGTATGAGAACATCGTCACGTCGGTCATTGCCGGCAACACGTTGCTGACGGGGCGCCACGTTCCCGTGGCCGGTGAGTGCGAGATCAAGAACGTGCAGGCGATGAAAATCATGGACCTGCTCGGCGTCGGCGGATCGTTTTCGGAATTTTATCTGGCCGACTTCACGGACGACGTCCTGTATTTCGGCCACGACGGCCCGGCGCATTTCGCGATTGCGGAGGGACGGGTCGGGCTGGTGCCGTTGCCGGTCTATCACGGCAAGCCCGGCAAGGGACTGTCCATCCAGATGAGCGTCCGCCACGGACCGGTCACGTTGCTCTCCGTGGTGCAGCGCGGCGACGGCAAGCTGAGTTTGTTGGTGGCCGAGGGAGAATCGGTGCCGGGTCCGGTGATGCAAATCGGCAACACGAACAGCCGGTATCGGTTTGCGTTGGGCGCGAAAGCGTTTATGAACCGCTGGACGATGGCCGGCCCGGCGCACCACTGCGCGATTGGCGTCGGTCATGTGGCCGGCAAGCTGGAAAAACTCGGCGCCCTGCTGGGCATTGACGTGACGAAGGTGTGCTGAACCGGCCGATGGGCCGGCATCTGTGGCGGACGGTGATTTGTGCGGGGCATGATTCGGCGCTTCCCCAATGAATTGTAGGGCGGGAATGCCCGTCGTTTGGGCTTCCCGCCGCGGGCGTGGATCGAAGGTTGTTCGCGGCGCGCACCCCAAACGACGGGGATGCGCGCCCTACAATCGGGGTGGAGCGAATGCGGCCTTGTGCCCGACACTTCCAACAGCGCATGGCCGGGAATGACGGGGTACGGCTGGAGATTTTTGGCCGGCAATTGTAGGGCGGGAATGCCTGTCGTTCAGGCTTCCCGCCGCGGGCGTGGGTCAAGGGTTGTGCGCGGCGCGCACCCCAAACAACGGGATGTGCGCCCTACAAGCGGGGCGTTTCGGCTGCGTCGTTCGGTCGGGTGGAATTACCGGCTCAACACGGCCGGCGCGGTCAGCAGGCCCATCGGGAGCAGTTGGTATTCGTAGCTCCAATTCACGCCGCTGCTCCGCCACGCGTGAGGATCGGCTTCCGACCAGGGACTGTCGTGGTCGAGCGTGTGCAGGCTGCCGAACGAGTTGAACCGGTGCCCGTAGCACGTGAGGTCGAGCCGGTGCCGTCCCTTCGCCACCCGGCCCAGTTCGAGTCGGAACGGTGCCAACGCCACCACCCCGACCGGCTGGCCGTCGAGTGCGACGCGGACGACGGGCACGCGGGTCAGCGGCGCGTCGGCGGCTTTCAATCCGCGCGGCCATTTGAACTGCAGCGCGAGCGGTTGGCCGGTGCCGGTCAGCGTGGTGTGATAGGTCACGTTGCCGGTGTAGAACGGCAATCCCTGCCGGGTCCAATCGCCAAACGCGAGTTGCCGGACCGGCGTGATGACGCGGGCGTGCCGGCCGGCGAGGGCGACGCCGAAATCGCCGAGCAGGTAACACCACTCCAAACCGCTCTTGCGGGTGAATGGCAATCGCAGCGTGATCACGTGCCGCCCTTTCTTCAACGCCGGTAGTCGCACGGTGCGGATGGCTTCGTCCACCCACGAGCCGGTGGGTCGGGCGTTGACGGGGCGGCCGTCGAGCGTCAGGGCGGCGTCGTGTTCCCGCGCGAACAGCGGCCGGCGGATGGGCGCGTCGCACTGGATTTCAAATCGCAATTCCACGGTGCCGAGCACCGGGGCGGGGCGCGGGTCGCACCACGGTTGGGCGATGGCGCCGCTGCGGTCGGGCAAACCGAGTTGGCGGCGGACGAGATTGTCGAGCCGCAGGATTTCTTCGCGCGGTTGCCACGGGCCGTTGTTGAGGCGCCACTCGGCCTGATCGAGCAACAGGGAATTCGGTTCGGAAAGCGTGACGCGAACCGGGTCGGTGAGATGGGCAACTTCCCCGAATCGCGGCGCGGGTTTGGCCGGCGGGGCGACCGTCGCACGCGCGGGGGTCAACGTCACGAGCAGATGGCCGTGGGCTTCGAAGGTGTGGTCGAATTCCGTCCAGTCGCCTGCGATGGTGGCGGGGCGGGGGCGTTGTTGCCCGCTGAACGTGTCCCACTCGGTGACGTCCCACCGGCCGCGCAGGCGGATGGTGTGTTGCCGGGCGTGCACGTAGTCGGTGTGGCAGACGAACAGGTGGCGGTTGGCGCCGTCGTGGCGGAGTTGGTAGAGCAGCGTTCTTGCGCCGGGAACCTCGAGGTCGCGGTACGGCGCGAGGGCTTCGAGCAACCGGGCGCGGTTGCATTCGATCCGCGAATGGCGGGCGGCGAGTTTTTGGGCGCGGTCGGACGGCACGGCGTCCACCAGCGAGGGAATCTCGCCGGCGAAGAGGATCGGGCCGGTAAATTGTTCGAGCCGGTCGAGGGTTGTCGCGCGGATGGTGCGCATCGGCGGGACGACGATGACGTCGTAGGCCATCTGGCCGACGTGGAACTTGTCGGGGCCGGCCTTCCACAGTTGCGGCAGGAGCGATTCGCAGATGAAGTCGAAATCGATCAGCCCGTGGAGCAGCCAGTCGGTGACGCCGGCAAAACTGGCTTCGCGTTCGGCGCGTTCGACCTGGGTTTGTTCCAGCGGACCGAAGCAGAGCCAGTAGGACTCGATCGGGTGGAGGACGCCGATGCGAACGCCGGGACGACCGCGGGTCAGGACGGTGTTGAGCCGCGCGAAGTGGTCTTCGATGAGCCGGTATTCTTTGTACCACGGCGACTGGTAGAAGATGGAGGCGGGGTAATCGCGTTTGGCTTCGCCGGCCATGCTGACCCAGGCGAGATGGTGGACGCGGACGGTGACGCCGAGGGCGGCCTGCCAGTCGCCCTGCAGTTTGTGGCCGGCAAAATCGAAATCCCAGTTGGTGACGCCGTACAACTCGCTGAGCACACCGGGGCAGCCGAATTGGTGGGCGGCGCTTTGGGCTTGTTTGGCGGTGGTGTATTCGCGCCAGTCGCAGAGCATGTCGATGCCGGGAAGATCGAACGCCCGGTAGGAGCGCATGGCTTCGCCGAGCGCGCGCGTCTGCGAAGCCAGCGTCGGCTCTTCCATCATGTGACCGGTCAGCGCGATTCCGTGCCGGCGACACCACGCGCCGAGAGTGTCGGCGAAGGCGGCGGCGAATTGTTCGGCCAGTTGGTCGTGATACCGGTAGCGCGCGACGGAGGCCTGGCGGCCCGGCAATTCCCAGAAAATCTCCGGCAGGTTGTCGAGCAGGTCCGCGCCGAAGCCGGTCGTCCACGGGATGGTGAGGTCGCGGGTGTCGGTCGGGCGCCGCAGACATTGTTTGTGGCAGAACTGCGGTTCGTCGGTGAAAATGGCCGGCACCGATTTGCCGAACTCGTCACCGAGGATTTGCCGGTAGCGTTCGTGGGTGACCTCGATGAAGCGTTCGATGGCCGCGCGGCTCAAGGTGTCGGCGTAGGTCTGGTTGTTGAACCACGAGGTGGGCGTGGCGGTTTCGAGGTACGCGTACCAGGTGTTCGGCGTCGGTTGCGGTGGAGGCGTGGCGAGACGGCGGTACTGCCGCAGACAGCCGGTCTCGTCGAGTTCGACTTCGAAGACGGCGAGCAAGGAGCCGTTTTCGTTGCGGCTGCCGAGCGCCTGCGAAGTATTGATCGCATGGACGGCCCCGCTGCCGTAGGGCCGGCGCGTCCACAACAGATGCCTGGCCCGGTGGCGCTCGTCGCGAGTGACCAAACCGCCGGCAAAGCCCGACGGCCAGCGGTCTTCGTCGTAGAGCCAGGTCAACATCTTGCGTCGTTTCGCGTAATCGGCGCAGGCGCGAACGATGTGCATGAACTCGTCGCCGAGATATTCCGTTTCCAGCCCGGTGCGGACGTGGATGGTCGGGCCGCCCATGCCCATTTCTTGGAGGTAGTCGAGCTGGCGGAGGAGTTGGGCTTTGTCGAGTTTGGTGTTCCAACACCAGAACGGCGCGCCGCGATACTCGGCGGTGGGATGGCGAAACAGTTTCGGGTCGAGCGCGGCGGCGCAGTTGCGAGGATAGAGTTCGAACATGGGCGGACTTCTAACGAAGGCGCCGTCGAATTGCAAGGCGGGCGGGATTCGCCCGGTGCCGGGTTCGACGATTGCCGCGAGGAGCGGTTAGGGTGCAAGTTGGGCGCGGTATTCGACGGGGGACATCCCGACGTGGTTGCGAAACGTGACGTAGAATTGGTTGGCGCTGCGAAAGCCGCATCGTCGGGCGATGGTGCTGACGGCTTCGTCGGTTTCGCTCAGGAGTTGGCGGGCGAGGAGAATGCGCTGGCGCAGGATGACTTCGATCGGGCTGGCGCGAATCGCCCGCTGAAATCGGTACACCAGCAGTTGCGGTGTCAGACCGGTCAGCTTCTGCAGATCGCGGACGCGGACGCCCTCGCCGACGCGCGCGCGCGCATACTCGATCGCCTGCTCGACCAACGGATCCGGCAGTTGCGGCGCGCGGATGGATCCGCGTTCGATGACCGCGGCGGGCGGAATTTTTACCACACGCCGGCCGGGTTTCCATTCCCGGATCAGGCGCGCGGCTTCGGCGCCAATCCGGGTGTTGGAAACGTGGATGCTGGCCAAGTTGGGATGACCGGTGTGGCAAAACAGCGCGTCATCGTCCACGCTTAGCACGGAGATTTCCGCGGGCACGGGAATGCCGTGTTCGGCGCAGACGCGAATGACATGCGCGCCGGGACGATCCGAGTGGGCGAAGATGGCGCAGGGCTTGGGCAGGTGTTGGAGCCAGCGAATCAGTCTGGTTTGGTTGCCGCCGATGTTGCCCGGATGATCTACGCGGCCGCCGCGGGGCGGGGCAAGCCAGAAGGTGTCCAGTGAGTTTTGGCTCTGGGCAATGCGTTGCCGAAAGACGTTGAATCGGGTGGCGTTGGCCGACGCACGGAAGCCGATGATCGCAAGATGCTGGAATCGCAGGGAGAGGAGATGTTCCGCCGCCCGCGTGCCGATGGCTTCGTCGTCAGGGATCACCACCGGTATCGGCAGATCGGGGTGATGGTCCACCGCGACGGCGACCCACGGAACGGCGAGTTGGTGGAGCGTCTCAAAACTGAATTGATCAAAAAAGGCGTGCGTCACGATTGCCTGAGGCATGGTTTCGCGGATGAGACGCCGGAGCACGTGGAGGGTCGTGGTTTGGGGAGAAAAGGTCAACTGCCAGGGTTCGTGCTTTTGCAACTCCCGCGACAAACCGACCGCGATCTGTTGATTTACCCGAACAGCGGGATCGGCAATGAAGAGGACGGTTTTCATGCCCGCAACAAGCGCGCTTTCTACTAACGCACCGCCCGGGGGGGCCGCAACGGAAAAACGCAGTCCCACGGGCAATCCGGCAAACCGATTGAAATAAATGACTATTAAGTCAGTAAAAAAACGTTGCTACGACCTCAAACCGGCGGTAGATAAGGGCGGAGAATGAGAGTGGGTGTGGGAAACACTTGCGAACAACCAATTGACGCGAGAGCGGGTATGAATGCCAATAAATTGTTTGTCAATGTGGCCGCGCGGGTTGCTCAGTTTACTCGGCGGGTGGGAATGGTCTCGCTGGTGGCTTTCGCGGTTTGCAGCCTGCCGGCCAACGCGCAGATTGTCATTCTAAATCACAGTTTCGAAGCAAACACCAATACCGGTGTGGGCTATGGCCCAATTTCGGATTGGGGCACCATCGGCGCTGGTGTTGGCATCAACGCGTCGAATGCGCTTGCGGCCAACCGTCCGTTCCTGGGCAGCATTCCGCCGCGTCACGGCACGAATGTGGCCTTTATTCAGGGTGTGGGTAGTATCACGCAATCCATCTCCGGTTATGACCCGACCAAGCTGTACACTGTGACCTACTTCGTCAACGAACGTGGTGACAGTAGTTCGTCGGCAATGACTAATATTTCTGTCTCGTTGAACGGGGGCACCACAGTCTACACGAACCAGCACGACAGCATTCGCAAGACCGACCGGTTTCGTCGGATCGTGAGCGGGCCGCTCGCCGTTTCGGGCGCGACCTCGACACTACGGATCGACTCCGGAGCCCCAGTTGGCGATAGCACGTTGCTGCTTGACGCCGTCAGCATCACTCGCGCGGTACCTGCCGTGCCCGATGGCGGGTTCGAGAGACCCAAGCAACCCAACGACCAATTTAAATTGGGCGGCGGCGCTGGTGGTGGCAGTTTGGCCGGTTCCGCGTGGACCTTCAGTGGTTTCGCCGGTATCGCGGACAACGGCAGTGCATTTAGCGCGCCCACAGCACTGGAGGGATCGCAGGTGGGTGTGCTGCAGTCCACCTCTTTCTTCTTCACGGCTGTAAGCGGTTTTGAGAACGGCGTGACATATAGCTTGAGCTTTGAAGCGGCCGGGCGTGGCGGCGGTTTTGGGCCAAACGAGTTTCGAGTCTTGCTCGACGGCGCACTCCTGTCATTCGGCGGGGTGACCACCAACACACCCACCGTTGGCAGTTGGACGACCTACACCAGCGATTCGTTTACGACCACGGGAGGTGTGTTTACTCTGCGGTTTGAAGGTCTTAATCTCTTTGACAAGACAAGCTTCATTGACGACATCCGGTTCAACTTCATTGCCGAAGCCGCCGTAGTTCCTGAGCCCTCCATGCTTGCCTTGATCAGCCTCGGTCTGGTCGCACTCGGATGGTGGCATCGTCGGCGGGAGCCGTAGCTCAGTGTCGGAACCCGGAAAGACCCCTGCGCTTCTGGAAGTCATTTCCCAGCGGGGCGGAGCAGTATTCAGTTCGGAGGGTTTTGTCACGTAACCAGCGGCGGTGTCGGCCTTCTCCATCCGGAATCGTTGGCACGCGCGGATCTCGGAGATCATCGTTCTTGCCGCATTGGCTCGCGCAGTGGTGTCACCTTGGGTTGGGAGGGGCAGAGACTGTGGCTTGCGAGCCGCAGACGCCGTGCGGGTGTTGAAGGAGGTAAAACTTGGTGGCAGCCCGATTCGGGCCGGTCCGGTATGATTTGTCTGAGGCCATGCTTCGACCACGGAAATGAAGACGGGGTGGAATACTTGGAACGTGCGGAGCGTGTTATCGCACGTGCGCTTGCCAGAGGGGGTTGCGATCTTGCTCGGACTGAAAACCTACAGCACCGGGCGGTGTTTGCGGGAGGCGTTGATCGGGCGGAAGGGCAAAGGCGATGAAGTGATCGTCCCCGGCCCTCATGCCTACGACGGTTCGTACACGTCGTTGGAACTCGAATGGCACAAGACGAAGATCCGCGTCGAAACCGCGCACGCGGACGGCGATTGGTTTGCCCGGGTCACGCCGCTGGCGATCCATGTGAAGGCCCCGGCGCTGACGATTGAAGGCGCGGTGTTGTGGAACCGGCCCGGTTGCGTTCGCCGCGAAGGTGACCGGCTGCGCGTCGGCCCGTTGACCGTCGCGGCGACCGGGACGAAGCGCAACGAGGAGCCGGTCGTCGAGATTCCCGGTCCGTATCTGCTTGTGGTACTCGACCAGCCGGTATTCGTGGCGAGCAATCCCGACCGGCTTCCCGCGGCAAACGAGGTCATCGAGAAACGCCGGGCAGAGTTTCTGGCCAGCCGCAAAGGTCTCAGCGAAGTCCATCACGCCATGCAGACTTGTCTGGCGTGGGACACGATTTACGATCCGTTCAAGGACCGGGTGATCTCGCCGGTCAGCCGGATTTGGAGCTGCGGCTGGGGCGGGTGGGTGTTGTTCGATTGGGACACCTATTTCGCGGCGTGGATGGCCAGCGTCGAGAACAAGGAACTCGCCTACGCCAACGCCATCGCCATCACCGAGGAAGTGACCGAGACCGGATTTATCCCCAACTTTGCGATGCCGAGCGGATTCAAGTCGCGCGACCGGTCACAGCCGCCGGTGGGGGCGCTGACCGTGCAGGCAATCTGCGATCGCGTCGTCGAAACCGCGCTGGCGGAGCGATTGTTTGACACGCTGCTGACATGGAATCGTTGGTGGCCGGCCCACCGCGACCAGGACGGCTATCTGTGTTGGGGGTCTGATCCGTATGAGCCGGTGACCGGGTGCAGTTACGAGACATTGCCGATCAACACCCGGTTTGCCTCGGCGCTGGAATCCGGGTTGGACAACTCGCCGATGTATCAGGACATGCCGTACGATGCGAAGGCGCACCGGATGCAACTGGCGGACGTGGGACTGATGTCGCTTTACATCGCCGATTGCCGGGCGTTGGCGGACCTGGCGAAGCGGATTGGCCGCAACGAAGTCGTGGCCGAGTTGAATGAGCGCGGCGACCGGTATGCCGCGAAGTTGAAAACGCTCTGGTGCGAGAAGACCGGCTTGTTCCTGAACAAGCGGCTCGATACCGGCGAGCTGCAGCACCGGCTTTCGCCGACGCATTTCTATCCGTTGCTGGCCGGCGTGCCGACGCCGGCGCAGGCGGAGCGGATGATCAACGAGCATTTCTTCAATCCGGCCGAGTTCTGGGGCGAATGGATTTTGCCGTCCATCGCGCGTAACGATCCGGCGTATCCCGAACAGAACTACTGGCGGGGCCGGATCTGGGCGCCGATGAACTTTTTGGTCTATCTCGGCCTCTGCAACTACGACCTGCCGAAAGCCCGGCAGGCGTTGGTGGAGAAATCAGCGGCGTTGCTGCTCAAGGAATGGCGCGAACACGGTCACGTCCACGAAAACTACTGCGCCGAGACCGGCAACGGTTGCGGCAAGGACAACAGCGACGCGTTCTATCACTGGGGCGGACTGTTGGGCCTGATCAGCGTGCTGGAGCAGGAGGGCGGATGAGCATCATGAATTCAGGGGCGTACACGGGTGCGAATGGGGGCCGGTGGTCGGCGGAAAAGGCCAATCAGTGGTATGCGCACCAACCGTGGCCTTGCGGGTTCAATTATATTCCGGCAACGGCCATCAATTACACTGAGATGTGGATGCCGTATTCTTTTGACGTGAAATTGATCGATCAGGAACTGGCACTTGCCGAAGGTGTCGGCTTCAATTGCGTTCGCGTCGTGCTGCCGTTTGTCGTGTGGGAGCATGATCCGGGCGCCTTCAAGCAACGCGTCCGCGACTTTCTCGCCGTCTGCGACCAGCGCGGTCAGCGGGTGATGTTGGTCCTGTTTGACGATTGCGGCGAGATCAAGAATCCGAAATTCGGGCGGCAACCCGACGTCGTGAAGGGCGTGTATGCCAACGCTTGGTCAGCTTCGCCGGGGCACGACATGGTGCGCAACCCCGCCACCTGGCCGCGCCTGCGGGACTACGTGACGGACGTCATCGCGTCGTTTCAGGACGATCCCCGGGTCTGGGTCTGGGATCTCTACAACGAACCCACGAATAGCGGTCTGGGTGACGCCACTTTGCCCTTGCTGGTCGAAGTCATTGCTTGGGCGCGTCGCGTGGCGCCACCCCAACCCTTGACGGTTGGCCAATGGAACAAGAACGAAGCCTTGAACAACATCTGCTGGGAGCACAGCGATATCATCACCTTTCACGACTACAACGGTCCCGACCGGCTGGCCGAACACATCGAATCGTTAAAGAGTCACGGCCGGCCGATCATCAACACGGAATGGCTCTGCCGCCACCAACAGTCCGTTCCCGAGACGTGCCTGCCGATTTTTCGGCGCGAGAATGTCGGCTGCCTGCACTGGGGGCTGGTCAACGGCCGGACGCAAACGCATCTGCACTGGGGTTGGACCCCCGACCGGGGCGAACCGAATGTCTGGCAGCACGATCTCTATCACGGCGATCACTCGCCATACCAAGCGGCCGAACTCCGCCTTTTCCGCCACGTCATCGCTGGCGAAGCTGGGCGCCGATGAACTTTCTGGTTTACCTGTATGACCTGCCGAAAGCCCGGCAAGCGTTGGTGGAAAACACGGAACGTTAATAAAGGATTAGAATTATGCAACGATGGACAGTTGCACAAGCACAAGCCTGGGGTCAGAAGCAACCATGGTTCTTTGGCGCGAACTTCACGCCGAGCACGGCGATCAACCAACTCGAAATGTGGCAGGCGGAGACGTTCGACCCGGTCACCATCGAGCGCGAGCTCGGCTGCGCGCAGCGCATCGGCATGAACATCATGCGGGTGTACCTGCATGATCTGTTGTGGGAGCACGACCGGGATGGTTTCATCGCGCGCATCGACCGGTATCTCGCCATCGCGGCCGGCAAGGGTATCCGAACGATGTTGGTCATCTTCGACGATTGCTGGCGACCCGAGTTTGCGCTCGGACCGCAGCCGGCGCCGGTGCCGTACACACACAACTCCGGTTGGGTGCAGTCACCGGGCTACCCGATTGTCGAGGACCCGACGCGCTGGCCGCGCCTGGAGCGGTACGTCAAGGAGCTGCTGACGCATTTCCGTGATGACCGGCGGATTGCTGTTTGGGACCTTTACAATGAACCGACCAATTCCGTCGGCGACCCGCTGACCGGCAAGCATCGCCCCATCCTTTCGATGCCGTTTTTGGAGGCCGTCTTCGAATGGGCGCGGTCGGTCAAAGGACTGACGCAGCCGGTGACGGTGGGTGTTTGGAACGACCGGGAAGATTTGAACCAATTCATCCTGGAGCGCAGCGATGTGGTGACGTTTCACGCCTACATGGCTCCCGCGAAAGGGTTGCTGGCGCGGATTGAAAAGTGCAAGGCGCGCGGTCGGCCGGTGATTTGCACCGAGTGGCTGGCGCGTGGGCACGGCTCGACGTTTGCGGACTGTTTGCCGGTGTTCCGCCAACACTGTGCGGGGGCCATCAACTGGGGGTTGGTCGCCGGCAAGACGCAGACCATTTATCCGTGGGGCTGGAACAAGGAGCGGGGCGAGCCAGCCGTCTGTCATCATGACATCTTCCACAAGGACGGCACGTGGCTTCACCCCGAGGAAGAAGCGCGGATCCAACAAGTGATCCGTTCCTAGCGAAATTACCGGCGACGTCATGAGGGAAACGAAATGGCCAACTGGGTTGGGGAGATGAAGAGACGGGGAATCATCGTGATCGCCGGCATGCTGGTGTCTTGCTTGGGGGAGGGCGCGGCACCGAGTCTGGCGGAGGATCCCATGGCGCGAGTGGTTCGATACGCGGATTTCGGGGCCAAGGGCGACGGTCAGTCGGATGACACGGAAGCGATTTGTAACGCCCATGCGTACGCCAACGAGCATGGACGGGCGGTGCGGGCGGATGCTACGGCCACCTATTACCTCGGCGGACAAGACAAACCGATCGTCATTCAGACCGACACGGATTTTGGGCGGGCGAAGTTCATCATTGACGACCGATCCGTCACCAACATTCGGTCGCCGGTGTTTCTGGTTAGTTCCAAGCTGGCCTCCATCAAGATCGAGGGCGTCACGTCGCTAAAGAAGAACCAGCCAACAATCGCGGCGGTGTTGCCGGGGCGTTGCTTGATCACGGCGGTTAACCGTGCGGTAAAACAATACATCCGCTGGGGGCCGAACCAGGACAGCGGCTCGGCGCAGACGGATGTGTTCCTGGTGGACGCTGCCGGCACCGTGGACAGCAGCACGCCGATCCTGTGGGATTTCGACTCGATCACCAGCATCGAGGCCAGACCGGTGGACCCGACGAAGCTGGTCATTCGCGGCGGACGCTTCACGACCATCGCCAACGCGGCCGAATCCAAATACACGTACTACGCCCGGTGCCTCGCGATTCGCCGATCCAACGTGGACGTTGTCGGACTCGAGCACTACGTCGAGGGCGAAGGCGAGCAGGGCGCACCTTACGGCGGCTTTATCAGTATCAGCGATTGCGCCGACGTGACCGTCCGCGATGCTGTGCTGACCGGCCGCAAGCTGTACCGGACCATCGGCCATGCCGGTGCGCCCGTGTCCATGGGTTCGTACGACATCTCCGTCAATCGGGCGGTCGGCGTCGAGTTTCTCCACTGCCGGCAAAGCAATGACATACACGATAAGAAATTCTGGGGCATCATGGCCTCCAATTACTGCAAGAACCTCCGGTACGATGGCTGCACCCTGTCGCGATTTGACGCGCACAAGGGCGTCGGCAACGCGACGATTCGCAACTCGACGATTGGGCACGGCGGCATCAGCGTCACCGGCCACGGCATGTTGCTCGCGGAGAACACGACGGTTCGGGCCGGGAGCCTGGTTCATCTGCGTCCGGACTACGGCAGCACGTGGGATGGCGAGTTGGTCATTCGCCACTGCGTGTTTATGCCGACCGGCGAGGCCACCCTGATCAGTGGCCAGAATCTTGGCCAGCACGATTTCGGGTACCCCTGTCGCCTGCCGTGGCGGATCACCGTGGACGAGTTGCGAATCGAGGACGCGAATCGTCCGGCCCACTACCGCGGACCGGTTCTCTTTGCGAACTTCAATCCCAAGCTCACCGGTCCCGGTGACGTGGAGAGATTTCCCATCGTTCGCCCGAAGGAAGTGCATTTGAAAAACGTGAAGACCGCGAGCGGGAAACCGTTGCGGTTGAGCCATCACCCCTTCCTGTTCCAGGATGTACGGGTGACCCTCGACAACACGAACTGGGAGAAACCATGAGTGGGGACGATGAGAGAGGCCGGTGACCGGTGACCATCACCGGGTTCTGGTGTTGGAGGGTGGGCAAACCACGGAGATGACATGGGACAATCAATTCTGAAACTTTGTCTCGGGTTGGCGCTGGGCCAAGCCGCGTTCGCCGAACCGGTGATCTGGACAACCGCGCCGGTCGTCTTGGAGCCGAATCCGCAGAAGCCGATCAAGTATTTTCAGCAAAAGTGGGGTTCATCGGTGTATCCCATCGGCCATGGCCGGCTCGGCGCGACGATCTACGGCGATGTCGCGGAGGAACGCATCCAGTTCAATGAGGACTCGCTCTGGACCGGCGACGAAAGCGAAACGGGCCGGTACCAGAACTTCGGGGATATTTTCATCAAGCTCGACGCGACTGCCTTCAGCAATTACCGGCGCGAATTGAATATCGAGCGCGCACTGCACACGATCACGTATGAAGCGGGCGGGGTGCGGTACCGGCGGGAGTATTTCGCCAGTCACCCGGCCAACGTGATGGTGTTTCGGTTCACCGCCGACAAGAAGGGCGCGTATACCGGCCGCGTGACGTTGCGGGACGCGCACAAAGCCGAACCGACCGCCGCCGGCAACACGATCACTTGCGCCGGCAAGATCGGCAGCGGGATCGGGCTGAATTACGAGTCGCAAATCATGCTGTTGAACACGGGCGGCTCGGTCACGGCGACGAATGGGACGTTGACGTTCCAGGGATGTGACAGTCTGCTCCTGTTGGTGGATGCCGGGACGGATTATCTCAACGAGCGCGCGCGGGGTTGGAAGCAGGCGCATCCGCACGAGAAAATCAGCGCCCGGCTTGCGGCGGCCGCGAAGCGGTCGTTTGATGATTTGCTGGCGGTACACGAGAAGGATTACCGGCAGTTGTATGACCGGGTGACGCTGGAACTCGGCACGTCACCGGCGGAGACGCGCACGTTGACGACCGGCCAGCGGTTGGAGGCCTACCGGAAAGGCGCGGCGGACCCGGATTTGGAGGAGATGCTGTTTCAATATGCCCGGTATCTGATGATCAGCAGTTCCCGACCGGGCGACTTGCCGGCCAACTTGCAGGGGGTGTGGAATCCCTACAACAATCCACCGTGGCGCTCCGATTATCACACGGACGTGAACGTGCAGATGAATTACTGGTTCGTGGATCAGGCGAACCTGTCGGAATGTTTTCTCCCGCTCGCCGACTGGGTGAACTCCATCCGGGAGGTGCGGCGCGAGGCGACGAAGAAAGAGTTTGGCGTGCGCGGGTGGGCGACGCGGTCGGAGAACGGCATTTTTGGCGGCGCGACGTATCATTGGGTGCCCGGCGACGCGTCGTGGGTTGCACAGAACTTGTGGGATCATTTCGCGTTCACGCAGGACAAGGAGTATCTGCGGACGCGCGCGTACCCGGTAATGAAGGAGCTGTGCGAGTATTGGGAAGACTCGTTGAAGACGAATGCCGCCGGCAAGCTGGTCGCTCCGAAGAGCCAGTCGCCGGAACACGGGCCGTTTGCGGAGGGCAATTCCTACGAGCAGCAACTCGCGTGGGATTTGTTCACGAACTACATCGAGGCCTCGGAGGCATTGGGTGTGGACGCGGATTATCGGAAGAAAGTCGCCGCGATGCGCGACCGGCTGCTCGGGCCGCAAATCGGGAAGTGGGGCCAGTTGCAAGAGTGGGCGGACGATCTCGACGATCCCAAAGACCAGCACCGGCATCTCTCGCATTTGAGCGCGGTGCATCCCGGTCGGCAAATCTCGCCGGTGACCACGCCGAAGCTGGCTGAGGCCGCCAAGGTCTCGATGAACGCGCGCGGCGACGGCGCGACCGGCTGGAGCAAGGCGTGGAAGATTTGCATCTGGGCGCGGCTGCACGACGGCGACCGGGCGTACAAGCTGTTGAGCGAGTTCATCAAGAGAAACGTCTATCCGAACCTGTGGGGTTTTCATCCGCCGTTCCAGATTGACTGCAACTTCGGTTACGCGGCCGGCGTGGGCGAGATGTTGGTGCAGTCGGATCTTGGCGTGATTCATCTCTTGCCGGCATTGCCAAAGGCGTGGCCGACCGGCAAGGTGACCGGCCTGCGCGCGCGCGGCGGATTTGAGGTGGACATCGAATGGAAGGATGGGAAACTGGTGCGCGCGACCCTTCGCAACGTGTCGAGTCCGACCGGCGAGTGCGCGGTACGTTACGGAGACGTCACTGCGAAGCTGTTCGTGCCGAAGGGAGCATCCCGTTTGTTTCCAGAAGCGGTAGAGTAGCGAAATGACGATCACCCAAACAAAACCTCACCGGCAGTCGGTGGGAAGGAAATGGACCCAGGCTCTGGTGCTGGTGGCGGCCCTGCTGGTGGCGGGGGTGCGGCTGCGCGCGGCGGAGTTGCCGGCGCGCCCGAATGTGGTGTTGATCATCTGCGATGATCTCAACGATTCCGTGGCGGGGATGGGCGGCCATCCGCAGGCCCGCACGCCCCACCTCGAACGGTTGATGGCGCGCGGGGTGCGGTTCGTCAACGCGCAGTGCAATGCGCCAATTTGCGGTCCGTCGCGGGCCAGCCTGTGGACCGGATTGTACCCGCACACTACCGGCTACTTCGGTTATGCCCAGCAAGCCAACCGCTGGCGGCGCTTCCCGGCGATGACGAATGCGGTGACCTTGCCGGAACATTTCAAGGCCAACGGCTATCTGGTCGGCGGCACGGGCAAGGTGTTTCACAACGGTCACGAAGACAACAGCGTGTGGAGCCCGGCCGACGCGGCGGTCGGGGGCAGCGGCGTGCGCCCGTCGTTCGGGCCGACGCCGTGGGACGGTGCGAAACACGGCACGGGGCCGGCCGGCAACGGTCATCCGTCCATGCCGCCGCCGTTGAACCAGTTGTTTTGGGGCAGTTTCGGCTCGCTGGCGGATGTGCCGGTGATCCCCGCGGATCCGGCGCGGAACATTCCCGGCTACGCGGGCTGGCGGTTGGTGGATCGTCCGTTTCGGTACGTGAACGAGACGGACCGGGATCGGATGCCGGATGAGATGAATGCCGCGTGGGCCGCGGAACGGCTCCGCCGACCGCAACCGAAACCGTTTTTGATGATCGTGGGGATGAATCGGCCGCATGTGCCCTGTTATGCGCCGCAGAAATACTTCGATTTGTTTCCGCTGGAGACGATTCAGTTGCCGCCCTACCGCAAGGATGATTTGGCGGACTGCGCGAAGATTCTCTGGCAAGACCCCGCCACCGGTGCGCGGCTGGCCGAGGCGGAGGCGTTGTCCCGCTTGTTGGCGGCGGGCGGGGAGACGCTTTGGAAACGCGCCGTCCAAGCTTATCTCGCCTGTGTTGCGTTTGTGGACGACCAAATCGGCGTCATCCTGGATGCCGTGGAGAACGGTCCGCACGCCAGCAATACCATTGTGATCGTGACCAGCGACCACGGTCTGCATTTGGGGGAGAAAGACCACCGGGAAAAAAACACGTTGTGGGAGGAAACAGCGCGGATCCCGTTGGTCATCGCCGGCCCCGGGTTGGCCACCGGCACCTGTGATCACCCCGTTTCATTGATTGACCTGTATCCGACGTTGATTGATCTCTGCGGGTTGCCGGCGGATCCGAATGCCGGGGGGAATCGTCGGCCGCTGGATGGCCATAGTCTGCGACCGTTTCTCCAGAATCCCGCCACCAACCAGTGGGCGGGGCCGGCGGTGGCGCTGACGTGCCGGCCCAGTAGGGAGTCGGTTCCCACCAACACTCCCGCGCCCACGGCGCGGCAACACTTCTCGGTGCGTTCCCGCACGCACCGGTACATTTTGTGCGCGGATGGCGCGGAAGAACTCTATGATCACCGAACCGATCCCCACGAATGGACGAATCTGGCTTCCCGCCCCGACCAACAGGCCGAGAAAGCGGAACTGAAACGTCAACTCCTGGCCTTGATCGGCCCGGGACAATCCCCGGCCGCCAAACCCGCGCCATGACCGGACCGATTCGCAACGTGTCGAATCCGACCGGCTTGCGCGCGGTGTGTGATGGCGACAGGACAACCACGCTGACGGAGTCGAAACCGGAATCGTGGTGTTTTGGGACACACAGTCTGAATCACCATGCGCTGATGATTTGGTTCACGACTGTTCTCGCCGGTATGTTATCCATGGCGGTGATGGCTGACGCGGCTGAGAAGGACGTTTTGGTCGGGGTCAACTACTTTGCCGGCTGGTGGGAGATGAAACCGAACAAGTGGCATCACGGCGATGTGGACTGGCGCCCGTTGTACCCGGACCGCCGCCCGCTGCTGGGCGAGTACAACACGCAGGCGACGATGGATCGCGAGATCGTCGCCGCCGCGGAACACGGGATTAGCTTCTTTCAAATCCTTTGGTACGGGGCCGATGCACAACGCGAGAATGAACCTCTCCTCAATCGCGGTGTGGAACAGTTCATGAAGTCGCCCCACGCGGGCCGCTTGAAATTCATGATCGAGTACTGCAACCACCCGCCGTTCGGCATTACGTCCCTCGAGCGTTGGCGCAAAGACGTGGCGTACTGGGTCAAGTGTATGCAACACCCCTCATACTTGCGGGTCGGTGGACGCCCCGTCTTCAAGATTCATGGTGGCGGTCAATTTTTCGAACAGGTTGGCGGGACGGAGGGTGTGGATCGTTTTCTGGGCATCCTCCGCGGCGCCGCGCGCGAGGCCGGGCTGGGCGAGTTGATCATCGGGTGCGGCGGTAACGGCCCGGACCCGTTTCGGGACGATCACTGGATGTTGAAACGACTGGACTACAACAACGAGTACATGGCCGTGCCCAGCATCGAGCGGACGGAAGCGGACCTTCCCTACGCGATGCTCGCCCAGCACCACGCGGCGTGGCGTGCGGGGCACACGAACGACACCATACCCACCGTGCCGACGATTCCGGCAGGGTGGAATCCGCGGCCGTGGCAAGACGACAAGCGCCCTTGTTTCGCCTTTCCCACACGCGCCGAGTGGACCGACACGCTCCGACAGCTCAAGGCCGATTTGGAGAAAGGTGTCTTCGGCTTTCCGCTCCCGAACGGCGGTGTCCAACCGGCGTTTACGATTTATGCGTGGAATGAGTTTGGTGAAGGCGGCATTGTGGCGCCGACAAAGGGCAGCGGGTACATGATGCTGGAGTGCATCCGGGATGTATTTGTGCCAAAGACAAAGGAGCAGTCGAGATGAAGGTGCAGTTCAAACCTTTGGGCAGTGACCGGATTGGAGGGCGCGCATGCCCGTCGTTTGGGGTGCGCGCCGCGAACGACCTTTGCTCTACGCTCTCGGCGGGAAGTCTAAACGACAGGGATTCCCGCCCTACAACCGCCGGGCCAAAGCTTCTAACTGCACCCTCGAGACAATTGAGAGACCAATGGTGAGAATCATCCGGTACTTATTGCGAACGATCGCGAAGATCGTGATCGCGTTCGCTTGCCTGCGCGATTTGGCGACATCAGCGGCAGCGGATGCAGGCCGCAAACCAAACGTCATCCTCATCCTCGCCGATGATTTGGGTTATGGCGAACTGGGATGTTACGGCGGCCCGGTAAAAACGCCGGTAATGGACAAGCTGGCCCGCGAAGGCGTGCGTTGCACCGACGGTTACGCCGCATTTCCCGTTTGCTCGCCCTCGCGGTCGGCGCTGCTGACGGGACGTTACCCCGCCCGGTACGGCCCGACCTATGAGGACTACCACGGCGCAGGGTCACCGGATCTGGATCCGCAGAAACATCCGACCATCGGCCAGATGATGAAGGATGTCGGCTACCGAACGGCCTGCTTCGGCAAATGGAATGTCGCCAACCAGAATCGCCGGCCGGCCAATGACTACGGATTTGATACCTGGGTCGGCTTCCATATCAATCACGATTACTACACGCACAAACTGATCGCCAACGGCGAGTTCGCCCTCTTCCAGGACAGTCAGCCCTTCGACCGGCCCGGCGTCTGGTCGGACACGATCTTTGCCGACGAGGCCATCCGCTTCATTCAGACGAAAAGCGAAAAACCGTTCTTCATCTACCTGCCGTTCCAAGCGCCGCACGATCCGATTCAAGATCCGGATGTGCCGTTCGACAAGCCGCGCGACAAGAAGAATCCTGAGAACCGTCCCACCTTGATCAAGATGATCGAGCGGCTCGACCGGGAAATCGGCCGTGTTCTCCAGGCGCTCGATGACGAGAAGATCGCCGGCAACACGCTGGTGATCGTGAGCAGCGACAATGGCGGTGAGCCGAAGATTGCCCGCAACCTGCCGCTCTCGGGCGCGAAACAGGAGTTGCGGGAGGGCGGCATCCGCGTGCCGCTCATCTTCCGCTGGCCCGGCGTGTTGCCCCAAGGAAAAGTTTACTCCCCGCCGGTCACCACGCTGGACCTGACCGCGACCGTGGCCGCGGCGGGCGGCGCGACGCCCCGCGCCGACAAGCCCTTCGATGGCGTCAATCTTCTGCCCGCCCTGACCGGCCAGCAACCGCTCGCTGCCGAACGTCCGCTCTTCTTCCGCCGCCGATTCGTGGTGGCCAGCGAGGGACTGAATTCTATTTGGCAATCGGCGGTGCGTCAGGGCGACTGGAAGCTCCTGCGGACATATCAACAAATCGCTCCCGGCAGGTTCGCCGCCACCTATTCCACGGCCCTCTACAACTTGAAAAACGACCTGGCCGAAGCGAACGACCTGGCGGCAACCCATCCCGAACGAACCACGGCGCTTGGAAAACTTCTCGACCAGTGGGAAGCGGAAATGAGCCGGACCGCAGAGCCGTTCCCAATGCCAAAGGAGGGAAAACAATGACCGCTGGTAATCCGCGAACAAGATTCACTCGGACAATCTCCGGGCGGCGAACGACAAAAACTAACTGTGAGGCATGATGAATAAGTGGCTTTTATTATTCGGTTTGGTATGTGCCGGCGTGGCCGCCGGGGCGGACGTGAAACGGCCGGTCAAGGTGGTCATCCTCGCCGGCGACGAGAATTGTTTGGAGCAGGCACCGGTGGCCGGGCGCACGGACGGAAGCGACGTGCTGTTGTTCCTGACGGGCGAGCCGGCAAAAGATGAAGTGGCCGGCATCGTGCACTGCGAGGTGCGCAAGGGCACGACGGTGGCGGCGACCGGGACCGTTGGTCTGGGCGAGCCGCGGAAGAAAAAGCAGGCGCGGCCCTGGCCGGCGTTTCCAGAGTTGGCGTTTCAGGATGGCTACACGACGGTCGTGCGCGGTTTTCTTGCCGTGCCGCGTTCGGGCCGGTATGAAGTGTGGCCGGGCGAGGGAGACGCCGCGTTCAACGTCACGACGCTCGCAGGCAAGGAGGTTTACCGACGCGAGGCCGGGCCGGCCACGGTGACCGCGGTGCACTTGGAGGCGAAGAAGCGGTATCCGTTTGAGACGGTGTACTTCAAGAGGCCGGGGACGGAGTTCCGCGTGCCGCAGGTCAACGTTCCCGGTACGCTCGAAACGGTGATGGCCGAGAAAAAGCAGTATGCGTTTTTGAAGGACCTGAAACGCGACGACGTGATTCTCTACGATGCCCATCCGATCCACAACAACACCCGCGCGCCGGGGCGGCCGTTGCAGGTGACCAACGCGGTCGGGCCGGAGTTGATGCTGGGGAATGTTTTGGGAAATCACTTCGAGGAACCGGTATTTCTGTTGCGGTTTGCGACGCGGCACCCGGTTTGGTTTCAACGCGGCAGCCGGTCGCTGGGGCACGATTACCTGCCGCCGTCGAGCGGGGGCGATCCGAATCTGCAGGGCAGTTGGGATGTGATCCATTTCAACTGGGGCGTGTGGGATGCCGGGTGGAAAGACAAGTCATCAAAGTATTACCAAGGGCACGGGAACACGACGTCGGTGGCCGATTTCGAGAAGAATCTGCGGACGTTGGTGGCGCGGATGAAGCAGACCGGCGCGACGTTGATCTGGGCCAGCGTGACGCCGGTGTGGAAGGGCGAACCGGACAAGCCGAACGCCGACGTGGTTGCGTACAACGCGGTGGCGGAAAAAGTGATGAAGGAAAACGGGGTGATCATCAACGATCTGAACGCGCTCGTTCCCAAAGGCACCGGCAGTTGGGTGGATCCGAATGTTCACGCCGTCGGCAACCTCGCGCCGCAGGTGATCAAGACCATCCGCGCGGCGCTGGCGAGTCGCCCGAAGAAAACCAAACCGCTGCCACGCGTGTTGCTCATTGGCGATTCGATTACCGGCTCGTACCAGGAGGCGGTGATGAAAAACCTCGATGGCGAGGCGGTGGTGTTCAAGAACCCCGGCAACGCCGAAAGCACCTGGACGGGCTTGAAGAAGATTGATGAGTGGCTTGATTTGAAGCGTTACCTGCAGAACGGTCAGGAGTATCTCGAACTGGTCAACAGTGTGAACGATTCGCTGGCGCAACTGCCGCGTTTCCTGCCCGGTTATCAAAACCAGGGCTACGAAATTGCCGGGTTGGTGTGGATGCAGGGGATTGCGGACAGCGGTTCGCCGTCGCACGCGGCGGCGTATGAGCAGAACCTCGCCAACTTGATCCGCGACCTGCGCCGGGATCTCAAAGCGCCGAAAATGCCGGTCGTGGTGGCGGCGTTGAAAATGGGCGATGGCAAAGTGTACGACGCCCAACGAGCGGTGGGCGACCCGGTGAAGTATCCCGAGTTTGCCGGCAACGTGACGGTCGTGAACACCCAACCATTTTTCCGTGGCGGCGATCCGCGGACACTCGGCAGCCATGCTGAAACATTCCTCGAAGTCGGCGAGGCGCTGGGCCAGGCGCTGGTGAAACTTTTGGAGGCCAAATAACGACTCGGACAACGGAAACCGACCGATCGAAAATGATGGTTTGGGCAGTATTCGTTCTGTTTGTGACAGGACTTTTGACCCCGGCTGATGCGATGAACTACTTCGTTTCCAATACCGGCGCGGACAACGCGCCGGGCACCGAGGAGCGGCCGTTCGCCACACTCGGCAAAGCGTGCAGCGTCCTGCAGCCCGGCGATACCTGTTATTTGCGTGGCGGCGTGTACCGCGAGGTGCTCCGCCCGGCCCGATCCGGTAAACCCGGCAAGCCCATCATTTTCACCAAGTACCGGGATGAACGGGTCATCCTCAGCGGGGCCGACCCCATCGCCGGCTGGCGACGCGAGGCGGACGGAGTGTACTCCGCCCCGATGCCGTGGACGATGCCGGATGGTAATCAGGTTTTCTTCAACGAAGAGATGTTGGTCGAGGCCTGTTGGCCCAACCCCGGCCCGGCCCACCTGTTTCAGCCCGAACGCGCCACGGCGACGGCGGGCACGGAGACGACGTTGCGTTGCGATCAGCTTACCGGAGCGAAGTACGCCTGGAAGGGGGCCCGGCTGTGGTGCGCTGGCGGTGCGGGGTGGATCTGCTGGAGCTCGACCGTTACCGGCGTTGACCCTGAAACACACACGCTCACGTTTGAACCCAAACGCGAGCAATGGTACCGGCCGCGCAAGGGCAATCCGTTCGTCCTGCGCGGCAGCCGACTTGCCCTCGATGCGCCCGGCGAGTGGCTCTATGACGCCGAACGCAACCGCCTGCTGCTGATCCCGCCGACCGGGGGCGCGCCGGCCACGGGCGCGGTCGAGGCCAAACGCCGCGATTATGTGATGGATCTTGCCGGTCGCTCGTGGATCGAGATCGCCGGCATGGAGTTCCAGGCCGGTGGTGTGAAGACCGATGCCGACTCCCACCACATCACGCTGAAGAACCTCACCGGGCGTTACGTCGCGCACAGCTACGACAAGGACACCAGCGACCGGGCGGTGTTGCTCCATGGCAAACACCTGTTGTTGCTCAACAGCGATATTGGTTACAGCTCGGCGGCGGTGGTCCACGTGCAGGGCGAGGACAACCGCGTCATCAACTGCCACCTGCACCATGGCGGTTACGCCGGGCTGTGGAGGGGAACGGTCGTTTTGTCGGGCCGGCGAATTGTGTTCAGCCACAACACCGTGCGTCATGCCGGCCGCGATCTGGTCAATACCCACGGTCTGATGGAGAGTTTTGTCCAGTACAACGACCTCTCCGACGCCGGCTGGCTGACCAATGACCTTGGGATGCTCTACGGGCACAACACGGACTACGCCAACACCGAGTTCCGCTACAACCTCGTCCACGACAACCGCGCCCGGCAATGCGCGCTGGGCATCTACTTCGACCACCTCAGCCACAACGCCATCGTCCATCACAACGTGATCTGGAATGTGCGCGCCGATCCGGTCCGCTTCAACAACCCCGCCTACAACAATCTGGTGTTCAATAATTCCTGCTGGAACACCGGCGATTTCTCGACCTTCGACCACTCCAAACGCAACGACCTGTTCGCCTGCCGGTATTTCAACAATCTTTACAACGGGCAGAGCTTCCTGCCGGCGCACGTCGCGGTGTACCAGAACCTCTCCACGCGCGCGCCCGGTTTCGAGAATGTCTATCGCAATCCCGAGGCGCTGGACTTCCGGCTGTTGGAGTCGGTCCAGCAATCCAGCTCCGGCATCGGCGCGTATGCAGCGGACGGCAAATGGTGGCGCGCCGGCGGCAACCCCGGCAACCCGCCCGATCCGTTGCCCGAATACGCGCCGCCACGGATCGCCTGGATGAACACGGTCCGCAACGCCTGCTTCGAGTTTGGCACGCTCGAGGGCTGGACGAAGACCGACGCAAAGACGGCGCAACTGACCAAAGGCAACGGGTGGGGCAACGCCGCGTTCGGCGGCAGCAAGGAAAACCACCCGACCGGCACGTCACGTTTCGAGCTGCAACTCGGTCCCGGCCGCGATGGCGTCGAACAGGTCATAGAAGGACTCAGCCCCGACACCCCGTACGAACTGTCGGCCTGGCTGCGTGTTTCCGGTGCGGACGAGACGATCATGCTCGGCGTCAAAGACCACGGGATGCCGGAGCAAACCGCCGCCCACTCCGGTACGGAGTGGACACGCAAAACCGTTGCGTTCACCACCGGCCCGCAGGCCGCCCGCGCGACGATTTACTTGCGCAAGACCTCACCGGGCAACGGCCGGGCTTGGGCGGACAACGTCACCCTGCCTCTAACCCCCAAGGAAACGAAAGGAACACAACAGATCATGCCGCACACCGACCGGAGCGACCTTCCCGTTGCCCGCTTGCGGGAGGATTTCCTGAAGCTGAAGTTCGGGATGTTCCTCCACTTCAATTTGGAGACCTACAAGGGGGTGCAGTGGGTCGCGGGCTACCACAGCCCGGCGGACTTCAATCCGGGCGGCCCGATTGACACTGACGCGTGGGCGGAGGCGGCGAAAGCAGCCGGGATGCAGTACGCCGTGCTGACCGCCAAACATGTCTCGGGCTTCTGTCTGTGGGACAGCCAGTACACGACGTACGACGTGATGAATCCGGCATGCCCGGATCCGCAGGACCTCGTGGCGCAATTTGTGAAGTCGTTTACGAGCCGGGGATTGAACGTCGGATTGTATTACTGCTGGCGGCATCCGGGTTTTCCCGAGAAGCACAAAGTGCTGCCGCCGGAATGCGATCCGGCAACGCATTCGTTGCCGGAGCAGATCGAGTTTCAAAAGAAGCAGATTGCGGAGTTGGTCGAGAAGTTTCCGCAGGTCTTCTATCTCTGGAACGATGGGCTCGACCCGGACATCATGCCGGCCGAGCAGGCGACGGCTTTCATCCGCAGCTTGCGTCCCGGTCTGCTCGCTTCGGGCAACTGGTGGGATTGGAAGAAGAAGGGGCTGCCGTATCTGGACATTGCCGTCACCGAGACGCTCCATTTCCCGGCCACCAATGCGGTGCCCGGGGAGACCTGCTGGTGTTTGGAAAAAAGTTGGTTCTCCGACGGTACCGGCCCCAAGAGCGCCGAGGAAATCGTCACGCAACTGCGGATCGCCAACAGTCGGAACGCCAATTTTCTGCTGAATGTCGGGCCGGACAAACAAGGAAAACTCCACGAGGCCAGTGTGACGGTGCTCAGGGAGATCGGACAGCTCCTCAAGCAAACCACGGAGAACAAATGAAGACCATGTTGAAATTGGTGATGATCGCGCTGGCCGGGATGGCGGGGACAGCCTCCGCCAATAACCTGACCGGGATGGCCAACAGCAAGTATTACCGGGTGCATCCGCTGTTTCATCCGTTCCCGGAAGAAGACAAGACGTTGCAATCCATTGACCGGTTCGGGCCGGTGGGGGTTGGCATCAACCTCGTGCAACCGGCCTTCCAGATGCAGGTGAAGAATGTCGAGCCGGGGTCACCGGCGGCGGCGACCGGCAAGTTGAAGCCGGGGCAGATCATTGACAGCATCAATGGCCGGGTGTTGAAGGACATGGATCCCCGGCAAATCCTCGGCGACATCATCGCCCAGGCCGAGGCGACGGATGGCGTGGTGAAATTCGTCGTGCGCGAAAAGGCCGGTGCGCCGGCGGAAGAAGTGATCGTGAACATCCCCGTGCTCGGCGCGTACAGCGCGACATGGCCGGTCCGGTGCGCCAAGTCGGATGCGATCGTGCGCAATCTCGCGGCGTTTGTGGCGAAGAACGGGTCCGGCAACATGGGGCTGGGTGCGTTGTTTCTGTTGTCCACCGGCGAGGAGCAGGATTTGGAAGTGGTGCGCGGGTGGATGCAGAAGATCGCGGCGGAGAACAAGGACAAGACGGAGATGACGCCCGCGACGTGGTACGTGGGGTATCAGGGGTTGGCGTTTTGCGAATACTATCTGCGCAGCGGCGACCCGGCAATTCTGCACACGATCAAGCTCTACGCGGATTACATGCAGAAGACGCAGATCAACGGCGCGTGGGGGCACAAGGGGTTTGGCTCGTTCAGTTATTCGGCGAGCGGTCACTTGAACGCGGCGGGCGCGCATGTGCTGACGTTCCTGCTGCTGGCCAAAGAATGCGGCGTGGCGGTGGACGAGACGATGTTGCAGTCGGCGTTGAAGCATTTCTACAAGTTTGCCGGGCACGGCAACGTGGCGTATGGCGACAGCTTGCCGGAGAAGAGTTTCGTGGACAACGGCAAGACCGGTATCCTGGCGTTCGGGATGCAGGCGGCGGCGACGTTGACCCCGGAGGGCGAGAACTCCGTGTACGCGAAGGCGCGGGACATTTCGGCGAGCAAGAGTTTCTACAGCACGTCGTGGATGTTGCACGGGCATACCGGAGGCGGGATCGGTGAAATCTGGCGCGGCGCGGCGATGGGTTTGGTGCGCGAAAAGCAACCCAAGAAATACCGGGAGTTCATGAATGAACGCGCGTGGTTTTATGATTTGTCGCGCCGGTGTGACGGCAGTTTCGGCATCATTGGCGGCGGCCGGTATGATGAGCCGAAAGATTGGGGCATCGGGATGGGGTTGGTGTACACGCTCCCGCGCCAAACGCTGCGGCTGACCGGCGCGCCACCGAGCAAGTTTTGCAAGACGCATCCGCTGCCGAAACGTCCGTGGGGGACGGCGGCGGATGAAGTGTTCTTCGCGCTCGAAGCGGCGCCGGTGCGCGGCGGCAAACCGCACGATGCGAACAACGAGACGTTGGTGAATGATGGTTCGTGGCCGGTGCTGCGCAAGCTGGCGGTACCGGACGTGACCGACGAGACGTTGTTGAAATACGCGCATCATCCGGAACTCGGCATCCGTGAGTACGCGGTGAACCAGATCCGGGCGAAGAATCGCGCGGACCTGACGGTGGAGTTGTTGAAGTCGAGCGACCCGCGGGTGCGTCATGCCGGGATCTTGGGCATTGCCGAGGTGACCGACGAGATGGCCGGGCTGCTTTTGGGCATGGTCAATGACCCGAACGAATCGTGGTGGGTGGCGCGGGGGGCGCTGGAAAAACTGGAGACGGTGCGCGCGGAGTTGCTCGCGCCGCACAAGGACCGGTTGCTGTACTGGCTGACGCACGAGGATTGGTGGATGAGCAGCGCGGCGTTGACGGCGGTGAGTAGTTTGGTGGCGGACAAGGAACACGCCGAGACATTCCTGCCGGTGATTGGCGAGATGATCACCAAGAACGTCCGGCAGTCGCCGATCTGGCAATTGGAGAAAATGTTGCGCACCGCCAGTCCGGAGGTGCAGGCGTCGGCGTTGCAGGTGTTGGCGCAGGCGTACGCGCAATTCCCCAAAACGGTCACCACGGCGGCGGGGGTGAAGGTGGACACCGCCGAGCCGCAGCAGGTGGGCGCGTACGCGTGGCTGATGGCAAAATTGCCCACGGGGTACGACGTGCTCTATGAGTTGTCGAAGAGCCGGTATCCGGGGCAGACGTTGCCGCATCCGAAATTGTTTTTGGAGGCGAATCCCGAGCGGTTCGGTCCGGAATTGCGGAATGGTTTTCAGCGGATCATCCGCGAGCAGTTGATTCCCGAGTTCATTGGCCAGGCCAATCACATCGCGTCGAATCGCAAGTTGCTGTTGGAGGAATGCTCCAGCGCCGTGCCGTTCAAGTCCAACTTGTACTACGGGCGGCCGCGGGTGGAGGACTTGGCGGATTTTCATCGCCGGTTGGGGGTGCGGGATTATGACTGGCACGAGTTCGGCCCGGCCTTCCACACCATGAAGTTCGATTACTTCACCTTCGACCCGCCGGAGCAGCTTCAACTGGGAACACGCAATCGGTATCGGAAGGTGACGTTCCCGCCGGGCATGGACAACTGGTTCGCCACGGATTTTGATCCGCGCAAGGCCGGTTGGTCGAGCGGGCTGCAGCCGTTTGGGCAGATGAACGGCAAACTCGTTCCCCCGGCGCAGACGTTTTGGGACAAGGAAGTGCTGCTCGCGCGCGGGACGTTCACGTTTCCGAAATTCAAGGAGTCGTGCCGCTATCGGCTCGGAGTGGGCGTGTGGCAAACCCATCAAGGCGAGGGGTACCGGGTGTATGTGAACGGCAAGCTGATGATGGAACGGGATCGCGGCGTCCTGCCGCGGGAACGCGGCGAATCTTACTACTACATTGACAAGGCGTGGTGGCCGGATTTCCAGAGCGGCAACACCGTGATCGCCTTCACGAGTTTTCTGCAGATGGACGGGAACGGCAAACGGAACAACTTTCGGGTGTGGCTGGAGGAAATGAAGTGTCCGCCCATTGGCGAAACGGAAATCCTCGAATCGGTCAAGGCCGTGCCGATGCGTTCGGCGGCGTGGCAGGCGTTGCAGGATCCGGACAACATGGAGCTTGATCCCGCCGCCGGCCTGTATCGGTGGGACGGGAAGTTTGCGCCGAACGCAAAAGTGGTCGGCACGTGGGCGCAGTTGGGCGAGGTGGCGACGGTGGAAGCGTTCACGCCGGCGGCCCGGCTGCGGCCGAATTCAGTGCTGCCGGCCAAGCTGACGTTTGCGGAAAATGGGCGGACGGATGATCCGCTGTTGTATTACACCGGCGACGTGTTGCTGCACCTGAACACCAATCAGGCGCTCCAGATGAAGGTCGTGAACGACCACTTGTTCATCGAAGCCGGTGGATTCGAAACGAAAAAGGGTGCGAACTGGAAATGTCCGTGGCTGGTGTTCAAACGGGTTCAACCATAAGAAGGGTGCGCCGCGAGTTATTGCAGGGCGGGCGCGCCAGTCGTCCAGGCTGGCCGCCGTTGGTTCGGGGTTGAACTACGGTCGCGGCGCGAACCCTAAACAACAGGGATTCGCGCCCGACAATTCCGGATCGGCTCAAACCTTGCGGGGCGACCCCCATAAGGAGAAAGATTATGAAAAAACGGAAAATGCTCATCGCGGGATTGGTGATGGTGGCCGGGTTGGCTTCGGCCAAAGACAGGCCGGTCAAGGTGTATATCCTGTCGGGGCAGTCGAACATGGTCGGCATGGGCGACATCTCCGGCGGCGCCGAGCGTTGGGGGAAAGAATTCCTCGATGCCGAGGTGTCGGTTTACGAGGGCGAGTACGACCCGAAGGCGGAGTACGACAAGCTGACGCCGATCAAGACGATGAAGTTGGAGTCGTTCGGCGGCGTGACGCCGACGCCGTATCCCGGGGGCGGCACGCAGGTCGTGCGCGGCCAGCTTCAGCCCCAGCAAACCGGCGTGTATCAGTTTCATCCGGGGTACGACAAGAGCGTGTACAACATCATGGAAGTGAACGGCGTCGAGGTCTATCGCCGCGAGGTCGGCCAAGAGCCGGTCTGGAAGCCAATCAAGCTGACCGCCGGCGAAAAAGTTCCGTTCAAGATCACCTACCTGACCCGGGACGCGAATGGGTTGGGTTGGTGGATCAAGACCGATGTTCCCGGCACCCTGCACACGTTGGTCAAAGCGGAGGGCAAGTTTCCGCATTTGGTGGATGCGGCCGGTAACTGGAAAGCGCGCGACGATGTCATCTACAAGGGCGTCATCTCCGCCACCGGCCAGGGGCCGTTGCGGGTTGGTGTGCAACAAGGCGGCACGATCGGGCCGGAACTGGGCTTCGGTTGGGTGATCGGCGATTTTCATGAGGAGCCGGTCCTGCTGATCAAGGCTTCGATCGGCAACCGCAGTCTTGGTTGGGACATCCTGCCGCCCGGCAGCCAACGCTACACGTTTGAGGGCAAAGTCTATGCCGGTTACAAAGATCCCCAGCCGTGCTGGCCGGTCGGCAGCGAGCCGCAACCCGGCAACTGGTATGCCGGCAAGCAATACGACGAATACACGCAGGCGGTTCGCGACGTGTTGGAAAAATTCGACACGCTCTTCCCGGATTTCAAAGGGCGCGGCTATGAGATTGCCGGCTTTGTTTGGTGGCAGGGACACAAGGACAGTGGCGACCCGGCGCACATCGCGAACTACGAAAAAAATCTGGCGGCCCTGATCGAAACGTGGCGCAAGGAGTTCCACGCGCCGAAAGCGCCGTGGGTCATCGCGACGCTCGGGTTCGGCGGCGACAAGATGCCGGACAAGTTTCTCCGCATCCTCGAAGCGCAGATGGCGGTGGCGGACCCGAAGAAACATCCGGAATTCGCCGGCAATGTGGCGACCGTGGACACGCGGCCGTTCTGGCGCGAGGCGAGTGTCTCGCCCAAAAGTCAGGACTACCATTACAACCGCAACGCCGAGACCTATTACCTTGTCGGGGAAGCGCTCGGGAAAGCGATGGTCAAGTTGCAGGGCGGCCTATGAGATACGGAAACGTCGAACTGCATAACGTCTGCGAGATCATCCCAGGCGATGGACTACCGGGCTTTGGAATCTCGCGCCTGCCGGGCGCGATTCGGGAGCAAATCAATTCCGGCGCGCGCAACATGGCCCGGCATGGGGCCGGCTGCGAGATTCGCGGGATGCTGCCGGAGGGTGGCCGAGCGCGGGTGGTGCTGCGCGCGGTGGACCGCAACAGCACGCCGCCGGTCGTCACGGTGTATCACGGATGTTTTTGCGGTCAGTCGGTTCACCTCGAACAAGAACCGACGGAAATCGTCATCCAACCGCCGCCCACGTTGCCGGCGCTGTCCCGGATCAGTCGCGCGAACCAACTGCCGTTCGATCCCCGGTTGGTTCGCGTCCGGTTGCCCAACATTCATACCGTCCGCATCGAAGCCATCGAAGGCGATCTGAGTTATCCGCCCCGCGAAGCCTTGCCGGCCAAAACGCTGCTGTGCTACGGCAGCTCGATCACGCACGGCGCGTGCGCGATTCCCCCGGAGGGAACCTACGCCGCGCAGTGCGCCCGGCGGCTCGGTTGCGACCTCATCAATCTCGGTTTCGGCGGCTCGGCGCAGATGGACCGCGCCGTGGCGGAACACATCGCCTCCCGGCAGGACTGGGATTTCGCCACGTTCGAGATGGGCATCAATATCCGCACGTGGCCGCGCGAGCGATTCCGGGAGGTTGTCGAACAATTCGTCGGTATCGTCGCCGCCGCTCATCCGGACAAGTTCATGTTCTGCATGGATCTGTTCACCAACGATGCCGATTTCGAGGAGCATCCCACGAGAGGTGTCGGCTTCCGCGAGGTGGTGCGCGATGTCGCGGAGCAATTCAAATCCGGCAAGGTGATTCACGTGGACGGGCGGACGATTCTCACCGACCCGACCGGCCTGCGCACCGATTTGGTTCACCCCGGCGACGAAGGGATGCGCGCGATGGGGGCGAATCTGGCAGCGGTCATGATGCGGTACATCACGCCAAGCAGCAGCCGGTAGGGTGCGCGTTCTCGCGCGCCGTTGGCAGGGGTGTCGCAGTCGCGTCGAGAGTTTGGCGCGGTTGTGTGGTTCGCACGAAGTGTCCGGTGACGTAGGCTAACCGTCAGCAAGAGGTGATGAAATGCAATGGGCGCGAATTGGTCTGATGATCTTGGTGGCGGTGATGGGAATGAATGGCGGGCAGGCCGCCCCGCTCAAGGTGTTTATTCTGGCCGGGCAATCGAACATGGAGGGGCACGCGAAGGTTACGACGTTCGATTACATCGGCGACGATCCGGTCACGGCGCCGTTGTTGAAGCAAATGAGGAATCCCGACGGCACGCCGCTTGTGTGCGACCGGGTTTGGATTTCGTATCTGACCGGCGACAACACGGAGAAGCTCGGCAAGCTGACGGTCGGGTATGGCGCGTTGGGGAGCGAGCCGAAGATCGGGCCGGAGTTCACCTTCGGGATTCGCCTGCAAGAATCGGTGCGCGGTCCGATCCTGCTCATCAAGACGGCGTGGGGCGGCAAGAACTTGCATACGGACTTTCGGTCGCCGAGCGCGGGGCCGTTTGAACTGCCGCCGCGGACCCGTGAAATTTGGGACCAGCACCCGCAGGGAGCGCACGGGATTCCGAAGCTCGAGGATCGCGAAGCTTGGTGGCAGGATGTCCGGTCGCGGACCGGCGTGTATTACCGGCGCATGATCGAGCACGTGAAGAAGGTGCTCGCCGATCCGGGCCGCGTCTGCCCGGCCTACGATCCGCAGACGGGTTACGAGATCGCCGGCTTTGTCTGGCTGCAGGGTTGGAACGACCTGTGCGACGGCACGCCTTACCCCCATGTGGAGAAGGGCAAGCGCTACGCCCTGTATTCGGATCTGCTGGCCCACTTTATTCGCGACGTGCGCAAGGATCTGGGCGCTCCCCAGATGCCGTTTGTGATCGGTGTGATGGGCGTGGGCGGGGAGACCACCGACAAAAACATGTTGGACTTTCGGCAGGCCATGACGGCGCCGGCGCGCCTGCCGGAATTCAAGGGGCGCGTCGTGGCGGTGCCGACCGCGCCGTTTTGGGACGCGCGGTTGGGGGCGATTGACGCGAAACGCGCCCGGGTGAATCAGCGGCGGTGGGAATTGGGCAATCAGGTGAAAGCCGGCAAACTGACGAAGGAGGAAGCCGACCGTCAGGTCAGGGAGTTCGAGGAAACCCTCATCACGGAGGAGGACCGGCAGTTGTGGGCGCGCGGCGCGTCGAATGGCGGGTATCATTATCTCGGCTGCGCGAAGACGTTTGCCCTCATGGGCCGGGCGTTTGCCGATGCGTGGCTGAATCTGGAGAAACCGTGAAAGCGATCCTCACCGTTGGTCTGCTCGTGGGACTGGCCGGTACCCTGCTCGCGGCGAAGCCGGTGGCGGAGCCGCCGGATTTGACGCGCAGCAACACCGTGGACCGGACGCGGACGTATAACCTTGGCCCGACCGGGTTGCGCGGGTGGATTTTCACCGCGCCGGAATCGCATCTCGATTCCGTGCAGGGACGGACAACGGCCCGGAGCCGGCAGATCTTGGTCACGCATGTCGGGACGAACTCGCCGGCGTTTGGGATCGTCGAGGTCAACGATGTGATTCTCGGCGTGGGCGGGGAACTGTTCCGCGACGACGCGCGCCAGAGTTTCGGCCGCGCGATCACCGAGGCGGAAAAGACGGGGGTAATGCGGTTGACGTTTTTTCGGGCCGGCACGACGAACGAGGCGCAGATCAAAATGTGCGTGCTGGGGGCGTACCGCGCAACGGCACCGTACGATTGTCCGAAATCAAAACGCATCTTGGCCGAGGCGTACCGGATTTTGGAGCAGGAACCGTTGCCGAAAAATTGGCACGGCGCGATTAGCGGTCTGGCCTTGCTGGCGGCCGGCGATTCGTCAGTGTCGCCCAACGTGCGGGACTTTGCCCGGTCCATCCAGCCCGGCGAGTTGAATCCCGACAAGTGTAGTTCATGGGAATGGGGGTACCTGAACCTTTTTCTGTGCGAGTACTACCTGCGGACGGGCGACAAGGAAGTGTTACCGGCGATTCGGGAGTACACGGTCAATCTCGCCCGGGCGCAAAGTTTGTACGGCACGTTTGGTCATGGCGGGGCCGGACGAACGGCGGCGGGCGGGTTTCATGGGTCGGTGCCGGCATACGGCCCGGTGAATCAAGCCGGGCTGAGCGCGAACCTGGCCATCGTGATGGGCAAGAGGTGCGGGATTCGCGATCCGGAGATTGATCCGGCCATCGAACGGGCCTCGCGGTTTTTCAGTTACTATGTGGGCAAGGGCACGATTCCCTACGGCGAACACATGCCGTGGCCCTATCACGAAAACAACGGCAAGAGCGCGATGGCAGCGGTCTTTTTTGCCGCGCAGGGGAACCGTCCCGTTGCGACGAAATATTTTGCGAAGATGGCCACCGCCGGTTATGCGAACCGGGAATACGGTCATACCGGGCAGGGATTCAGCTATTTGTGGGGCGTTCTGGGCGCCAATGCCGGCGGACCGGCTGCGGCGGCGGCCTTTGTGAAGGAGGCACAGTGGCATTTGGATTTGGTGCGGCGTTGCGACGGGTCGTTCACGTATGACGGCGCGGAACAATACGGCCCGGGGCAGACGGACGACGACACGTACTGGGGACGGAGCAGTTACAACGGATTGAGTCCGACCGCCTGCCATGTCCTGAGCTATGCCGTTCCGCTGCGGCGGCTCGTCATTACCGGCCGGGATGCCAGGAGCGCCGACTGGCTGAGCCGGCAGGATGTGGCGGAGGCCATCGCGTCGGGCCGGTTCGATTTGGATCGCAAACGGAAGAGTGTGCCGGAGTTGTTGCGGGCCTTTAACGATTGGTCGCCGGTGGTTCGCGGTTGGGCGGCCGAAGAACTTGCGGCTCGCCCGGAAGCAAAAACGCTCGTGCCGGAACTGCTCAAGCTGGCCGAAAGTCCGCAGCCGAATGTCCGGCAGGCGGCTTGTGAAACGCTGGGGAACATCAAGGACCCCGCCGCCGTGCCGGTGCTGGTGCGGTTGCTGCGCCACGAAGATCGTTGGCTGCGGGTCAAGGCCGGGGAAGCATTGAAGAAGATGGGCGACGCCGCGTTGCCGGTTTTGCCGGAGATGCTTCGGGCGATGGCGGACACGGCCGAGCCGCTGCAGCCGATTGAGTGGGCCGATCCCATTCAGTTCGCGCAAGGGCAGTTGGCCGAGACGGTGTTCGCGGGGCCGTTGAAACAGTCGCTGCCGACCGCGGATCGGAAGCGATTGTATCCCGCCATTCGCGCCGTCGCGAAAAATGCGGACGGCATGGCGCGGGCGCGGTTGCGGGACACGTTCGCGAATCTGCTGACCGAGGAGGATGTCCGGGCGCTGGCGCCGGATCTGATGGCGGCGATTGAGGAGTTGGCGCCGGCGGACTTGATGTTCGCCAATGAAATCCGCATGGGCGCGTTGCAGGCGCTCGTGAAATACCGGTTCCGCGAGGCGATTCCGCTCTGTGTCCAATTCGCGCGTACCCAAAGCAAGCACGGCAGTCAGGAGCGGACCGGCGTGATCCTGAAACTGCTGGAAAGTTACGGTATCGCCGCGCAGGAAGTCTTGCCCGAGCTGCGGGAGTTTCTCGAGTACTGCCGGACGGAACCGAATTTCCCCGAATGGGCGCGCAAAGAGAAAGCGGCCTCGGTGGAGGCGGCGGTCCGGGCGATTGAAGCGGCCCAAGAACAGCCGCCGCTAAAGAGCCTGTCCAATTAAAAGAAAGAAGTATCCATGAAGATATCTGAACTCATCACCGGCTTGGCGCTTCTGACGGGATTGGCGGCAAACCCGGTTGTGGCTGCGGCGGATTATTACACCGAACCGCCGCTGTATCATTCGCGGCCGGACCCGAAGAAGGAACGCCATTTCGGCGACGTCGGCGTGACCGGGTTGAAGGCGCGCATCTATCCCGGTGTCGTGCTCAAGGTCGAGGAAACGGTGCCGGGAACACCAGCAGACGGCAAGTTCGCCAAGGGCGACGTGATTACCGGCGTCGACGGCGTTGCGCTGCAGGGGCGGAACCCGTTCGTCGTTCTTGGCGAGGCGTTGACCGCCGCCGAGGCGAAGGACGGCAAGCTGGTGTTCGAGTTGGAAGGCAAGAAGCCGGTCACGGTGGTCATCCCGGTGCTCGGCGCGTACAGCGCGACGTGGCCGCTGGATTGCCCGAAGTCGCAGGCGATTATCAAGGGAGCGGCGGAGTACTACCGGCAGACGTTGGAGTATGCCGGCGAGTCGCACAGCGACCGCGACAGGGAACGGCACGGCATCGGCGGGGCGTTGGCGTGTTTGTTCCTGCTTTCGACCGGTGATGACCAGTATTTGCCACGGGTGAAATCGTATTTTGATGAGTTGGGCAGGAACATCAAGGGCATCGGCGACAACACATGGGCGAACGGCTACAACGGCATCGCCTGCGCGGAGTATTACTTGCGGACGGGCGACAAGTCGGTGTTGCCGGTCTTGCAGTATTACTGCGACGACGCCCGCGACCGGCAATTCTACGGCATTGGCTGGGGACACTGGGGCCGGCAGATCAATCCCGGTTACGTCTCCGGCGGGTTGATGAATCCGGCGGGCGCGCAAGTGGCGACAACGTTGCTGCTGGCGAAGGAATGCGGCGTGAACGTGGATGACCGGACGATGCTCGGCGCGTTGCAATACTTTTACCGGTTCGCCGGGCGCGGCAGCGTGGCGTATGGCGATCATCGCGGCGAGGGCGGCCTCGGCTCGAATGGCAAGGACGGCATGGTCGCGGCGTTGATGCAGGTGGCGACCGGCGCGCAGGGCGAGACGAGGGTCTACCGGCAAGCGCGGAACTATTTCGCGTTGTCCATGCTCGACAGTTTTCCCGCGTTGGTGACCGGCCACGGCGACGAAGGACGCGGCGACGCCATCTGGCGTTCCATCACGTCGGCGTATCTGCGCGACATCAAACCCGAGGCGTACCGGGCGACGATGGACGAGTTGAAATGGTGGTACGACTTGAGCCGCCGTCCGTCGGGCGCGTTGGGCGTGGCGACAGCGCAGCGGTTCGACGACGAAGGTTCAGGTGCCGGGTTGGCGATTGCATACACCGCGCCATTGCGGACGTTGCGGATTACCGGCGCGGCGCGCTCGAAGTTTGCGAAGGAGTTCACGGTGCCGGCCAACCCCTGGGGCCGACCGGCGGATTTGGCGTTTCTGTCCACCGAGTCGGACGCGAAAGAGCCGGTGTATCAGTTGGCGCGCAAACTCGGCGACGCGTATAGCGCGGAACCGAACTATGCCGGGATGTCGGCGGCGGAGCTGGCGCGGATTGCCCGGCACCGCAACTACATGATCCGTGCGCAAGCGGCGAAGGCGTTGATGCATACCGGGGCGTTTGGCGAATTGGAAAAGATGATGGCGGACCCGGATCCGCGGGTGCGCCGGGCGGCGTGCGACGGGTTGACGGATTACCGGTATTGGTTTGCGGTCGGGAAGAAGCCGATCCGACCGGAGGACGTGTCGCCGAAGATGGTTCAGGCATTGCGGGGGATGTTGGTGGATCCGAACGAGGCGATTTACGTCGTGGACGGGGCGTTGATGGCGTTGAGTTGCGCGACGCCGGCCGCCGTGGCGGAATGCGTGCCGGATATTTTGCCGTGGACGACGCACGAGGAATGGTGGGTCCGTCAGTCGGCATTTCGGGCGTTGGCGACGGCGGCGCAGGCGGAGGGCGTGGCCGCGAAGGTGTTGCCGGTGCTGGCGGAGATGTTGCGGCGCGAACAGCGTCCCACGGCGCGCGAGACGATGAACGGTTTGTTGGCGCGGCTGGCGCCGACTCTCAAGATGAACCGGGAAATCGTGGCGGCGTTTCAGCGCGCGGTGGCGGAGACGGAAATTCAACCCGGTCCGCGTGCCGGTGAGGGTGGTTACTACGTTCAGGAAGCGGCCGTGGCCGGGCTAAAGTCCGACTCGGGCGGCGCGCTGAGGATTGCGGAAGCGGTTCAGGTTCGTCTCCCGAAGCTCGAAACCCGGTATATCATCAACGTCGTGGACGCGCTGGTGGCGGCGCGCGAGACGTTGGCGGCGGAAGCGCGCGAGCAGGTGACCGAACAGCTCTACGGGAGTTACCGGCGGGAATTGATTCAGCGGATGAATGCCGGCGAGACGCCGCTCGATACGATTGTGACGCTGACGCAACTGAAGCATCCCGAAGCCGGTTGGCGCGAAGTCGGCCGGCCGGCCGGGGCGGAGCGGGTCTGGCGGTTCACGTCGTTTGAGCCGCAGGGGGCGGACGTGATGCATCCGCGCGAGGGGAAACGGTTTCGGGATGTGACGTTACCGGCGGGATTGGCGAGTTGGTATCTGCCGGAGTTTGATGCCGGTCAGTGGAACAGCGGCAAGGCGCCGATTGGCAAGGGGGTGTTCACGGCTCGACGGGGCAAGAAGTCCGCCATTGAAAATCAGTCCACGTGGGGCGACGGCGAGTTTTTGCTGGCGCGGACGACGTTTGAGTTGGATGCGGTGGATTGCGATTACTACCGGCTTGGCGTGTTGGCGAAACAAGGATTCCACATTTATCTGAACGGGCAGAAGATTCACACGTACATCTGGTGGAACGATAATCCCGAGTACCGGAAGATTGGCCTGGGCGCGGACGCGGTGAAGCAGTTGAAGACGGGAACGAATGTGCTGGCCGTGTACGCCAACGCGGGTTACGTGGACGGGGAGCAAGTTGGGCAGTTGGATGTCCGCCTTGAAGGTTTGAAGAAGGCGGAGTTGCTCAAGGAAGAATAACCTTCCAGAACGCACTCCGCGCCGTCGGTGTCGGCGGAGGGGGGCTTGCCGGGTCGCTGTTATGTTGGACGATGATCCAGTTTGCTCAAAAGGTGCTCATGGCCCCGAAGCGAGCGTGTCCGGTCTGGGACGAGATCGCGGGCTTTGTCTGGTTTCGAAGAGGGAATATTCTGCGTGAGGGCGCAACTGCCGCCATTGCCCCCGCCGGGCCGCCTTCAGGTGTATTGGAAAATCGCCATGTGGCGAATCGTGGACGGGTCGGCTCCCAGAAGTAACTGCACAACCGGCACCAGCGTCCACAACGCGTTGGCAAAAATCTCGCCAAAGATCAGGCCGAGGAACACCGGTTGAGCCACCCGATACGCCCGCGCTCCGCCCAATCGGATCAGGAGTGTCTTGACCAGCCAGCCCAAGAATAGACTCATGAACAGCCGGAATCCAATGGATGAATAGACAAAAATCAGACCCATCGGATGCAGCGGCCACCACGGAAAGCGCCCGCAGAGAACGAGCAACACTGCTCCCAAAAACACTCCCCAGAGAATCGTCAGCCCTTTCTCCACCGGGAACCCGGCATCGCGGCCCGCGATGATCTTGACCACCGGCTCCAGCGTGATCATCTCCGTCCCGCGTCCCGTGATGGGCCGGTTCAAACCATCCAGGGAACTCGCCCAGTGATACCCCATGTCCAGATGGACGGCCCCGCACACCAAAAACCCCAGCACGAGCACCACGATACCGGCCAGCGCCACCCGCCGCTGTGCCGGCGGGTGGGCGGCACGGTCCATCCCCAAGGCCAACATCGCCATCGTCGCCGCACTGACCGCCGACGCTCGATTCGCCAGGATGTAATGAGCTTCCTGCAAGAATGCCGTGGCCACGCTCTGCCACCGGGCCGGGAAGAGACTCGACAGGCGCTCCGACGTCAGCGCGATAATCCAGACATAGGTCAAACCGGTTTCGGCCACGATGCGCGCCACCACGAGCATGATGATCACGGCCGTTGCCACAAACAACATCGCCCACCACCAACCCACCCCGGCCCAGACAAACCAACCCAGCATGACAACGCCACCGACCAGAAACAGCCGCCCGGCCAACGCGGCATTGTCCTCTTGCTCGCGCCCGAAGGCCGCGCGCAACACGCGCCAATAATGTTTCCGTCCGAGCCAGATGATACCGGCCGCCATCGCCAGCAACGCCCCGCACGCCTGGTCATAGAGCCTCCCCGCATCGAAAAACGGCCGGTAGATCGCCGTGTACATCAGAAAAAAACCAAACAACAACACCGTGAACCAAATCGAAAAACTGTAGCGATTGGGCATGAAAAACGCCAAACCCACAAACACAAAATAAATCCGCCCCTGCGTCAAAACCCCGGGCATGAATCGCCACACCCCTTCCGTGAACATATCCCGGATGTCCCATGTCACCGGAAACGAAGGCACGGCGCCATCCGTGAACATCGCCAACCCCACGCTGGAATGAATCGCCAACACCACACCACAACTCACCCAAAACGGAATGGATCGGAACAACGGCGGTAACACCGGCCTCTCTCCCGGTACGTCCAGGATCGCGTGATACACACGCAGCAGCGGGAACGCCAGCCGCTCCACGCCCACCCACTGCGGAAACACCATTAACCCCATCCCCACCAGCAACACCCAGAACGCCACAAACAAAACGCCCCAAGTCAAGAACGGGACCACCCACGCCGACCACGGAATCGCGGCCCCCGGCGCCAGTTCATCCACCAACTGGCTCGCCACCGGCGTCGCCACCCCGTGTCCGATCCGGTCCGGAAACAGCGCCGCCGGCAGGGTCGAGTCGGCGATGGCCGGCGCCAAGGTCGGCGATTCGTTGATCCGCTCCGTGGCCACCGTCAGGCTGTGCGGCCAGAACCGCAACAGCCCATTGCTCGGCACCACTGCCGCAAACAGCAGAATCCCGGTCAGGAACGCCAGATGCCGCGACTCCAACACGCAGTCGGGACCGAACCGCCGCAGGAGCGGATTGATGACCAAGACGAGAACAACCAGGCACACCAACACAATCTCCGGCAGGTAACTGTCGCTGATGAAACTGTTGTTCAGGACGAAATTGTTGTACGGCACCGCCAGCCAGAGGCCCACCGCCAGCAGCAACCCGATACCCAGACTGACGACCGTTCGCCGGTCATTCCACACAGGCGCATCCTACCCGTGCGCCGTCCCACCGGCAATCCGGCTCATCGAGTCGGGCGCGACTGGGAGTGGCGGTCAACCGAGCGCATTCTTGGAGGGCGGGCAGGCCTGTCGTTCAGGCTGCCCGCCGTTGGTTTGATGCTGGAACAACGCACGCGGCGCGCACCCCCAACGACGGGGATGCGCGCCCTGCAACCCTCACGACGGACCGCCACTTCTGGTTGCACCCGACCGAGGCGGCCGGCAGCGGCAGGTGTCGGCGAGCACGTTGTCCGACACCCCAAGCCGCGCCGCGCGCCGCCGCTGCACGCTTCGCAGGCTGATCCGTGTTCGGCCGTGTCACGGTACCGGGCAGCCCGGCGAAGTCGCTTGTTGCGGCAGGGTCAAGACCGCCCGGAAGGCAGGCTTTGGCTGGAGCGACCGATCCCACAGCAACGGGTGATTGGTGCGGCTGCACGGCCAGGTGTTCAACCAACTGCGGCCATCGTGCAGCCCCCAAAACGTGACGCGCCGGATCTTGTCCCGGTGCTTGTAGAACAACGCGAACAGCCGGCCATATTGATCGGCGAGTCGTTTTTGGACGTCGGGTGGCAGGCCGTTGACGAATGGATCCACCTGGTCCGCTTGCCGGGCGGAGACATCGGCGCCGCCAACCTGACGCGGCACCACATCAATATCCAGTTCCGTAATCGCCACCGCCAGCCCTTCCCGGTGAAACGCGATGATCGCCTCCTCGATGGCTGCATAGGGGATTTTATCCAGTTCCCAATGTCCCTGGATGCCAATCCCATCAATCGGCGCGCCGCGCCGTTTGAGATCGCGGATGAGCCGCAACGTCTTGGCCCGTTTCTGCGGCCATTCGATGCTGTAGTCGTTGTAGTACAACTGGGCCTGCGGGTCGGCCTTTCGCGCGGCGTGGAACGCCTCCGCCAGATAACCCTCGCCGAGCGAGGTCAGCCATTTCGATTTCCGCAGATCATCGTCACCATCCCCGATGGCCTCGTTGACGACGTCCCAGCTCTGCACCTTGCCGGCATAGCGGCCGACCACGGTTGCGATGTGGTCGCGCAAGCGGCGGAGCACCCGCCGGCGTCCGCCCGGCAGGCTGGCGCCCGCGAAGAACCAGTCGGGACATTGGGCGTGCCAGACGAGCGTGTGACCGTTGACCGTCAGGCCGCTGGCTTGCGCCATTTGCACCAGCGCATCGGCGGCAGCAAACTCGTAGCGGTTCTCGGCGGGGTGCATCGGCCGCGGTTTCATGCAGTTCTCCGGCGTCACCGTGTTGAAATGCTGCACCAGAAGCTCCTGTTCCGCCGCGCTCAATCCCGAAGCCGGTATGGCCACCCCGATCGAGAAAGCGTCGGCGTAAGCCTGCCGGAGAGTTTGGGGAACCGTCGGGCGGTGGTGGTCGCGATCGGGCATCGTCTCTCCGTGAATGGTGGTCAATGGAAGCGCCAACAGAACGCCCCACCATCCGCAGAGCGTTTTCATAACCGGATTCTCGGATCCCGTTTCCCGCGTGCCGAACCGATGCGCGCACAGATCCCCAGATGCCGGCCCGCCGACGGCGGCGTGAACGCGAGGCGCAATTCGTTCGTTCCGCGACGAAGCGGGAGTCGGATTTTGTATTTCTCGGGGTCAATCGGCACGCGGGCGGCCGGGTCTGTCAACACGAGCCGGCCATTGCACCACAACTTGAACGGGGCATTGGCGCCGAGCTGCAGCATGGCCTCGAGTCGCTCCGTGGCGGTCACCGTCGTGCGCAACACATACACGCCGACCCGTTTGTCATCGGCCGGTTTGGGCAGGACGCCGAAGGGCTCGCGCGGCGGCGCCGTTCGCCAGGTCGTCGCGCGCGACACCCGCGCCCAGCTCGCTTCGGCCAGGGTTTTGACGCCCCGCAACAGAGCGGTCTGCCAGTGGTCGCAGTCCGGCGCGCGTGTTTTGTCGTGCGGCACCGGCACCGCCTGCATCACCGGCAGACCCATTCCCGCGCAGTCGGTGATGTTGCAACACGGCATGCGGCCGTGACCGTAGCTGATGCTCATCCGTTCCAATTGCGCCAACACCATGCCGGTATGGAGCAGCACCTGATTTCCGTGGAGCGTGGTCTTGAAAAGACCGAGCGTGTCCTGTCCGTGCTGGCTTACGATGACAAAGCCGGTCGGCAATCCCGGGCTGATCAGGCCGCCCGTCACATGCCGGTACGTCAACCGCAGCGACCGGGCTTGTTGCGCGGGGGGCAGGTTCGGCGTCGGAACGATTTCGATTCGTTCCAGCGCAATCCCGGGGCGGGTCGTCAAGCGGGCGAGTCGTCGGCCAAGGATCTGTTGCGCGCGTCCGCTGAGGTGAATCCCGTCGTCCAATTCCAAATCCACGGCGGGCGCGACGGCCAGGTTTCGGATTCGGGCGGGCAACATTCGTTGCTGTTCCTGGATATGGTTCCACCACCGCGGGTCCTCGGTGGAGGCATGGCGGCCGATCTGCACCAGGTACCATGGCAGTTGCGGCAAGCCCAGGTCGCGCCGCACCGCCGCCACCAACGCGACCATCCGCTCGGTATATTTCGGCGCGGCTTCTGCGTTGGCGTCGCTTTCGCCCTGATACCACAACATGCCGGCCACGGGCTGACCGAGCTTCACATATCGGCGATACATCGCTCCGTACAACGACTCCCCGCCCTGGTCGCGCAACGCCGGCGACCATTGGGCCATGCTCGTGCCGCCGTGGGCGCACGCCAGCAACCCTTGCGGCACGCCCGTGCGACGGCGCATCTCCAGGCCAAACGCCAAGCCCGGTGAGACGCCTTTGAGGAGCGCCTTGCGTCCCCGCTCCAATGCTTGCCGGTTGGGGGGATTGGGCCCGGCATGAACCGCGTCCACCGCTTCGGGCCGGTAATGCAACGGTTCCTCGGCCTGCCGCCATTCATCGGCCATCGAGAAACACCGCACCAGCGGATGCGGCTTCGGCGCGTCGCAGAGGTTGCCGACGCCTTCCATGTTCGATTGTCCGGCCAGAATCCACACATCGCCCACAAACACGTCGCGGACAATGAGTCGCTCGTCGCCGATGCGGAATTCCACCCGGTACGGTCCGCCGGTTTTCAAGCCGGTCAGCGTGGCGTGAAACGTCCCGTTGGCCGCGCGGCCGATCGGTTGCCAGCGTTTTCCGATCCGCGCCTCGACCGCGCCGGTCGCCGCGGTCTGGCCGGTAATTCGGGCACGACCGAAACCGTGTCGGTCGCGTTGCAAGACCTGTCCGTCCAGTAACCCGTGTGTAATCTTCATGTGGGGATGAGTTCGATGGCCGTCAATTTCAGACCGTTGACCGCGTGGGGATCGAGCCGCGTCGCCACGATGCTCAACTCGTCGTCACCGGCTTCGTCCACGCGAACGTGGCCGACGAGGCTGCGGACGATTTGGAAGGCGGCGGAGTTCGTGGCCGGTGGGAGGTCTTTGATTCCCACGGTGCCGGTCAGGCTCTGGGCGCCCAGTTGAATCCGCACGTCGTGGTTGCCGAATTTGTGGGGCAGGTTTTTGTTGCAGCGGGTGCAGACGGTAACGGTATAGGTGCCGGGCGTTTTGAACCGCAGCTTCCAGGTCAGACGGTTGGCGGTATCGGTCCAACCCTCGACGCCGCGGGTTTGATGCACGGTCAGGGTGCCGCTGACGTGCGCCAGCGGCGCCGGCAATTCGATGGCGGCGCTGCCTTCCTGAATCACGAGTTGCTCGGCGACCGGGGTGCCGTCCACCGTCAACGCCACGACGGAAATAATGGGTTCGGGTGGGTTGGCCGGCCACGCGAGGGTCAGGGTGTCGCCGTGTTGGTGGAAGGCAATTCTCGCGTCAGGTGCGCCGAGGACGCGGATGGAACGAACCCGGTTCTGCAACCCATAAAGGGTGAGATCGCCGGGCGGCCGTGGTTGGATCAGCAGATAGAGCGTGGTGCCCTTCATGGTCACGCGACCCCACGACGGATCCTGGAAGAACGGACTGGCCTGGGTGCCGTAGATCGCCTCGCCGTTGCGCCGCAGCCAGGCGCCGACTTGTTTCAAGACGTCCACGCTCGGCTGCGGGATGACCCCCTCGGCCGTCGGGCCCACGTTGAGCAGATAGTTCACGCCCTTCGACGCGCCGTTGACGAGCAGGGTCAGCACCTGGTCGAGCGACTTCCAGTGGTGATCGTCTTTTTTGAACCCCCAGGTGTTGTTGAGCGTGGCCGGGGTCTCCCACGCGCCGGTGAGCCTCCCGACCGGATGCACGTTGTCGCCGAGACTGCCGTAATCGCCGGCGTTGTGCCCGACGCGACCGCTGACCAAACAGGCCGGTTGGAGCCGGTGAACGAAGTCGCGCAGTTCGATGCTTTGTTCCCTGGACATCGTGACCGGCACATCGAACCAAATCAGACCGATCGGCCCGTAGGTGGTCAGCAACTCCGTGAGGTTCGGCTTCACCACCGTGTCGAGGTACTTTTGGAAATCCTCTTTCGGTCGCGCATAGTTCGTCCAGTCGTCGCCGGTGCCGACTTCCTCCCAGTGACCGGCCCCGCCGGGCGCATGCCAGTCCAAATCCTGCGAGTAATAGAAACACATCTTGATCCCGCGTTTGTGGCAGGCGGCGGCCAGTTCTTTCATCGGATCGCGCTTGAACGGCGTCTGCTGGACGATGTTGTACGGGTTGCTCGGCGAATCGAACATACAGAAACCGTCGTGGTGTTTCGCGGTGATGACGAGATATTTCATGCCGGCTTCCTTCGCCAACTCCGCCCACGCTTCGGCGTCGAACCTGACCGGGTTGAATTGCTTGGCGAGTTGCTCGTATTCCGAGATGGGGATTTTCAAATCGCGCATAATCCACTCGCCGAGGCCGGGAGTCTTCTGTCCTTTCCACTCCCCGGCAAGCACGGCATACAGTCCCCAGTGGATGAACATCCCAAACCGCGCTTCCCGCCACCATTGCAATCGTTCTTCGCTCGTCATGTTCCTCGGGTCCGTTATCGGTTCACCGTGTCGGCCTCGTCGTCGCCGCGAACGCTACGTGTTCCCCATTCCAGTGCCTAGCCAAGAATTGCGGCAAACGTAATCTGCCCATGCGACAAAGTGAGCCTTCGACATCGGTGAGGGTGTTGGCGGCATAGCTCCAACCCGCTACCATCCGCCAACGATGTGACGCGATGCGGATCGTGAGGCGGCCGGATGACACCGAGTCAGCGAATCAGCCCGCCGTTCTGCATCGGCGACAGTCTCAGGGAGAGGTCAGGATGAAAGAAGCAAGAATGGGCGGCGGACAGGAGCCGGGCGTCGTGGAAGTCGCCGACCCGGTGGTTGCCGACAACTATGCGCTGGTGAAAGTGTTCTCCGCGCCGTTGTGCACGGAGTTCAAGCATCGGGACCGCGCCCGTCGCGGCGGTTTTGGCCATGAAGCGGCCGGTGAAGTGGTGGCGATCGGGCCGAAGGTGCGGTCGGTCGCGGTGGGTGACCGCGTGGTGGTGATGCCGCAAGACGCGTGCGGGCTGTGTGAGCTGTGCCGGTCGGGCGAGCATATTTATTGTCCGGCGCCGCGCGACGCCCTGAAGATTTGTGGCTCCGCGACCGGGCGGTTTACCGCGGCGCAATACGTCATCCAGCAGGATTGGTTGCTCGTGCCGATTCCCGGCGACATCAGCTACGACCATGCGGCGATGGCGTGTTGCGGATTCGGGCCGGGCTTCAACGCGATGGAGTCCATGGAGGTCGCGGCCGGTGAGACGGTGTTGATTTCCGGGCTGGGGCCGGTCGGGTTGGGCGCGGCGGCGGTGGCGCTGTTCCGGGGCGCGCGGGTGGTCGGCGTGGATCCGAGCGCCTACCGGCGCGAACTGGCCAAACGGATGGGGGTGGAAGCGGTGTTTGATCCGCAGGAGAATCCTGGCGGGAGAAAGTTTCCTTATGGCGTGCATGTCACCCGCTCCGATGAGGCCGCGAAGGCGTTGATCCGAATGATCCAGCCGCGCGGCAAGGTGGCGTTCATTGGACAGGGCGGCGCCATCGAGATCGCCGCGGTGGTGGGGAAGGGGCTGCGGTTGTTCGGCTGCTGGCATTGGAATCATCAGAAACACACGGAACAAATGATGGCGACCATCCGTGGGTCTGCGGAGCGAATTGATGCGCTGATTACGCACACGTTCCCGCTGGATCGAATCCGGGAAGCGTTTGCGGTGCAGGTGTCCGGTAACTGCGGGAAAGTGGTAATTCATCCATGGAATTGACTGCGATGGAAAATCTCCGTCCGTCCATTGTAGGGCGGGCAGGCCTGTCGTGCAGGCTGCCCGCCACAAGCGTGGTGGCGCGTCCCCAACGGCGCGAACCCCAAACGACGGGGATTCGCGCCCTACAATTTTTTCTCCCGCTATCATGAACGATAACGACCTGTGGGTAACCGTCGGACCGGCGAACGGAAAACACATCGTCTTGATCAGCGGCGACGAGGAATACCGGTCGGAGGAGGCGTTGCCGATGTTGGCGCAGGTCCTGAGCGCGCATCACGGGTTTCGGTGCACGGTGCTGTTTGCGATTGATCCGGCAACGGGACTCGTGGATCCGAATTGCCAGACCAACATTCCCGGCATGCATCTGCTCGACACGGCGGACATGGTGGTGTTGTTCGTGCGGTTTCGGGAGTTACCGGACGCGGACATGGCGCATTTCGTGAACTATCTTTCCGCCGGTAAACCGCTGCTCGGGTTGCGGACTGCGACGCACGCGTTCCGGTATTCACGCAACCCGGCCAGTCCGTACGCCCATCTGCGCGATTTTGGCCGGCAGGTGCTCGGAGAGAATTGGGTCGCGCATCATGGGAAACACGGCGTCGAGAGCACGCGCGGCATTCCGCGCGCCGGGCATCCGATTTGTCAGGGCATCGGCACCATTTGGGGGCCGACGGATGTGTACGCGGTGCATCCGCCCGGCGATGTCGAGGTGTTGGTGGACGGGCACGTGTTGACGGGCATGAACCCCAACGACCCGGTCAAACCCGACACGCCGACCATGCCGGTGGCGTGGATTCGGGAACGGAACGGGGCGCGGATTTTCTGTTCCACGATGGGCGCGGCGACCGACCTGCTGGATCCATCGTTGCGGCGCTTGCTGGTCAACGGCGTCTATTGGTGTCTGGGGATGGAGGGCCAGATTTCCTTCCAACGGAATGTGGAGCCGATCGGGCGCTATCAGCCGACTCCGTTCGGATTCCGAAAGACGCCGACCGGCAAGCGACCGCGGGAGTTTTTCCGATGAAAATGTCTTTGCGACAATGGTTGGTCGTGATCGTCGCGGCGGCGGTGGTTCAGGCGCAAGTGACGAATTCGCCGCCGCGACCGGATTGGAAGAAACCGAAACAGTTCACGGTGCTGGCGGCGCATCCGCGGCTGTTTGTGTCGTCAGAACAAATCGAACGGATGGTCGCGGGCCGGGGCGACACGTTTGCGCGGGCTTGCGAGCAAGTAGCGACGGTGGCCGACGCGGCGCTGGGCGATGTGGAGCAACCGATGCAGGAGATCAGTCCGTTCGAGCGCGGATTTCTGATTCAAGGACGGCTCACCTCGCTGGCGATTCAGTGGCATCGGACGCGCGACCGGCGGTACTTGGAAGCCGCGCTGAAGACGGTTCAGGCGATGCGGAGCTGGCTCGAACCGCTGAGGGAGTTCAGTCTGCAACACGGCCAGTACATCGCCGGGATCGCCGTCGCGTATGACCTGCTCTACAACGATCTCACGGTCGAGGAACGCGCCGCGGTTGTGGCGTTGGCGCGCGAGCACTGCATCCGGCCGTTCCTGCGACTGACCGGGAAGGGACGCAACTTGCCGACGGACGGCGAGCGGGGGAGTTGGTGGCAGGAGATTGTCTCGAACTGGAATGCGGTCTGCAACAGCGGGCCCGGCCTGTTGGCGTTGACGATGTATGAAGACCTCGACGAAGCCCAGACCGTGTTGGACCGGGTGGACGCCTCGTTCAAGCCCATCTTCGACTATTTGCAACAAACCGAGGGCGGCTGGGTGGAAGGGTTGGGGTATTGGAACTGGACGATCCATTACCTATCGCTTTTCTACATGAGCTACGAGCGCGCAACGGGCTTGAAACATGAAGGCTTCCGATCGCCCGGCTTTCGTCAATCGCTGACGTTTGGCACGTACTTTGTGCCCTACGACGAGGCTTGCGGGTTCGGTGACAACCAGCATGGCAACATCAGTTCCTCCCTGCTCGCCGCGGCGGAACATCTCGGCGACAAGGCAGCCCTCAAAACGCTCCAAGATTATCAAGACCGCTACCGGGCCGCTCGCAAATCAAAAGCGGATCGGCGCACTCCGCAGCCCGGCGCGGTGTCGGTAAAGGCACCAAAGTCCGACGCCACGGCCGGCAACATTGGCTACGGCGTGCCGCAGGATCTGTTGATTCTCCCCGACCCGCTGACCGACGTTCCTTCCGCGCCCGCGGTGACGAACATGGTGCGGTATTTCCCGAAACAAGGTTGGGCGATGATCGCCGACCGCTGGCCGCAACCGACCATCTACGCGGCGATTCGCGGCGGCGAATTGGGCGGACCGCACACGCACGATGACCTGCTCTCGTGGCACGGCGTGGTCGGCACCGAGCGGATGATCAGCACGCTGACCAAGGCCGGTTACTACGCCTCGGCGTGGGCGGGCCGCGCGCGTGAGATCAACGAGCGGAACAGCGCCTCCAAAAACACGCTGTTTATTGCCGGCCTCAGCGCCTACAGCGGGTACAACGAACGCCGCGGCGGTTACGCGCAGGCCAGCGCCACGTCGTTTCTGCTGCCGACCGGCGCGGCGTTGCGACTGGACGCCACCCGCGCTTTCTACCTGACCCGCGCCAGTCCGCGACTGGTCACCCGGCTGTTCGCGGTGCTCGGCGACAAAGGCCTCCTCGTGTTGGACCGCATGGTCGCACCGGCCCGGCACCCGGTCGAGGTGCGCACCTACACCGAGAAACCGGCCCGGTTTGGCGAGCGCGATGTGTTGCTCGAAGGCGAGTGCGAAGTGGCGCGCATGACGTTTGCCGCCGACCGCCCGGCCCGGTTGCGTCATGCGGTGGCGTTGCTCACCGACGCGCGCGCCGAGCCGCCGACGATGATGCGCTGGCAAACACTCGACCCCGAAGCATCCGTCACGCTGGCCTCGTTGCTGACTCGCGGTCGCGAGCCGGTGGATCTGAAGGTGAAATCAGACGCGACGACCGTGGTCGTCACCGTGACCGGCAAGGGCTGGCGGCAGCGGGTCGAGTTGACCGACAAACTCCTGCCGGTGGCCACGCCATGACGAGTTCGCTTACCACCGTTGACTGGCCGGCGTTTCTCGCGGCGCACGACATGATCTGGGAGACGGTGCCGGACAGTTGGAAGGAAGCGCCCCATTTTGGCAACGCGCTGCTCGGTTCGATGCTGTATCGGCGCGACGGGAAACTCTGTCTGGAGATGTTTCGCGCCGACGTTCACGACCGCCGCGACGAAACGCACGGCTGGACTGCGTACAGCCGGCCGCGGTTTCGGATCGGATATTTCACGCTGGAAAATGCCGGCAAGCTGACCGGCTGTCGGTGGCGGAAGGATTTGTGGAACGCCGAGTTGACCGGCACGATCACCACCGAGCGCGGCGAGATTGGTCTCCGGCATTTTGTTCACGCCGAGGACCTGGTCGGCGTGACCGAGTGGACGGGCGCGACGGGGTTGCGGTGGCAGTGGCATCCGTTTGCGGCCCGCACGACGCGCGAGGGCTATCCCACGGACGCGGCCAGCTTGGATGCGTTTGCGAAGCGCTACGGGGAACATTACCGGCCGACGCTTCAGCCGCTGATCCCGAATCCGCCGGGGCGGTTGGAAAACGGGATGTGGATTCAGGATTTGCTGGCCGGTGGGCGGTATGTGACCGCATGGAAAGAGGAGGCCAACCGGCTGGTCGTCGGGACATCGGCCAATCTGCAATACGATCCGGAACGTCACCGGGCCTGGTGGCACGCGTATTACCGGCGCAGTTACGTCCGCATCCCGGACAAGAAATTGGAGGCGTTGTACTGGCAGACGGTGTACCGGCTGGGCTGCACGGCGCGGGCGGGGCGGAGTTTCGTGGATACGTCCGGCATTTGGTTTCAAGGCGGGTCGTGGCCGTATGCGACGCATGATTGGAACACGCAGGCGGCGCACTGGGGCGTGTATGCGGCCAACCGGCTGGAGCAGGGCGCGGAGATCGTGAATCGCTTGCAGGCGCATCGCGAGAGCCTCGTTCGCGCCGTCGAGCCGGCAGAATGGCAGACGGACTCGGCGTATCTGGCGTTGGCGACGGCGGGCGACCTGGCCGGGACGCGCCGCAGTGACATGCGGTACTATCATCTGGTCGGGTGTCTGCCGTGGTTGCTGCACAACGCGTGGTGGCAATACCGGTATTCGATGGATGAGGCGCTGTTGCGGGAGACCGTCTTTCCGTTGCTGCGGCGCGCGGTGAATCTGTATTTGCATCTGCTGGAGGAGGGCGACGATGGCCGGTATCATCTCGCGCCGACCTACTCGCCCGAGACCGGCGTGTGGCGGGACGGCAACTTCGATCTCGCGCTGTTGAAGTGGGGCTGTCACATGTTGCTCCAGGCTTGCCGGCGGTTGCGGATGGATGATCCGCTGATCCCGCGCTGGCGGGAGGTGATCGCGAAGTTGGTGGACTTCCCGGCGGACGAGAAGGGCTACCGGCTCGGCCGGGATGAGCCGGCGCGGGAGCATCACCGGCATTTGTCGCATCTGCTGATGATGTATCCGTTGTATCTGGTGAACATCGAGCAGCCCGGTAATCGGGAGATTTTGCGCAAGTCCTGTACCGCGGGCTGGCAACCGGACAAGCCGTTGCAGGCGATGGTGCAGGCCCATGCCGGGCCGATCCAGGCTTCCGTCGGCAATGGCGACGCGGTGTTGGCGGGACTGCGTCGGCTCCAGGAGGAATTGCACCCGAACGGTCTGTGGGGCGAGCCGCCGTGCATCGAGTCCACGTTGGCGGTGTTGAACAACGTCCAGATGATGCTGCTCCAAAGCTGGAGCGACCCGGCCCGCGATGAACCGGTGTTGATACGAATTTTCCCCGCGCTACCGGCAGCGTGGGAGGATGTGGAGTTTCAGGACTTGCGCGCCGAGGGCGCGTTCCTGGTTTCCGCCCGGCGTCGCGGCGGCGCGACGGAATGGGTGCGAGTCAAGAGTCTGGCCGGTGAGCCGTGTCGGGTGAAACTGGATTTGCGGAGTCCGCAGGTCGAAGCGCACCCGCGGAGCGCGGTTGCCGAGGTGCAGCCGGGAATGTTCGAATTAAATCTGCCGCGAGATGGGGAAGTCGTGTTTCGCCAACCGGGAGCGAGTGTGCCGGGATGATGAAGCGAGCAAGTTTGGGACAGGCTGTTGTAGGGCGCGATGGCTGTCGTTTAGGAATCGCGCCGCGGACAGGGTTGATCATTCCTCGCGGCGCGCACCCCAAACGACGGGGATGCGCGCCCTGCAAATTCTTTGTGATGCTGGTGGGCTTTGGCGTGGCGGTTGGCAGTTTCGGGTTGTCCGCCGGGACGGTGCAGGAACACGAACTGTATTCACAAGAGGGAACCGACCCGACGTTCGAGTCGTTGCTGGCCGAGGGCGTGATTCCGGTGGGCAGCAACAGCACGCGGGGCGTGACCGGCTCTGTCATCCGCGTCAAACATCCCGTGCCCGGCGGCCCGATTCCGAAAGCGATCGCGATTCACACGTTGTGCAACGCCTCCATTCCCCGCCGCGACTTCGCGAAATGGACGCGGTGGTATCAGGAGGACGGGAACACGCAAATCTTCCGGCTGTTCCAGGGCGAGACGAATGTGCGGAACGACCGGAAACTGGCCGCGCGGATTGAAGCGTTTGGTGGACAATGGGACGCCGGCCCGACCAACGTCTGGCACGAGTGGGAGGGCACCTGCACGATCGTCAAACCGCACGGCGCGGCGATTTTTCAATCGAAGAACAATCTGAACGACTGGAGCGTCATGATCAATCTGTCCGATACCGGCGACATCAAGTTGAACCATCGCCGGCATCAGGAGGATGTGGTGATCGCCACGAACATGACCGGCAAGAGTTTCGGCTTGAAGGTGCGGGACAATGGCCGCGACTACGAAGTGTATTTCAACGACCAAAAAGTCGGCGCCGGTCATTACGACCGGCCGGTAGGGAAAAACGCGTTCCGCTGGGGCCTGTATGTCGGCGCCAACGAGGTGCGGCACGACGCGATGATCTTTGTGACGGGGGCCAAATTTCGATGAGCCACAGAACTCTGGTGAGCAGCGTCCGCGCAAGAAACCGGACCGATAAGGGTGGGCGGTCGGGCTTTTGCGGGAAAGGACGAGATGTTGACCAAGAAATTATCGCGGCGGCGACTCAAAGCGGGGAGCTGGCGCGTAACTTGTTCACGCTTTGTGATGACATCGGGCCGCGGTTTGCCGGCACGGATGGCTACCGGCGGGCGGCCGAGTTCATGCGCGACAAACTGCGGGAATACGGCTTCCCGGATGCGCGGCTGGAACCGTTCGAGTTCAACGCGTGGCGGCGCGGCGCACCGGGCCGATTGACGCAGCGGGGCCGGGAGTTTCCCTGCTACACGTTGCCGTACAGCGCGGCGGGCGAGGTGCGCGCGCCGTTGGTGGACGTGGGGGGCGGATCCGTCGAGGAGATCGGGCCGGCGGTGGCGGGCCGGTTGGTCCTGACCGACGCCGCCAGCGGCCATCGCCTGGAGGTGTATGCGCGGTGCGTCGAACACGGAGCGGCGGGATTTGTCCTGAGCAATCGCACGCCCGGCATGATCCTGCACACCGGCAGCGTGGGGAATGGAGAAAGGGGCGCGATACCGGCGGTGAGCGTGCCGTACGAGACCGGTCGGTTGCTCCAGCGACTGGCCGGCGCGGGCGAGTGTCAGTTGGTGACGGATGGCCGCTGCGAACGCGCCACGACGTGGAACGTGGTCGGCGAGTGGCCGGGCGGCGACGAACTGGTCATCATGGGCGGTCATCTCGACTCGCACGAGATCGGCCCGGGCGCGTACGACAACGCGGCGGGCGTGGCGGTGGTGTGGGAGACGGCGCGGTTGCTCGCGCCGCATCGGCGGCATTTCCAACGCGCGTTGCGGTTCATCGCGTTCGGGGCGGAGGAAGTCGGTCTGCTCGGATCGCATCACCACGCGCGGGCGCACGCGGACGACTGGCGGCGCGCGCGGTGGATGTTGAACTGCGATATGCCGCCGCTGGCGGGGCCGCGCGGGTTGCTGTTTCACAACTGGCCGGAAGCGGACGCGTTCGTGGCGCAGCTTTCGGCGCAGATGGGCGAGGCGATTGCGTGCCGCCACCGGATGCAATGCCACTCCGATCATTATCCGTTCGTGTTGCAGGGAGTGAAAACCGGGGCGATCACGGGTGGCCGGGAGGAGAGGCCGGTGCAACGGTTCCTGCACATGGCCGGGGACACGCCGGAGAAGATTCCCGTGGAGGCGGTGCGGGACACAGCGGTGTTTGCGGCACGGGTGTTGTGGCGTGTGGCGGCGGGAGACATGCTCGGATAGAATCGCCGCACCCATGAAGCAGCCACCCAACATTCTCTACATCCATTCGCACGACACGGGCCGGTACATTCAGCCTTATGGTCATGCGGTGCCGACGCCGAACCTGCAACGGCTCGCGGAACAGGGGGTGTTGTTCCGGCACAACTTCTGTGTCAACCCGACGTGCAGTCCGAGCCGGGCGGCGTTGCTGACCGGCTGTTATCCGCACGAGAACGGCATGACGGGGTTGACCCACCGGGGCTGGCGGTTGAACGATTACCGGCAGCACATCATCCACACGTTGCGCCAAGTGGGCTACACGTCGGCGCTGGCCGGCGTCCAGCACATTGCGCTCAAGCGGGATGACCAAATGCCCTGGCAGGTCATCGGGTATGACCAACATGCCGGTCTGGATGGCTGCGAAGGGGCGGTGTCCTTTCTGGAGAATGCGCCGCCGCAACCGTTCTTCCTCACGGCTGGTTTCGGCGAAACGCATCGCGAGTTCCCGCCGCTGGAGGAATGTCCGGATGATCCGCGGTATTGTCTGCCGCCCGCGCCGTTGCCGGATGCGCCGCAGACCCGGCAGGACATGGCCCGCTACAAGGCGTGCGCCCGCATCCTCGATGCGAAGATGGGCAAGGTCTTTGATGCGCTGGAGCGGACCGGTCTGGCCAGAAACACGCTCGTCATCTGCACAACCGACCACGGCATCGCGTTCCCGCGCATGAAATGCAACCTCGAAGATTCCGGTATTGGCACAATGCTGATCTTGCGGTTACCGGGCGTGTTCGATGGCGGTCGCGTGGTGGATGCGATGACCAGTCATCTCGACATTTTTCCAACGGTCTGCGAGCTGGCGGGCGCGCCTGCACCGGCGTGGTTGCGGGGACGGTCGCTGGTGGGGATTGACGGTGAGATTCATGATGCGCTCTTTTTCGAGGTCAACTATCACGCCGCCTACGAGCCGATGCGCGCGGTGCGGACGAAACGCTGGAAATACATCCGCCGATTCACGGAGCGCGGGCGGCCGGTGCTGGCCAACTGCGATGACAGCCCGAGCAAATCGGTCTGGCTGGAACACGGCTGGCCTGATCGGCCGATGCCGACGGAGGCGCTGTACGATTTGGTGTTTGATCCGAACGAGACGAACAACCTTGCCGGCGAGTCGGTGACGCAGCCGGTTTTGGAAGAGATGCGGGGAAAGTTGGAAGCTTGGATGAAGGAAACGAACGATCCGTTGCGGACCGGCCCGGTCCCGATGCCGCCGGGCGCGAAGGTCAATAGCGCCGACGATCTTTCGCCCAAGAGAAATCCGACGTGAAACCGAACCTGATCTTTATCTTGGCCGACGACATGGGTTACGGCGATGTGTCGTGCCTGAATGAGCGGGCGGCATTCAAGACTGTCCACCTCGACCGGCTCGCGGCGGGCGGGATGCGCTGCACCGACGCGCATTCCAGTTCCGCCGTTTGCACGCCGTCGCGGTACAGCGTGTTGACGGGCCGGTACAGTTGGCGGTCGGTGTTGAAATCAGGGGTGACCGGCGGGTACTCGCGACCGATTTTGGAGGATGGGCGGCTGACGGTGGCTTCGATGCTGAAGGAGCAGGGCTACCGGACGGCGTGCGTCGGCAAATGGCATCTCGGACTCGAATGGCGATTGAAGGATGGCGGGATTGCTTCCACGTATCAGGATGAAGCGCAGGTTGATTTTGCCGCGCCGATCACCAACGGGCCGCTCCAGCACGGGTTTGATTATTTCCACGGCATCAGCGCCTCGCTCGACATGCCACCCTACGTTTACATCGAGAACGACCGGGCAAGCTCCGTGCCCACAAGACGCTGGGAACAGGTCACCGGCAAGCGGTTCATGCGGGCCGGTGTGATGGCGGATGACTTCGATCCGCAGACGGTCCTGCCGACGCTGACCGCGAAGGTGGAAACGTTGATTGCCGGGTACGCCGCTGGCGGGCAGCCGTTCTTTCTCTACTTTCCGTTACCGGCTCCGCACACGCCGATTTTGCCGACGGCGGAGTTTCGCGGGAAATCGGGCACAAACGAATACGGGGATTTTTGTTTGCAGGTGGATGACACGGTCGGGCGTGTGATGGCGGCGTTGGAAAAGCACGGGCTGGCGGAGAACACGATCGTGATTTTCACGTCGGACAACGGTTGTTCGCCGATGGCCGACTTCCCGGAGCTGGCGAGGTTCCACCACCATCCCAGCCACGTGTTTCGCGGCATGAAATCCGACATCTTCGAGGGCGGGCACCGGATTCCGTTTCTCATCCGGTGGCCGGCGGTGATTGCGCCCGGTAGTCGCTGCGAGCAGACGTTGTGTCTGTCGGACCTGATGGCGACGATGGCGGAGATCACGGGCTACCGGCTGCCCGATTCGGCGGCGGAGGACAGCGTGAGCCTGGCGCCGATATTCCGCGACCCGCACTCCGCATTCCGCAGTCCCGTGGTTCATCACTCGATCAACGGTTCGTTTTCGATTCGGCAGGGACGATGGAAGTTGGAGATGTGCCCGGACTCGGGCGGCTGGAGCGATCCGAAGCCGGGGTCGACGGAAGCCGCCGCGTTGCCGCCGATTCAGCTTTACGACCTGGCGCAGGACATCGGGGAACGGCACAACGTGCAGGACCGTTACCCGGCAATCGTGGCGGAGTTGAAACGCCTGCTCACCCGGTATGTCAAAGACGGGCGCAGCACGCCGGGCGTTCCCCAACCCAACACCGGCAGCAAACACTGGCCGCAACTGCACTGGCTCACCGAACATGAACTGTAAGCCCGACGACAGACCCAACTTCATTTTGATCAACTGTGACGACCTCGGCTACGGCGACCTGGGTTGTTACGGGTCGGCGGTGAACCGCACGCCCGCGCTCGACCGAATGGCGGCGGAGGGAATGCGCTTCACGGATTACCACGTGATGTCGCCGGTCTGCTCGGCGTCGCGGGCGGCGTTGCTGACCGGCTGTTACCCGCAACGGGTCGGCATGAAAGGCGTGCTGTTTCCCGGCGACGCGATCGGGCTGAATCCGAAAGAGATTACGATCGCGAAGCTGCTGAAAGGTCAGGGCTACCGGACCAAGATCGTCGGCAAATGGCATTGCGGCGACCAGCCGGAGTTTTTGCCGACGAATCACGGCTTCGATGAGTATTACGGCCTGCCGTACAGCAACGACATGGGGATTCAGGGGCCGCCCGAAAATCGTCCGCCGTGGCGCGTGCCCTTGCCGCTGATGCGAAACGCCGAGGTCATCCAACAGCAGCCCGACCAACGCGGGTTGACGGAGCGGTATTGCGAGGAATGCGTCCGGTTCATCCGCGACAACCGGCGCGGACCGTTCTTCCTCTACCTCGCGCACATGTACGTCCACGTGCCGTTGTTCGTGCCGCACCGGTTTCTGCGACAGTCCCGCAACGGCGGCTACGGCGGGGCGGTCGAGTGCATTGATTGGGCGGCCGAGGTGTTGTTTCACGAGTTGAAGCAGTTGGGCTTGGACGAGAACACGCTGGTCATTTTCACCAGCGACAACGGTTCCCGCGCCAATGGCGAAGGCGGCAGCAACGCGCCGTTGCGCGGGACGAAGGCCGAGACGTGGGAAGGCGGTCAGCGCGTGCCGTTCATTGTCCGCTGGCCGGGGAAAGTTCCCGCCGGCAAGGTCTGCCACGAACTCGTCACCGCGATGGATCTGCTGCCGACGTTGGCGCGGTTGGCCGGAACGACCGAACCGCAGGACCGGGTGATGGATGGCAGGGATATCGCGCCGTTGCTGTTCGACAAGCCGGGAGCCAGGTCGCCGCATGAGAGTTTCTTTTACTACCGGCACGAAAGCCTGCATGCCGTCCGCAAAGGAAAATGGAAACTCCATTTTCTCCAGGCCGTCGGCTTCGCCAAGCCGCAAGCCGTCGCGCCTGAGTTGTACGATCTCGACCGGGATGTCGGCGAACAACACAACGTCGCCGCCGCGCACCCCGAGGTAGTCGCCGAACTCACCGCTCTCGCCGAGCAAGCCCGGCAAGACTTGGGCGACGCTTTTACCGGCGTGGTGGGCCGGGGGCGACGCGAGCCGGGGCGGGTCGAGAATCCCAAACCGCTCACGACCTACGACGAGAACCATCCGTACATTGTCGCGTGTTACGACATGCCGGATACAAATGTGATGGGCGGATGAACATTGTCTTAATCACGGCCGACGACCTGAACTGGAACTCCGTCGGCGCGTATGGTTGCCGGACACCCGACGGCACGCCGAACATGGACGCGCTGGCGGCGGCGGGGATGCGGTTCAACCACGCGCACATCACCATCGCGGTCTGCCAGCCGAGCCGCGGCGCGATCATGACGGGCCGGTACCCGCATAAGAGCGGGCAGGAGGGTTTTCATCACATCAACGGCAGCCCGGTGCCGCTGTTGACGGAGGAACTGCGCAAGGGCGGGTACCGGACCGGGATCCTTGGGAAAGTCGGCCACTCGTCGCCGAAACAGGAATACCGGTGGGATTTTTCTCAGGACATGCCGGAGTTGGCGTGGGGACGCGACCCGGAGTTGTATTACCGGTTCACGAGGGAATTTCTCGCGCAGACGCAGGGCCAGCCGTTCTTTCTGATGGCCAACTCGCATGACCCGCACCGGCCGTTCCACGGCAACGACGCGGAGTTGCAGGGCAAAAACGGCATCACCTATCCGCCGCCGTCGCGCGTTTTCCAACCGGAAGAAGTCGAGGTGCCGGGGTTCTTGCCGGACCTACCGGAGGTGCGCCGGGAAATCGCGGAGTACGCGAGCAGTTGCCGGCGGTGCGATGACACGGTTGGGCGCGTGATGGCCGCGCTCCGGGATGCCGGCGTGTACGAGAACACGCTGATCATGTTTTTGTCCGACAACGGCATGGCGTTTCCGTTTGCGAAGACGAATTGTTATCTGCACAGCACCAAGACGCCGTGGATCGCGTGCTGGCCGGGACGGATCAAACCCGGCAGCGTGGACAACGACCATTTCATCAACGGGATTGATTACCTGCCGACCGTGCTGGAATCCGCCGGGCTGCCCATACCGGCCGGTGTGGATGGACGGTCGTTCCTGCCGGTATTGCTGGGCGGGAAAGACGCGACGCGGACGCGAGTGTTCACGCAGTTTCATGAGACGCACGGCAGACGCCGGTATCCGATGCGGTGCGTGCAGGACAAACGGTTCGGCTACATTTTCAACCCGTGGTCGGACGGCCAGCGCGTGTTCCAGAACGAGTCGCAGACCGGTCGCACGTTCCAAGCAATGCAGGCCGATCCCGGTAGCGCCGCGCGGGTGAGGCTGTTTCTCTACCGGGTCTGGGAAGAACTCTACGATTTCGAGAACGACCCCGATGCGCTGGTGAATCTGGTGGACGATCCGCGTTACCGGGAGGAATTGGAACGGCTGCGCGGGGAACTGGAAGAATGGATGGTGGAACACGGCGATGCGGCGTTGCCGGTCTTTCGCCAGCAGCAATCAGCCGCCGAATTCATGGCGGAGCAGAAAATCCATAGTCAGAAATTATTCGAAACAGGAAACCTTCGGGTCGGCGCGACTTGCTGATCCTGCCGGCGCCGGTGCGCTTTTTTGGGGCGGGGCATTTCAACGTAAGGACGGACCACAATGAACCCTGAACCCTCCGGCGAATACTACGATTACACGAAGACGATGAAGCCCGAGCGGCCGTGGTTGTTGCCGTATCACCAGAGCCTGGTGTATCTGATGATGCTGGCGACCCGTGGCGGCGACGGCAAAATGGACAAGCTCTACCTGACGTTCGAGCAGGCGCTTGATGCGATTCGCAAGATCCACAACCTGACCTGCGGCATCCCGCAGATCGTTTACCTGATTGGCTGGCACCACGAGGGCCACGACTCGAAGTACCCGGACTGGAGCGAGGTCAACCGGCATCTCAAGCGGCCGCAAGATGCGACGGCGCGGGACAGCCTGCGGTGGCTCATCCGGGAAGCGCGCCGGTACCGCGCCACCGTCAGTCTGCATCTGAATATGTTTGACGCCTATCCGGACAGTCCGCTCTGGGACGAGTACGCGGCCAAAGACATCATCGCGAAGGACAAAAACGGCCAGGTCATCCCCGGCAAGGCGTGGGGCGGGATGATGTCGTACCAGATCAGTTACACGCAGGAATGGAAGCACGGGCTGGTGCAGAAGCGGATTGACGGACTGCTGGCGATGATCCCGGAACTGGTGGAGGGGAAAACCATCCACATTGACGCCTTTCTGGGCGCGCGCCCGTTGGCCCCGCAGGAGCCGATCAGCCCGTATCTTGGTTACACAAAGGAGCAGGAAGTGGCGACGCAACGGAAGATGTACCGGTACTGGCGGGACCGGGGGATTGATGTCACCTCCGAATGGGTGAACGGCTTTCGCGGGGACCGCTTCGTCGGATTGCAACCGTGGGCGTGGCACGGCGGGGAAGCGATCCAGGATTTACCGGCCGAGTTGTACTGCACCAACGTGATGAAGACGAACGTCCGTGAAATCCGGGGCGACCCAGCCGGGCCGGATTACGTGACGTATCCGTCCGAGTTCTTTCTGCGAGTCCTGCCGTGGGTCTCGCAGAAACCGCCCGATGGCACAGATGTCTGCCTGCCGGTGCCGTGGTGCCAGGAGCCGACGCTTATCGCTTACAGCCAGGGAGGGTTTGCGAACAAAACGTGGCCCTTGCCGGCGGACTGGAAGGATGTGAAAGAAGTCAACGTCTCCAGGCTGACATGGGAGGGGGCACAGTTTGTGGCCAGCCAGCCGGTGACGGAGGCGTCCATCCAGTTGAGTCTCGGAAAAAATGAGGCCGTAAACATAACGAGGAAGGAAACAGGAACGTCCTAACAACCGGTCAAGTACCCAGCGTCATGCGATTGCCACCTCGGATGGATGTGTGGTCGCAAGGTTATGCGGGTTGGTAGCACGATGCCGCCCCGGCAAATGTTTCAGTTGGCGGAGTGGCGCGGTGCGTGAAGGAATATCTGGCCGGGAAGATGGCCGCGATTGCGGAATTGGAGTGCGAATGTCCACCCCAGTGAAAACCGGCGGCTTGGGCTACGAACTATTGCTGTTGTTGGTCTCGGTGATTTGGGGTTCGACGTTTGTGGCCCAGCAGATTGGGATGGAACGCGGGTTGGGGCCGATGACTTTCAACGCGTTGCGGTTTGCGTTGGGGACGCTGGTGTTGGTGCCGGTGATTTGGCTGCGTCAGACCAGTGATACCGGCCTGCCGCTCAAGGGCAGCCTCCTGGCCGGGGTGTGTTTGTTTGCGGCGGCGGGCTTTCAACAGGTCGGGCTGCAATACACGTCGAGCGCGAATGCGGGATTCATTACCGGGTTGTATGTCGTGATGGTGCCGGTGATCGGGTTGTTTCTGGGGCGGCAAGCCCGGCGCAGCTTGTGGGTCGGCGCGGCGGTGTGCGTGGCGGGGTTGTATCTGTTGAGCGTGACGGCGGAGTTGACGATGGGGAAAGGAGATTTGTTGGTGCTGGTGTGCGCGGTGTTGTGGGCGTTCCAGATTTTGGTCATTGACCACGTGGCGCAACGGGGCGACCCGGTGCGGATTGCGGCGGTGCAGTTTGCGGTGTGCACCGGGCTCAGCGCCGTGGCGGCGGGGTGGTTTGAGCCATGCACGATGGCGGCGGTGCGGGCGGGCGCGGGTGCGGTGGCGTATGCCGGGATTTTGTCGGTGGGCGTGGCGTTCACGTTGCAGGTGGTTTGTCAGAAACGTTGTCCGGCGGGACCGGCGGCGGTGATGATGAGCATGGAAGCGGTGTTTGCCGCGCTGACCGGTTACGTGGTGCTCGGGCAAACGTTGACGCCCCGGGCGCTGCTCGGTTGTGGCTTGATGCTTGCCGGGATGCTGATGGTGCAGTTGGTGCCGCTGTTGAAAGGAAAGAAAACGGAGTGAATCAAAAACCAAATCTGATTTTCGTGTTGGCCGACCAATGGCGGGCGCAGGCGTTTGGGTATGCCGGTGACCCGAACGTCCAGACGCCGAACATGGACCGGTTCGCGGCGGCGAGCGTGAATTTTGCCAACGCCGTGTCGGGCACGCCGGTCTGCACGCCGTACCGGGGAACGTTGATGACGGGAGTGTATCCCCACCGGCACAAGTTGATGGTCAACGACCAGTGTTTGTATGACCGCTATCCCGGTCCGTTTCTCGGCGAGTGCCTGCGCGACGGCGGTTACCGGACCGCGTACATCGGCAAGTGGCACATTGACGGCCACGGGCGCAGCGCGTTCGTTCCGCCAGAGCGCCGATTGGGTTTTGCGTGGTGGAAAGGTTACGAATGCTGTCACGATTACCGCAATTCGCCGTACTACTTCGGCGACGACCCGCAGCCGCGCCGCTGGCCGGGCTACGACGCCGATGCGCAGACCGACGAGGCATGCCGGTATCTCCGCGAGGAAGTGGACGAGAATCCGTTCGCGCTGGTGTTGTCGTGGGGGCCGCCGCACAACCCGTTCGGAACGGCACCGGAGCCATTCGAGAAGATGTACGACCCGGCCGCGATCCAGTTGCCGGCGAACGTGCCGGCTGCGGTGGCCGACCGGGCGCGCAAGGAACTCGCCGGGTACTACGCGCATTGTTCGGCGTTGGATGCGTGTTTTGGCCGGTTGCTCGCCACGCTGGCCGCGACGGGCCTGGACAAGAACACGATTGTGATCTTCGCGTCGGACCACGGCGACATGCTCGGCAGTCAGGGCATGTTTCGGAAACAGAGGCCGTGGGCGGAGTCGGTGCGCGTGCCGTTTCTGGTCCGGCATCCGCAGGTGAAACACCCGCGCGTGGATGACACGCCGATTGACGCGCCGGACTTGATGCCGACGTTTCTCCGTTTGTGCGGACTGCCGGTACCGACCGCTGTGCAAGGCCGGGATTTCAGCGCGACGATTGTGGAGGGCAAACCGTCCGGCATCGAGAGCGCGTTGCTGGCGTTGTACACGCCGTTCCACGAATGGCGGCGGGAGGATGGCGGGCGGGAGTATCGTGGCTTACACACGGCGCAGTTTACGTATGTGCGGTCGTTGGACGGGCCGTGGTTGCTGTACGACAACGTGGCGGACCCGGCGCAGTTGCACAACCTCGTGCCCGATCCGCAGCATGCCGCGCTGGTCCGGGAATTGGACGCGGCGTTGACGAAGCGGCTGGGGGAAATCGGCGACGAGTTTTTGCCGGGGCCGGAGATCGTCAAACGGGAAGGGTATGCCCTCAACGCGAAGGGGGACATCGCGTACACGTTGTAACCGCGGCGAACCCTCTTTCCTCTGTCGCAAATCACTGTAGCACTTGGCGCAACCGTGCCGTAGCGGTCTATGTGGCTTCTCCGGTATGTTGGCCGCACAGATTATGAAGCGGACCGGGTTTCTTTTACTGGCGGGTGTGTTTCTCAGTCATGCCATTTTCGGGGCGGAGCCGGTCGTCAAATCCGTCGTCTGGTCGCCGCATGGCGCGGAGCGCGGGTGCCGGGTCAACTTGGGGCCGACCGGGGCACAGGCGTGGATGCGCGGCTGCCAGTTTGAAATCATGACGGTGGAGTCCGGGTCGCCGTCAGACGGAATTCTTCAGCCGGGCGACCGGGTGCTGGGGGTGGGGGACACGCGGTTTTCGGAGGAGGGCGATTCGCGGATGTTGTTGGGCCATGCGATCGGCGCCGCGGAAGCGGCGGACGGCGCGCTCGCGTTGACGATTCGCCGCGAGGGACGCGAGCAGCGTGTGACCGTGCGCGTGCCGGTGATCGGCGCTTTTGCGGCCAGTTGGCCGTTCAACTGCGCCAAGTCGCAGCGAATTTTGGACGCGGCTTGCGCGTATCTGTTGGACGCCCAGTTGCCCTCGGGGAAAGTGGTGACCGATGGCGGACACGGCACGTACACCGCCGGGCTGTTGTTGTTGGCGTCGGGTGACGCGCGCTACTTCGACGGTGCGCGGCGGGCCGCGTACGAGGTCGCCGATACGGACTTGGAGACGATTGACTACAGCAACTGGGCGTTGGGCTACGGCGGGTTGTTGTTGGCGGAGTATTACCTGGCGACGGGCGACACGAACGTGCTGGCGCGGTTGCAGAGTGTCGTGGATCATCTGGCGCGCGGCCAAATGCGGTGCGGGTCGTGGGGGCACAACAATCCGTCGGGCGGCTACGGCGCGCTCAACCAATCCGGCATGGTGTGCGCGCTCACGATGGCGTTGGCGCAGGAGTGCGGGCTGCGCGTGGATCGCGTGGCGTTTGACCGGGCGGTGTCGTTTTACAGCCGGTACGCCGAGTTGGGCGCGGTGCCGTATGGCGATCATCCGCCGGGGGTGAGTCTGCCGGACGACAATGGCAAAAACTCCCTGGCCGCGGTGCTGTGCTGGTTGTTGCCGCAGCGGCGCGCGGCGGCGGCCGTGTTTGCGCAGTCGGTTGCGATAAGTTATTGGCTGCGGGAAGAAGGTCACACGGGCGGGTATTTCTCGATGATGTGGGGAGCACCGGCGTGCGCGTTGGCGGGGCCGGAGGCGTTGCGGACGTTTTTGGATTATCAGACGTGGTACTACAATCTTTGCCGGACCTGGCGCGGGGCGTTGGTGATGTTGCCGTATCACGAGGCGCTGACCCGATTTGATGATTCCGGTTACATCTGGTTCGGCGGCGACTTCACGACCGGTGGGATGGCCCTGATGTTTGCATTGCCGCAACGGCAACTGCGCGTGCTCGGCGCGCCGCGCAGCGTGTTCGGGGCGGACCTGACCGGACCGCTGTTGGACGCCCGGCAAGCGTATCAAGCGCGACGGTGGAATGATTTTGATTCGGCCATCGCCGCCGCCGGCAAGGTTGTGTCGAGCGCGGAGGAAAAATACTGGTTGTCCCAACTCACGGCCGTGGCGGCGCGGGTGCGCGCCTCGACACAACGCACGCGGCAGCAAATCGAGGCCAATCTGGCGGAAGGCGACGCCTACCGGGCCGCGGAACAATACCGGGCGCTGAAGCGGTTTCTCGGCGATGCGGATGAGGTCATCGTGGCGTTGGAGAAACGGTTCGCCGACGGGACGGTGCAGTGGCACAGCCGGACGGGCAAAAAGTATTATCAGGCGTGGGAGGACTTGCGCGGGGTCGGTGTGATGTCGTGGTTGCCGTACGGCGAGCAGGCCAAAGAGCGGCTGGCCGCCGTGCCGGGTCTGCAACTGAAGCTTTGGGAAACATTGGCGCCGACGAATTCGGCCGCGGGCGGACAACTTGAGTTTGCGTTGGTGACGACGAACTATTCGGCGTTGCGGCTGCAGTTGCGCAGTCCGCGGGATGCGCACAGCCGGGTGTTTCTGAATGGGACGCAAGTCGCCGAGGCGACGCGCGGTCAGCGGTCTGGATATGCGAAGATCGAACTCGACGCGACCGCACGGCGGTTGTTGCGGCCGGGCACAAACGTGCTGGCCATCACCAGCACGTCCACGGGCACCGGCAACAACGCGCTCGATGTGGGATTGGAGGGAGTGCCCGTTGAATTGTTGCCGGCCGCCACGCCGGCATGGACGGGGCCGGTGTTGACCGAGTTGCCGGCCAGTGTGCGGGTGGTGTTCGATCGGGCGCGGATGACGTTTGCCGCGACGCGATTGGAATTTCCGGAGAATCCGGCAATCCCAGAGCGGATGCGGGTGCGGGACAGTGCCGATCGGTTTAAGAAAACATTGGAGACCGGTTTTGATGCGCTGGCTGAGAATGAATGTATGGAGTGGCTGCGGTCGCCGTTGTCGTATGCGCGGTTTCTGGCGAGCCGGTCGTTGGCGCGACGCGGCGCAGCCGGTCGGCAGGCGGCGGTGGCCGGGCTGACGGATTCGGATTGGCGCGTGCGCAGCGCGAGCTGTGATGTGTTGGCGGCTTTGCCCAAGGACAGCTTGCCGGTTGACGATGCGGTGCTCTCGCGGTTGGCGGAACTGGTGGCGGATGAGAACGCGTGGGTTCGGTTCCGCGCGGCGACCGCGTTGGGCGCAGTGGGACGGCCCGATGCGAAGGCGGCGACGGCATTGGTGAAGGCGGCGCAGGATGAGACGCAGTGGGTGCGAATCGCGGCGTTGGGCGCGCTGAACCAGGTGGCGAGCGAGCCGCGGGTGATCGTGGCGGCGCTGACGGCGGCGCTGCGCGTGCCGAGCACGTCGTTTGGTGTTCTGGGCCGGGCGGTGGGGCTGATCGAGAAACTGGACGGAAACGACGCGGAGCTGGTGTCGGCCCTGGCGTTTGCGGTGGAACATCCCGGCGAGGGGATGGGAGCGGACAGTGTGAACAAAGCCATGGAGCAGCTCGTGCGATTGGATCCCGACGGGCAGCGGGCGGTGCCGGTATTGGCGCGGGTGGCGGCCGGTGGGGACGAGTATGACCGGCTGCGGGGCAACCCGCGGCTGCGGGCGGTTGAAATGCTGGGCAAGCTGGGCGCGCGGGCGGCGGCGGCGAAGCCGGTCTTGGAAACGATCGTGGGTGGCACCATCGAGAAAGAGGAGCCGCTGCGCGCGGCGGCGCGGACGGCGTTGGCGCAGATGACGGGCGGGGCGGGAGCAGAGTGATGAGCATCGGACGAATGATTTCCTTTCGATTTCTCGCGGCGTGGGTGGTGGGGAGCCTTGTGACTTCGGCGCTGGCAGCGACGATGTCGGCCAGCCCGAATGCGCCGGCAATTACCGGGTACGACATCGCCAATTACGGGACGGTGACCGGCAACGAAAAATGGTGGGCGGAAAACTCGGCGGCGGGCGCGGTGAAGGGACAGACGTTCACGACCGGCAACGCGCCGGCGTTGCTGAAGGCGGTGACGTATCAGGTCACGGCCAGTCAAAAAGCGGAGCCGACGAAGGTGTACCGGATCCGGGTCGGGACGGTGACGGGAGCGAATTTCACGGAGATCGCGCGCGAGGAGGCGACCCAGACGTTCACGTGGAACGGCGGGGAGTATATGACGTGGCGGTTCGCGACGAATGTGTTGTTGGCGGCCAACACGACGTATGGGGTGGATGTGGGGATGCTCAGTTCGACGTCTTCCTGGACGACCGGGATTCCGTATCTGAATGTCACCGGCAATCTGTATCCGGGCGGGGTGCGCTACAGTTCGGGCACCTACGGAATCGGCGACTCCAACCTGACGCTGGTCGCTTCGAGTGATCGGATTTTCCATCTCGACATGGAACATCCGTTGCGGCCGTCGCCGGAGGTCGGGGCGTCGGTCCCGGCCGGCGACGTGACGCTGAGTTGGACGAATTACCCGCCGACGACCGGCACGGATGTGTGGGTGGATGTCTGGTTCGGCACGGATTCGAATGCGTTGACCCAGGTCGTCAGCGCCGGGCTGAACGTGACGAACGTGACGGTCAGCGTCCCGGTGGGCGGGACGTATTATTGGCGGGTGGACTCGTATCTGGATGGCGCGCCGGGCGGGGCGCCGTTGCTTGGCGCGCTTTTCTATTTTGTCATCGTTGACAGCGATGGCGATGGGATGCCGGACGCCTACGAGTTGGCGAATACCACGCCGCCGTCGGCCACCGCGCTGACGCCCGACGGCGACGATGACGCGGACGGGCTGACGAACTTGCAGGAATATCAACTCGGCACCCGCGCCAATCTCGCCGACACTGATGGCGACGGATTGAGCGACGGGAACGAGGTCAGTTTTTACAATACCAGTCCGATCAAGGTGGACACGGACAACGATGGGCTGCGCGACACGGATGAGATTTTCGTCTATCACACCAACCCGCTGCTGCCGGATACAGAGGGCGACGGGCTGGGCGACGGGGACGAGATCACACTTCACCAAACCGATCCGTTGCTGGCCGACACGGACGATGACGGAGCGGGGGATTGGTATGAAGTGACCGCCAGCTACACCAGCCCGATCCATGCGTTGTCGAGACCGCCTGTGCCGTATCCGCTGCCGAAGCCGGACGGTTCGCCGGGCACGACGAACAAGCCGGTCAAAGTCTTTATCCTGTCCGGTCAGTCCAACATGGTCGGCATGGGCAACGTGACCGGTTCGGATGGCGCGGGCGCCCCATTACCGGGCACGCTGCACACGATCGCCAAAGTGGAGGGCAAGTTCCCGCATTTGCTGGACACGAACGGCAACTGGTCGGTGCGTCAGGATGTGTTTTACCGGGGCGTGATCACGGCGATCGGCAATACGAACTTGATGGTCGGGCAGGGCGCCGACTCCGGCAAGATCGGACCCGAACTCGGTTTTGGTCACGTGATGGGTTGGTACTACGATGAGCCGGTGCTGGTCATCAAAACGTCGCAGGGCAACCGGGGTTTGTTCTGGGACATCCTGCCGCCGGGCAGTCCGGCGTTCACTAACGCCGGGACGATCTATGCCGGCTACGGGCAATCGCCGAACAGTTGGCCGACCAACGGCGCGCCGTCGCCCTACGGCTGGTATGCCGGCAAGCAGTACGACGATTTCTTCCTCGCCGAGAATGACATGGGACCGACCATCGGCTGGACCAACGGCGTGGTCTATCCCTCGGGTTGTCAGCTCCGACACAACGGGGTGACGTACATCAGCCGCACCAACCACACTGCCAGCGCGGTCACGGAGCCGGGCACGGGCGGAACTTCCACCAACTTCTGGAACATCTACTCGGTGTTCAATGTGACCGACGTTCTCGACAACTTCGCCACGCACTACCCGCAATGGGCCGCGCAAGGTTTCGAGATTGCCGGCTTCGCGTGGTTTCAGGGGCACTGGGACAGCCAGAGCGCCCTGTACGCCAGCCGCTACGAAACCAATCTCGTCAACCTGATCAAGACCGTCCGCCAATACTACGAGGGTCGCTACCCGGGCCGAATCCAGCCCAACGCGCCGTTTGTGATTGCGACGATCGGGTTTGACGGCGCGGCGATGTCGGGCAATTACCTGACCGTTTGGAACGCGCAACTGGCCGTCACCAACACCGTGAAATACCCGGAGTTTGCCGGCAATGTGAAGTCGAAGGACACGCGCGGGTATTGGCGGAGCAGCGCGGTGTCGCCGACCGCGACCGGGTATCACTACAATCACAACGCCGAGACGTTCATGCTGGTCGGCGACGCGCTCGGGCGGGGCATGATCGAGTTGCTCAACGGCGGTCCTGCCGGCGATTACGACACCTGGGCGGCGCAGTTTCCGGGCGCCGATCTGACGGATCCCGAGGCCGACTACGATGGCGACGGAATGACCAACAACGCCGAGCGGCTGTTCGGTCTCGATCCCACCCGCAGCGCATCACATCAGCCGGTGACGTTCACGACCAGTCAGTTCACCTACACGCGGCGCACGCCGTCATTGACCGGCTACCATTACACGGTGTGGACTTCGACGAACATGGTGACCTGGACCCAGGATACCGGTGCGGTTCAGATGCCGGGAACTCCCGTGGCGAACGTGGAGACCGTGCTGGTCACGCTCAGCCCGGCCTTGTTGGAGGGGCCGCAGCTTTTTGTGCGGATTCGCGCCGCGCCGTAACATGAGAACGCTCGTCACCAGCGCGATGTTGGTCGTCCTCGTCGGCTTGGCGGCGCAGGGCGGCACGATGTCGGCCAGCCCGCAACCGCCCGCCGTGGTCGGCAGCGACATGGCCAATTACGGCGCGGTGACCGGCACTGACAAATGGTGGGCGGAGAACAATGCGACGACCGGCGGGGCCAAGGGTCAGACGTTTCGCACCGGCATCGGCGCAGCGCGGTTGAAAGCGATCACCTACCAGATTGCGGACGGCCAACAGGCGACGGCCACCAAACGGTACGTCGTGCGGGTCGGGACCATCGTGGGCACGAATTTCACGCCGGTGTATGCCGAGGGCTTCATCCAGGATTTCACGTGGAATGCCGGCGAATACATGACGTGGACGTTCACGAACCCGCCGTTGCTCAGTGGCGAGACGCTGTATGGCGTGGATGTCGGGCTGACCAATAGTTCATCGGCGTGGCAAACCGGCATTCCCTATCTCAATTACACCGACAGCGAATACGCGGACGGCCAGTTTTACACGTCGGGCACCGGGCAGGCCGGTGTCGGCAGCGGGGGCGTGGTGTTGAGCCTGAACCGGGACCGCATCTTTCACCTCGACTTCGAACCACCGGGAGGTCCGGGGTTTGAGTTCGTGGCCGGCGACCCGCCCGACAACGCGACGAACGCCTTGCTGCGGTCGCAGTTGGTGGCCACGTTCAACCAGAATCTCCGGCCGGGCACGGGCAACATCATCATCCGGGATTTGACGAATGGGACGGCCGCGAATCTCCCGGTCGACAGCCCGGCGATTACGTTGTCGGGCAATCTCCTCATGATCGCGACGGCCGGGGCGCTGGACTGGAATCGCAGCTACGCGATCTGCATCGAGCCGGGCGCGTTGCAGAGCGATGGCGGCACGAACTTTGCCGGCATTGCCGACGACACGACGTGGAATTTCACCACCGCATCGGGCGACCCGCTGATCCTCGCGCTTCAGACGATGAAGGATCACGTCACCGGTCTGACCAACTTGACGGCCAGCCAGATCGCGGCGTTCAGCCAGACGATTGACACGGAAGCCTACCGGTTTGCGGACAGCGCGAACACGATCACCTCGGTGTTCAACCTCGTGCGCAGTTTCGATCAGGTGAAAGGCCCGCTCTGGCTGGCGACGGCGACCGGTGGGCTGACCCGGTCCGCCGCGACCAACGACCTGAACTGGACGATCTACCGGGCGATGCAGGCAATCATGGATCGCGTGTTCACGAGCGGCGTGATCTCGAATTACGAGACGTTGATCCACGGATTTATGTTTGGCAGCTCCTCGAACTTCCCGGGGCCGTGCGCCGCGCCGCCAACAAACCAGAGCTACACGGTGGCCATCAACGCCAGTTTCCCGGCAACGTTTGGCCGCGACACCCAGGGCTGGACGTTGCCGGCGCGCAGACCAACCGGGGCGTATCTGGCGCCCGGCACCATCGCCACCGTCACCGTGCCGGCCGCGCTGGTCGGCACCGGCTACAAAATCCGCGTCGGCGCGCATTCGTGGGATTTCTCCAACAAACCGACCATCAAACGCCTCGACCGGTCGAGTTTGTTGTACAGCATCGAGGCCGCGACGACGAAAATTGCCAGCCCGCTCGGCGGCGGCATCTACCTCGAGGTGCCGCTCGGCGCCGATGCCGGGATTGTGGATGTCACGATTACCGGCGCGGCGCGGTCGCCGTTGTGCCGCGCCACGAGTTATCATCAGACCACGCTCAGCGAATGGTTGAACTCCGAGCGAACCCAACCGGGTCCGTGGGCGGATTTTCAGACCGACAAGTTTCACATGCAGGTGCCGCGGAGTTGGATTTACGCGAACACGAACGCGCCGTCGCTGCTGGCGGACTGGGACGCGGCGATGGATTCGATCAACGATTTGATGGGCTTCCCGCGCGACCGCGGCAAGGAGACGATGTATTTGCAGGTGGATCTGCTCCTGCGCGCGTCGGTCTATGCGCCCGGCTACCCGACGGTCAACGACACCTACAACCCCACGACCTCCTACGGCGGCAACGCCAGCAGTTATCTGGTGCGCGGCCCCCAGTTCGCGCCCAGCTACTGTTTCCACGAACAGGGTCACTCGTATTTCTTCCCGAAATTCGGAGGCGAGTCGGAATCCACCGTCAACCTGCTTCACGTCCCGGTGTGGCACCAGAACTTTGGATACAGCTTGGACGACGCCTTCCGCACGTCCGTTGACTACGGCAATTTCAAGAATGTGACCAACGCGCCGCTGGACAACACCGCCGTGCTCTGGATGACCAGTTTCAATTTCTCACCCCGCAAGGTCGCGATGGCCGACTGGGAAAAATCCTATCAGCCGCAAGGCCACGCGAAGTTCGTGGACATCGCGCGGCTCTACGGTTGGGACGGCTTGGGCCGGTTCTGGTTCTATTACAACTCCAACGACACCTACAACGTTTCGGTGCCCGAGGACAACGACAGCCTGCTGCTGCAACTCTGCCAATCCGTTGGACAGGATGTTCGCCCGCTGTTCCACTTCTGGGGCATCTTGCCGCAAAATCCCGCGACGGTGGCGGCCGGCGTGGCGGCGGCGGGACTGACTCCGCCGGTCGAGATTTATGATTTGCTCGTCCACTATCAATCGCTGGTGCCAACCAACAATGCCGCGTACCAAGCGTGGTGTCTCCAATGGTACGGCAAGCAACCCACCATGAGCGGCTACGGCGTCGAACGCGAACACGCCCGGCAATGGGACACCAATCTGCTCGTGAGCGCCACGGAACAAGTCCGGCCCAACGGCGAAATCTTCGACGAAGCCGCCGCCGCGGCGGTCCGTGCGCGCGTGCAGGAAATCCTCGACCTGTATTATCCCACGGGCCGGCCCACGGATTACAGCGCGTGGGCGGCGACGTTTGTCGGCGCCGACCTCAGCGATCCGGCAGCCGATCTCGACGGCGACGGATTGAGCAACGACGAGGAACGCATTTGGGGACTGAACCCGCTCGACCCCGCCTCCCACAATCCCATCCCGTCGGTGGCCGGTCTCGCAGCCGGTAACTTCGCCTACACGCGGCGCACCGCAGCACGGACGGGACTCCAATTCACTGTGTGGACTTCGACCGACATGAAAACATGGACGCAAGATACCGGGGCCGGGCAGACCCCGGGGACGCCGCTGGCGGATGTTGAGACCGTGCTGGTCACGCTCAGCCCGGCCTTGTTGAACGAGCCGCAGCTATTCGTGCGGATCCGCGCCGCGCCGTGAGATGAGCACGAATCTCCCCAAAATGACCGGCAAGATTCTGCAGGCGGACCCGGCGGCGCAGACGTGTGAGTTGTTGACGGAACCCGCCCTGCCGCGGATTCTCGTCATCGGCGATTCGATCAGTATGAATTATCACGAGGCGGCGAAGGCGGCGCTCGGGCGGTTGGTGGCGGACGGTTTGCTGGCCGCCATTCAGAAATGGAAGACACGATGACAGAACTCAAATTGAGCCCCGCGCCCCGGTTGTATGTGCCGGCGTCGCTCGTCAGTGGTCTCAAGGAAAAATTGCACAGTGCGTTTCTCCGAGCCACCGCGCAGGCGGTGCTCCGCGACGCCAACGCGCTGGCGCGCGCCCCGCTCATCCGCGAGGGGCAGGAGAAGACGTATCAAGCCGGTACGCGGGCGATGGATCGCCGGTTGCAATGCCTCACCGCCGCGTGGGTGTTGAGACGCGAACCGCGGTATCGCGCCGCCGCGCTGCGACATCTGGCGGGCTTGGCGGACTGGAATCAAATCAGTTGCGAGGCCAACGCCTTGACGCCGAAACACGACATTCTGCCGTTCTGCCTGAGCTACGGCGAATTGTCGGCCACGGTGGGATTGATGTTTGACCTGTTCCGTTCCGATCTGACCGACGCCGAGCGAAACGTCTTTGACGACGCGCTCGACAAATTTCTCCTGAACGCCGCGCTGCGGTGTCTGGAGAATCCGCCGTGGTGGGCCAACAAGAGCTGGTCGAACTGGAACGGCGTCTGTTGCGGCGGCATGGGGCTGCTGGCGCTGGCGATTTGCGAGGACCGGCCCGAAGCGCGGAAACTGATTCCGTTCGTCGAGAAATCGCTCGGCGAGTATTTCCGGTCGTACATCACCAACGGCGGCGGCTGTCCCGAGGGGACCGGCTACTGGAACTACGGGATGAACTACGCGATGCGCTACGTCCTGAGTTGGGAGAACGCGACCGGTCAGCAACACCCCGCGCTGCAAATCCGGGAACTCGGTGAGTCGTTGCTGTTCCCGGTGGACTTCACCGGCATCAGCTTTGGCGACAACGACGGGTGGCACCCGGCGGCGTTCTATTTTCTACTGGCGCGGCGGTTGAACCTGCGTCATGCGGCGCTGCGGGCCGCGGCGTATTTGGAGATGCGCGCAGCTTCGCGCCCGAATACCGGTGATCTGTTGTTTGCCGCCGACGCCATCCCGACCGACGCGGAGATGGCGCGGTTGAAACGGGCGCATCAGAAAAAGAAGGCGCCGGTCGGGCGGGTGTACCGGGGCATGGATTGGGCGGTGCTGGCCGATGATGAGGCATTCCCGGCTTTGCGGATGGCGGTGCGGGGCGGCTCGGCCAGGATTCAAGGCCACGGGATGCTCGATCTGCTCAGCATCCGCTGCCGGGTCAACGGCGAGTTGATGATCACCGACCAGCAAGACGGCGCGTACATGGCCACGACCTTTGGGAAGCGCGGTCACGAACTATACGGCCGGAGCGCGGCGTCGAAGAGCACGCTTTTCGTGGATGGTTTGAGCTGCCACACGGAATCCGCCTGCGACAAGACCGAAGTGGTGAAAGCCAAAGATCTGCTCGGGATTCGTGTGGACGCCTCGCACATCATCCTGCCGCGCTGGAAGGATTTGTTCATCGGGCGGCTGGTGTTGCTGGTGGAGAACGCTTACTGGCTGGTGATGGATCAAGTCACCGCGCCCACACCGGTGGACCGGCACTGGCTGGAATCCCGGTTCCACACGCTGGCCGCGGCGCGGCGGAGCGGGAATTCGGTTGCCTTGCGCGCCGGCAGACAACGCTTGCAAATGACCTTCGCCGCACTCGGTGGCGGTGTGTTGCAGGAATCGCGCGGCATGCCGTCGCAGCCGTGCAAGCAAACGAGAATCTTCCGCTGGCTCGGCGCGATCGCCGCGCCCGAAAATCTCCACGTGGTCGCGCTTCATCCCGGTCGGCAAAAACTCGGCGTCACCATCCGCAAACAATCTTCGGAAAGTTATCTGATCGAGGTGACGGGGCCGGGCAGGCGCAGTCGGCGGATTCGGATCAATCGGCGGTTGGAATTGCAATGAAACGGCCCGTCTATCTCGCCACGGTTTGCCTGGAACGGAATCGCTGGGGCAGCCGGCAACCATCGTTCCGCGTCAGCGACTGGTTGCCGCGGATTACCGGCGCCGGGTTTGATGGGATCGAGCTTTGGGAGAACCAGTATTTGTTGGCCGACGCGACCGAGCAGGAGCGGTTGACCGGGCAGGTGGCGATCTTCAATACCTATGTCGGATTCACCGACGCCGACCCGCGGGACCACGCCACCGCCGCCATCGTGCGGCTGCAGCCCGTCGGGGTGAAATACAATCTCGGCGCGGACGCCACCCGCCTCGATGAATACCGGCGCAATCTGCTGGCGTGGGCGGAACAGTTGCCGGCCGCGTGCCGGTTGCTCTGTGAGTGTCATCCCGGCACCGTGCTGGAATCGGTGGACGCGGCGCGGCGGTTTTTCGCCGACCTCAATTCGGTGCGGTTTGGCGTGATTGCCCACGTCACGGGAAACTGTGCCGGGCTGGAGGATTGGCTGACGACGTTTGGGCCGCGCCTGCAACATGTGCACGTCCAAACACGCGAGCCGGTCACGGGCGCAGAAGTGCTGCGCAAACACGGGTTTACCGGCAGCGCGGCGATTGAGTTCACACGCGGGATCGGTCGGGAGGAACAGATCGAGACGCTTTTTCGGAACGCCTGCGCCGATCTCGCGTGGTACCGGGAGCTTTGGAGTTGAGATGATCAGGATGATTCATATCGCCGCCGGCAAGTCACAGTTACCGGCGGACGGACCGTTGGCCACGGAACTGCGCAAATTCGGCTCGTTGGTGATTGTCGAGCAGGGACGCGAACTCAGCGATGACGCGGCTCTGGCGCGGCTGCGGGAGGCGGACGTGGTATTGACGATGTGGGGTTCGCGCCCGATTCCGGCAGGCCTGGCTCGCGATCCCGGCAAGGTGCGGTATATCCTGAACCTGACGGGGACGTGCCGGCCCTACATACCACTGGAGATCATCCGCAGCGGCATCCCGGTCACCAACTGGGGCGATGCGCCGGCGCGCGCCGTGGCCGAGGGCGCAATGGCGTTGTTGCTGGCGGTGTTGAAGGACTTGCGCAGCCGGGACGGGAAACGCCGGGGGACGTTGCGGGGATTGCGACTCGGCCTTTATGGCTGCGGCGCGATTGGGCGGCGGTTTGTGAGAATGATCGTCCCGTTCGAACCGGCATTGCTGGTGTTCGATCCGTACGCGAAGGAGTTGCCGGCGGAATGTCACCGGGTGGAGAGCTTGCCGGCGTTGTTTGAGCAGAGCGAGGCGATTGTGATTTGGGCGGGGCTATCGGAGCAAACGCGCCGATCCGTGACGGCGGAATTGCTGGCGAAGTTGCCGGACCACGGCATCCTCATCAACGCCGCGCGGGGTGAGATTGTGGATCAGGAAGCGTTGTTTGCGGAATTGAAATCGGGCCGCCTTCGCGCCGGTCTCGATGTGTTGGTCAACGATGATTACGCGCCGGCCGGTTACGACGTGCAGGCGTGGCCGAACTTGATCCTGACGCGCCACAACATCGCCACGGCAAATTGGCCGAAGCGGCCGCCGCAGTTGAGCGAAGCGGATCGCATCGCGTTGGACAACCTGCAAAATTTCATCGCCGGCAAGCCGCTGAAGTTTCGGATGGACGAGGCACGCTACAACCTCAGCACGTAGCCATGCCGGGCCGCCGACCCAACATTCTCTTCATTCTGACCGATGACCTCGGCTATAGCGACATCGGCTGTTTTGGTGCGGAGATTCGCACGCCGGTGCTCGACGACCTGGCCGGGCGGGGCGTGCGGTTGACGCAGTTCTACAACTGCGCCCGGTGCTGTCCGACGCGCGCGTCGCTCATGACCGGCGTGTATCCGCATCGGGCGGGCGTGGGCGCGATGGTTAACGACCAGGGGCGGCCCGGCTACCGGGGGTTCATTCGTCCCGACTTGCCGACGGTGGCGGAGCGGCTTCGCGCGGTCGGTTATGCCACGTGGATGAGCGGCAAGTGGCATTGCGGCGGCGATTACAAGGTGGATCAGCCCGATCAATGGCGCGTGGCCGGTGACGCGACGCATCCGGTGCCGACGCAACGCGGGTTTGACAGGTTCTACGGGATCTTGAGCGGGGCGGGCAGTTACTTCGATCCCAACACACTGATGGATCAGGACCGGTTTGTGTTGCCGGCGGAGTTGCCGGCCGATTACTACCTCACTGACGAACTCGGCCGGCGCGCGGCCGGTTTTATCCGGGAGTCGGCGGCGAGCGGGCGACCGTTCTTTGGGTATCTGGCGTTCACCGCGCCGCACTGGCCGTTGCACGCGCCCGAAGCCGACATCGCGCCGTATCGGGGACGTTACCGGCAGGGCTGGGATGCGCTGCGGATCGAACGGCTCCACCGGCTCGCGGCGACCGGGTTGCTGCCGTCCGACCAGGCGTTGTCGGAACGTGATCCCGCCGCGCCGCCTTGGGAAACCGTCGCGAACCCGGACTGGCAGGCCGAGTTGATGGCCGTGTACGCCGCCCAAATCACGGCGATGGACCGCGCCATCGGTGTCGCCGTGGACGCGTTGCGGCAGGCCGGTCAGTTCGACAACACACTGGTTGTGTTCCTGTCCGACAACGGCGGTTGCGCGGAGTTTTTGCGCGAGAACGGTCCGCCCGGTCGGTGGCCGGAACATTACAGCGGCCTGACCAAGACCGGCACGCGGCGCGTGGTCGGAAACAGCCGGTCGCGGCGGCCCGGACCGGCGGAGACGTTCATGAGCTACGAATTGCCGTGGGCCAACGCCTCGAACACGCCGTTCCGCAAGTTCAAGGCATGGACGCACGAGGGCGGCATCCGCACGCCGTTCATCGCGTGCTGGCCGGCGGGGTTGCCGGCGGGGGCGATTCGGCACACGCCCGGCCACGTTGTGGATCTGGTCGCGACGGCCTGCGCCCTGGCCGGCGCGGCGCAAGAAGATCTCGACGGCGTCCATCTGCTGCCCGTTCTGGATGGTGAGACGACGGAGGTGGCGCGCGCGGAACCGTTGTGCTGGGAACATCTCGGTCACGCCGCGATCCGCGATGGCAGATGGAAGCTGGTGCGCGCCGGGCCGCGGCAGCCCTGGGAATTGTATGATCTGGCAACCGACCAGATCGAACAACACGACCGGGCCGCGGAGTTGCCGGAAGTGGTGAAACGATTAGAAGCGACCTGGCAGAGCTGGGCCGACCGTTGCGGTGTGTTGCCGCTGCCGATTGACACAAAATGAAACGAACCAACATCCTGCTCATCACCAGCGATCAACAGCATTGGAACACGCTCGGGTTCATGAACCCCGAGGTAAAAACGCCGAACCTCGACCGGCTCGCCCGGCAGGGGACGAATTTTACCCGCGCCTACACCGTCAACCCGACCTGCACGCCGACGCGCGCCTCGCTGATTACCGGCACGTACCCGAGCCAGCACGGCGCGTATGCGCTGGGCACAAAGTTGATGGAAAACCAGCACGTCGTGGGCGATGACTTCCTCGCGGCCGGCTACCGGACCGCGTTGGTGGGCAAGGCGCATTTTCAGCCGTTGCACGGGACGCCGGAGTTCCCGTCGTTGGAGGCGTATCCGATTTTGCAGGACCTGGAGTTCTGGCGGAAGTTTCAGGACAAGTTCTACGGGTTCGAGCACGTCGAGTTGGCGCGCAACCACGCGGACGAGGCGCATGTCGGGCAGCATTATGCGTTGTGGATGGAGGCCAAGGGGCTGAAGACCTGGCGCGACTATTTTTGTCAGCCGACCGGCACCGCCGCGCCGCGGCGCCACCACTGGCCGATCCCGGAGGAGTATCACTACGACACGTGGATCTCGGAGCGAACCTGCGCGTTGCTCGAACAGTACGCGCAACGAGCGGAGAACTTTTTCCTCTGGGCCAGCTTCTTCGATCCGCATCCGCCGTATCTCGTGCCGGCGCCGTACGACACGATGTACGATCCGGCCGCCATCACCGTCCCGGCCGTCCGCCCGGGCGAGCACGACCGGAATCCGCCCCATTTTGGCCAGACGCAGGAAGAGAAACCGGATTTCTCCCGGTTCCGGGAACCGGCGGGCCATGGTTGCCACGGCTTGCACTCGCACCGGCACGAGCGGGCCAGGCTCGCGAAAGACATCGCCGTCTATTACGGCATGATTACGCTGATGGACAAACACATCGGCATCATTCTCGACAAGCTCGACCAACTCGGTCTGGCCGACAGCACGCTGGTCATCTTCACCAGCGATCACGGGCATTGCTACGGCCACCACGGACTGATCGCCAAAGGCCCGTTCCACTACGAGGATTTGATTCGTGTTCCCTTCCTGGCGCGCCTGCCGGGCGCGATTCCCGCCGGCCGAACCAGCGCCGCGCTGGTGTCGCTGGTGGACCTCGCGCCGACGATGCTCAGTTTTGCCGGCGTGCCGATTCCGCGGTGTATGACCGGCGTGGACGAAAAACCGCTCTGGACCGGTCAGACTTCGGCCGTGCGCGACCACATCCTGTGCGAGAACCGGCATCAGCCGAATCGGCTCTACGCCCAGACCTACGTCAACGACCGTTACAAGATTACGATTTACCGGGGGGAATCGTACGGCGAATTGTTCGATCTGCAGGAAGACCCCGGTGAATACCGCAACCTGTGGCACGAACCCGCCGCGGCGGGAATTAAAACCGAATTGCTGTTGCGCTTTCTGCATGCAGAAATGGGCAAAGACCCCACTCCGATGCCGCGCATTGCCGGCGCGTAGGATTCCATGGCTCAACCCCACATTCTCATCTTTAACCCCGACCAATGGCGCGGCGACGTGCTCGGCCACGTCGGCAACCCGGCGGCGGTGACGCCGAACCTCGACCGGCTCGTGGCGACCGAGGCCGTGTCGTTTCGCTGGGCGTTTTGCCAGAACCCGGTCTGCACGCCCTCGCGCTGCTCGTTCATGACCGGCTGGTATCCGCACGTGCGCGGGCATCGAACGATGCACCACATGCTGCGCGCCGACGAGCCGTGTCTGTTGCAGTCGCTCAAGGATGCCGGCTATTTCGTCTGGTGGGGCGGCAAGAACGATCTCGTGCCGGCCCAGCACGGTTATGACCGGTATTGCCACGTCCGGCACCAGGCGACTCCCGAAGACTTCAAACGCTGGGGGCACGTCCCGCGCCGCGGTTTGCACGGCGAATTGGATTGGCGCGGCGCGGCGGACAGCGACACGTATTACTCGTTTTACGCGGGCCGGCTCGACACGCGCGGCGACTCGATCTACGGCGACGGCGATTGGGCGAATGTGCTGGGGGCGATTGAGTTCATCCGCCACGCGCCCCGAGACAAACCGCTGTGCATTTATCTGCCGTTGCTTTACCCGCACCCGCCCTACGGCGTCGAAGAACCGTGGTTCAGCATGATTGATCGCTCGAAGTTACCGGCGCGGATTTCGGTGACCGGCGACGGCAAACCGTCGTTGTTGCGCGGGATTCGCGACCGGCAGCGCATGCAACGTTGGACGGAGGAACGCTGGACCGAGCTGCGGGCGGCCTACTACGGCATGTGCGCCCGGGTGGATCATCAGTTCGGGCTGGTGGTGCAGGCGTTGCGCGAGGCCGGTCTCTACGACGATACGGCGGTGTTCTTTTTCTCCGACCACGGCGATTTTGCCGGTGATTATGGCCTGGTCGAGAAAACGCAAAATACCTTTGAGGACGTGCTGACGCGCGTGCCGTTTGTCATCAAACCGCCCCGCGGCGTGCCGGTGCGGGCGCGCGTGAGCGAGGCGCTGGTGGAATTGGTGGATTTCCCGGCCACCGTGTTCGAGCTGAGTGGTATCACGCCCGGCTACACGCATTTTGGCCGGTCGCTGTTGCCGGTGCTTGCCGGACAGGAAGAGCACCGCGACGCGGTGTTCTGCGAGGGCGGCCGGCTGGCCGGCGAGGACCATTGCCGGGAAGGCGAGACGAAACCGCCGGTGGACTATCTCTACTGGCCGCGCGTCAGCCTCCAATGGGAATCACACGTCGCGCACACGAAAGCCGTGATGTGCCGGACCCGCCATTATAAATATGTGCGGCGCTTGTATGAGGCGGACGAGTTTTACGATTTGCGGGCGGACCCCGGCGAGACGCAGAGCCGGTTGGATCATCCGGAACTGGCCCGGCACAAGGAACGGTTGTTGACCTTTTTCCTGGAGACCAGTGACGTCGTGCCGCACGATCAGGACCGGCGATGGTGAAGCAACTTTTCAATTGTTGCGACCGGTGGCCGCCATCACAATGACTTTTACCCGCATATGAAACAACCCAACATCCTCTTCATTATGGCCGACGATCATGCGGCGCACGCCATCAGCGCGTACGGCAGCCGCGTCGGCAAGACCCCCAACATTGACCGCATCGCCCACGGCGGAATGCGGTTCGACAATTGTTTTTGCACCAACTCGATTTGCACGCCGAGCCGGGCGGTGATCCTGACCGGCACGCACAGTCACGTCAGCGGCGTGACGACGTTGCAAACGTGGATTGATAACCGGCTCCAAACGTTTCCGAAATTGCTCCAACAGGCCGGTTATCAAACCGCGCTTTACGGCAAATGGCATCTCGGTCAAGGACCGGCGCATTGCCCGACCGGCTTCGACGATTGGGCGGTACTGCCGGATCATGGAAACTACTTTCATTCCGACTTCATCTTCAAGGATGGCAGCAAGCGGGTCGTGCCGGGATACGTCACGGACATCATTACCGACATGTCGCTGGACTGGCTGAAGAAGCGCGACAAGAACAAGCCCTTCTGTCTGCTCACGCACCACAAAGCGCCGCACCGGCAATGGCTGAGCGATGAGGTGCACGCCGCGATGTTCCTTGGCGAGACCATGCCGGAGCCGGACAACTTGCAGGACGATTACCGCGGGCGCGCGTTCGCGGCAGAAGCGGCGGCGATGCGGGTCGGCGTTCACATGATGCAGAGCGACTTGCAGGCCGAGATCAATCAGAACCTGCCGGAACCGCAACTGCGCGCGTGGGCCTACCAGCGGTACATCAAAGCCTACCTCCGCGTCTGCGCCAGCATTGACGACAACGTCGGCCGGATGCTCGACTATCTTGATGCCGAAGGACTCGCGGAAGACACCGTGGTCATCTACACGTCCGACCAGGGATTTTTCCTCGGCGACCACGGGTGGTTCGACAAACGGTTCATGTACGAGGAATCGTTGCGGATGCCGTTTCTGCTGCGGTATCCCCGCGAAGTCAAACCCGGCAGCGTCAACCGCGACATGGTGTCCAACCTTGATTTCGCGCCGCTGTTCACCGACCTGGCCGGTCTCCCGACGCCGAAAGAGTTTCAGGGACGCAGTTTCCGGCCGCTGCTGCAGGGACGGACGCCAGCCGATTGGCGGCAGGCATTGTATTACCGGTATTGGATGAACCGCGCCCATCACAACGTCGCGGCGCACTACGGCATCCGCACGCTGAAACACAAGCTCATCTATTACTACTACGACGATCTGGGGCAGGCGGGTTGCCGGCAGGCGGGCTGGGCGGGACGTCCGCCGGTCGAGATTGATGGCCACGAGCCGGAGTGGGAATTGTTCGACCTCGAAAAAGACCCGCGCGAGATGAACAACGTCATCCACGACCCCGCCTACGCCGCGATCCGCCGGCAACTCACCGATCAACTGCACCAGTTGCAGGCCGAATACGGCGACGCACGGTATCACAAAGACGTCTAATGGTGAGCCAAAACAACCATATCGCAGCGGGTGTCACCCTGAGCGCAGCGAAGGGTCTCGGTCGTTCGAGCGATGCCGGTACGGAGACGGAGATTCTTCGCTTCGCTCAGAATGACAGGCTGGGGGGGAATGACAGTTGGGGAGTCAATGACAGTTGGGGAGTCAATGACAGTTGGGGAGTCAATGACAGGCGTGGGAGGCGTTGAGGTGGGGGCGCGATGAGAACTCGCACATGCATTGATCACGATTGGCGGTTTGCGCTGGGCGATTTTCCGGCGGCGATTCAGGCGGAGTTCGATGATACCGGCTGGCGGCAGTTGGATCTGCCGCACGATTGGTCCATCGAAGGCACGCCGGATCCCGCGAATCCATCGCGGGCCGCGGGCGGGTTTTTTCCCGGCGGGCTGGGGTGGTACCGGAAACGGCTCGACGTGCCGGCAGACCGGCGGGTGTTCATCGAGTTCGATGGCGTGTACCGCAACAGCGAAGTGTGGTGCAACGGACATTTCTGCGGGCGGCGTCCGTATGGCTACAGCAGTTTCGAGTTTGAACTGACGCCGTATCTCGTGGCCGGTGGGCCGAACGTCGTGGCGGTGCGCGTGGACAATTCCCGGCAGCCGAACTCGCGTTGGTATTCCGGCTCCGGGATTTACCGGCATGTGTGGCTGACGGTGACCGGCCCGGTGCGCGTGGCACATTGGGGCACGTTTGTCACGGCGACGCCGGAGGCGGTGGAGTGTGCGGTGGCGATGGACGGCGGCGCGGCAGAAATTGTCGCCAGCATCTTGGAGAAGACGGAACTCGGAACGCGGAATGCGGAAAATGGGCGGGTGCGGTTTGAGCGGCCGGGGTTGAAGCTGTGGTCGCCGGACGAGCCGAACCTGTACACGTTGCGGGTGGAGTTGCGGCGCGGCGCGGAGGTGCTCGACCGGTATGACACGCGGTTCGGGGTGCGGACGATCCGCTTCGATGCGAACGAGGGATTTTTCCTGAATGGCCGGAGTGTGAAGCTGCAGGGCGTCAACGAGCATCACGATGCCGGGTGTCTCGGCGCGGCGGTGCCGGACGCGGTGTGGCGGCGGCGGTTGCGGATCTTGAAGGCGATGGGCTGCAACGCGATTCGGACGGCGCACAACCCGGCCGCGCCGGCGTTTCTCGATCTGTGCGACGAGATGGGATTCATGGTGATCGAGGAAGCGTTTGATGAATGGCGCGACGGCAAGACGCCGTTCGGGTATCAACTCGATTGGGACGAGTGGTGGGAACGCGATTTGGCGGACATGATTCGCCGCGACCGGAATCATCCGTGCATCGTGTTGTGGTCGGTGGGCAACGAGATCAAGGAAGTCCGGCAAGGTCGGCCGGAAGGCTTGCCGATCATGAAGGCGCTGCGGGAGGTGTGTCACCGCGAAGACCCGACGCGACCGATGACGTGCGGGTGTTGCAACAGCCGCGAGACGTTGAAGGCCGGGTACGGGCCGTTGATGGATGTGTTCGGTTACAACGGCGGCGGCGGCGGGTGTTTCGATTACGAAAAGGATCACGCGAACTATCCCGGTATGCCGATGCTGGCGACGGAGCATCCGCACACGTTGCAGACGCGCGGGGTGTACCGGACGCGGACGTGGTACCGGGATTTGGCCCGCAACCCGAACGTCGAACGGATGGAAATCCCGCACCTGACCGCGGAGGAAGTGTTTACCGGGTTCGATGAGCATTATCAGTCGTCGTACGGCAACGCGGTGGTGCGGATGTCCATTTTCGATTCGTGGCGGCGGACAAAGAGCCTGCCGTATTTCTGCGGCGAGTTCCGGTGGACGGGCTTCGATTATCTCGGCGAATGTTACGGCTGGCCGGCGAAGAGTTGGAACTTCGGGATCATTGACCTGGCCGGTTTTCCGAAGGACGCCCATTACTTTTATCAGAGCCAGTGGACGACCGCGCCGATGGTGCACGTGTTGCCGCACTGGACGTGGCCGGGAATGGAAGGCAAAACGATACCGGTCATCTGTTACTCGAACTGCGACCGGGTGGAGTTGTTTCTGAATGACCAATCGCTCGGTTGCCGGGAAGGCGATGAACGCCGCTGGGATGTGCCGTATCAGCCGGGAACGCTGCGCGCCGTGGCGTACCGGGGCGAGAAGGTCGTGGCGAGTTGCGTTCACGAGACGGCGGGCGCGCCGGCGGCGTTGCGGCTGAGCGGCGAACAAGACGGCGACATTGCGCATGTCACGGTGGATGTAGTGGACGCGCAGGGACGATTCGTGCCGCACGCGAATCCTGACATCACGATTGAGGTGACCGGCGCGGCGCGCTTGCTCGGTCTGGAGAACGGCGACCCGCTCGACACCACCAACTACAAACTCAACCATCGCCGGGCATTTCACGGCAAGCTGCTGGCGATTGTGCAGGGGAATGATTTTACACTGACCGCCCATGCGCCGGGGTTGTCGGCCGTGTCGTATGAGAGTCGGGGTGGGGAAGATCTTCCCATAGCGGCGGAACTTTTCGCTGTCGGCGACCGGCCCGCGTTCCTGATCCGGCCGGCGGTGCCGGCGGCGGGGCGTCCGTGGGTGTGGTATGCCCCGACGTTTTTGCCGGGATATCCGCGCCACGAGGAGCGTTGGATGTTTGAGCGGTTTCTGGCGGCCGGGCTGGCGATTGCCGGGGTGGATGTCGGGGAATCGTATGGCAGCCCTGCCGGACGCGAGATCTATTCCGCCCTGTACCGGGAATTGACGGAGAAGCGCGGGTTATCGAAGCGGGCATGCCTGCTGGCGCGCAGTCGCGGCGGACTCATGTTGTACAACTGGGCCGCGGAGCATCCGGAATCTGTGGCGTGTATTGCCGGGATTTATCCGGTGGGCAATCTCCGCAGCTATCCGGGCTTGGCCAAAGCCTGCGGCGCGTACGGACTGACGGAGACCGAATTGGCCCACGCGCTGGCGGCGCACAATCCGATTGATCGTCTCGCGCCGTTGGCCAAAGCTCGGATTCCGATTTTTCATCTTCACGGCGACCGGGACGATGTCGTGCCGTTGGAGCAGAACTCGGCGTTGCTGGCGACCCGCTATCAACAGCTTGGCGGCGACATCACGCTGGAGGTTGTCCAAGGCGGCGGTCACGACTTGTCGCCCGGTTGGTTTCGCAACGAGCGCTTGGTTGATTTTGTGATCGGTCACGCGACGTAAGAAAGGAACATTCGTGTATCTCTCCATATTCTCCGATGAACTGGCAACGGACATCACCCGGGCACTCCCCATCATCCAATCGTGGGGACTCGACGCCGTGGATTTGCGCGGTCGGATTTTCGGCAAGGGCATTCACGCGCTCGACGATGCGGAGTTGAAGCGGCTGCGCGCGCTGCTGGACGATCACGGAATGAGCGTCGGCTGCCTGGAATCGTCGCTGGCCAAAGCGCACTGGCCAGAACCGGCGCGCCGGCAGGAAGAAGCCGTCAAGTTGGAGGGATTGATTCGTGCGGCGGACGCGTTGGATTGCCGGCTGGTGCGGTCGTTTGTCTTCTGGCAACCGCCGCGGCCGGAGCAGGGCCGGTTGGCGGTGCAACCCGACGTGTTGCAGAAGACGGTGGACCTGTTTGCGCCGCTGGCGGAGCGCGCCCGGCAGGCCGGTCTGACGTTGGCGTTCGAGAATTGCGGAGTCATGCCGGAAGAGGTGTTTGCGATTCTCGACACGTTGGATGTTCCCGGCTGGGGCATGGCGTGGGACGTGGCCAATACGTGGGATTGCGCGGAGCGACGGCGGGACGAGGACGGCTACATCCAGCGGATGTTGCAACGGGCGCTGGTGGTGCACGTCAAGGCCGGTGGGGCGCTCGCGGGGCTGGGCCGGGATCTGATTCCGTACGGGAAGGTGCTCAAGGCGTGTCACGATGCCGGCTTGCGCGGGCCGGTCAGCGCAGAAACGCACAATCCGGATAAGAGCGTTTCCGACGAGGAGCAGTCGCACCGCCTGGTGGAGGCCATCAAGAGCGCGTGGCCACCGGCCGCGCGGACGATGAAAGGCCGTCCGCTCAGGTCCATTCAACGCGCCTGGCACGACAAGCCGGTCGGCTTCGCGGTGGTCGGCTTGGGGATGGGACACGAGAACTGCAAGAAGGTGGTGGCCGCGTCAGGGTGCCGGTTGGTGGGCGTGGCCGACCTGCGCGCGCAACGCGCCGAGCGGACCGGCAAGGAGTTCGGCGTGCCGTGGACGACGGATTACCGGACGTTGCTCGACCGCCAAGATGTCGAGGTGGTTTACGTCGTGACGGAGACCGGCAACCACGCAGCGGTGGCGCTCGATGCGATGGCGGCCGGCAAGCATGTGTTGGTGACGAAGCCGATGGAGGCGAACGTGGAGGCGTGTGACCGGATGATCCGGGCGGCGGAGGAGCACAGGGTGTTGTTGGCCGTGGATTTTGATCGCCAGTACCGGTCCGAGATGGTGACGCTGCGCGAAGCGGTCGCGCGCGGTGTGTTCGGCCGGTTGCTCAGCGGCGAGTGCTCGATGAAAATCCTGCGCACGATGAGTTACTTTCAGGAAAACGGCGGCTGGCGCGGGACGTTCCAACTGGACGGCGGGGGAGTGATGTCCAATCAGTTTATTCATCACATCGCCGACCTGATTTTCGCGCTGGGGATGCCGGCGAAAGTGTGCGCGAACGTCTGGACGCAGGCGCACGCGATTGAAGCCGAAGATTTGGGGACGGCCACGTGGTGGTATGAAAACGGTCTGGTGGTGAGCCTGTTGGCCACGACCAGCTATCCGCAGCCGACGTGGTATCTGCGGATGGAATTGACCGGGGCGGATGGCGCGTACGCGCATACCAGCGGCGGTCCGCACGAGAAACCGCAGACGCGGTGGTATTTGAACAAGAAGTGGAGCGAGCAGCCGCCGGTGACGGTCGAGTCGCCGTGGTTGAACGCCGCGGACAACATGGCCGCCGCCATTCGGTCCGGTGCCGCGCTGGTATGCGACGGCCGGGCCGGTCGCCAGTCGCGCGCGGTTCTGGATGCCATGTACGAGTCGGCCCTGCGACGGAACGGCGACTGGGTCACGCCCGTGCCGTTCGGCGCGGGCCAACAACATGGAACTAGAATTCAAACCTGAATTTCCTGTTATTCGGGAAGGCTGGGCGGCGTTCTGGCGCGGCGAGAGTCGGCGGCCGTTATTGCACGCGATTGTGCCGAAGCCGGGTGTCACGCCGGTCAAACGGCCGCGGCCGTATGACTGCGCGTTTGGCGATCTCGAGCCGATCATCGAGCAAACGCTGGGCTGGGCGGCGACGCATGAGTTTCTCGGCGATGCGATTCCGTATTTCCAGATCACGCTGGCGCCGGATCACTTTGCGGCGTTGCTGGGGGCGGAGATTCAGCCCGGTCGGCAGGGCGGGACGAACTGGGTCGAGCCGTGTCTGACGACGTTGGATGACGTCGGAATCCGGTTTCAGCGCGAGGGCCGGTGGTGGCGGCGGACGGTCGAATGTGTGGAGAAGTTCCGGGCGCGGTGCGACGGCAAGTTGATCATTACCGGCACGCATCTGCAGGGCGGACTGGATTGTTTGTGCGCGTTGTATGGCGCGCAGAACCTGTTGCTCGACATGGCGGTGGCGCCAGGGAACGTGCATCGGGCGTTGGAACAAGTGGACCGGGCGGTGATCGAAGTCCGGCAGGCGTTGGCGGAGATTTTGGAGGTGAAAACGTGGGGGAGTCTGAACCGGTTCGGGATGTACTCGCCCGGCATCATTGACGTGCCGCAGTGCGATGTGTCGTGCATGATCAGCCGGGAGATGTTTGATGAATTCGAGCTTCCGTCGCTCACGCGGGAAATCGCGAGCACGGATGCCAGCATCTATCACCTCGACGGACCCGGCGCGCTGCAACATCTCGAATCGCTGTGCCGCATCGAGCGGCTCGACATGATTCAATGGATGCCGGGCGAGGGACATTACGATGAGAATTGGAGCGCGTTGAACGCGAAGATTGACGCGCTCGGCAAGGGGCAGATTTTCCAGCCGTACTACAGGTTGGCGGATGCCGACATTGTGCGGATTTGGGAGACGTACCGCTCGCGAAAGCTGTTCTTTCACGTGGACGCGGAACAATGCCGGCGCTTGCTGCGCCATTTCGAAGGAGACGGACATGGTCAGCGACTATGACATTTACCGGTTTGATTTGAACGGCTACGTCGTGCTCAAGCACGCCTTGCCGCTCGATGAGGTTGGCGAGTTGGAGCGCGAACTGGACGCGATTCCGCCGCTGAAGCCGGGCGAGTGGTGGGGACACGTCCACCGGCAAAGCCTGCCGGACGAGCGGGGCGTGGCGCTGCAACAAATCTACGGGGCGGGACCGGCGTTCGAGAAGCTGATTGATCATCCGGCCTATATCGAGCACGTGAAACAGTTCGTCGGCAACCAGAACGATTTCGATGCGGCGCTCGGTCCGCTCTCCATTGACGAATGTTTCGCCCTGACGCGCGGGCCGGGCGGGTTTATCGGGATGCATTCCGGTGGGCATCAACGCACGAAGCGGACGCAGTTCCGGCACCATAACGGGCAATTCAGTTGCGGCCAGATCAACGTCTTCATTCCGCTGACGGATATTGGCCCGGGCGACGGAGGCACGTTGGTTGTGCCGGGGTCGCACAAGGCCAACTTTCCGTTTCCCAAGGACGCGGGCGAGCCGGAGCCAACCGTCGAAGTGCATTTGGAGCGTGGCGACGTGTTGTTGTTCGTGGACGCCATCCGGCATGGTTCGGCGACGCGCGCCAATTCCGGCCTGCGCAAGGTGGTGATTTACCGGTTTGGACCGTCGTGGGGGAATTCCCGTTTCGGCTACTTGCCGTCGAAGGCGTTGCTTCAGCGTCTCACGCCTGCACGGCGTCAGATAGTCCAGCCCCAGACGTACCGGCTGCCGCCGCACGTGACAGCCGACGAGGTGCTGGAAGCGTTCATGCTTACCGCGCCCTCGCAACCGTAGCTTGCATCCGATTTGCCTGCCGCCAGGCGATACCGCCACGCGCGCGGGCGGTTGCGGTCCGACTACGAATATCGGCCGTGGCGCTGGATGGCCGACATGATCAGCCGCAGGCCGGTCAAGCGTGAGCCGTTGTTGACCGAGCCGGCCGTGGCGAAGACCAGCCCGCGCTGTTCGCGAGCCTGCTCGAAATCGCGCAGGGACTCGACCACGATTCGCACCTCCTCGTTACGGCTGAAGGTGAACGGTGCCAACTGACCCTCGATGATCGTGCGCGGCATGTGCCGGCGAATCTCGGCGACGGTCAGCGTGGGACCGAAATTGACGCGAGTAAGATTCAAGCGGGCCAAGATCGGCAGCAGATGTCCCATCGCGGAGTCGGAATGTTGGTAGCGGCAGTCGCCGGAATTCGGCGCGCAGCGGTCGAATACCGCGCGCAGGATCGGAAAGCCGAAGAACTCGTACATGGCCGGTGTAAGCAGTGCGCAGTTGTCGTCGGCAAACCAGAAGCCGCGCGGGTGGGGGTTGGTCAGACGGACCAGCTCGAGCATGGCGCGAAGGATGGTGTCGCGAAACCGGGCGGCGAGCGCGGGGTTGTCGAGGATCAGGTAGAGCAGGTTTTCAGCGCCGTAGATGGACGTGGCAAACGTGACCGGGCCGCGCTGGTGCTGGTAGGGCGGAGGTGGCGGATCGAGGAAGGCCGCCAGATTATCGAGGCGTTTGTCCACCCGGTCGAGCAACCGCTGGAGTTCATCTTCGTTGTGGGCGGATTGTTCGAGCCAGTAGGATTCGTTGTTCCAGACGTTTTTCGCCTCGAAAATGTCGTGGAGCTGTTTTGGTAGCGGGTCGGGCGGCGGCGGGGGCACCGTCTCGTCGAGCAACCGGCGACCGACGATTCTCTCGGCTTTGTCGTTGTACGCCCGGCACAATTCCGCCCGCCACGCCCCGTCGTGCACCAGCCGGTACCAATGGGCGGGCGTTTCCGGTATCCCGAGTTCGGCAAAAACACATTCGTGACTCATCCGGATGCCGAGCGGGACCTGCGGGATGTGCGCGCCAAACGGGTCGGCGATGGCCACCGCCTGATCGGCCCAGAACTTTTCCAAGTCCACCGCCGCCAGCCCGTTGTGGACGTGGGTTTCGGCGACGAGTTCTTGGGCCGGTGTTTTCACGGGCGGATGTCCTCCACGCGCAACGCGCCTTCGCCGAAGATGACGGAATAATTTTCGTGGTTGGTCGTCACGGTCCGGGCGTCCATGTAACAAACACTGAAAGCGCGTCGCGGAATGTCGGTGCGGTTCACATCCGAGGCGTGCAACAGGTAATTGTGCAGGAGCACGGCTTCACCGGCGTCCAGTTCCAGGTACTGAATCTTGTCCGCGATGGCGTACCGCGCGGCTTGTTCTTTGGTTAGGAATCCCGACGGATGCGACGGATTGATCAGACCGAGCTTGTGGCTGCCGGGCACGACTTGGACGCAACCGTTGCCCACCGTGGCCGGGTCGAGGGCCGTCCAGACGGTGATTTGCGGGTCGCGGTCGAGCCAGGTCCACCGATCCTGGTGCCACGGGAGAAACGTGCCTTTGCGAGCCGGTTTGTTCATGAACATCGCCCGAAACGCCGCGACGGGCGTGTCGGGGCCGTACACCCGCGCGCAGATTTCGCGGAAGAGGGGACGTTGCAGGTACGCGAGAAAGAGGGGGTCGAACTCCAGTTCCTGAATCTTCCGGTAGTTCAACGTCGCGCCCTTGTGTCCCTTGGACATTTGGCCGGCATCCTCGTACTTGCCGGAGTCGCTATCCAACTGCATCAGCATCCGGTCGTACGCGACCGGCGCGGTGCCGAGCATGATGTCGTTTATGCGCTGTTGCAGTGCGGCGAGGTCGGAGCCGGTCAGCAGGCGGCCGAGGCGCAGGTAACCATCCCGGTCGTACTGCGCCCATTGAGCGTCAGAAAGGAGTTGGTTCATGTCGCAGACCATACCGAAAAAGCTCGCCAGCGGCCATGCTCGAAAGAGTCGTTCGCCGGTCTGATTCTGCTAGTGACAGCGTTCATTGCGCACACCTTCAAGCGTCTCATCAGTGCGCCTAACAGAACCGAAACTTCTGTTGGCGGAGGGCCCTTCTGGGCGCGACCGGTGGCGCGAGCGTCCGCGCGAGCGGAGTGTCACGCCCCGCCTCGCGAGGACGCTCGGCCCACCGGCTTATCCCAGAAAGTCGGGGGCGCAAGCCCGCTCCCACAAGGAGTTTTGCGCTCTTCGTGTTCCGCCTGGCCAGGCCAGTACGTCACTCTCAAGGGTGTCGGTGGACGATCGCGGTCCATCGCCGGCATGTTGGCGCGCAGAGAATCGAGCGCCGCCTGACGTTTGTCTTTGGCAGGTGGAACCGGTCGGACGAGTGGTTGGCCGGTAAACTCAACCACGATGCGCTCGCCGGCAGTGAACGCGCCGGTCAGGGGCAGGAGGATGAAGTTGTCGGTGACGACCGGGTTGTGATTCGTGCCGTTGGTGATCGTGATGTTCCGCAAGCGCACCGGCAACAACGCGATCACGGGCCGGTCACCCCACTGGCCGGCGCGCGTGGTCGCGATCTCGAACCGGCCGTGTCCGTTGGTGAACGTGAGGGTGTGCTCCCACGATGATTCGCTGGCCGGCATCCGCACCGACCACGCGGGGTCGCCGTAGAACGCCACGGTGTCGCGATCCCACAACAAACCGGCCAGTTCGCCGTTTTCGGCATACCGGGCCAGTGTGGCATTGGCGCGACGATGATCATAATCGGCGATGGGATCCCGCGCGTTGGCTCGGTATTTCGTCTCCAGCCGGTGAAGCAACGCTTGCGTGTTCAGGTAAAACGACTCGGCAAGCGTGTGCCGGCCACTGTCGAAATAGCGGAGCACGCCCCAACCGCCAAACCCGTGGAACGTCACGACCGTGTAGCCCACCATCTGGTTGACCCCGCCGGTATGGATCCACGCCGTCGCCATGCAATCGCGCCGGTCAATGTGGCCGATCAAACAGTTGCCGGCACCGATATAGACTTTGGTATTGGGCGAAGTGATGTTCACGCGCCGTTTGTCGGTGGTGCGGGCGAGAAGCTGTCCGTTGTCGTGCCGGAACTCGCCGTTGCGCACGGTGAACCCGATCTCCCAATGCCGCTCCGTGGCGTGTCCGCTGGTGACGACCAAGTCCGTCTCGCCGTTGTTAAAGCTTTCCGCCAACGACGCGGCGGCATCGGGCGCGGCTTTGATTTCTGCGAGCTTGCCGGCGTGTTTGCGCCAGAACTTCGAGGCGTCGGTCTCGGACGACGCAAAGCCGCCCTCCATCCGATTGAGGCTATCCGGCCCCATGCTCGACATGGCGCGGCGGATGGTCAGCGGTTCTTTTGCGTGGACCATGCGCAGCGCGTCGGCGGCCTCGTAGCCGGTAATGATCCCCCACAGCGCGTCCGTGTACGGATCACCGTCGAGTTCGCGCGTGAGCCGGTGGACTTGCGCTACGAATTGCCGGTGGGCTTCCTCGGGACGCGCGACAAACCCGATGTAATCCGGCAACAGCGCCTGCAATTGTGGTAATGCGTTTTGAAGATCGTCATAGCGGATTAACGAGCCGGTATGTTTCGCCACCAACGCATCCGCGACTGCTTTCCAGTCCCGGTCGGCATACGTCGCGGCACTCACGACGACGGCGTAGGTGGTTTCCGCGTGGGTTGCCGGTGCAAGACCTGCGAGGTAACAAATGACACCGACCACCAGCGAGATTGTAGGGCGGGCCGGCCTGTCGTGTAGGCTGCCCGCCGCGAGTGTGGTGACGCGTTCCCAAACGGCGCGAACCCTAAACGACAGGGATTCGCGCCCTACAACTGACTGCTGGTGAAACGTGTGGTTCACGGCGCGAACTGGAGGGTGATGTTTTGTAGGGCGGGCCGGCCTGTCGTGTAGGCTGCCCGCCGCGAGGGTGGTGGCGCGCCCCCTGCGGTGCGTTCCCAAACGGCGCGAACCCTGAACGACAGGGATTCGCGCCCTACAATTTGTTGCCGATGCATCGGAGCCTTCACGCGGAACTGATGACCGCCGTGCCGGCCCGCGGAATGGGGAGGCGGTGGAGGCCGGCGGTGAAGTCACGAGTTTCGTCCAGCACCCGCTTGCCGGTGCAGTCCCAAATCTGGACGCGGCGGCTTCCGAGCGCGGCCGGCAATTCGATGACGACGCGCTTGTCCAACGTGCCGTTGGCGAGCAACAAGACGCGGTCACCAATCGCCGGCAAGGGAATGAAACCGTTGGCGTAGGCGGCCGCGGCGACTTTCCGGTCGGATTCGCTGATGACGGCCGGGTAGGCGTGGTGCGGTTGCAGCGGTTGAATTTTGCCATCGAGCAACACGTCCCGGTGTTCGCGCCAGAAGGCGAGATACCGGCGGATCATCGCGACATGGCTGGCCGGGATCTCGTCGAGGCGGACGGAAATCTGCGGGACGGTGAAGAGCGCGTGGATGAGTTGCATCGCGGCGCTTTCGACGGTGTCCTCGTAATGCCACATCACCATGTCGGAATGGACGGCGGTGTTGCCGGATAACGCCCGCAACAGCATCGAGCCGACCCGGTTGCCGGCGGCATTGTTGGGTTCGTCGCCGACGCGGAAGATGTTGCCGTATTTGCGCATCGCCGGGCCGATGTAGGATTGCCGGAACTCAATCATCACGTCCGGTTTGATGGCGCGCAGCCGGGCCATGATGTCGGTGAGCAACCGGTCGGCGGCTTCGGGGACGGATTGGTAGTCGCGGCCGTTGCCGAACGCGTCTTTGGTGTCTTCGTGGGTGTTGAAGCAATCCACGAAATCGAGTTTGAAGCCGTCGAGATCGAACTCGCGGAGGCGGCGTTCATAGATGCCGATGAGATATTCGCGCACCTCCGGGAATCGCGGGTCGAGCACGTACCACGGGTTTTTGTTGTTGGGGTTGAGAAATTTGTCTTTGAATCGCGCGTACGCTTTCGTGTGAACGCCGACGAACGGGACGCTGAACCAGAGCAGGTATTTCATGCCGAGCGCATGGACGCGGTCCACGTGAGCGCGGAAATCGGGGAACTTGCCGGGCGCGGCTTCCCAGTCGCCGCAGTAGGCGTAGCCGCGATTTTTGTCTTCGGTCTGCCACCCGTCGTCCACGATCACCGAATCCATGCCGAGCGGTTTCGCGAGCCGGCATTGGTTCTCGATGAGGTCGGGCGTGATGCCGAGATGGAAGCTGTACCATGTCGAATACATCGGCAGCCGGGCGTGCTCGGGCACAGGCGCGGGTGAGTACGCCGGTATGGCCGCCCACCAATCGGACACGTCGCGGAGAATGTCCCAGTAGTTCAGCGGCCGGCTGTCGAACCGGATGGTGGTCCGGTAGTCCGTGAGCGGTGGCACCGGGTCCACGAACAATTCGATCCGGCAGGTCAGGCAACCGGTTTCCTCGGCGTGTTGGGCGCTGAGTTCGCAGGTGTTGATAGCGTCGGCGAGAGCGAACGTGAGCCGGTTGGTGTCGGCGTAATTGAACATCGCCCAGACCGGCGCGTTGTTGGCGGCGCTGCAGCGTGTTTTCGGGCGGCCCATGCCGCAGAGTTTGGTCTGGGGGAGGGCGCACGTGCGGTGGTGAACATCAATGACCTTGTGTTCCCAGTGCAACGTGATCGGCTTCGGCCGCGTCGGGGTCGCGGCGGTGACGTGGACGTCGAGATACGAGATGCCGGGTTGCTCACCGGCGCGTGGGGTGAGGGTGACGTGCAGGCCGGGGTTGTCGTGCTGGAGTTTGATTTCGGGGAGGTTGATCATGGAGTGTGATGTGTTGTAGGGCGGGCAGGCCTGTCGTGTAGGCTGCCCGCCGTGGGTGACCAGCGATTCACGCCCGCGGCGCGAACCCTAAACGACAGGGATTCGCACCCTACAATGGTCGGTGGGCGAAGCGGGTGGTTCACAGCGCAATCTTCCTGACTTGTTCGTCGTCGAGTTCGACGCCGAGGCCGTGGCCGTCAGGGACCGGCAGGCAACCGTCGGGGTCGAGCGGCAACGCGAGCCGGCGGTCGTTCTCGCCTTTGAGGAGCGGGCCGTGGAGACCGAGTTCGGTGAACTCGACGGCACCGGTAAAGTTGCGGATGGCGGAGGCGAGATGCAGCTTGCCAGCAATGGCCACGCCGGTGCCGAACGCCGTGCCGAGGACGCATTCGAGGCCGGCATCTTCGGCGAGCGCGGCGATTTTCATGGCGTTGACCAGGCCACCGGCTTTGGCGATTTTGATGTTGAGCACATCGGCGGCGCCGGCGCGGATGACGGCTTCGGCGTCGTGCGGGCCGAAACAGCTTTCGTCGGCTTCGATGGGGATGTTGACAGCCTGGCGGACTTTGGCCATGCCCGGTAAGTCCCACGCTTCGCAAGGTTGTTCGAGGAGTTCGAGGCCGACTTCAAATTTCTCTGCGAGCCGGCAAAGCTCGATGGCTTCGTCGGGGGTGTAACCCCGGTTGGCATCGGCGCGGAGGGAAAAGTTCGGGCCGACGGCTTGGCGAATGGCGCGCAGTCGTTCGGCGTCGGCGGCGGGGAAGCCGCCGATTTTGGGTTTGAAGGCGCGGACGTTCATCCGCAGGTATTTCAGACATTCGTTGGCCATGTCTTCGGGTGAGCCGCCGGCAATCTCGATGGCGACCGGGATGCGGTCGCGCTTTTTGCCGCCGAGAAGTTCGGCGACGGAAATGCCGCGCGCTTTGGCCACGAGATCGTGCAGGGCGAGATCAATGCCGGATTTCGCGGAGGAGTTTTCGCGGAAATCAATGTGATCCATCAACGCCGGGATGTCCCACGGTTCCCGGCCGACGAGCAGTGGGCCGAGATAATCGTCAATGGCGTATTGGATACCTTCGAGGAATTGTCCGAAGAAGCCGATGTCGGCGGGCGCCTCGCCGAGGCCGGTCAGACCGGCGTCGGTTTCGACATGGACGAGGACGTATTCGAGGATGGGGGAGGGACGTTTCGGCGTGACGCGGCTCAGACGTCCGTTCCACTCGCGTTTGGTGCCGGCGGTGGTCGAGTTGTAAAAAAAGCGCGTGAGCGGGATGCGAATGGGCGTGGCCTGAATACGCGTCAGCTTCATGGGAAATGTAGCGGCCTGGAGCCGCGCCCGTCACGAGTCCAGTTCCGCCATGAACTCGTGCGCGGTTTCCATGAACTTTACCAACAAGGCCACCGTGGCGTCCATGTCGTCGGCATGACAAAGTTGCACGGTGGAGTGCATGTAGCGGACCGGCGCGCCGATGGTGGTGGCGATGACGCCGTTGCGAGATTGCTGGATGGCAGCCGCGTCGGTGCCGCCGCCGATGTTGCGCTGGTAGGGGATGCGGTGTTTTTCAGCGAGCGCGCAGAGGTACCGGATCAGGCGCGGGTGGCCGATGGTCAGGTTGTCCAGGAGATAAATGCCGGTGCCTTTGCCGATCTCGCAGAGATTGGCTTGTGGCGCCACGATCGCGTCGCGCGCCATGCTGCCATCAATCGCGATACCGATGTCGGGCGCCACGGCAAACGCGGCCGGCCGCGCTCCGCGCAGGCCAACCTCCTCTTGGGTCGAGCTGACCGCATACACGTCCACGGCGGTCGGTCCGACCTGGTGCATGGCTTCGAGCAGGCAATAGGAACCGATGCGGTTGTCGAAATTTCGGCCGACCCAGATTTTGTCGTTCAACACCGACACGTCGCTGTCGAAGGTGATCACGTCGCCGGGCTGGATCAGTTTTTCCACGGTTGCTTTGGGCAAGCCGGTATCAATGAGCAGATCGTCGAGCGTGACGGTTTTACTGTTGTCACCGTTGGTGAGTTTGGGCGCGATGACTCCGCGAACGGGTTGTTTGCCGTGGATGACGACCCGTTGGGACTGCGCCACGTGGGGATTGACACCGCCGAGTTGAACGAAATGGAGAAAGCCTTTGTCGTTGATGTGCTTGACCATCATGCCCGCTTCATCAATGTGCGCCGCGAGCATCAGTCGGAACGGTCGCTTCCCGGCGGGGGTGCGGAGCGTGGCTTTTTTCAGGGCAATCACGTTGCCGAGATAGTCGCGATTGACTTCGTCGCAACAGGCTTTCAATTCGCGCAGCGCAATTTGCTGCGCCACATCCTCGAAGCCCGGTACGCCCGGCGCACTGGCGATTCGCGTCAATAATTTGCTGTTCATAGTCTGTCCTTCTCGCTCCGGGACTCTCCCGCTAACCAAAAATAGACCAACGCGTCCGTCCGTCATATCCCGTTCCAGCGACAAACTTATGTCAGAAATGCGCCCGATCCCAGGTCCGCGAGGACCAGACGGACACCTCCGGTTGTGATCGTTGTTGCGGCGGTTGGTTTCGGCTGGCGGAAGCAATTCCAAAATGCGACAATCAAATTTTGGGAGGTGGTTCGAGGGTCAAGCAACCGCCGAACGAAAGGCCCGAGTGGCGAAACGGCAGACGCATCGGACTTAAAAGACATTTCTCAGTGTTTTCTCTCCAGTTAGCTGCGGAATACTTGAAGCATCCTTGCTTCAAAACACCAATGATTACATGGCTTTACGGGCTATCAGTTCTTATGCTCGGGTTAGCGTGGACCGTCCTGTGCTTTTTTGACCGGGTTGCAACCACGGACTTAACGCTCTTGGCTGCGACACCACACCGATCATCCGGCAAGACGTCCGCGGAGTTCCTCAGCCTGTTGCGCAAACTTGCGCGCGTTGGACATCTTTGAGGTGCTCCCATTAGCTGGACAGAAGTTTGGGTGAGTCTTGGCCGGGGTTGACGTTGCCCCCAACGCTGGACACTAGC
>CAZHLM010000003.1:0-34270 GCA_964533295.1 uncultured Verrucomicrobiota bacterium
CAGCAGTACCTCGCCCGCTCCCCCTACAACCTCATCCGCATCGAACTCGGCCAAACCGAACCCAACGACTCTGAAACCGACAACAAATACACCCGCGCCGCCGCCCTCTACCAACAATGGCTCCGCGACGGCATCCTCCGCCGCGCCACCCGCCCCGCCCTCTACTACCTCGAACAAACCTTCACCCCTCCCCACAGCACCGCCACCCTCACCCGCAAAGCCCTCATTGCCCGCGTCCGACTCCACCGCTGGGACGAAGGCAAAATCCTCCCCCACGAACACACCCTCTCCAAACCCAAAGCCGACCGGCTAGCCCTGCTCAAAGCCACCGGCTCCCAGCAAGGCCAGATTTTCATGCTCTACCCCCAATCCATCACCCTCCCCACCACCGGCACCAAACTCTTCGAACTCGTGGACGACTACCACGTCACCAACACCCTCTCCGAAATCACCGACCCCGCCGCCATCACCGCCATCCAACGCGCCCTCCAACCCCAAACCTTCTACATCGCCGACGGACACCACCGCTACGAAACCGCCCTCGCCTACCGCGACGAAACCCAAACCGAACCCAGCCGCTACGTCATGGCCACCCTCGTGGACCTCCACGACCCCGGCCTCGTCATCCTGCCCACCCACCGCACCGTCGCCCACCTCCGCGACTTCGACTCCGGCAAATTCCTCCACCGCCTCGCCAAAGATTTTGCCGTCACCGCCTGCCCCAACCTCACCGGCCTCCTCACCGCCCTGAACCAAACCCCGCACACCATCGGCATGCTCCTCGACGGAAAATTCACCGTCCTCACCCCGCGCCACCTCCCCGCGCTGGCCCCGCTCTTCGCCAACAAACCACCTCTCTGGGACCAACTCGATGTCGCCATCCTCCACGTCGCCATCCTCGAAGCCATCCTCGGCATTGACGACCAACGCCTCCGCGACGAAGCCAACGTCGCCTACTGGCGCGAACCCGACCTCGCCGCCCACGAAGTCACCACCGGCAACGCCCAACTGGCCTTCTTCCTCCGCCCCACCCCCGTCGCCGACGTCAAAGCCGTCGCCGACGCCCGCTCCCGCATGCCCCAGAAAAGCACCGACTTCTACCCCAAGCTGCTCTCCGGCATCGTCATCCACGAGGTTCGTTGATGCTGCCCGTCCGCGAACAAAAACCCCGCGGGACGAAACCACCCACCGAAGACATCCAATTCGAAATCGCCTTCTTCGAAGGCATCGTCCGCCGCGACCCCCGCCACATCGAAGCTCTCCAAATCCTCGGCGACGCCTACACCAAAACCGGCCAATGGGCGCGCAGCCTCAAAGTGGACGAACGCCTCGCCAAACTCTGCCCCACCAACCCGGTCGTCTTCTTCAACCTCGCCTGCAGCTACGCCCTGCTTGGCCGCATTGAAGCCGCGCTGGCCGCCCTCGCCAACGCCGTCCGCCTCGGCTACGCCGATGCCGACTGGCTCGCTCAAGACCCCGACCTCGACAACCTCCGCTCCGACCCCCGCTTCCAAGCCATCTGCCGCCGCATCCCACCCCCCCGCCCGTAACGCCCCGGAGACGTTTCCCTGCCCAACGCCAAGCCCAGCGTCACCCCACAAAATCCGCTGTGCACGATGTTGTAACAATTGTTATACGCTTGTGCAAACTGCTACGCCGCGCACCCGCTTGCGTTGCAGCCGCCCGTTTCCCAATGCGGTGGAGTTCACGAATACAACCCACCGGGAACGTCGTTCTTCAATCCTGTCATTCTGAGCGAAGCGAAGAATCTCCGTGCTCCCCTCCCCGGGACCATCGGGCAGCGTTTCCGGATACATGCCCATCCCAAAACCCGCTTGCGATTTGGAGGGGCTGCGGCGCGTCAGACTTTCTCAAACACCGCGTCCACGTCCATCCCGAGCTTCTGCATCCGGTAGCGCAGCGCGTGGCGGGTGATGCCGAGCGCCGCCGCCGTTTCGTTGATCTTGCCCCGATGCAGACGCAGCGCCCGCTCAATCAGCCCGCGCTCGTAGTCGGCCACCGCCTCCTCGAGATTGGCCGGCAGTTCCGCGCCGCCCGTTGCCGGCGGCGACTCGCCAACCGATGTCGGCAGACTTTGGGCGCGAATCTGGTCGCTGGTTTCGACGATCACCGCCCGTTCAACCGCGTTGCGCAGTTCGCGCACGTTACCGGGCCAGTGATACGCCAGCATCAACCGCCGCGCCGCATCCGTAAACCCGGTGATTCGTTTGCCCATCGCTTCGCTGAACTGATGAAGGAAATGATTCGCCAGCAATTCGATGTCGCCCTCCCGCTCGCGCAGCGGCGGGAAGCGGATCTGCACGACGTTGAGCCGGTGATACAAATCCTGCCGAAACCGACCCGTCGCCAGCGCCTCTTTCAGGTTCTGATTCGTCGCCGCCAGCACCCGGACGTTGACCTGAATCCGCTCGTTGCCGCCGACCCGTTGAAATTGTTTCTCCTCCAGCACCCGCAGCAGCTTCGACTGCAACTGCGGCCCCATGTCGCCGATCTCATCGAGAAACAGCGTCCCGCCATCCGCCTCCTCGAACCGTCCGATCCGCTGCCGCACCGCCCCGGTAAACGCGCCCCGTTCGTGACCGAACAATTCGCTCTCCAGCAGGTTCTCGGGAATTGCAGCGCAGTTGATCCCGATGAACGGCTGCTCGGCGCGCGGGCTGCCCAGATGCAGCGCGCTGGCGGCCATCTCCTTGCCGGTGCCGCTCTCGCCCACCAGCAACACCGTCGCCTCCGTCGGCGCCGTCACCTGGATCAGGTCGCGCACCTCCCGCATCACCGGGCTGTCGCCCAACAAATCCTGCAGCCGGTAGCGCCGCCCCAGCAATCCGCGCAGGTGCCGGTTCTCATCCTCCAACAATTCGTCGCGCAACACGGTCCGCACGACATGAATCAGTTCCTCGGGGTCAAACGGCTTGGCAATGTAATCGGCCGCGCCGCCTTTGATCGCCTGCACCGCCAGCTTCGGCGTCGCGTACGCCGTCATCATCACGACCGGGATGTGCGGGTAGCGTTGCCGGGTCTCCGCCAGCAACTCAAACCCGTCCACCGCCGGCATCCGCGCGTCGGTGAGAATGACCTGCACGGGTTGGGTGGCCAGTTTCTCCAAAGCCGCCCGGCCCGAAGCGGCCGCAACCACCTGAAATCCCTCGGCGCGCAAAATGGACTCGACCGTGCGCAACATGTTCGCTTCATCGTCCACGATCATGACGGTTGCCTGCGGCATCAGTCCTCCAGTTCGGTCGAAAGTTGCGCCGGCCATAGTACCGTAACGCGCGTGCCTTCGCCCAGTTTCGAGTTGACCCAGATCACACCCCCGTAGGTCTCGACGATATTCTTCACGATCGCCAGCCCCAACCCGGTCCCCTTCGGTTTGGTCGTGTAGAACGCCTCAAACACCCGCTCGACATCCTCGGCCGCAATCCCCACCCCGGTATCGCTGATCCGAATCTCGATTTTCCCGCCGCCGGCATACCGGGTATCCACCGTCAACGTCCCGCCCTGCGGCATCGCTTCCAGCGCGTTCTGCATCAGATTCAAAAACGTCTCCTCCACCTGCGCGCGATGCGCCGCAAACTCCGGCAGGCCCGGCGCCAGGCGCTTGACTACTTCAATCCCGCTGGTCGTCCCCGCCGCCAACGCCTGCGTCAACGCCCGCTCCACGGCGGCATTCACATCCACCCGCTCGATGCGCCCCTCGCTCAGTCGCGCGTAATCCATCAACTGCGTTAAAATCTTGTCGCACCTCCCCACCTCCTCGCGAATCACCGTCACCGGCTCCGCCACGGCCACGTCCGTCAGTTGCCGCTGCAACAGGTAGGCGGCGTTGTTGATGATCGCGAGCGGATTCTTCAATTGATGCGCCATCTCGGCCGCCAGCCGCCCGCTGGCCGCCGCGCTCTGCTCGCGCAACTCGAATTCGTGGCGGACGCGACTGCGCTGACGGTCGCGCTGCAACAACACATACACCCCCCAGCAACACAGGCTGATCAACAGCAGCACCATCAACCGCAGCCAGTACAACTCCTCGCCGAAAAACCGCCACGTCTCCTCCGCCAGCATCACCGCCAGCGTGTAAAACACCGCCGCCCCGAAATTCAGAATCACCTGCTGCCAAAACACCGGGAAGTTCACCGCGCTGCGCACCATCAAGCCGAGATACAACCAGAACAACGGACTGTTCAGGCTGCCGGTGAAGTATATCAACCCCGACAAAAACAGCGTGTCCAACACCGCCAGCCAGAACGCGCTGAACCGCAGCAGCCGCGGCAGCATCCGCCCCAACCGCGCCGCCAAGAGCAACCCCCAGAAAATCAGATTCCCCACCCCGTAAAAATTCAACTGCGTCACATACGCCCGCGCCGCCAGCGCCGTCTCGGGCGAGGCCGTCGGCAACACGCCCCGCAACTCATTCTCGTAAAAATACGACGCCGTCACGAACGCGACGAACTTGATCGGCAACATGATGTTCGTCTCGACCAGCAGAATGCGCCGCAACTGCGCCTCCCGCTGCTGCTCGGTCAGCCGCGTCTGAAACAGCTTGCGGAAAAACTTTCTCAGCGCCTTCGTGGCAACACCCGCTCCAGAATCGCCACCGCCGCGTCCCGCTTCGGCAGCTCGGGCAGACTCTCCCGCGTCCCGTCCGCCCCGATGATTGTCACCGTGTTCGTCGCCGCGTCCAACGCCCGCGCCTCGTTGGCCACGATCCAGTCGAGATTCTTGCGACGCAGCTTCTCCTCGGCCGACGCCTCCAGATTCTCCGTCTCCAGCGCGAAGCCGACCAGCACCTGCCGCGTTTTCCGCCGTCCCAGCTCCGCGAGAATGTCCGGCGTCGGCTCCAGCTCCAGCGACCGTTCCATCGTCTGCTTCTTGCGCTTGTGCGCCGCCACGTGTTTCGGTCGAAAATCACACACCGCCGCCGCCATGATCACCACATCGGCCTCGGCATAGTGGCGCAACACCGCCTCGGCCATCTCCGCCGCCGAAACCACCGGCACGAATTCCACCCCGCTCGGCACCGGCAAACTGACCGGCCCGCTGACCAGCGTTACCGGCCCGTGCGCCCGCGCCGCCTCCGCCAGCGCGTACCCCATTTTCCCGGACGAACGATTCGAAAGGAACCGTACCGGATCCAAATGCTCGCGAGTCGGGCCGGCCGTGATCAGGAAGCGCATCTGCTCAACCGTTCGAGCGCGCGGCTCACAATCTGGTCCACCGGCCACAGCCGCCCGATGCCCTCATAGCCACACGCCAGCAGACCGGCATCCGGACCGAGAAACTCGACGCCCCGCGCCGTCAGCGTCCGCACATTCTCGGTGGTGGCCGGGTGCTGCCACATCTTGCCGTTCATGGCCGGGGCGATCAGCACGTTCGCCTCCGGCCGCACCGCCAGCGCGATCGTCGAAAGCGCGTCGTCGGCCAGCCCGTGCGCCAGCTTGGCCACGACGTTCGCCGTGGCCGGCGCGATCAACAGCAGGTCCGCCGCGTCCGCCAGTTGCAGATGCGACGGCCGCCAGTCGCCTTCCCCGGCCTCGAACAAATCCGTCGTCACCGGGTGCCGCGACAACGTCGCCAGCGTCAGCGGCGTGATAAACTGCGCCGCTTCCCGCGTCAGCACGCAAAACACGTCCGCCCCGGCCTTGGTCAGTTGACTGGCGATATCCGCCGCCCGGTAGGCCGCGATGGAACCGCTGACGCCTAGAATGACAGTTCTTTTTGCCGCCATGGATGCTCCTGCGGTTGCCGCGACGTGCGGCACTTCTCCGCGATGAAGATGGATTTGCCCTGCGCGAAGTCGTCGTCCATCGAACCGCTGAGGATCACATAATCATACTCCCGCCAGTGCGCCATCTCGCGCTCGGCCAGCGTGAGCCGTTTCTGAATCGTCTCGTCACTGTCCGTCCCGCGCCGCCGCAACCGCGCTTCGAGCAGTTCGAGCGATGGCGGCATCAGAAAGATCGTCACCAGCGCGTCCGGGTAGGCGAACATCCCGGACCGCACCCGCTGGATGACCTGACCGGCCCCCTGCACTTCGATGTCCAGCAACACATCCTTGCCCACCGCCAACTGGTCTTCGATGAATTGCCGGGGCGTGCCGTAATAGTGGCCGTTGTACTGCGCGTATTCGAGAAAATCATCCCGCGCAATTCGCGCCTCAAACTCCGCCGCTGTCAGAAAAAAATAATCCCGCCCGTCCTGCTCCCCCCCGCGCGGCGCGCGGGTCGTGCAGGAGACCGAGTAAATCAAATTCGGCGACCAGTTCAGCAACCGCTGGCAGAGCGAGCTTTTGCCGCCGCCCGACGGGGCGCTGATGACAAAAATCAAACCCGTGCGGAGGCTGCTCATTCGATGTTTTGCACCTGTTCCCGGATTTTTTCCAACTCGGCCTTCAACACCACCACCACCCGCGAAATCTCCGCCGCATTCGCCTTCGAGCCGATCGTGTTGATTTCGCGATTCATTTCCTGCGACAGAAAATCCAGCGTCCGCCCCACCGGCTCGCGGCTGGCCAGACAATCGCGAAACTGCTGGAAATGACTCTCCAGCCGCGTCAGTTCCTCCGAGATATCACACCGGTCCGCGAAAAACACGACTTCCTTGACCAGCCGCTCGTCGTCCAGCGGCACCGCCAACCCCGCCTCGGCCACCCGCGCGCGCAACTGCTCGCGATACCGTTTGACCGCTTCGGGCGCCGCTTTGCGAATCTCCGCCACCCCGGCCACCAGCGTTTCCAGGCGCGCCGCCAAATCCGCCGCCAGATGTTTCCCCTCCTTCTCCCGCATCCGCACCAGCCCGGCCAGCGCCCGCCGCAGCGCCGTCTGCGCCTGCGGCCAGACCGCTTCCACGTCCACCGCCGTCTCCGCCAGCTTCAACACGCCCGGCGCCCGCAACACCGTCTCCAGCGTCACCTCGCCGGCCAGCTTCGTCTGCCGTTGCAACTTGCGAATCGCGCTCAGATACGCCCGCGCCAGCGCCTCGTCCAACGCCACCTGTTCCGCCGCCTTCGCGCCGCTGCGATGATAGGCAACGACCACATTGATCTTGCCGCGCGCCAGCACCGCGTTGATCTCGTCCCGAATCCGCGGCTCCAACTCCGTCAGTTCCTTCGGCAGATTGATCGCGATGTCGGCCTGTTTGCGATTCACCGAGTTCAACTCGACGGTAAACTTGCTGCCATCCCGCGCACATTCGCCGTGTCCATAGCCGGTCATGGATCTCATGACGTTTTCAAAAGCTCCGCCACCTGCATCACATCCTTGTCCCCGCGCCCGCTCAGGTTGACGATCACGAGCGCCTTCCGACCGAGCCGCTTGGCGTGTTTGATCACCCAGGCCACCGCGTGCGCCGATTCCAACGCCGGGATGATCCCCTCCACCCGCGAGCAAAACTGAAACGCCTCCACCGCCTCCGCATCCGTCGCGAAGCTGTATTCGATTCGTTTCTGGTCGCGCCAATAACTGTGTTCGGGGCCGACCGCGGCATAGTCGAGGCCGGCGCTGACCGAATGCGTCAGCAGGATCTGTCCATCGTGATCCTGCAGCACATACGTCCGCGTCCCCTGCAACACCCCCAGCGAACCGCCCTGTTGGAACCGCGCCGCATGATCACCGGGCCGAATCCCGCGCCCGCCGCCCTCCACGCCCATCATCCGCACACCGCGGTCCGCCAGGAACGCGTAAAACAATCCGAGCGAGTTGCTGCCGCCGCCGACGCAAGCCACCAGCCAGTCCGGCAACCGTCCTTCCTGCCGCAGAATCTGCCGACGCGCCTCCCGCCCGATCACGCTCTGAAAATCCCGCACCATCATCGGATACGGATGCGCCCCCAACACGCTGCCCAGAACATAATGCGTCGAGCGCACATTCGTCACCCAGTCCCGCATCGCTTCGCTGATGGCTTCCTTCAACGTCTGCTGCCCGGCTTTGACCGCCCGCACCTCGGCGCCCATCAACCGCATCCGAAACACATTCAACGCCTGCCGCCGCATGTCCACCGCGCCCATGTACACCACGCACTCCATCCCGAACCGCGCCGCCACCGCCGCGGTCGCCACCCCGTGTTGACCGGCGCCGGTCTCGGCGATGATCCGTTTTTTTCCCATCCGCCGTGCCAGCAAAATCTGGCCAACCGTGTTGTTGATCTTGTGCGCGCCGGTATGCAGCAGGTCTTCGCGCTTCAGATAAATCCTCGCCCCGCCCAACTCCTCCGTCATCCGCTCCGCGAAATACAACGGCGTCGGCCGCCCCACAAACTGTCGCAGGTACGCCTCCACCTCCGCGCGAAACGTCCGGTCCCGCCGCGCGCACTCGTATTCGCGCGCCAGTTCCTGCAACGGCGCCATCAACGTCTCCGGCACGTACACCCCGCCATACGGGCCGAAATGACCGGCGGTATCGGGAACGGATCTCAGTGGCTTCTGCACGCGGCAAAAAATCTCCTCAATTTATCGGCATCCTTCTTCCCCGGCTCGCGTTCCACCCCGCTGGCCACATCCACCCCGTATGGTTTCACCACCCGAATCGCCTCGGCGACATTCTCCGGTTTCAACCCGCCCGACAAAATCACCGGCTTGCGCACGAACTCGCCCACCCGCGCCGCCAGCGTCCAATCCACCGTCTGCCCCGTGCCGCCTTGCGCGCGCGCATCGTAGGCGTCCAGCAACAACGCGTCAACGTCATACTCCGCCGCCGCCCGCAACGACTCCTCGCCGCGCAGCCGAATCGCCTTGATGCTCTTGGCCGGGAACTTCACGCAAAACCCCGGTGGCTCCTCGCCGTGAAATTGCAACGCCGTCAGCAAACACTCCTCCAGCGCCCGCTCGATCTCGTACTCCAACTCGTCCACAAACACCCCCACCCGCGCCACGAACGGCGGCAACTGATGACAAATATCCGCCGCCGCCGCCACCGTCACCGCCCGCGGACTCGGCGGATAAAAAATAAATCCCAACGCGTCCGCCCCCAACTCAACGGCCAGCAACGCATCGGCCGGATTGGTCACTCCGCAAATCTTGATCCGCGGCGTCACCCGATCAGTTCCTTTGCCTTGGCGGCCAGGTCGTCACTCCGCATCAACGACTCGCCCACCAAAATCGCCTTCGCTCCCGCCCGCCGCACCCGCTCCACATCCGCCCGCGTCTGAAGGCCGCTCTCCGCCACGATCAGTTTGTCCGCCGACAACCGCGCCGCCAGCCGTTCGGTCGTCCCCAGATCCACCTCAAACGTCCGCAAATTCCGGTTGTTGATGCCGATGATCTCCGCGCCGACCTGCACCGCCCGCGTCAATTCGATCTCGTCGTGAACCTCCACCAACGCCGCCACCCGCAACTGCGTCGCCAACGCCAGATAATCCCGCAACTGCGCGTCGTCCAAGATCGCCGCAATCAACAACACCGCGTCCGCCCCCCGCGCGACCGACTCGTACACCTGGAGTTCGTCCACGACAAAATCCTTCCGCAACACCGGCAACTTCACCACCGCGCGAATCTGCTGCAAATACTCGATCCGCCCCTGGAAAAACTTCTCGTCCGTCAACACCGACAACGCCGCCGCGCCCGCCGCCCGGTATTCCTTCGCGATGCTGACCGGCGCAAAGTCCGGCCGAATCACCCCCGCCGAGGGCGACGCCTTTTTCACCTCGGCAATCAACGCCACCCCGGGCGCCTGCCGCAACGCCGCGGCGAAATCCCGGCAGTCCTGCCGGTCGGCGCAAAACTCTTTGATCTTCGCCGCCTGCCCGCGCAACCGCTCCGCCTCGCGGCGTTTCTCGGCCACGATCTGATCCAGGATGCTCATTCCTCGTCCGTCACGCCCGCCTGCCGGTGGCGCGGGCGCCCCGCTTTCAACCACGCGCGGATGAACGGATCCAACTCGCCGTCCATCACGCCCTGAATGTCGCTGGTCTGACAGCCCGTTCGCAAATCCTTCACCATCTGGTACGGCTGAAAGACGTAACTGCGAATCTGATTGCCAAACGCGATCGCGCCCTTCTCGCCGTAATACTTCTCCATCGCCGCCCGTTTCTCGTCCTGCTGTTTCTCGTACAACCGCGCCTTCAACATCTTGATCGCCAGCTCGCGGTTCTGGTGCTGACTGCGCTCGCTCTGGCATTGCACCACGATGCCGGTCGGCCGATGCGTCATCCGCACCGCCGTCTCCACCTTGTTGACGTTCTGCCCGCCACGACCACCGGCCCGAAACGTGTCCACCTCCACGTCCTCCATCTTCAACTCCACCTCCACATCCGCGATCTCCGCCACCACGTCCACCGAGGCAAACGACGTGTGCCGCCGCTTGTTCGAGTCGAACGGCGAAATCCGCACCAGCCGATGCACGCCCCGTTCCGCCTTCAAATACCCGCACGCATACGGGCCGCTGACCAGCAACGTCGCGCTCTTGATGCCGGCCTCGTCACCGGGCTGAAGATCCACCACGTCCACCTGAAACCCGCGCGATTCGCAATACCGCTGGTACATCCGCAACAACATGTTCGCCCAGTCGCAACTCTCCGTCCCGCCCGCCCCGGCATGGATGCTGAAAATCGCGTTGGCGTCGTCGTGCGGCTCGTTCAGCAGATTCTCCAGCTCAAACTGATTGAACCGCTGCTCGGCCGCCGTCAGTTCCCGCTCAATCTCGCCGGCCGCCTCGCCCAGCTCCAGCAACACCTCCGCGTCGGAGATTTTCCGATCCAGTTCCGTCAACGTCTCCAGCCGCCGCCGGATCGTCGTCGCCTCGTTCGTCAGTTCCCGCGCCTGATTCGGGTCCGCCCAAAACGCCGGCCCGGCCATCACACTCTCCAGCTCGGCCAGCCGCGCGCGCAGTTTCGCCTCGTCAAAGAAACCTCCGCAACGCCGCATGACGTTGGCGGAGGTCGGCCGTCTTGTTCTGGATTTCTTCGAGCAGCATGGGCCGGCAGTTGACCAGACCAAAAACCGAATGTCAACAAGCACGCTGTACGCGCCGCCCCGTTCATGCTACGGATGGCCGCGTGAAACCGGTCGCATTGCTGATCCTGCCGGCCCTGCTCGCCTGCGGCCGCGCCGCCTACCGAAACCACCCGCCGACCGGCGGCGCCAACTGGGTGGCGTTGGGCGACAGTCTCACCGCCGGCACCGGCGCCCGCGAGGGCTTCGATTACCCGGCGCAACTCGGCCGCCGGTTGGGTCGCACCATCTACAACTACGGCGTACCGGGCGACACCACGGCCGACGCCCTGGCCCGGCTCGATGACGTGCTGGCCGCCGACCCCCGCGTTGCCCTCGTCTGCCTCGGCGGCAACGACAGCCTCCAACACATCCCGCCGGAAACCACCTTCGCCAACCTCGACCGCATCCTCGAACGGCTCCACGCCCACGGCACGTGCGTCGTGCTGATCGGCATCCGCAGCGCCACCGCGCTCGACCAGTACCACAAACGGTTTCGCCAGCTCGCTCACCACCACCGGGTCCTGTACGTCCCCAACATCCTCGACGGCGTCCTGAACCAGCGCCACTTGATGACCGACCAGATTCACCCCAACGAGGCCGGCTATGAATTCATCGCGGCCCGCCTCGAACACATCGTCCGCGCCGAAGGCGTCGCGACGTACTGACCCCGACCGGATTTGAGCTTGCAGAAGACCCGCCAACCACCCATAAATCGCGGCTCGCAATTCGGGTTTGTTTCGCGCCGGCCATTCTGCTACATACCGGCCGCGCCGCGTCACGGAGAGATACCGAAGTGGCCAAACGGGGCAGACTGTAAATCTGCTGGCTTATGCCTTCGATGGTTCGAATCCATCTCTCTCCACCATTTTCATCCCGCGACGACCTGCCGCGCCCGTAGCTCAACTGGATAGAGCACCGGTCTTCGGAACCGGGGGTTGGGGGTTCAAATCCCTCCGGGCGCGCCCGGCTACTTCCGGCGCGCCGTGCGTGTTCGCCGGGCAAGCCGATCCGTCTTGCGCTTGCGCAACAACCGCTCGATCTTCTCCGCCACAATGTCCACCGCCGACAACACGTCCTCGCCGTACTGCTCGCAACTGACATCCTTGCCCGGCACTTCGCAAAGGACGCGCACGGAATACTGCCGGGGCGACGGATGCGCGCTGGTCTTGCGCAAATAAACCCGCGCGCGCAGCGCCCGCGGCGCATACTGTTCCACGCGACCAATCTTGCCCTCGATCGCGGCGCGCAAATCTTCCTTCACCACCAGTCCATCCGAGTGAATCAAAATATCCATCTACCACCTTCCTCCCGACCGATGGTACTCCAGCCCCCGCCAAAAGTCCAAGCCGCCTATTCGGCAAACCGTTGCCGATGCGCCGCCCGATGACACACCGCCTGCACCCGCGCCACCAACTCGTCCGGCCGAAACGGCTTCGACACAAAATCATCCGCCCCCAGCCGAAACACGTCCGGCCGACCCTCCGCCGGCACCGCCCCCGAAATCACCACGATCGCGGTCCGATTCACCACCGGACTCTTGCGCACCATGCTGCAGACATCCTGTCCCCGCAACCGCGGCAACACCAAATCCAAAACCACCACATCCGGTTTCGACTCGAGAATCTCATTGATCGCCGCCACCCCATCCGCCACATACCGGGTTTCAAACCCGGCCTCCGTTAGCGCCTCCTCCACCAATTCCCCAATCCGCTTGTCATCCTCCGCAATCAACGCCGTCCGTGGTCGCGCCATTTCCCGCAATGCTTGCATGCCGTCCCATTTAGCACTCGAAGTGCCACCGCCCAACGCGCTTGGCGTTCTGTCCAATTCTGCAACCGCCGCCCCGCGGCGAACCAAATTGAAAACCGCTCCCACCTGTGAGACTCTCCGCGCCACATGGTCCCGGCCACCCCCGCCAACATCACCCGCGCCGCCAAAATCCTCCGCGACGGAGGCCTCGTCGCTTTCCCCACGGAAACCGTGTACGGCCTCGGCGCCCACGCCCTCGACCCGGTCGCCGTCCGCACCATCTTCGCCGCCAAACAACGACCGGCTTGGGATCCTCTGATCGTCCACGTCACCGGCATCGAAATGGCCCGCCGTCTCGCGGATCATCTCCCACCCCGCTTCCACGAACTGGCCACCGCCTTCTGGCCCGGCCCACTCACCCTCATCGTCCCGCGCGCGCCCCACGTGCCCGACGAAGTCACGGCCGGCCGCCCCACCATTGCCCTCCGCCAACCGCGCCACCCCGTCGCCGCCGCCCTCTTGACCGCCGCCCAACTGCCCATCGCCGCCCCCAGCGCCAATCAATTCGGCCGCCCCAGCCCCACCCGCGCTGAACACGTCGCCGCCGATCTCGGCAACCGCGTGGACATGATCCTCGACGGCGGCCCCACCGAACTCGGTCTCGAATCCACCATCCTCGACCTCACCCAAAACCCGCCCGTCATCCTTCGCCCCGGCGCCATCCCGCGCGAACAACTCGACCACGCGCCACTGGCCGGCCCCGTCGCCGACGAACATGTCACCGCCCCCGGCATGACACTGAAACATTACGCCCCGCACGCCCGCGTGGAGTTGTTCGAAACCGAAACGGACCTGCGCGCCCGCGCCCGGCAACTTCCCGGAGCCGGCATCCTCATCCCCACCGCAGCCACCCTGTTTGCCCAACTTCGCGACCTCGACGAGCGCGGCGTGCCCGTCATTCTCGCGCTGCTGCCGCCGCCGACCGGCCTCGGCCTGGCGGTGCGGGACCGATTGACGCGCGCCGCCGCCACCGGTACACTGCCGCCACCCTGACGGAGGGGTGTCCGAGTGGTTTAAGGAGCACGCCTGGAAAGCGTGTGGGGTGTAACAGCCCTCGCGGGTTCGAATCCCGCTCCCTCCGCCACTGATTCTGGCCCCGGGTCGCGCCCGATGAGCCAGCCAGCGCGGCATTTTCCATCCGGTGGTTTTCCCGTCCATCGCTCCAGCGTTGCATTTCCCCTGCTTGTCTCGTAACAACCACCCTCATGACAAAACTTGGCTGGGGAATCTTGGGCACCGGGATGATTGCGCGGACGTTGGCCAAAGCGATCAACGAATCGCAGACGGGCCAGTTGGTGGCCGTGGCAAGCCGGTCGCAGGCGACGGCGGACAAGTTCGGCGAGGAATTCAAGGTCGCACGCCGATACGCCGGCTACGAGGCGTTGCTGGCCGATCGCGAGGTGCAGGCGGTGTACATTTCGTTGCCGAATCATCTCCACGCGGAGTGGACGATCCAATGCGCCGAGGCCGGCAAGCACATCTTGTGTGAGAAACCGTTCACAGTGAATCACGCCGAGGCGATGACCGTCATGGCGGCGGTGCGGACGCGCGACGTGTTTTTGATGGAAGCATTCATGTACCGCTGTCATCCGCAGACCGCCCGGCTCGTGGAACTAATTCGCAGCGGCGTGATCGGCGAGGTGCGGATGATCGAAGCGCATTTCGGTTTCAACATGGGCCAGAACCTCGGCAATATCCGGTTGCAAAACGAAGCCGCCGGCGGGGCCATCATGGACGTCGGGTGCTACTGCATGTCGCTGTCGCGCTTGGTCGCCGGGGCCGAGCCGGTCGAGATCAAAGGCGTGGCGCACATCGGCGCGGCCAGCCGCGTGGACGAATACGCCACCGCCGCGGTGAAGTTCCCCGGCAACATCCTGGCCAATCTCACCTGCGGTTGTCAGGTCAACATGGACAACACCTTCCGTGTTTGGGCTTCGACCGGACACATTCTGGTACCAAACCCGTGGCTTCCCGGCACCACGCCGGACGCCGCGACGATCATCGTCAACCGCGACGGCCAGCCAAGCGAATCTATCCGCGTGCCCGCCCCCACCGGGCTGTACGCGCTGGAGGTGGACCTCGTCGCGCAACATCTCGCCGCCCGGCAGGCCCCGCCGCCGGCCATGACATGGGACGACACGATCGGCAACATGCGTGCGCTCGATCTGTGGCGCGCCAGCGCCGGGATGGTCTTCGACGCCGAGAAACCCACCGCAACAACCCCACCCTCCCGACCGGCAGCAAGCCGGTAAAATGGACCTCGTCGCTGATGGCGTTGACGCTGGTAGGAACGCTCGGCGAACCGGCGCGGCTCAATCTGGAAACCGAATCGCCCGCGCCTGCCACACGCGCTGCGTCGTCGCCGTGACCTTGAACGGCTCCGCAATCCGGTAGCCCACCACCCACGCGATCTGGCCGGTGGCCGTGCACAGCAGCGGTACCCGGTGCCGTTCATGCCGCGGCACCTTTTCATCCACAAAAAAATCCTGCAACTTCTTCTCGCCGGTCATCCCCAACGGTTGAAACCGGTCACCGGCCCGCCATGTTCGCAGGAACAAGCCCTCGCCCAACCGATCCGCATCGAACCGTTCCCCTTCCTCGCCGGCCACCAGCCGGATCCCCAACTCGGGCACCGTCGTCTCGCCGCGCAACGCCACCGGCCACAGCCGGTCCGTCCGCCAGAACTGTTTCGCGGCCACCTGTCGCAACCTTTCGATCTCGTGAAAGCCCATCTGCCGGATCACCTGCCGCTGCGCCGCGACCGGGTCGGCCTCAGCCTGGGCGCGCAACACCTCCGCGGTTCGCCACAGCACCTCGCGGATCGCGGGGTTGTACTCCCGCTCCAGCAACGGCAACAACTCATGCCGGATTCGATTCCGCAGGAACTCCCGGTTCGCGTTGCTGGCATCCTCCCGGTACTCCAGCCGCCGCGCTCGCAGATATTCCAACACCTCCGCGCGCCACACCGCCAGCAACGGTCGCACGATGGTCAGCGTTCCAAAGCTCCGCACGCCCGCCATCCCGGCCAGACCGGTCACACCGGCGCCGCGAATCAATCGCAGCAACAGCGTCTCGACCTGATCATCCGCCGTGTGCGCCAGCGCCAGCGTGGTGATGCCGGTGCGGTGCGCAACCGACTGAAAAAAATCCAATCGCGCCTGCCGGGCCGCCTCCTCCGCGGCAGCCACGACGCGCGTCTCGATCGCGACCGGCAACCCGAGCCGGTCGGCCAGCGCCCGGACAAACTCCGCGTCGGCCTCACCGGCCGCGCCGCGCCAGCCGTGGTTCAAGTGACAGACATGCGGCCGGTGGCCCAACTCAACCAGCGCGTGCAACAACGCCACCGAGTCGGGACCACCGGATACGCCGATCAACAACGGCGCGCCGCGCGGCGGCAGATTAGCCAGCTTGGATGTGAGTGCGTCCGCCAAGATACGGCGCAAGGATGTCCGGCAGTTTTACGCTGCCGTCGGGTTGTTGATACGTTTCCAGCAAGGCGACAAACAACCGCGCCAGGGCGGTGCCGCTGCCGTTGAGCATGTGGACGTGACGGTTCTTGCCGTCGGCGTCCTTGAAGCGGATGTTGGCGCGGCGGGCCTGAAAATCCTCGCAGTTCGAGCAACTGGAAACTTCGAGGTACCGGTTTTGCCCCGGTGCCCAAACTTCGATGTCGTAGGTCTTGGCGCTGGCAAAACCCATGTCGCCGGTGCACAGGAGCACGACCCGGTAATGCAGGCCGAGCCGTTGCAAGACGCGCTCGGCGTCGGCAACCATCTTCTCCAATTCATCGTAGCTGGTGTCGGGGCGACAAAACTTGATCAACTCGACTTTGTCGAATTGATGGACGCGGATCATGCCGCGGGTGTCCTTGCCGGCCGCGCCCGCTTCGCGACGGAAACAGGGCGTGTAGGCGCAGTAGTAGCGGGGCAATTCGTCGGCACGGAAAATTTCGTCGCGGTGAAGGTTCGAGACCGGCACCTCCGCTGTCGGCGCCAGATACAATTCATCGTCGCGCAGCCGGTACATGTCCTCTTCAAACTTGGGCAACTGGCCGGTGCCAATCATCGAGGCGCGGTTGATCAGGAAGGGCGGGAAAACTTCCATGTAGCCGTGTTCGCGCGTGTGGAGATCGAGCAACCAGTTGATCAGACCGCGTTCGAGCCGGGCGCCCAGTCCCTTGTAGAGAATAAATCCGCTGGCGGCGATTTTGGTGGCGCGGGCAAAATCCAAAACCCCCAATCGCTCGCCAATCTCCCAATGCGGTCGCGGCGGAAAATCAAAACGGGGCGGCTCGCCCCAGCGACGCACCTCGAGATTGTCGGCCGCATCTTTTCCGACGGGCACTGATTCATGCGGCAAATTCGGAATGGTCAGCAGCGGGTGACGGATCTGTTCCTCGAGCGCGGCAATCTCTTGATCCAGCGACGCGATCCGGTCGCCGACCAGTTTCATGTCCGCCATCAACGCCGTGGCATCCTGCCCTTTGGCTTTGAGTTGGCCGACTTGTTTGCTGACTTGGTTGCGCCGGGATTTGAGGCTCTCGCTCTCTTGGAGCAAGTTCCGCCGCCGTTCGTCCATCTCCAACAAGCGGCTGACCAGCGTTTCATCGCCGCGCCCGCGGGCGGCGAGACGTTGTTGCACAAGGTCGGGGTGTTCGCGCACGTACCGGATGTCTAACATGCGCGCAGCATACGTTTTGGCGAACGTCGAGGCAAGCCGCTGCGAGCAGTAGATGTCACAAAAACGTCACAAACGCAGCTTGACATTGCCGGTAAATTTCTTATTCTCGCCACCGTTGCGTGTTAACACGTCCGGGAACATAAGGGTGCTCCCGGCCTAATCAAAGGAGATAGGGTATGTACAGTGGTACGCAGTTGTTCCGCGCGCGGTCGCTCTTGGTGAAGAGCATGGCCGTTGTCGCGTTTGTGGCGTCGCTGAGCCTCGTCACCAAGGTTTCCGCGTCGCCCGCAGCGAATGTTGTTCTGCCGGGCGTCGGACTTGATACGTTGCTTGACGGCGGCTCCATTCAGGTTGGCGACAAGATTTTCGCCGACTTCAGCATCAGCGGCTTTGATGCCGCTGGCGTGCTCGTGATCGGGATCGAAGAGAACGGTCATTATGGCGTTCGCTTGCAGGGAGGCTTTGCGGCCTTCGGCAACCAGGTACAGGACATCCTCATCGGTTTTTCGGTGTGTGTGGCTCCTCAATCCAGCCAGTTGATTTCGGGTGTGCAACTCGACTTCAACGGCGCGGTTGCGACGGGCAGCGGTCATGCCTCGGTTGTGGAAACCGCGGTGACCCCCAGTGGCGAGCAGATGTTGTTGCCGCCGTTGGTTGTGGTCAACCCTCCCCCGGTTCTGTCAGCCTCGGCTGACTTGGTCAGCCCGCAGCAAAAGATCTATGTCCTGAAGGACATCCTGCTCGTGGCCGGCGGCGACACCGCCCCGCACAAGCGGTTGGGCAACGAATCGGAAGCCGTCAATGCCGTGCTGATCTCGCAGATTGACCAGTTGTTCGTGCAGATTCCCGAACCGGGCACCGTGGTGCTCGTTGCGGCGGGTCTGCTCGGCGTGGCCATCACGGGCCGTCGTCGGAAATAACGAACGCGGTTATCCGCTCACAGGCAAGCGCCTGAGCCTTGGCTCAGGCGCTTGTTTGTTTTTCGACTGAAAATTGTCCGCCGCTTTGCTTGACTTTCCCTGACTTTTACCTAAGATGCTCGCGCGTCAGGAATCTGGCGTGACAGAGTGGTTTCGCCGAACACGAGGGTGCTTTCGGCATCACATAAAGGAGAAAGGGTATGTTGATGGATCAAGGTCGTTTCAGTGGGTATCGCGGGCTTTTGGCAAAAAGCGCTGCTCTCGTGGTCGCAATGCTGACTCTTGCGTTCGGCACCACGGCTTCGGCGTCACCGGCCGCTCAGGTGATTCTTCCCGGGGTCGGGTTGGACACCTTGCTCGAAGGCGGTTCGATTCAAGTTGGCGACAAGCTGTTTGCCGACTTTAGCATTGATGGTTTTGATGCCGCGGGCGTTCTGGTCATTGGAATTGTGGAAAATGGCAACTATGGCTTGCGGTTGCAGGGCGGTTTTGCGGCCTTTGGCAATCAAATCAAGAACATCTCCATCGAGTTTTCCGTCGAAGCGACCGACCCCGATCAGTTGATTTCGGGAGTTCATCTCGATTTCAACGGAGCGGTGTTGGTGGGCAATGGATTTGTTTCCGTCACGGAAACGGCTGTCAACGGAGACGACGAAGAAGTCTTGTCGCCCCCGCTGGCGGTTGTGAATCCTCCGCCCGTGCTCTCGGCAGATGCGACCCTCGTCGCTCCGCAACGGAAAATCTATGTGACGAAGGAGATTGACCTCATCGCGGGCGGCGACTGCGAACCCCACAAACGGTTGGGAACCGAGGACAACGCGATCAATGCGGTTTCGATTTCCCAAATTGATCAATTGTTTGTTCAAATTCCGGAGCCCGGCACCGTGATTCTTGTCGCGGCGGGTTTGCTGGGCGTGGCCCTCACCGGACGGCGGCGCAGCTAACGATAGCCGGTGTCTTCCTCAGCAAGCGCCTGAGCAAATGCTCAGGCGCTTGTTCTTTTCCGTCGTTTTCGGCACTATCCCGACCGCATGCGGCAGTGGACTGAAACCGTCGAGCAGTACGTGCTCGACGTTATTTTTGACCGTCGGCGGGATTTCGGCGCTCGCCTGACCAGCGGCGCGCTCGCAACCCTCTCGAAGCTGTATGCTGGCGCGGTTCAGGTCAGACACTTCCTGTGGCGCAACCGGATTTTTCGTGATCACACACTCGGCTGCCAGGTGGTCAGCATCGGCAATCTCACCGTCGGCGGCACCGGCAAGACCCCGGTGGTCGAAATTTTCGCCCGCGCTCTGCAACAACGCGGGCGGCGTGTCGCCATCCTGTCGCGTGGCTATAAAAGCACGCCGCGCCCGCTCTGGGAGCGGTTACTGGAAAAGTTGCCGGGCGGGCAGGACCGGTTCCCGCCGAAAGTGGTCTCCGACGGCAATTCCCTGCTCTTGGACAGCGATCAGGCCGGGGATGAACCGTACATGCTCGCCTCGAATCTCAAGAACGTCGTGGTGCTGGTGGACAAGAACCGCGTGAAGAGTGGCCGGTATGCCATTCGCAGGTTTGGCTGCGACACACTGCTGCTGGATGACGGGTTTCAATACCTTGCGCTGAAGAGCCGGTTGGATATTTGTTTGATTGATCGCAATTCGCCGTTTGGCAACCACTATCTCCTGCCGCGCGGCACGCTGCGCGAACCAATCACCAACCTCGCCCGGGCCAGCTACATTTTCATCACCAAATCCAACCCGCTCGGCGCGAAGACACTGCGCAAAGCCATTCGGCAGTTCAACCAAACCGCCGAGATCATCGAGTGCGCTCACCAGCCGCTCTACGTGCAGGATGTCTTTACCGGCGAACGACTGCCGCTAAGCAACTTGACCGGCTTGAAAATCGCCGCGCTCTCCGGCATCGCCCAACCGGACAGCTTCGAAAAGGGACTGCGTGACCTCGGCGCCACGATCGTGTACTCGAAATGGTACGCCGATCACCACCGCTACACCCAGCAAGAAATCCTCAACATGATCAATCGCAGCCTCCGCCGCGGCGCTCAGGCCATTCTCACCACCGAAAAGGACGCCGTCCGGTTCCCCAAGATTGACCGGCGGGACATCCCGATTTATTTCCTCCGCGTCGAAATCAAAATCATCGCCGGGGCCAAGGACTTTGACGATGCCGTCGCCCGCATCTGCCACCGGTGATTCTGCGCCAGCCGTCGCCCGCTCCGCGCGCACGGTCAGCCTGGCCGTGCTGGGCAGTCGGGTGTTGGGACTGGTGCGCGAGCAGGTGCTCGCGGCGCTGTTTGGAGCCGGTCGGGAGTTCGACGCGTTTTTGACGGCGTTTCGGATTCCGAACCTGCTGCGTGACCTGTTTGCCGAGGGCGCGCTCTCGGCTGCCTTCGTCACCACGTTCACCCGCAAGCTCACCCTGGAGGGCGACCGGGCCGCCTGGCGGCTGGCCAACGTCGTACTGAATGCGCTGCTGGTCGTTCTCAGCCTGGTGACCGTGGCCGGTATTCTGGCCGCACCATGGATCGTGAAACTGATTGCGCCCGGCTTCACGGAGGTACCGGGCAAGGTGGAGCTGACGACGTTGTTGACGCGGATCATGTTTCCGTTCCTGCTGTTGATCGCCCTCGCCGCGTTGGCGATGGGGATGCTGAACGCGAAACGGCAATTCGGCATTCCGGCCAGCGCCTCGATGATGTTCAACATCGGCTCGATCGTCGGCGGCGTCGGACTGGCGTACTGGTTCGATCCGCAACTCGGGCCGCGCGCGATGATCGGGATGAGCATCGGGACGCTGATTGGCGGCGCGGCGCAGTTGTTCATCCAGGTGCCGAGTCTGTTTCGGCAGGGTTACCGGTATGAGCCGGTCTGGGGCTGGACCGACCCCGAGTTTCGTCACATGCTCGGCCTGCTCGGTCCGTCGGTAATCGCCGTGGCGGCGGTCCAAATCAATGTGTTTGTGAACACCTGGTTCGCCTCGTTTTTCGGCGACGGCGCGGTGACGTGGCTGAACTGCGCGTTTCGCCTGATGCAGTTTCCCATCGGCGTGTTTGGGGTGGCGATTGCCACGGCAACCTTGCCGGCAGTCAGCGCGCACGCGGCGCGGGGGGATACGGATGCGTTTCGCAAAACCCTCGCGCGTTCCCTCCGCCTGGCGCTGTTTCTCTGCGTACCGGCCGCGACGGGGCTGGCCGTGCTGGCCGAGCCGATCATCTCGGTCATCTACCAACACGGTGCGTTCACCGCGGCCGACACGCTGCAAACGGCGCGGTGTTTGCGGGCGTTTGCGGTGGGCCTGGCCGGCTATGCCGCATTGAAGGTGCTGACGCCCACGTTCTACGCCCTGGGCGATTCGCGCACACCAATGCGGGTGGCCGTTGGCTCCATTGCCACGAACATCGTGTTGAATCATGTTTTCGCGAACTGGCTCGGCTGGGGCGTGCCGGGTTTGGCGCTCAGCACGGCGATGGTGGCGCTGAGCAATTTCGGGTTGTTGCTGGCGCGGATGCGCCGCAACATTCACGGCTTGGAAGTGCGGGCGTTGTTGCAGGCGCTGCTGAAGATCGGGATTGCTACCGCCGTCATGGCCGTCGCGGCGCGAGGGGTGGAATCGGCGTTGCACCTGAACCGCTATCTCGACCTGCTGGGTTCGATTGGCGCCGCGGTGATCGTGTTCGGGGCGGTTTGCCGGATTCTGCGGGTGTCGGAACTGGCCGAACTGATTGCGCTGATCGCGCGGCGCCCGAAATCCGTTGCATGACCGCGGACCTGAAAGCGAAAGCGCGGGCGTTGCCGAACAAGCCGGGCGTGTATCTGATGCGCGACCGGCTCGGGCGCGTGATCTACGTCGGCAAGGCGCGGGCGCTGCGCAAACGGGTGCTGCAATACTTCCAACCTTCCCGGCAAATGCGCTGGGATCCGAAAACCCGGGCGTTGCTGGAGTCCATCGCCGACTTCGAGACCTACCTTGTCCACAGCGAGCCGGAGGCCCTGTTACTCGAAAGCAAGTTGGTCAAGGAGTTCAAACCGCGCTACAACGCGCTCTTGAAGGACGACAAGCGGTTCCTGCTCGTGAAGGTGAACCTTGCGGAGGAATATCCCCGCTTCAAATTCGCGCGGCTCAAAAAGGACGACGGCGCGCGATACTTCGGGCCGTTTGTCCATGCCGGGGCGGTGCGGCTGGCGTTGCAATGGATTCGCAAGAAGCACGGCGTGCTGATTCAGGGCACCGGAGCGCCCAAGGAGAAAGACCTCAAATACTCCAGCTACCTCGTGCCGGTGCCTCTGAAAGACATGCCGCGCGAGGAATATCTGCGGCGGGTCGCGCTGGCCTGCGAGTTTCTCGAGGGGCGAAATCAGCCGGCGCTGGTTGAGTTGGAGGACCAGATGAAGGCGGCGGCAGCGGCCCGGCAATTCGAGAAAGCCGCCGATTTGCGCGACGTGCTCAACAGCTTCAAGGAACTGGCCCGCGCCGCGCGCGACCGGAAGTTTTCCCGGGACCCACGACCCAAGATTGATCCGCAGGCCGAGTTGACCGAGTTGCAGCGAGTGTTGGGCTTGCCCGTGCTCCCCACCCACATCGAAGGCTTTGACATCTCCAACATCTCCGGCACCCTCAGCGTCGCCTCTTGCGTTTGTTTTCAGGACGGCAGACCGCACAAGGCGCATTACCGGCATTTCCGGATTCAAACCGTGGTGGGCAGCGATGATTTTGCCTCGATGGCCGAGGTTGTCAGCCGCCGCTATGTGCGGCTGCGCGACGAAGGCGGCCGGCTACCGGATTTGGTGGTGGTGGACGGTGGTCGCGGGCAACTGAACGCTGCCCGGGCCGCCCTGCAGGCACTGTCGGTTTCGTTGCCGGTCATCAGTCTGGCGAAGCAGTTCGAGGAGATCTACACGCCCGACCAGCCGAGCCCGATCCGGCTGCCGCGCGAATCCCCGGCGTTGCATTTGATTCAGCGGCTGCGCGACGAAGCCCACCGGTTTGCCAACGCCTACCATCAGAAGCTTCGGCAGCAACGCATCCGCGAAAGCGTCCTCGACGACGTCCCCGGCCTCGGTCGGCAGCGGAAACTGGCGCTGTTGCAGCATTTCGGTTCCATCCAACGCCTGCGCGAAGCATCGGTGGAGACCATTGCGGCCGTGCCCGGTATTGGTCCGCGGCTGGCCGAAAGCGTGAAACGCAGCCTGGCGTAGGGCGCCGAACAGAACTGAAGCTTCTGTCGCGGGAGCGCTCATGCGGGCGCGCCCGGTGGCGCGAGCGTCCCCGCCAGCGCCGTGTCACGCCCCGCCTCGCGCGGACGCTCGGCCCACCAGCGTTTCCAAAAACGCCGCGGGCCGAAGCCCGCTCCCACAGGGAGTTTCGTCAGGCGCGATTAGTGGCGGTGCGGGCCGACGCAGCCGCAGGCGCGGCCGGTCGTCGGGCACGTGGGGGCAGCGGCGGGTGCGGTGCTGGTCGTGCCGGCTTGCGGCGCGAACGTCGAGAGTCGTTTGCTCAGCTTTTTCGAGCCGCAGTGGGGGCACGGCGTGCCCCGCCAGTCGGTGGACCGGACCAGCCGTTCGAAGGTTTGGCCGCAGGCGGCGCAGTCGAATTCGTAGAGTGGCATGTTATTCCAATAGCTCCTGATATTGCGGGGGCAACTCGCGTTGCCGCACCTGGACTTGTTTGATTTTGCTTCGCGTGATTTCCTGGGCGATTCCAAAACCAAGGATGCGCCAGTGATACTGCACGCCGATGGCAATTTGTTTGTTGCGGAACTGGGCCAGTTTGCCGAGCAGTCGCTGTGGCGCCAGTTCCTGGTCGGTGTCGCGGTACACGACGGAGACCCGGTCGCGGTCGAGGTCCACCCCGAGTTTTGCGGCGTCTTTGACGAGGTCGTCTTTGACGGATTCGAGCGAGGTATCATCCACGAAGTCGAGGTAGAATACGACGCGCTCGGTCAGGTCGAGTTTGGCGCGGACCATTTTGGAGAATTGCGCCGCCAAAAACCCAACGATCAGAAGAACGATACCGATGGTGATGGCCGTTTTCATGCGGCGGCCTCCGCGAGAACTTGCTGGCTGGTGCGGAAGTGAATTTTGGCGACCTTCGGCAAGGCTGCCGGGCCGTGTTTCCTGACCAACTCGACCGCGGCGGCGCGGACAGCGGCGCTGGCGCCTTTGGGCAGTGCCACGCCGTACTGTTTGCCGAGGGTCCGCAGGCGGCGGACAAACTCGTCGCGCGCGAGGATGGAGGCGGCGGCGACGGCCAGGTCGCTCTCGGCTTTGTGTCGTTGAATGAGTTCGATTTTCCGGCCGCGTTCCATCAGGGCACTTTGCACGATGCGTTTGTTGCCGAACTGGTCGGAGATGGCGGTGGGGCAGTCCGGCACTTTGGCGAGCATGTTTTCGATCACGCGCGCGTGCATCCAGCCGAGGAGGTTGTTGACGGTGCGCATTTTCTTTTGCAGCTCGTTGTATTTTTCATTGCCGATGGCGACGACGTCCCATTTGGCGATGGCGCGGATGGCGTTGGCGAGCGTCTCGATCCGGGCGTCGCTGGCGATCAGTTTGCTGTCCTTCACGCCGAGTTCGAGCATTTTTTTGGCGGCGTGCGCGTCGAGATACACGCCGGCCGCGACGAGCGGGCCGAAGAAGTCGCCCTTGCCGGATTCGTCCACGCCGATGCGAGGCGCAAGCAGGCTCGGATCGTGGATATGTTCGTAACCGAGTCGGGCTTCGCCGAGCAGGCAGGGTTCGAGGTAGAACTGGATGAAATCGGTGGTGCCCTTCCCTTGGATCACAAGCTTGCCGGACTTGTACACGGTCAGATTCACCTTCTCGGTGTCGGAGGCCGCGCCGAAATGCGCATATGGCACGTCGCGGAATTCGTAGCCCTTCTCCTGCAAGTCGCGTTTCAACTGGGGAACCTTGTCAGCCGCCAATGCGCACGTATAGGATGTGCGTTCTGCCATGCCGAGACGAATAAACCCCTCACCCGCGACGGTCAACGCCTTTCGCTGCGGGTTGCTGCGCTGGTACGATCGGCACCAACGCGCTTTGCCGTGGCGGGGGACGACGGATCCTTACCGGATTTGGGTCAGTGAAATCATGCTGCAACAGACGCGCGTGGAATCGGTCCGCGCCCATTACCGGCGGTGGCTGCGGGTGTTTCCGAACGTGCGGTCGCTGGCGCGAGCGGCGGAAACGCGCGTGCTGAAACTGTGGGAAGGTCTCGGTTATTACGCGCGCGCGCGGCATTTGCACGCGGCGGCGAAGCGGGTGGCCCGTTCGTCATGGCCGACCACGGCGGCCGCCTGGCAGCAGTTGCCGGGGATCGGGCGCTACACGGCGGCGGCGATCGCGAGCATCGCGTTTGGGGAACGGGTGCCGGTGGTGGATGGAAATGTGGCGCGGGTGCTGGCGCGGGTGTTTGCGATCCGCCAGAACGTGAAACGACCGGCCACGCTGGATCGGATGTATGCGCTGGCGCGCGAGTTGATGCCGGCCACCCGCGCGGGAGATTTCAATCAGGCCCTGATGGAGCTTGGGGCGTTGGTCTGTCGGCCGGTTCGGCCGCAGTGCGGCGGTTGTCCGTTGCGGCGCGTGTGCCGCGCGCCGGGCGATGCGCTGCCGAATCGCGGACGGCGGCCCAAAATGACGGCGGTCGTGATGACGGCGGCGGCGGTGCGGGCCGGATCGCGGTTGTTGGTTCAGCAACGACCGGCCACCGGGGCGCTGGCCGGGATGTGGGAATTGCCGGCGGCACGGGGCGGCCGGGAGTTGTTTCGGGTCCGGTACTCGATCATGAATCGGCGCGTCACGCTGCGCGTCGTGACCGGCCCGGTGGTGACGCGCGGGCGGTGGATTGGCCGGTCGGACTTGAAGAGGCTGGCGTTCCCGGTCGGTCACCGGCGGGCAATCGAGCGGCTTTTTTTCAGCGCAGCACGAGGACCGGGCTGTCGGTTTCCTTGAGCAGATGCTGGACGATGTCGCGGACAAAGGGCGTGGATAACTCCCGGCGGGCGCGCGGCGGGATGATGATGAGGTCCACGGCGGTGCGGTGAACGAAGTCCATGAGGTTGCGGGTCTGGCGGCTGGGGTCGGCGAACAGCAGGACGTTGGTCTGGGTGGGATTGATTTTGGCGATCTCGCGGAGGGGATTGGCATCAGCCGCCGGCTCGCTGTCGTCGAGCAGGAGGGGGAAAATGTGGAGCATGCTGTTGAAGGTGTGGGCCCACGGCAAGGCTTTGAGCAGGGGGGTGGCGCCGCGCGCGCCGAGTTCGGTCAGCAGCAGGATGTGTTTGAAGCGGGGACGGACCCAGGCTTTTTCGGCGATGGGCCGACCGCGCAGGCAGAGGACGGAGCAGCGGGCCGCTTTCAAGATGCGTGCGGTCATGCCGCCGTTGAGCCAGCCGGTGAGTTTGGAGCGGTTGTCGGGCGTGGTGGCGAGGCAGATCAGGTCCACTTCCTTGCGTTTGGCGAAGTCGAGGATGACGTGCTCGGGATTTTCGTGATAGCGATAGACTTTGCCGACCGGCACCGTGGCCTTCAGCGGAGGCAGGTCGGGGTGCCCCCGATCCATTGCGAAAAACTTGCTCAGGCGGGGGAAGTCGCCAAGCTGTTCCGGGCCTTTGAGCGAGTCCGGGTGCATGACGTGGACAAGGTACAATCGGCTGTCGAACGCTTGGGCGAGTGTGACGCCGATGGGAAAAATGGAGTTGGAGGCCGGCGAAAGATCGGTGGGGATGAGGATTTTCTCGAGCATCGTGACTCGTGCGCTGATCAATATTGTTCGGCGGAAAGTAGTAAGGGGGACAACGTTCGCGCAAGAAAAATTTCTCCGAATCTGTTTTTGACATTGCCGGGCGCGGCTGACACACTGCCGCCCCGTTTGGGAAACGACGGCAAGCAGCCTGCTTGGCTACAGACACCGCGATGGACACGAACGTGCAAGAACCCGTGAAACCCATCTCCCCGTCTGTTCCGGTGGAGGAGCCGGTCAAGCTGCGGCTGTGGACGCCGGTGGGTTTGCGGTATCACTTGGCGATCATTCTGACCATCGGGACGGTGGTCCTGATGACCTACGCCAACTCGTTCACGACCGGCTTCGCGCTCGACAACAAGTTCATCATTCTCGAAGACCCTCGCTTGCGGGTCTTCAGCTTGGAAACCGAGGCGGACGTGAAGGCGATGAAGGAAAACCTGAATCTGATCTTCACGCAAGATTACTGGTGGCCGAAAGCGGTCAGCGGTTTGTATCGGCCCCTGACCACCGCGTCGTTCTGGGTGAACTACGCAGTGTTGGGCAGCAAAGACCAGCCGGCCGGGTATCATTGGGTCAATTTCTTCCTGCACTGGGCCAACGGTTGCCTGGTTTATTTCGTCGTTCTGGTGCTGATGAATAATGTCTGGCCGGCCTTTTTCGTGGCGGCCCTGTTTGCCGTTCATCCCGTCAACACGGAATCGGTCACCAACATCATCGGGCGCGGCGATCTGTTTGCCGGGCTGGCGGTGCTGGGCGGGCTGCTCTGCTACGCGCGGAGCCAAACGGGCCCCGCCAAAACCGCCGCCCCCGGCCTGTGGGACTCGGTGATGGCCGTGTTGTATCTGGTGGTCACGGCGGCGCTGGTGTGGAAGATGCGCGAGTTTGATCTGTCGCCGTGGGGTGCATGTGGCGTCCTCACAGGAATGGGCGTGCTGGCGCTGGCGGTGAGCGGCATGGCCGGCGGCTGGACGCGGGTGCCGTGGCTGGCGGCGATGATGGGCTTGCTGGCGTTTGGCGTGTTCGCCAAGGAAAACGCGGTGGTGTTGCTCGGCGTCATCGGGTTGTACGACTTCACGTTCCGACTGCGGCGGATCACGGGACACTGGCTGACGAACTTTTTCGCGAATGTGTGGGCGTGGCTGACGCGGGGGTATCTGGCGTTGATCCCGCCGTTGCTGGCGATGTGGTACGTGCGCAGCACGCTCTTCGACAAGATGCGGCCGCCCGAGTTGCCGTGGGTGGACAACAATCTGGCGATTCCCGGCACCGACTTCTGGACGCAACGGTTCACCGCGATCAAGGTGATCGGAAAATACTTCTGGAAGATGCTGTGGCCTCAAACGCTCTCGCCGGACTATTCCTACAACCAGGTCCCGCTCGTCGCGTGGCATTTCACCAACTGGGAAGAGATCAAGGCGCTGGTGGCGCTGGTCGCCGTGGTCAGTGTCCTGCTCGTGGCCATCCGCCAGTATCACCGGTCGAAGCCGGCGTTTTTCTTCATTATGTTTTTCTTCGTCACGCTCCTGCCGACGGCCAACCTGGTCAAAATCATCGGCAGCATCATGGCGGAGCGCTTTCTCTATTTGCCGGTCATCGGTTTTGCCGGCGCCCTCGTCGTCGCCGTATACGCCACTTGCCGGCAGTTCATCCTCAAACTCGATGTCTCGGAGTGGGCGTTGCGCCTCTGGTTGCAACTGTGCGCCCGCACGGTGCTGATTCTTTTCCTGCTCGGCTACGGCGCGCGATCGTTCGTCCGCAACTTCGACTGGCAGGATGACGTGACGTTGTGGACGAAAGCCGTACAGGCGGTGCCGAACAGTTTCAAGTCCCACAAATCGCTCGCCTTTGCGTTGTACGAACAGGACCCCACGATCCACAACATCAACCTCGACCGGATCATTGAGGAAGGCGAAAAAGCCCGCGCCATCACCGACCAGACCCAAATCGTGCTGTTGCACCTCGGCGCGTACTACCGGCTGAAAGGCGACAAGCTTTCACAGCAAGGCCCCGGCGGGGCGATCTCGCCCACGCCCGAAAGCATGGTCTGGTTCCAAAAATCGGTCGAAACCCTCGCCGCCGCCGTGCCGCTGGACCGCGCCTTCAACGAGGACAACCGCCAGAAAGAACTGAAACGCGGCCGGCAGCCCGATCAAATCCAAGATGTCGGCAACCACGAAATTTACTGGAATCTCGGGCTGTCGCTGATGCGGCTCGGTCAGTACGACAAGGCGCTCGATGCCTACCGGCAGATGCGACATCTCTCCCCCGCCAACCCCGACGCCTATGTCAGCATCGCCTCCGCGCAACTTTCTCTCGGCCAGCTCGAAGAGGCTTCCATTTCGCTGCTGCAAACGTTGCTGCTCGACAACACCCGGCAGGAAACGCTGCGGCTGCTCGTGGATCTCTACCGGCAGATTGACCGCGAAGGTTGCGCGGTCGTCCTCACCCAGGGGCAACCGCGCCTGAACGTGGACTGCCGGCTCGTCGCCACTCACATGTGCGCCGCCTACGTCGGACTGGTGGAAGTCTTCGTCAAGGCCAAACAGTACCGGCTCGCCGAGGAAACCCGCGCCAACGCCATCCATCAGTACCGCTGCAAACCGGAGCCGTTCGACCAATGGCTGCCGGCTCGCTGAAGCTCATCACGTTCACTCCTCTGACCGCGTTGCCGAACATCACCCACGCGTTCACGTTGCGCGACAATGCCGCGGATACCCGCGCCGCCGCGTTTCAGGAACAATTCGCCCCCGGCGCCGCGTGGGCGGACCAACCGCACGGCGCCGGCGTCGCCCACGCCACCGGCCCCGGCGAACATACCGGCGCGGACGCGTTGATCACGCGAATTGCTGGTCTGCCGCTGGTGGTGCGCGTCGCGGATTGCGCCGCGGTCTATCTGGTGGATCGGCGAACCCCCGCGATCGGCCTGATTCACTCGGGCAAGAAAGGGACCCAACTCAACATAGCCGGTGCCACCGTGGTCGCGATGGAACGGGAGTTTGGAACCGATCCCGGTGATTGTCTGGCTGTCATCAGCCCCTCGATCGGTCCGTGTCATTACGAAGTGGATCTCTGGGCCGGCATCGAGGCGCAACTGCGCGCGGCCGGCGTCCGGGAGATTCACAACCCCCGCTGCTGTACGGCCTGTCACCTAGACCGGTTTTACTCCTACCGCGCCGAAAAAGGCCACACAGGCCGTCACCTGGCCAAAATCTGTATCGGGCCCTCAAACCCGTGAGATGAATGCCTCGACGACCGTCCAGGCTTGGAGTATGCTACCAAGCGGTGACCTGTGAAACGCAATGGCCAAACCCTCGTCGAATTTGCACTGGCCGCACCGCTGCTGTTCTTGTTGTTGCTGGGAATCATTCAGTACGGCCTGATTTTCAGCGCCTCGCTGACCTTGCGCCATGCCGCTCAGGTTTCCTCGCGCACGCTATCGCTGGCCGGGGCGTCCACCAACAACGTTTCCAGCATCGCGTGCCAAGCGATCAGCCCGATGTTGGATTGTTCCAAACTCCAATCCCCCCAAGTCACCTTTCCGGCCGTCGGCGCCAACCCGGGGGTGCAGGTCACGCTCCGCTACAACCTGCCCTTGATTGTCAGCTTCGTCGTCCCCGGCGCATCCGGTAACACTCTGCAACTGACCGCCACGGGTGTGGACCGAAAGAACTGAGGGCACCCCATGCCACACGCACGCTTTCATTCCCGGCAGGGCGCCGCGCTCGTGATCATCACGACCTTTGTGGTTGCGCTGTTTGGATTTGCCGCCCTTTCCCTCGATATCGGTGCCGTTCAACTGCAACGCAAACGCGCCCAGGAAGGCGTGGATGCGGCGGCGTTAGCGGCCGTGAAAGATTGGGCGCGCGGTTTGGGCAGCGCCGCCGCGATTCAGGTCGGTTATGATTTTGCCGCCGCCAACGGCGTCCTGAGCAATGAGATTGAAAGCATCGAAACGGGCACTTGGACCGATGCGAGCAAGACGTTTAACGGGCCGTTGACCACATTACCGGCCAACACCGTGCCCGCCGTTCGCGTTGTCGCGCGGCGCTCGGTGAACACCCCATTTTGGCGAGTTGTCAGTTTCGGAATCGGCACCCAAATGCGGCCGCGGGTCGAGGCGGTCGCAATTGTCGGCCAACCGCTGGCTGCGACGGGGGTGCTGCCGTGGGCGACCTGCGACAGCTTGGCACCGAGCAAATGCGATCCGTTGACATTGCAGATTAAAGACGGTGGCGAGACCAATGCGTGTTTGGGCAGCGGGCCGAGGTCCGGTAACTTCGGTCAACTGACCCTGCCGGGAGGTAGCGGCGCCAGTTGGTATGAGCAAAACATCGCCGAGGGTTACCAAGGAGTTCTGCGGGTCGGTCAGTGTGTGGATACCGACCCCGGGGTAAGCTGGGGACCGACCAAACAGGGCATTGACGCCCGGATCAAGGGTCTGCCAGCCTACAATTGTACAAGTTCGTCAGCCGCTCCCGATAATAAGCGACTGGCGCTGGTTCCAAAAGTCGTGGACTTGGATGTCAGCGGAAAAAAGCAAGTCTGCATTACCGGCTTCTATGTCGTCATTCTTGACGGTTACAACAACAGTTCCAAGACCGTAAACGCCAGATTTTTCGAGGCTTTCGGTGGAACGGAAGTCAATCCATCCGCCCCTCCCATCCCCGGTGAGCTGGCCGGGGTTGCCTTAGTCCGCTGAAACTAATGGCTTGCGTTTTGCTTGGTGGTATCCCACCATGCACAGCGGCTGGTTCGAAAAGTTAACTAAGGAGGCTCTCAATGGCTAAAAGACCCGGCGCAGGCGGGGTTATTGTCGTGGCCTTGGTACTGGGGTTGGTCACGGCGTATTTGGCGTGGCGCTATTTCACGGATTTGCAGAAAAGCTCACGCGAGAATTGGGTGGATGTGGTTGTGGCGGCGGCGGATATTCCCGCGCGCACCGAGATTGCCCGCGAAAAACTTCAAGTAACCCGGTATCCCAAAGAGCATTTGGCCCCCGACGCGGTTACCAAATTGGAGGACGCCGTGGGGCGAGTTGCTCTCGATCGGATCCGAGCCAAGGATCAAATCCGGACCTCCGGCCTCGCCAAGAAAGGCGAAGCGCCCGGCATCAACATCCCTCCCGGCAAGCGCGCCATCACGATCGGCGTGGATGAAGTCAAAGGCGTCGGCAACATGATCAAGCCCGGTGACCGCGTGGATATCATTGCCACCTTGACCGACCCGCTGGCGCGCATGGAAACCACCCAGACGATTCTCCAAAATATTGGCGTCTTGGCGGTGGACAAAGGTCGCACCGACGCCCAGCAGGGCGGTGGCGCTTCCAGTTCCATCACGATTGCGGTTCCACCCGAAGAGGCCGAGCGGCTGACAGCGGCCGACCGGCTTGGAACGCTGCGCGTCATGTTGCGTCCCTCCGAGGAGGATGTGATTGTCGCCACCGAGGGTGTGCGCGCCACGCAAGTGTTCCCGGGACGCTACCCGGTGACGGCCACCAACGAAACGGCGGCCACACCGGTGATCATCAGTCCGCCGCCCTCGGCCAGTCGCAAGGAAGTGCGGGTCTACCGGGGCGTGAACGAACAGGTCATTCCCGCAGAGTAACATTTCGCCACAACGAAGAAAGGACAGCAACCAACTATGAAAACCACACTCGCCCATTGGATCGCGGGCCGGATTCTCCGCGTCGTCGTCGCGCTGTGCAGTACCGCGGCGCTGGTCATGTCGGTTCATGCCGACAACACCGTGCAGGTCAACGTCGGCGAATCCGTTACCATCAAAGCCGCCCACGTGGCCAAGCTGGCTGTCGCCGATCCCGCCATCGCCGACGTGTTGCCGCTTTCGGACACGGAGATCAGCGTCATCGGCAAAAAGGCCGGTGTCACCACCCTGACCATCGTTCACGACGATGGCGCGGCGACCGAGCATCACCGGATTGAAGTCGGTCTCAGCGCCGGTGTCCGCTCCATCCACGAGGCGCTTGAAGCGCCGGGCGTCAGCGTCCGCGAAATCGGCGAAGCCATCGTCCTCGAAGGCAAGGTGGACAATGAGCAGCAGGCGGAACGGATTGCCAAGATCGCCAGCGCCTACAAGGCCAATGTCGTGAACCTGCTCGAAGTGACCCGCCCGCGGCAGGTGCGCATCAAGACCCGCCTCGTCGAAGTTCGCACCGACGCCCTGAAACAACTCGGCGTGGATTACTTCGGCGCCAATGGCGAAGTCGTTTACAAGTTCGGCTACGGCATGGTGGAAGGCTCCTCGCTGCTTGGGTCGGGCTTTTTCAACCCGCAGCAGTCCGGGGATGAAACCATCTCGGCGTCGAGTGTACCGGCGGCTGTCGAGGCCCGGTTGCGCGCTCTGGCCGTGAAGGATGCGGCTCGGATTCTTTCGGAACCGACACTGGTGACCCTCAGCGGCAAGGAAGCCTCGTTCCTCTCCGGCGGTGAGGTGCCGATCGTCCAGCAACTGGCCCAGTCGTTCACGGTCGAGTTCAAGGAGTTTGGCGTCCGCATGAAAATCAAACCGGTCGTGGACAGCGAGAACAACGTCGCCACCCACATCCTCGCCGAAGTCAGCGAAGTGGCCAGCGCGCCGACGGCCGGTATCCCCACGTTTCGCACGCGTCGCGCGGAAACCAACGTGCAAATGAAAGACGGCCAGACGCTGGTGATCGGCGGACTGCTGAGCAACCAGCACAATCGCGATGCCATTCGCAAAGTGCCGTGGTTGGGTGATATTCCCGTGCTCGGTCTGCTGTTCCGCAGCAAGGATTACCAGGCCGGTCAGAGCGAGCTGCTGGTGTTTGTCACACCGGAAGTCATTCAAGACGTGGACGCCGACACGGCCAAGGCCGGCGTGACACCCGCCATGAAGAAGTGGAATGGCACCGACGCCGACCGTGAGTTGCTCAAGGAACAGAAGCCCGAACCGAAATGGATGAAACCGCTCGAAGTGGATGAACTGAGCGCGCCGGAAGAGCCGTCGGCCAAGCCGGTGGCCGCCGCGGACGGCGCCGCGACTTCGGCGGTCGCACCGGCGACCGGCGAGGCGCCCGCGCCCACCACGAATTTCGAACCGGCACGACCCGCACAACCTTGAGCGTTGCGCCCCCGCCCCATGCAACCCCCGCTCAAAGTCCTGCTTGCTGATCATGACTCCGCCGACCGCGAGCAAC
>CAZHLM010000003.1:34280-95368 GCA_964533295.1 uncultured Verrucomicrobiota bacterium
CCGTCGAGCAGGCGCTCGCCGAGGCTGACCGAGAGTTGCTCGCGGCGGAGGAGGAGGTGCAACTGATCGCCGAGGCGCGGGATGGCAAAGAGTGTTTGGATCTGACCACCAAGCTGCGACCGGACGTGTTGCTGCTAAAACGGGAACTGCCGGTGATCAGCGGTTTGGACGTGGCCGAACAACTTGTCACCAACGGCTCGGCAACCGCCGTTATTCTCCTGCTCACCGGCAAGGAGAACGAAGAGGTCTGGCACCGGATGTTGCGCGCCGGGATCCGACAATTCATCTCCCGCCCCTACGAAGCCGGCAAACTGTCGGAGGAACTGCAAAAATGCTCCGCGGACCGCGAGCAGCCCGGTAAGAAATCGGGAGCAACCGCCCCCGCCGCTCCGAGCGGCCCCGCCCATCGGGTCATCACCGTGACCGGCCCGCGCGGCGGTTGCGGCAAGAGCATCATCGCCACCAATCTGGCCGTCGCCATGGCCGGCGCCAGTGAACGGATTGCGTTGGTGGACTTGAATCTGTGGGGTGGTGATGTGGCGATGTTGCTGGACCTGACACCCCGCCGCACGTTGGGCGACCTGCTGCCGGGTTTTGGCGGGATTGACAATGATGTGGTCGAAAGCGTCATCACCAAGCACGGCAGTGGCGTGTCGGTGATTGCCGCGCCGATGACGGGTCAGTTCGACGGTACGACGCTGTCCCGCTACATCGTGCAGAGCATTCTCGATTCCCTGCGGGATCATTACGAATGCACGGTGGTGGATACCGGCTATGCGAATCTCGAATCCACGCTCGCGGCGATGGATTCCTCGGACATCATCCTCGTGGTGGTCGGCACCGACCTGCCGCGTTTGCGCGACGGCAAACATTATTTGAAGAACCTGCTCGCCGCCAATTATCCCAAGGAAAAACTCCGGGTCGTTGTGAACCGAACCTCGGGCGGCAAGGAGATTTCGCCGAGCGAGATCGAAACCATTCTCGAGTTTCCCGTAACGGTGCGAATTCCGAACGATGACAACCTGGTCGGCTCGTCGGTCAATCTGGGGCAGCCGTTTGTGGCGGCCAGCCCGTCGAAGCCAACCTCCAAAACCGTGATTTCGCTGGCGGAGCAACTGATGCCGGCCGCTGCGGAGGCCAAGCACAAAGAACGGGCGGCATCCAAGTGGTTTTCGTTTCTGCATTAACGACCGGGCCGATGCCCGATGAGAAAGGCGGGAAAGCCGATGGCGCCCAATCCTGAAATCAGTTCCCAGTTGTACGTGGAATCGAAGAACGCGATTCTGGCGTACCTCGTCCAGAACATTGACCAAAAACTGTTGGAACGCGGCGATGAAGCGATGTTGCGCGCGCGCGTCGAGGAGTTGGTCGAGGAAAAACTCCGGGCGGAAAAAGTTCCCTACTCCCGCCAGATGCGAAACCGGCTGGTCTCGGACATCGCCGATGAAATTCTGGGCTTCGGCCCGATCGAACCGCTCCTGCGCGACCCGACGGTCACGGAAGTGATGGTCAACCGGTATGACCAGATCTATTGCGAACGTTTCGGCAAACTGGAATTGACCGACGTGCAGTTTCGCGACAACGAGCACATCCGCCATGTTATTGACAAGATCGTCACGCCGCTCGGCCGGCGGGTGGATGAATCCAGTCCGATGGTGGACGCGCGCTTGCCGGACGGCTCGCGCGTAAACGCGATCATCCCGCCACTGTCCTTGAACGGGCCGGTGCTGACCATCCGCAAATTCTCCGTGGACCCGTACACGGTGGAGGACTTGATCGGCTTCGGTTCGTTGACCCAGCAGATGGCGGCGTTCCTTTCCGCCTGCGTCAAAATCAAACTGAATATTCTCGTCTCCGGCGGCTCCGGCGCCGGCAAGACAACCCTGTTGAATGTCCTTTCATCCTTCATCCCCGAAGGCGAACGAGTCGTCACGGTGGAGGATGCGGCGGAATTGAAGTTGCACCAGCCGCACGTGGTCCGTCTCGAATCGCGCCCGCCCAACATCGAAGGCAAAGGCGAGGTAAAAATCCGCGACCTGGTCCGCAACTGTCTGCGAATGCGGCCGGACCGAATCGTGGTGGGCGAAGTCCGCGGTGGCGAGGCGCTCGACATGTTGCAGGCAATGAACACCGGTCACGAAGGCTCCATTTCCACCGTCCACGCCAATACCCCGCGGGATGCGGTCGCCCGCATGGAGACGATGGTCATGATGGCCGGCATGGATTTGCCGTCCCGCGCGATTCGCGAGCAAATCGCGGCGGCCATTCACCTCATCGTTCAGATTGGACGGTTGAGCGACGGGAGCCGCAAAGTGCTCAGTGTGACCGAAGTGCAGGGCATGGAAGGCAACGTGGTCGTGATGCAGGACATTTTCGCCTTCCAGCAAAAGGGCATCGGCGAGGGCGGCAAGGTTCAGGGTGTCATGCAACCGACGGGCATGGTGCCGCGCTTCATGAACCGGTTTGCCGCCGCCGGGATCCACATGCCAAACGAAATCTTCCGTCGTCCCAGCAACTGAGGAACCTCATGTCAGGCATCATTGTCTTTATTTTCCTGGGCGCGTTCGTGGCTGCGGCGGTGTATGGCGTTTATCAATTTACCCGCCGCCGGCAGGTGGCGGTGGAGGACCGGGTTCGACAGTATGTCGAGATTGAGGAAGAGGCGGCGCTGGCCACGCAGGAGGAAATGCATTCGCTCAGCCCGATCGGCAAGTTCGTGCAGCTCTTTGTTGGCCGCGGTTATTTTGACCGGATCGGCGATGACCTGGCGCAGGCGGACGTGCCGATGCGACCGTCGGAATACTTGCTGACCCGGCTGGTGCTGACCGTGGTCGGATTGGTGGTGGGATTTTATCTGTTCGGCAATCCGGTCGTCTCCGCCGTGGTGCTGGGCAGCCTGGGCTTTTTGGCTCCGCCGATTTTCGTCAAGGTTCACCAGAACAAGCGCCGCACGAAATTCGTGAAGCAACTGGCGGATGCGTTGATGCTGCTCACCAATTCGCTGCGCAGCGGATACAGTTTCCTGAAAGGCCTGGAATTGGTCGCGAAAGAGATGAGCGACCCCATCTCGAAGGAGCTGCATCGCACCCTGCGCGAGGTGAATCTGGGCGCGACCATCGAGGACGCCATGCAGAACCTCGGTCGTCGCGTCAACAGCCGCGATCTCGATATTGTCATCAGCGCCTATCTCGTCCAGAAAGAGGTCGGCGGTAATCTCACCGAGATCATGCAAAAAGTGGCCGAGACCATCCGCGAACGGCTGCGAATTCAGGGCGACATCAAGGTGCTGACGGCACAGGGCCGGCTGTCGGGTTTTTTTGTCGGCATGCTGCCGGTCATCGTGGGCTGCCTGATCTGGATGTCCAGCCCGGATTACTTCACGGTGATGTTTGGCCCGCCGCTGTTCCCCCTGTTCGGCTTTGCCGTGCCGCTGGGCTACATCCTGATCGGGGCCGCGATCATCTGGCAGTTGATCGGGGCCTATCTCATTTGGAAGATCATCTCGATTGAGGTCTAGCCATGGTGGTGGAAATCCTACTCGTCATTCTGATTGTCGCGTTCTTCATCGTGGTCGGCTACGCGGTGTACCGCAACAGCAGCAAGTACGCGGTCACGCAACGCATTGAACAGATCAAGGATCAGCAGCCCCAGACGCAATCGGAAGAACTGCAGCAACCGTTTGTCCAGCGCGTGATCCTGCCGATTGGCGAGTCGGTTGCGCGCATGTTTCGCCGGTACACCCCGGCCGAACAGGCGGAGCGCGTCCACAAGAAACTCGTCATGGCCGGTCTGTATCCGCGCGTCACCGCCGCCCAGTTTCAGGGGCTGTGCTGGATTTCGGCGGCGGCTTTCGTCGTACTGATGGTGTTGTTGATCACGTCGCTGACCAAAGCGCCCAGCGCCGCGGTAAATTGGAGCGACCCGTTCAACATCTTGTTTCTGCTGGTCGCGTTGTTCGGCGGCTACACCTTTCCACAGTTTCTTGTCAGCCGCCAGGCACGCACCCGCCAGCAATCCATTTTGGCCACCCTGCCCTACTCGATTGATCTGCTCTCGATCAGCGTGGAGGCGGGAATGGGGTTTGACGCCGCGGTCGGTTACACGATGCGCAAGATCAAAGGTCCGCTGGCCGAGGAGTTTTCCAAGACCCTCAACGAAATCCGCCTCGGCAAACCGCGCCTCGACGCTCTGGAGGATTTGGGCAACCGCACCGGCGTGGATGAACTGAAAATTTTCATCACGGCGGTCGTCCACGCCAGCCGGTTGGGCGGGAGCATCACCAACACGCTGCGCGTCCAGGCCGACTCGATCCGCGTGCGACACCGACAACGCGTCCAAGAATTGGCGATGAAGGCGCCGATCAAAATGGTGTTCCCGCTGGTGCTGTTCATTTTCCCGGCCTTGTTCGTTGTGATTCTCGGCCCGGCCCTGATTTCGATCATGCGCAACCTGTAACCGTCCCCATGACCCTCTATAACGTCACCCGCCAGACGACGCTGAGCGACCGCTGCCGGTTCGCCAACACCGTCTTCAAGCGGATGATTGGCCTGCTCAATCGGTCACGGCTGGAGGAAGGCGAGGGGTTGCTGATTAACCGATGTTACGGGATCCACACGTTCTTCATGCGGTTCCCGATTGACATCCTTTTCCTCGACCAGAATTACACCGTCCTGAGAGCGGTCGAATCTCTCCCGCCGTTCCGCACGAGCGTCGTCAAAAAGGCGGTCTTCGTCCTGGAGCTTCCCGCCGGAATCATCAAACGCACCGCCACACAGGAGGGCGACCAGATTCAAGTCCGCTCCACCCCGGTCGGAACGCGAACCGAGAATCAACGTCCCGCATCCGCCTCCCGGTAGGTTGCGGCCAGTCGTTGATATTTTTCCGCCCAGCGCCGAATCGCCTGCCGCTCCGATTCCGCCAGGCGACTGACGACCTTTGCCGGTGACCCGTACACCAGCGAACCGCGCGGCACCGCCAACCCCTCGGTCAGCAACGCCCCCGCCCCGATGATCGACTGCGAGCCGACCGTCACTCCGTTCATCAAAATCGCGCCCATCCCGACGAGCACCTCATCGCCAATCGTACACCCGTGCAGAATGGCCGAGTGCCCCACCGTCACATAATCGCCCACGACGCACGGCCATTCGTCGGCCACGTGACACACGGCGAGATCCTGCAGGTTGCTCGCCCGGCCCACGACCACCCGGTTAATGTCCCCGCGCAACACGGCGTTGCACCACACACTCGCGTGATCGCCCAATTCGACCGCTCCAATCACGCGCGCGCCCGCCGCCAGATAAACTCCCACCCCCAGCCGCGGACGGACCCCGGCAAATTCGCAAATCGTGCCCATCGCAGCTTGATTCTCGGCGTCCGTGTCGCAAAATGCCACCGGAAAATGAATGCGCCTCCCTGGCTGATCATCCAACTGGGCGACGATCTCAACTGGTGGGTCGTCGAAACCAGCCGCGCGCGCCACGGCGACGACGCGCCGCGTGGATTGCTCGACCCCCGCCAACTCTCCTATCTGGTCACCCAACTGGCTGACTACGCCGAGTTCGGCCTGTCCGACCAACAATTCGCCACCGGCTTCCAACTCTACTCCGTCGCCGCCGAGCTATCCGATGGCCGACTGCGGCTCATCCGCACCGACGACAACCTGTTGGACACCGGCGCCGACCACTTTGCGCTGCCCACCGACAACTACGAATCCTTTCTCGAAGCGCTCAGCGCCGCCCACATCCGCCGACTCAACAACCAGCACCACTTCGCGCAACCCTGCACCACCGACGAAATGTTCCGCGAACTCGACCTCCTCGACAACGACCGCTACTTCAACGCCGACCAACTCCACAGCTTCGACGAAATCAACGAGATCCTCGAATGGAACCCGGCCCAATGGGACGATCCCTCTGCCTGCTCATGACCCTGGCTTTGCCGGCGCTGGCCGACTGGACAACGCTCGCGGCGTACCACGACCAAATTCCCCGCGCCGAATTCGACCGCTTGCTGCGCGATCTCTATTCCCCCGACCTAGCCATCACCAACCACCTCACCTACGGCCCGGACACCGTCACGCTCCACCCCACCTTCACCCTCCGCTTCACCTCGACTCCACAACCGACTCCGCCGCCCTCCCCCATCCGCACCATTTGCCTCGACCCCGGCCACATCGGCGGAGAATGGGCGCGCATGGAACAACGCTGGTTCCAACACGGCCGCGACCGCCCCGTCCAAGAGGCCGAACTCAACCTCATTGTCGCGCGGCTGCTCAAACCGCGCCTCGAACAACTCGGCTTTACCGTCACCCTCAGTAAAAACGATTTCCAGCCAGTTACCCCGCAAAGGCCCGAAGACTTCCGGGCCCAAGCCGAGCGCGACGTGCCGCCCAGCGACGACCTTGCCACCCGCGCCGACGCCGTCCGCCAACGCATGGAACTGCTCTTCTATCGTCACGCCGAAATCGCCGCCCGCGCCCGTCGCATCAACACCGAGATCAAACCGGACCTTACCCTCGCCATCCATTTCAACGCCGTCCCGTGGGACGAATGTCAGAGCCTTGTCGCTGACAACCGCCTGCTCTTTTTCGTCCACGGCCACTACCTCGCTCACGAACTAGCCGACGAATCCCAACGCTACCGGCTGTTCTACAAACTGCTGCGCGGCACGCACCGCACCGAGATGGCGGTGGCCGACGCCATTGCCGCCGCGTTTCAAAAAGCCACCGGGCTGCCCCCCGCTGCATATCCGCTACCCGTCGGAACCACCGGCTACGTCTTCGCCCGCAACCTCGCCGCCAACCGCCTGATTGACAGCCCGGTCGTCTATCTCGAGCCCTACTACATGAACAACCGGCTCGTGTACCACCGGCTCCAACTCGGCGATTACGACGGCAAACGACTCGTCGAAGGTCAACTCTACCCCAGCATCTTCCGCGAATACGCCGACGCCGTGGCGACCGGCCTGGCGGCGTTCACTCCCCGATGATTTTCACCAACACCCGCTTGCGCCGTTTCCCGTCAAACTCGCCGTAGAACATCTGCTCCCACGGCCCAAAATCCAGCCGACCGTCGGTAATCGCCACCACCGTCTCCCGCCCCATGATCGTCCGCTTCAAATGCGCATCCGCGTTGTCCTCCCCCACGTTGTGCGCGTACTGCGAATGCGGTTTTTCCGGCGCCAGTTTTTCCAACCACCGCTCGAAATCCTCGTGCAACCCGGCCTCGTTGTCGTTGATGAACACGCTGGCCGAGATGTGCATCGCATTGACCAACACCAACCCCTCGCGGACGCCGCTTTCCCGCACACACTCTTCCACCTGCGGCGTGATGTTCACAAACCCCCGCCGCACCGGCAGGTGAAACCAAAGCTCTTTGCGATAGCTTTTCATGGCCGCGACTGTACCGGGTTTTTTCCCAAACGCCAACGCCGCCCACCCACTCGATTTTTCGTGGCTTTCTCCGTCGCTCCCCGGTAAGTTGCTGCGCGTGAAAATCACTTCCGTAGATCAAGTGCCCCTGGAACCGGTCACGATGCCGGGCGCGGTCGGTTGTTCGTACCGGGTGGCGGTTTCGGCGAAGGACGGCGCGCCGACGTTCGCGATGCGCTTTTTCGAGGTCGTCCCCGGTGGGCACACGCCGCTGCATCAGCATCCGTACGAGCACGAAATCTACGTAATCGAGGGCGCCGGCACGGTTTGGCGCGACGGACAGGAGACGGCCATCCGGCCCGGCGATGTGTTGTTCATCCCCGCCGACGAACGCCACCAATTCAAGAATACCGGGAACAGCGCCTTCAAGTTCATGTGCCTGATCCCGGCACAATTCCAGAAGTGCTGACGATGGCGCGCCTGACGCACATCATCACCCGCACGGGCGACGACGGCACCACCGGCCTCGTCGGCGGCGAACGAGTCAGCAAGGATTCCCCGCGCGTGTGGGCCTGCGGCACCGTGGATGAGTTGAACTCCGCCCTGGGCGTGGCTCGGTCACTTCTCACGGATCAGTCGCTCACGGAACTGCTGCGCGCCGTGCAAAATGATTTGTTCAATCTCGGCGCGGAACTGGCCACCCCGCCGGGCCGGTTTTTAGACGGTATGCCGCGAATCGAAGAGCGCCACCTCCTGGAGTTGGAACAACGCGTCGCGACTTGGAACGCGGAATTGGGACCGCTGCAAGAATTCATCCTGCCCGGCGGTCATCCCGCCGCCGCCCAGCTCCACGTGGCGCGCACCGTATGCCGCCGCGCGGAACGGTTTTGTGTCCGCCTCGCGAAAACCGAGCCGGTCGGGGAATGGGTCGTGCCGTACTTGAATCGCCTGGGTGACGCGTTGTTCACGCTGGCGCGCTGGGTCAATCACCGGGCCAACATTCCCGAGACCTGCTGGCGCAAGTAAACGCGGGGGCGGGCTTATGCGCCAACCAGTGTTTCGCCGAAGCGGACACTGAGGGCGGTGAAGATAATCTCGACGACCTGATCGAGATTGAACCGCGAGTTGTCAATAACCAGGTCATGGTGAAACGGGTGCTTCGGGTCTTGCACGAAGAAGGTGCGCAAAAATTGTTCCCGCTGGCGCTCGGCGTCCTCCACCAGCTTGGCGGCGGTGGCGTGATCCACCTCGCGTTTGTGGGCGACCTGGGCGATGCGCCAATCCCGCGGCGCTTCCAAGCGGACATGCAGCCCGGTCTTCAAATCCTGCGTCAGCAGGTAACTGCCCCGTCCCACGAGGATCGCGTGGCCATGGATCGCCAGCGCCCGCACCACCTCGGCCAGCTTGCGAAACAACAACGTCTCGTCCACGCGCCGGTTTAGAATCGCATCGAACATCTCGCTCATCTCGTTGCGTCGCCGCCCGTCCACGGCTTCGACCACGCCGCGCTGGAGTTGCAGCTCCTGCGAAACCTTGTCCAGCAGTTCGCGGTCGTAGGCGACCCAGGTGAAGAACGGCTGGCACCGCTCATTGAGCACCTCGCTCAACCGCAACGCCAGCGGCACCGCTTCACAACCGAATTGCCGCGAGATGGTGACGAAGGGAGTCGTGCCCGTGGCCAGCGGCTGGCCGGACTGTCTGGCTTTCTCCCACGCATGCACGTGCGCCGTAATCCGCGCTTGCAGATTGGCCTCGGCCCAGGCGTGCGAGAGTCGGCTCATTTCTCTGTCGCAGCATAGTCGGCCACCCGCAGTCGCGCAAGCGACCGTTGCAAGGCAGCCTGCGCCCGCGCGGTATCCACTGATTCGGCACGCTCCGCGAGCCGCTGTTCCGCGCGTTCTTTGGCGCGACGAGCGCGATCCTTGTCAATTTCGTGGGGCAACTCGGCGCTGCGCGTCATTAGCGACGTGCGTTCGGCCTGCACGACCAGGAAGCCGCCGCCGACCGCGATGAACTGGTCGCGGCCGTCAGGCTGACGAATCTGCAGCGGACCGGGCTTGAGCGCGAAGACGTAGGGCGCATGACCGGGCAGGATTTCAAACAGCCCTTCCTGACCGGGCGCGATCACAAAGCGCGCGTCAGTCCGCAGGAACGCTTTCTGCAGCGTCAAGATTTCAAACGGAAATGTCTTTTCGTCTGGCATCGCGGGCTACGCTTTGAGTTTTTCCGCCTTGGCACGGGCTTCCTCGATCGCGCCCACCATGTAGAACGCCTGTTCGGGGAGGTCGTCGCACTTGCCTTCGAGGATTTCCTTGAAGCTGCGGATCGTGTCGGCGGTGCGGACGTATTTGCCGGGGGTACCGGTAAACTGTTCCGCAACGAAGAACGGCTGGCTGAGGAAGCGTTGGATTTTGCGCGCCCGCGCCACGGTGAGCTTGTCGTCCTCGCTCAGTTCTTCCATGCCCAAAATCGCGATGATGTCCTGCAGATCCTTGTAGCGTTGCAAGACCTGTTGCGTCGCGCGGGCCACCTTGTAATGCTCTTCGCCGACCGTGTTCGGGTCGAGAATCCGGGAGGTCGAGGCGAGCGGATCCACGGCGGGATAGATGCCCAACTCCGCGATCTGGCGCGACAAGACGATCGAACCGTCAAGGTGCGTGAAAGTCGTCGCCGGCGCGGGATCCGTGATGTCATCGGCCGGCACGTACACGGCCTGGACCGAGGTGATCGAGCCGCGCTTCGTCGAGGTGATGCGTTCCTGCAAGTCGCCCATCTCGGTCCCGAGCGTCGGTTGATATCCGACGGCGCTCGGCATGCGTCCCAGCAACGCTGAAACCTCGCTACCGGCCTGCGTGAAGCGAAAAATGTTGTCAATGAACAGCAAGACGTCCTTGTTCTCGTAGTCGCGGAAATACTCGGCTTGCGTGAGCGCGGAGAGAGCGACGCGCAAACGCGCGCCGGGCGGCTCGTTCATCTGGCCAAACACCATCACCGTGTTGGCGATGACGCCCGACTCGCTCATTTCGAGGTACAGGTCGTTGCCTTCGCGGGTTCGTTCACCCACACCGCCAAACGCGGAATAGCCGGAATGTTCCTTGGCGATGTTGCGGATCAGCTCTTGAATCAAGACCGTCTTGCCAACACCCGCGCCGCCAAACAATCCGATTTTGCCGCCCTTGGCGAAGGGGGCCAGCAGATCAATGGACTTTAGCCCGGTCTCGAACTGTTTCGTGGCCGGCACTTGTTCCTCGAACGGCGGCGAGGGCCGGTGAATGGGCAGGCTCACCTTGGCGTTGACCGGTCCTTTGCCGTCAATCGGGTTGCCCAGCAAATCGAAAATGCGGCCCAGCGATGTTGCCCCAACCGGGACCGTGATCGGCGCGCCGGTATCCACGGCTTCCATCCCGCGCACCAGGCCCTGCGTCGAACTCATCGCCACGGTGCGCACCGTGTTCTCGCCGAGGTGACCGGCCACTTCGACGGTCAGATCAATGCCCCTGGCTTTGTCCTGAATCTTGATCGCGTGATTGATCGCCGGCATTTCGGCCGCGAAAAATTCCACGTCCACCACCGGCCCGATGACCTGCGCGACTTTGCCCTTGCGTTGTGCGGTAGCTGTGCTCATGAGATTCTCCTAGGATTCCTTGGCCAGCGCGTCGGCGCCCGAAACGACTTCCAACAACTGGCTGGTGATGCTGGCTTGGCGGGCGTTGTTGTACTCCCGCGTCAGGCCGGTGATCATTTCCGAGGCGCTGTCCGTGGCCGCCTTCATGGCGATCATGCGCGCCGCCTGCTCGCTCGCGAGGGATTCCACCAAGGCCCGGTAGACCAGCACCTCGATGTATTGCGGCAGCAAGCTGTCCAGCAATTGCCCCGCGCTCGGCTCAAATTCATACGCCGCCCTGGCGGGCTTGTCGCTGGCCGCCGCCGTGGCCAGCGGCAACAACGGGCTGACCACCGGCTGCGATTTCAAAACGCTGACAAACTGGGCGTAGGCCAGGTGAACCTCGTCGTAATGTCCCCGGCCATAGTCGCCGACGATGCGTTTGGCAATCGCGCCGATCTCTTCCAGGCGCACGTCGCGCGAGGGCTGCGGGAAATGTTGCGCGATCGTCACTCCCAGCCGTTGAAAATGATCGCGGCCTTTTCGGCCGACGGTGATCAACTCCACCGGCGCCCGCTGCTCCCGCAGGAATCGTTGCGCCTCGCGAATGATCCCCGCGTTGAACGCCCCGCACAACCCGCGATCGGCCGTCACCAACACCAGCGCCGCGCGCGCGACCGGACGGCGGGCCATCAGCGGGTGGCGGGCCGCGCCGCCGCTGGAAGCCACCACATCCTGCAAAATCTCCGCCAGCCGAACCGCGTAGGGGCGGGCGGACTCGGCCTTGGATTGGGCGCGCCGCAAACGCGCCGCCGCGATCATGTTCATCGCGCGGGTGACTTGCCGGATGTTTTTGACGCCTTTGATCCGGCGGCGGATGTCGCGGAGGGAAGCCATTACTTGCCGGAGAAGATTCCGCGAAACTCGTCCGCGGCTTTTTTCAAGCCCGCCACGATGTCGTCGGTCAGTTCTTTCTTGGCCCGCAACTGTTCCATCGTGGCGGCGTACTTGGTTTTGAGGAACTGGAGAAATTCGGTCTCGTATTTTCGGATGGCCGAAACGGCGACGCCGTCGAGATACCCGTTGGTGGCCGCCCAGATGACGGCCACCTGATCCTCGTTGGTCATGGGCTGATACTGCGGTTGTTTCAGCAACTCGACCATGCGTTGGCCGCGTTCGAGTTGGGCTTTCGTGTTCTTGTCCAGATCGCTCGACAACTGCGCGAAAGCCGCCAGCTCCCGGTACTGCGCGAGGCTCAGCCGGAGCGTACCGGCGATCTTTTTCATCGCCTTGGTCTGCGCCGCGCCACCGACGCGGCTGACGGAAAGCCCGACCGAAATCGCCGGCCGAACTCCGGCATAGAACAGGTCGGATTCGAGGTAAATCTGGCCGTCGGTGATCGAAATGACGTTGGTGGGAATGTACGCGGAAAAGTCGCCCTCCTGCGTCTCGATGATCGGCAACGCGGTCAGTGACCCGCCGCCCTTGGGGTAGACCGGGTTCAGCTTCGGCGCCTCCGGATGCAATTTGGCGGCGCGCTCCAGCAACCGGCTGTGGAGGTTGAAGATATCACCCGGGAAGGCTTCCCGACCGGGCGGACGGCGCAGCAGCAACGAAACCTGGCGGTAGGCAATCGCGTGTTTGGAAAGATCGTCGTAAATGATCAGCGCGTGCCGGCCGTTATCGCGGAAGTACTCGCCCATCGCGCAGCCCGCGTAGGGGGCTACGAACTGCATCGGCGCCGGGTCGCTGGCGGTGGCGCTGACGACGATGGTGTAATCCATCGCTCCCGCTTTCGTCAGCGTATCCACGACGCTGACGACGGTGGATTTCTTCTGGCCAATCGCGACGTAAATGCACAACACATCGCCGCCGCGTTGATTGAGGATCGTGTCCACGCAAATCGCCGTCTTGCCGGTCTGGCGATCGCCGATGATCAACTCGCGCTGGCCGCGACCAATCGGAATCATCGAGTCAATCGCTTTCAGGCCGGTCGCCAACGGTTGTTTGACCGGCTCGCGCTCGATCACGCTGGGCGCGCGGCTCTCGATGGGCCGGTAGGTCTGACTGTTGAGGGGGCCTTTGCCGTCAATCGGCTGGCCAAGGGCGTTGACCACGCGGCCAAGAAGCGCGTCTCCGACAGGGACGCTGAGGACGCGGCCCGTCCGTTTGACGAGCTGGCCTTCCTCGATCTGGGTGTAGTCACCCAGAATCATCACGCCCACGTTGTCGCGCTCCAGATTGAGCGCCACGCCGTAGTTGCCGCCCGGAAACTCCAGCATTTCCTCCGACAGGCAGTTCGGCAGCCCTTTGACGCGGGCAATGCCGTCGCCACATTCGAGGACTTCGCCCACTTCCTCGACGGTCACTTCCGATTTGAAGTCGCGAATGCTGCGCTGCAGCACTTCAGAGATGTGTTTCGGGTCAAGTGTCAGGGTGTCGGGCATGATCTACCTCTCACTGCGCTAACGTGGCTTTCAACTGGTCGAGTTTCCGCCGCAGACTGCCGTCAATAATCTGTTCGCCCACGGTGATGACCGCGCCGCCGAGAATTGCCGGGTCCAGCCGCGGCACCAAGCGGACGTTCTTGCCGGTCAGGCGCGTCAGTTCCGCAGCCAGCCGGTTCAAGACCGAGTCGTCGAGTTCAACGGCCGTGGTCACTTCGCCGGTCACGGTCTGGCGCGCGGCGGCCGCGACCGCGCCAAATTCCTCGATGATGGCAAGCACCCGACCCGCCCGATCCTGATCGCTCAACGTGGTCAGCAGCGAAAGCACCAACGGGTGGACGCGGCCTTGAAACAGCTCCGCCAACGCGCGCCGTTTGCCTTCGGCCTGGACGTTGGGGTCCTTGAGAAATTGCAGGAGTTCGGGATTGGTCTTGAGCAAATCCCGCAACCGGATGAGTTCCTCCTCGACGCGGGCGACCACGCCTTCGGCCTGCGCCATCTCCCAGAGGGCGCGCGCGTAGCCGGTATGAATGGGGTCGTGGGCCATTACTGTTTCCGCACCTTTGCGAGGTCTTGAATCAACGACTCCACCAACTGCCGGTGGGTCGCGGCGTTGACTTCCTTCTCAATCACGCGCCCGGCAATCTGCACAGAGATCGCGGCGATGGTGTCCTTCATCTCCTGAATCCCCTTCTCTTTCTGGCGCATGATTTCTTCCTGCGCGCGAGTGACGATGGCCGAGGCTTCGGCGTTGGCTTTGTCCACGACATCCTTGCGCACCTTCTCGCCCAATTGCCGGGCTTCTTCGATGACCTTCCCGGCCTCGGCGCGGGCTTCGGCGAGCTGTTTCTGGTATTCCGCCATCATCTGCTTGGCTTCGGCGCGGGATTTTTCCGCGTCGTCAAGCGCCGCCTTGATCGTCTGACCGCGGCGATCCAGGGCGTCGGCAATCGGCTTAAACGCCAGTTTCGCCAGCAACCCCAACATCACGAGAAAGGTGACGATCACCCAGATTTGCAGGCCAAGGTTGGTCGGTTTGACATCCACACCACCTTCGGCCGCCAGCGCGACCACCGGGGCGAGCACGCCGCCGAGGAAAAATACGGCTTTCTTCACAGGGCCTCCGGGATTGGCTTATTTGAACACGAGAATGAACGCCACCAGCAGCGCGTACAACACCTGCGCTTCCACCAGCGCGAAGCCGATGAACATCAGGCGTTGAACCAGCGGCAACGCTTCCGGCTGCCGGGCCGCGCTCTCGATGGCTTTGCTGAAAATGTTGCCGATACCGATCGCGCCACCCATCGCGCCGATACCGATCGCGAGACCGCCACCGACGTACGCCAGCGCGGCGTTGCTCAACGCGGTTTTGCCGACTTCCACTGCCACTTCTGCTGCCATGTTCGTTCTCCTGTTGGTTTTCTCTAATGATGCTCTTCCAGAGACTCGCTCAAATAGAGCGCGGACAACAACGTGAAAATAAACGCCTGGATAAACGCCACGAACAATTCAAACGCCACCAAAATCACGCTCAATGCAAACGGCATCACCGCCGCCGCTTTCGCCACAACATTCGGTTGCTCCAGCAACCATACCCCGCCCACCATCGGCGCCGTGGCAAACGTCAGCAACACCATGTGCCCAGCCGTCATGTTCGCGAACAGACGAACCGCGAGGGAAAACGGCTCCGCCAACAACACCAGGAACATAATCGGGATGGCCGGTATCTGCACCCACAGCGGCGCCGGCAGCAGGAATTTCTTCTTGAAATAACCCCACGGTCCCAGCTTCACGATCCCGACCAATTGCGCCACGACAAAGACCAACACCGCCAGCGCCGCCGTGACATTGATGTTGCCGGTCGGCGAGTGAAACCCCGGCAGCGGAATCTTGCCAATCAGATTGGCGAACAAGATGAAAAAGAACAGCGTCGCGAAGAAACCAAACCACTTCCGCCCGTGGTCCCCGAGAAACTCGCGCACGATGTTCTCTTCCACAAACCCGACCATCGCCTCGACGAGGTTGGCGTAGCGGCCGGTGGCGACCGTGCCCGCCGCAATGAGGCGCGCGCCGATCAACAAAATCACAAAGGCCACCGCGGCGGCGGACCAGACCATGATCACATCGCCCGTGATTCCGAGATTGATCTCCATAACGTGTTCCTGTTGCTTACCGCTTCTGCGACCACATCTGGCGCAGTTTCACCACGATGGGCACGGTGTAACAAACCACGACCGCGCCCACCAACCATCCCCGACTCAGCCGGCTGGGCGGCACCGTCGCCACTAACGCCAGCACCACCAACAGCAATCCAATCCGAACCGCCGAATCCATCAACTGCCGGCCAAACGACGGCATCTCGCCGCGCAACCGCGCCTCGTTCTGCCGCCGCAACGACCGCAACTGCCACCACGCGTACGCCCCTCCCAAGACCGCCCCGGCAACCAGTCCGTTCCACGCCGCTGACTCCATTTCCTCCTTACCGGCGCGGCGGCCGGCCGCCTCCCTCCTGCATGACGGCCCGCCAGACCACGGCCATCCCCCCCAACGCGCCCGCCACAAAAAACACGATCAAAAACAGCGGCGCCCGTCCCGTGCGCTCGTCCAGCCACCACCCCACCGCCGTGATGACGGCAGTCACGACGACCATCTGGACTCCCAGCGCCATGTATGACCCGACACCGCGCAACTCCGGTAACTTTTTCATCAGGCATTCACGTCAGACACAGCCGCTGAAAAGCGTGTGAAAAAAATCACAACCTACCACCTCGCGCAAGACCTTTTTTCAAAAACTTTTCCTGCTATAACCCAGGCATGCGCCGCGCCGTCATTGATGTGGGAACCAACACCGTCAAGCTCCTCGTCGCCGATGTGACCGGCCACGAGATCACCGTCGTCGCCCAAGACGACGCCCCCACCCGCCTCGGAGAAAACGTGCAGCAAACGCGGCGGCTGGCTCCCGCCGCCGTTGCCCGCACCGCCGACGTGGTTGCGGATTACTGCCGGCAGGCCCGCCGTCTCGGCGCGTCCGATATCCGCGCCTTCAGCACCAGCGCGGCGCGCGACGCAACCAACCGGGCCGATTTCCTGAACGCCGTGCGGGATCGCTGCGGCTTGGCGGTCGAAGTCATCACGGGAGAACGCGAGGCGGCGCTGATTTACCAAGGCGTGATCTCGGACCCGTTTTTTGCCGATCAGTCGCTGCTGGTGATGGACGTGGGCGGCGGCAGCGCGGAATTCATCCAGTCTCACCGTCGGGTCAGCCTTCCCTTGGGAGCGGTCCGCCTCATGGAAATGTTCCGCGATGATTTTGCCGCGCTTTGCGCCCACATCCGCGCGGCACTGGCGCCGGTGCTGACGACGTACCGGCAGGAGGGACGGTTGCTGGTGGCGACGGGTGGCACGATCATCACGCTGACGAAGCTGCTGCGCGAGCGCGCCGATCACCAGGTTCTGACAGAGCCGGAACTGCGCGCCCTCGTGCTCCACCTGAATGCGATGCCGCTGGACGCCCGCCGTCAGGTTCCGCGCCTGCCGCCCGACCGCGCAGATATCATTGTGGCCGGTGGCATGGTGTTCGTGCTTGCAATGGAGACTTTGGACGTGACGAAACTGACCTGCAGCACCCGCAATCTGCGGTACGGCGCGCTGCTGGATTAGCCCAAAAGGCTTGCGATTTTTGGACGCCTCGCGTACTGTTCGCCGCTTCAAAAAGGACCATTCATGAGCAAAGGCCGGTATATCTTCTCGTCGGAATCCGTTGGTGAAGGCCACCCGGACAAGGTTTGCGACACGATCTCGGATGCCGTTTTGGACGCCTGTCTGGCCCAGGACAAGTTCAGCCGCGTCGCGTGCGAAACGTATGCCAAATCGAATGTGGTGGTCGTGGGCGGAGAGATCACCACCCAGGCCAAACTTGATTTTGTGAAGATCGCTCGCGACGCAATTCGCGGGATCGGTTATGTGAACGACGATGACGTGTTCCACGCCGACAAGGTATTCGTGCAGGTTCTCGTCACCCAGCAATCGCCGGACATCGCCCAGGGCGTGGACGCGCGGAAAGCCAAAGGCAAGCGAACCGCCAAACAAGGGGCCGGTGATCAAGGGCTGATGTTCGGCTATGCCTGCAACGAGACACCGGAGTTGATGCCCGCGCCGATCATGTTTGCGCACCGGCTCGGCCGGGAACTGACGCGCATCCGCAAATCCGGCACGGTGGGCTGGCTCCGACCGGATGCCAAGTCGCAGGTCTCGGTCGTGTACGAAAACGACAAGCCGGTCGCGATCTCAAACGTGGTCATCTCCACGCAACATGCGGCGGATGTGTCGCACCGCGAGATCGAACGGTTCTGCATCGAACAAGTGATCAAGAAAGTGCTGCCCGCGCGACTGCTGACCAGCAAGACCGAGTACCTGATCAACCCGACCGGCCGATTCGTCATCGGCGGTCCCCAGGGAGATACCGGGCTGACGGGGCGCAAAATCATTGTGGACTCCTACGGCGGCATGGGCCGACATGGCGGGGGGGCGTTTTCCGGCAAGGATCCGACGAAAGTGGACCGCAGCGCCGCCTACATGGGCCGCTGGGTCGCGAAGAACGTCGTGGCGGCCAAGCTGGCCGCCCGGTGTGAGTTGCAGTTCGCGTACGCCATCGGCCATCCCGAGCCGGTCAGTGTCCATGTGGACACCTTCGGGACGGGCGTGGTTTCCGACGACCGGATTGCCCGCGCGATTAACCGTGTGTTCAGCTTTCAACCGGCGGACATCATCGCTCAACTAGACCTTCGCCGTCCCATTTACGGCCGTACCACCAATTACGGACACTTCGGCAAAAGCGATCCCGCGCTGACGTGGGAACGAACCGACAAGATAAAGGAATTGAAACGCGCCCTGTAGCTTTGGAGTCTAACCGATATGCCAACCGTCAAACTCTCTCCGAGCCGACCGAAACTCACCAAGTCCAACGGCGCAGGCGCCTCTGGCGACTTCAAGGTTCGTGACCTGACGCTCGCCGAATGGGGCCGCAAGACCATTCAAGTTTCCGAGCATGAAATGCCGGGGTTGATGGCCATTCGCAAGAAATACGGCCCGGCCAAGCCACTGAAGGGCGTGCGGATTACCGGCTCGTTGCACATGACCATCGAGACGGCCATTCTCATCGAAACACTGGCCGAACTCGGCGCCTCCGTCCGCTGGGCCAGTTGCAATATTTTCTCCACGCAAGACCACGCGGCCGCCGCGATTGCCAAAGCGGGAATCCCCGTCTTTGCGTGGAAGGGCGAGACGTTGGAGGAGTACTGGGAATGCACGCTCGACGCGCTTACTCATCCGGGCATGAAAGGCCCGCAACTTGTCGTGGACGACGGCGGCGATGCGACCCTCCTCATTCACAAAGGCTACGAACTCGAAAACGGCAGCGATTGGGTTCACTCCAAATCCGCCAGCCACGAGGAACAGGTCATCAAAAACCTGCTCAAACGCGTCCTGAAAGATCGCCCGGGCTTCTGGCACAACGTGGTCAAAGATTGGAAGGGCGTCTCCGAGGAAACCACCACCGGCGTCCATCGCCTTTACCAGATGCTCGAAGCCGGCAAGCTGCTGGTGCCGGCGATCAATGTGAATGATTCCGTCACCAAATCGAAGTTCGACAACCTCTACGGCTGTCGGGAATCACTGGCCGACGGAATCAAACGCGCTACCGATGTGATGGTGGCCGGCAAGGTGGCGGTCGTTTGCGGCTATGGCGATGTCGGCAAAGGCAGTGCGCATTCCCTGAAGGGTTTTGGCGCGCGCGTCATCGTGACGGAGATTGATCCCATCAATGCGCTGCAGGCCGCGATGGAAGGATTTGAAGTCACCACCGTCGAAGACACGCTCGGCAAAGCCGATATTTACGTCACCGCGACGGGCAACTGCGACGTGATCACGCTCGAACACCTGCAGCGAATGAAAGACCAAGCCATCGTCTGCAACATCGGGCATTTCGACAACGAGATTCAGGTGGATCGCCTGAACAACGCCCCCGGCGTGAATAAGATCAACATCAAGCCCCAAGTGGACAAATACACGTTCGCCGACGGCCACAGCATTTATCTGCTGGCCGAAGGTCGGCTCGTGAACCTCGGTTGCGCGACCGGCCACCCCAGCTTCGTCATGTCCAACAGCTTCACCAACCAATGCCTCGCCCAGATGGATTTGTGGGCCAACAGGGACACCAACAAAGTCGGCGTGTACCGGCTCCCCAAGCGGCTCGACGAGGAGGTCGCCCGCCTTCATCTCGAAAAAATCGGAGTAAAACTCTCCAAGCTCACCCAAAAACAAGCCGACTACCTGGGCGTCTCGGTGGATGGCCCGTACAAGCCCGACCATTACCGGTACTGATTCGTGCCGCGAATCACCCTCTACTCCAGGCCCGACTGCCGGCTCTGTGAGCGAGCGCGAGAGGTTTTGTTGCGGTGTCGCGAACAGGCCTCGTTCGAATTGGAGTATGTGGACATCTCGCCGCACCCGGATTTGATGGCCCGATATGGTCATGACGTTCCCGTCATCCTGCTTGACGGCCAGGAGATCGCCCGGCACTTTGTGCGGGAACAACAACTGCTCGAACAATTGCGGAGGAATAACCCATGAACATCAAACTGATCGCTTTGGCAGCCACCCTCGCCCTGACCGGCCTCTGCGTCGCTTACGCGGCGGATGGGGATAAAAAAGTGGAGGATCCGCGAATTGACAAACTGATTCAGCAGAATGAGCAAATCCTCAAAAACCAAGCGGAGATTCTCAAGCGCCTCGACAAGATTGACCAAGATCTGCTGCAACTGCGCCGACGAGTCAGTTAATTTCGGCTTGCGATTCACTGCGGCTTTTACTACAACTCGGCCAAGAAAAAAACGGAGAATTGGCGCACGCCAATTGGCCGTTTTTCTTTGGTTAAAATGCTAAAACGGTTTAGCACAACTCGGCGGCCCCCATGCCGTGTGCCGTCGCCAATCACGGAAGCTTGCCGGGAGAACCGGTCATGAAACCCGCGTCTGCTAGCACGCCCGCGTCTCCCATGCTTCCGCTGGTCAGGAAGGTCGTCGTCGCAGGGCTGGTTTTAGGGCTGGGCGCGGCGGCGACCTCTCCCGGCTGGGCTTGGTCCACCCTGCCCGCGCGCACCAACGACACGCCCGGCTTTGTCCATTTCCCCTCCGCCGCCGACTGGCGCGACATCAACATTTACCACGTCATGACCGATCGCTTCTTCAACGGCGACACCGGCAACGACGCCGCCAACCCGCGCGGCACCGTTGACTACGCCGACCCCGACAAAATCCACGGGGGCGATTTCCTCGGCGTCCAACAAAAACTCGATTACCTCCAAATGCTCGGGGTGAAAGCCATCCTGTTGGCGCCGGTGCTGCACAACACCTGGGGCGCCTACCAAGGCTACGGCACCGGTGACTTCAATCAGATTGATCCCCACTGGGGTGGTCTCGCCGACCTGCGCGCGTTGATTGATGCCGCCCACGCCCGCGGCATGTACGTCTTCCTCGACATGGTCGTCAACCACGCCGCCGACCTGATTGATTCCGCCGACCCAGGCTACCCGGCCTTTCGGCTCACCCCCGAATACACGCCCCGCTGGAAACCCGAAGTCGGTTCCGTCCGCCACGTCGCGCCGTTTGACACGTTCGACAAGTTCTACATGCACGGCACGATGGAAAACTGGGACGACCCGATCCAGGCCGAGTTGGGCGATTATCCCGGCCTCGACAGCATTCGCACCACGCTGCCGCAAGTCCGGCAGGATTTCATCACGATCTACCGCGCCTTGATTGCCGCGACGGATTGCGACGGGTTTCGCGCCGACACCGCCAAACACGTCGAACTGGGCTTTTGGGACGTGTTCCTGCCGGCGATTGCCAGCGCCACGAGCGGCTTCGGCAAATCCAACTTCCTCATCTTCGCCGAAGCCACCAAGGGCACCGAGCCGGAACTCGGCGTCTATACGCAAAGCAATCGCTTCAACTCCGCCATCAACTTTCCGCTGCGCGGCACGTTCGACGCCGTGTTCATCGAAAACAGCGACACCGGCCGGCTCACCCATCATTTCCGCGACGCTCAACTGACCAATTATTCCGCCCGCGCCCGTTACCAACTCGTCAACTTCGTGGACAACCACGACGTCGCCCGCTACGCCGCCCGCCTCAACAGTCACCTCGACCGGCTCAAACTCGCCCTCACCTATCTCCACACCACCCTGCACATCCCTTACGTGTACTACGGCACCGAGCAGGCGTTCGACGGCGCCGGCGACCCCGACAATCGCGAAGACATGTTCGATGGTCTCTGGGAATTTGGTCCGTCGCTCGGCGACAACTTCGACTACACCCACCCGCTCTTCATCCACATCCGCAAACTCAATCTCCTCCGCGACGCCCTTCCCCCACTGCGTCGCGGTGGCTACCTCGAACGCTGGAGCACCTACCAGGCAACCGGCGGCGCCGGCCTCTACGTCTTCAGCCGCACCAACGGCACCGACGAAGTCGTCATCGCCCTCAACACCACCAACGCCACCCGCTCCGCCGCCAACATCCCGGTCGGCTACCCTGCCGGCACCCTCCTCCGCAACGTCGAGGATCCCGCCGACATCCTCACCGTCACCACCGGCTCGAACATCGCCGTCACCCTTGCCGGCTACACCGCCAAAATCTACCACCCCAACCTCCTCAACCTCCCGCCCACCATCCTCGCCCAAGCTCCCGGCCACTCCAGCAACAACATCCCCACCACCGCCACGCTCTCGCTGAGCTTCGACAAGCCCGTCAACAAGCCGCTCATCGAAACCAACTTCGCCCTCGACCCGCTCGTCCCCGGCACCTTTGCCTGGTTTGATGGCGATCGCCGTTTCGTTTTCACCCCGGCCCGCCCGCTCGGCGCCAACACCCGCCACACGATCACCCTCGCCGCCCCTGCCGGGCTGGGCGCAGCCTTCCGTTCCTTCTTCGACACCACCGGCTACGCCACCCTCGGCGTCGCCGGCAGCTTCAACGGCTGGAACCCCGCCGCCAACAACATGACACTGGTCGCCCCGCATCTCTGGCGCTACGACACCACGTTCACCAACGCCACCGCCGTCCAATTCAAATTCACCGCCAACGGTTCCTGGGACCTCAACTGGGGCGAAACCAATCAAACCAAGTCCACCCCGCCCCTGACCGGCACCGCCGAGTTCTTTGCCCCCAACAACATCACCGTGGCCGGCACCCTCCACGGCCCCTACCGCTTCGAGTTCAACGACCAAACCTTCGCCTACTCCCTCGCCGTCCTCGATCCGCCGACCGTTCTCGCCGTCGCGCCCACCAACTCCCAATTCAACGTCCCGCTAACCACCCCCATCACCGTCACCTTCAGCAAACCGATGAACCGCCCCGCCACCGAATCCGCCTTCGCGCTCGCCCCGCCTGTCACCGGCACCTTCACCTGGCTCGACGGCGACACCCGCCTCGTCTTCACCCCGACCGCGCCCCTGACGATGCACACCACCTACACCCTCACCCTCGGCGTCGGCGCTCTCGCCACCAACGGCCAGGGACTCACCGCCCCGCACCAAACCACCTTCGACACCGCCAGCGGCTACACCACCCTGAGCGTGGCCGGCACCTTCAACGGCTTCAACCCCGCCGCCAACAACATGACCGTCGTCGGCAAAAACCTCTGGCAATGGGACACCACCTTCCTCAACACCCCCACCATCGCCTTCAAATTCGCCGCCAACGGCAACTGGAACATCAACTGGGGCGACAACAACCCCACCGGCACCACCATCCCACTGATCGGCACTGGCGAACACTTCGGTGCCGACATCCAAGCCACCGGCCCGCTCCACGGCACCTACCGCTTCCTGCTCAACGACCAAACCGGCGCCTTCGCCCTCGTCGTGCCGGGAACCGACAGCGATGGCGACGGCGCGACCGACATGGACGAATTTCTTACCGGCACCAACCCCCTCAACGCCGCCGACGCCCTGCGCATCACCAACATCACCGCCCAGGCCGGCCACATCACCATCCAATTCACCACCGCCCCCGGCCGCCGCTACATCCTCGACACCCAACCACACCCCGCCGCGCCGTGGGTCCCTCTGCTCGGCCCCGCTGCCACCAACCAATTCACTCACCCCGGCGCCACCGTCGAAACCAACCGCCTCTACCGGATCCGACTCGCCCCATGAACCGCCTCCGCCTCCTCGCCTTCCTCGCCCTGGCCGCCACCGCCGTCGCCTTCCCCACCTGGATTGGCGTCCCGCCTCCCCTCCAGCGCCACGACGGCAAAAACCCCGGTACATTCACCGTCTGCCTCAATGAAGACTACCGCGGCCTCCGCGCCAACGTCGGCATCCAGGTCAACGACGGTCCCTGGCGCGAATTCCCCATGACCGCCGACGGCTCCGTGGCCGGTCATTCCAAATGGACCCACACCCCAAAAGAACCCTTTCCGCCCGGGGCCACCGTGAAATACTTTTTCCACGGCTGGGACGACTGGGGCGGCAACATCTGGGACACCAACAACGGCCGCAACTACACCTTCCTCGTCCCCCACCCCGTCTCCACAACGCCCTGACCTCCCCGCTCCGCCATCCGCCGACCGTCCCGCCCTCACTCACGTCCCTTCGCCCGCAACCGCTCCCGCATGTCGCGGTTCCGTTGCTTCCACTTCGCCTTTTCCTGCAACTGCGCGCGCTGACTCTGCTGCCGTTCCAGGAACGCCAGCTCGCGCTGCAACTTCTGAAAACTCTCATACCGCTCGCGAGCCAACGACCCCGTCGCCAACGCCGTTTGCACAGCACAACCCGGCTCGGCGTCGTGGCGGCAATCCCGAAACCGACAACTCCGGGCCAACGCCTCAATCTCATCAAACGCCATCGCCAACCCCGACTCATCCGACCACAACTGCAACTCGCGCATCCCCGGATTATCAATAATCAACGCGCCCCCCGGCAACCGCACCAACTCGCGATGCGACGTGGTGTGCCGGCCGCGACTGTCCCCCGCCCGCACCGACCCGGTCGCCAACCGCTCCTCGCCAAGCAGCCGGTTGATCAGCGTGGATTTTCCCGCCCCCGATGACCCCACCAACGCGATGGTCCGACCGGGGCGCAGGTACGGCAGCACCGCCTCCACTCCATCGCCGTGCTGCGCCGCGATCAGATGCACCGCCACCCCGGCCGCCAACCGCTCGATCTCCGCCGCCCGCGCGGCGGCATCGGCGCACACATCACGCTTATTCAGCAGGATCACCGGCCTTGCGCCGCTGTCCCATGCCGGCGGCAGATACCGTTCGATGCGCCGCGGATTGTAGTCCCCGTCCAATCCGCAGACGATGAACAACGTGTCCACATTGGCGGCCACAACCTGTTCTTCGGTGAGTTCACCGGGATGCTTGCGGGAAAACCGACTGCGACGCGGCAACACCGCTTGAATCACCGCCTCCTGCTCCACCGCCACCCAGTCTCCCACCGCCGGGTAATCGGCCCGACTCGCCGCCTGGTGCCGAAACTTGCCGGACGTCTCCGCGTGAAGCTCGCCCGCCGCCCCGACCACCGTGTACACGCCCCGCGCGGTCCGCACCACGCGCGCCGGTGTCCACGTCGGCTGCTGCAACGCGGCAAACGTCGCGCCCCACGCCTCGTCCCAACCCCAATCCGCCAGACTCATGAGGAGGGTCGCAGTACGCGAATCCGGTCGCGCAGCTCGGCGGCGCGCTCGAACTGCTGCTCGGCCACCGCCGTCCGCAAGGCCCGCTCCAGCCGTTCCAATTCACTCAAGGGGCGGGTGATCTCAATCTGCTCTGCCAACTCACGGAGCGCCTGCAGCGACCGGTCGCGTTCGAACTTAAACGTCTCGTCGTCCAACTCCGGCAACGCCTCGATCCGTTCGCTGGCCCGCCGCACAATCGCCAACGCAGCCGCGTGATGCTCGCGATCCCACTCGATCATCGCCGCCGCAATCGCGTTCATGCGCAGAACGTAGGGGCGCCATTGCTCCAAATGCAACCGGTCTTCGCGACGGTGGGCATACTGCCGTACCAGATCGAACAGCCCGATGTTGCGATGCGTGTCCCGCACGACCCGCGGCCAGTCCTTGATCTGGAACAGATGCAGATACCGGTAGTAATACAGCACCGCTTCCGTGAACAACTCCGCGCATTCCTCGGCGCTGAGCCGAAACGCCGCCTCCCGGCCGGCCGCGCGCGCCGCTTCCAACCGCTGAAGCTGATGAACCAGCGCCGACTCGACGCCGTACGGCCGCGCGCCATCGGGACGCCCCTCCAACTCGTACTGCTCGATGCCCATCGGCGTGCGGACCTGCATCACCTCCCGCCCATCCGCGCCGTGCGCCAAACGCACATGGTCGTCGGGATCAAACGGCCACGCCCGCAACACGTCCCGCAAATCAGGTTTGGGATCCTTCACACCGGCAGGCTAGACCACGCCCCCGCGAAACGCAAGCCACCTACGCATCCAGTCGCAGGCTCGCGTACGTCACCACCGAATTCGTCTCCGCCTCGTAGCTCTGATCGTAATGCAACAGCCGGCCATCGCTGACCAAGCACCCATGCAGCAGCGTGTACAACGTCGGCCACGCATCCACCCGCCGCCGGTCCTCCTCCTGGTAGATGAACCGCAACAACTCCGGCGCGTCGCACGCCTCGACCAGCGACAACATCCGCCGATCCTCGATTTCCAACTGCCGCCGCACCTCGTCGTTGACCGTGAACTCATCGCCAAATCGCCCGCCCACATGCGCCAGGTCCACGCTCGCCACCACACACACCCGCCGGCCCGATTCCGCGATCGTCTCGCGCAACGCCTTTACGAATGCCGCCACTTGCCGGTCGGCCAGCGGATCCTGGCCGGCCTCCAGCAAATCGTGAAACGAACCGGTCAGCAACGGCGCCATCCGAAACGACCCCGCCAGAGCGTGCCGCGCGTACACCGCCTGAAACTCCACCGAATGTTCCCGCCGATGCGCCAACTCGTCGGCGAACAAATCAAACGGCAGCTTCCCGGCCAGCGCCTCCAAGAACTCCACGTCCGTCGCCACCGTTCCCAACGGCGTCGCAAAATCCTTTCGCGTCCCCACAAACCGGTTTTTCGTCGGCGCATGCGCCACACCCAGCACCACCAACGTGTCCAACGCCGGTTGCCGGCCCAGTTGCGCGTACGCCCACGCAAAGGCCGGTCCGCCGCGCCGCAAATCAATATGCGGAACCACCAGCGCCACCGGCAGCTTGCCCGGCGCCGCGCCATTCGCCCCGGGTCCCTGGGGCGGTTCCCAATGCCTCGCAAACACGCGCCGAATCCCCGCCGCCGTGGCCGGATACGACTGGCCAGCGTGCGCCGCGGACCGATGCGGGGCTTGCCGGTACCGTTCCAATTCCGCCGCCACATGCGCCGCCAACCGCGGACTGTCCAACCACAACGCCTCGTCCAGCTCCCGAATGAATTTCTCGATCGCCCCCACCGCCACGGTCTGCCCGGTCACCTGCTTCACCCGTCTCTGAATCTGCGCCACGGTGTGTTTTCCGTCCAGACACTGCAACACCACGCCGGCCGACGCCGCCACGGCCATCACCTGGTCGGTCAATCCCTGCGGATCGCGCAAGCAGAGCACCTCCCGCCCGCCGTCCCGCGCCGGGAAAATTTCCACCGCCCGCAACCGGGGTCGTTCCACGCTCATCGGCACCCATCGTAGCACGGCTCGACACCCTTCCGCCATTCTGCTAATCAACCTCCGCTCATGAAACTGCGTCAGGAACTGCTCGGCCGCGCCCGCCGCCTGGTCATCAAAGTCGGCACCGGCCTACTGACCGACGCGCAAAACCGGGTCTCCCGCCCGCAGATGGCCGATCTGGTCGCCCAACTGGCCGCGCTCCACGCCGCGGGCAAGCAGGTCATCCTCGTCTCCTCGGGCGCCATCGGCGCCGGCATGGCCCAACTCGGATGTCACAAGCGCCCCACGCGCCTCGACGAACTGCAAGCCGCCGCCGCCATCGGCCAAAGCAAGCTGATGGCGATTTACGATGAACTGTTTGGCGCGCACGACATCACCGTCGCCCAAATTCTTCTGACCCATGCCGACCTCAAAGACCGCTCCCGCCATCTCAACGCCCAAAACACCCTCACCACCCTCCTCGCCCGGCGCGTCCTGCCCATCATCAACGAAAACGACACCGTCTCGGTGGACGAAATCAAGTTTGGCGACAACGACCGGCTCGGCGCCCTGACCGCCACATTGATGGATGCGGATCTGCTGGTGATTCTCTCACACGTCGAAGGCTTGCTCGACCGCACCGGCCAACGCATCCCCCTCGTCCCCACCGTCACGCGCGAAATCGAAGCCCTGGCGGGCGGCACCGACCGTGTCACCAGCGTCGGCGGCATGAAATCAAAACTCGAAGCCGCCAAAATCGTCACCCGCAGCGGCGCGCCCATGATCATCGCCCGCGGCGACCAACCGGACGTGCTGGCCCGAATCCTGGCCGGCGACGAGATCGGCACGTTGTTCCTGCCCGCCGACACCCGGCTGGCCCACCGCAAACGCTGGATCGCCTTCTTTCAACGTCCCACCGGGGCCTTGATTGTGGATGACGGCGCCCGCCGCGCGGTTCGCGAAGCCGGCAAAAGCCTGCTGGCCAAAGGCATTCTTCGCGCCGAAGGCGACTGCACCCCGGGCACCGTCGTCAGCATTCGCGACACGACCGGTCAGGAATTCGCCCGCGGCCTGCTGCGCGCCGGCAACATCCGCGTCCACCGCGACGACCTCGCCTTGCTCTAACCGCCCCGATTCACCCCGGGGAAACCGTCCCCTGGCCGCACTGTCGTCCCGCCCCGCCCCCCAACCCTCTGCTCCTTTCGGTGCACGACTTTGTAACAATTGTTACAATGTTATGCAAAGCAGGAGCGAACGGGTTCCCGCGCGTGGTTGCGTCGCGATTCGCTGGCGGATGGCGCGGAGGGTTCGAGGCGCGGGCCTTCCGCTGTCTCGTGTTCGGTTCAGGGAACAACACGTACCCGGTAGAACTGGTTGGTCAGCAGCGCGCCGCCACTGTGCCGGTAGTTGGTGCTGGTGGTGGTGGTAAAAATCTGGCCGCTCAGGTTCGTGAACACGCCACCGCCGAGTTCCCCGGTGTGTTGGACGATGTTGGTCCGCGCGAGCGCCGTCTGCCACGTCACGTGGATGTCGTTTCCGATCCGCTCGATCGCGGTAATTCGCAGCAGCGAATCGGGGTCGGTCGGATCGGTGCCGGCGCGGAATTCCGCGCCGTCGGTCTGACCGTCGCCGTCCGCATCCTCGTCGGCGCTGGGTCGCAACGGCGGCAGGCCGTAGAGTTGTTCCCAGTCATTCGGCAGAGCATCTCCGTCGGCATCCAGCCCCGGAGTCAACACCACCGCGCCCGTGGTCAAGGCGCCGCCGCTCCAGATGAACCGCGCGCAGGAGTTGGTCACGACGAGCCGGTCAACGTGGAGAGTGCCGCCGCCGAGCGTGAAGGTTCCGGTCTGCACATTCAACGGCGCGGTCCCGGTGGCGTTGGTCACCACCACATCGCCGCCGGTTTGGTGGACCAAGCCGGTGGCCGTACAGGCGGCGTTGCCGAGGAGGAAATGTTCAAGCGCGCGAATCGAACCACCGGCGATCGTGAACGTGCCGACCGAGCCGGCTTGGGTGCCGGCTTGCAGGCGGCGGGTACGGATGACGCCGTTGGAAACGGTCAATTCGCCCGCGCCACCGTAGCCGACGATGACATGGCCGTTGGAGTTGGTGGCCAGCAACTGACCACCGGTGATCCATGCGGCGGCGGTCGCGCCCGGGCCGTCGCCGATGCCGTAGCCGTTGGCGCAAACCAGCACGCCGTTGGTCAGCCGCAACGTCCCGCGCGTACCGGCCTGGAAGCCGAGGCTCAGGTCCGGCAAGGCCACCGTTCCGCCCTGCACCGTCAACGTTCCCTCGCCCGTCTGGCCGACGATGGCGACGCCGTTACTGATGCCGACCTGCCCGGCGCTGACGATCAGGTGCCCGTCCACGAACAAACCGGTATCACTGGTGACGGTGGCGGGTGAGTTGGTAAGCACGACCTGGCCGCCGGTCAGCCAGACCGCACCGCTGCCACCATTCCCGCCCACTTCGAGAAGCGGACCGGCGGCAAACGTGCCACCGCGCACCGTCAGTGTGCCGGTTCCCCCCGACCGACCGATATCCACCCAGTACGCCGCCACCAACCCGTTCGACAACGTCAATTGTCCGGAGCCCGTCAGGCCAATGAGCAACTCGGCGCTGAGGTTGGTGTTCAGCAACGAACCGCCGGTGACCCAGACCATGCCCGTCCCTGTGCCTGCCGCGGGCACCTGGCACTTTCGTTCCACCTCAACGCGCCCGCTCGAGATCGTGAGTGTGGACGGCGGGCGCAGGCTGATGCCCAGGGTGCGCGTCGCCAGCGTGCCTCCGCGCACCTGAACGGCCACGGGATTGACGCCGCCGAGCTGAGTGGTTCCCAACGGGACGCGCAACACGCCCCCCTCCCGAAACTCCACCAACCCATCCACGTCGGCTCGGCCCTGGACCTGCACGACGCCATTGGTCAGCCGCAACGCGCTGGCGGTGGCCATGGTCAGGTTGCTGCGAATCAACAGCGGGACCAGCGCCCCCGAGTTCGCCACGGCCAGCGTGTTCGTTGCGCCACCAACTCCCACGATAACCAAATTGCTAATTGTCAACGTCTGCGGATGAAACTGCGCCGTCACATCATCAATCGTCACCGTCTTGGTGAAGGCGTTGCCGATTCGACAGACCGCCTGCGTCGCCGCCGGCAACCCCTGCGACCAGTTCGCTGCCACGTCCCAGAAGCCACTGCCCGTATTGACCCAGTTATTCGTCTGCGCCCCCACCCCAGCGGCGCCGAGAAGCATCGCTCCGATGATCCACCACCTGTGCATGCCCGTCCCCCTACCAAATTTTCGTGCGCCGGGCGAGCAGACTTTCCTTGCAAATCCCGCCGCGCCGCCTACCATCCGCGCTCCGTGAAGCCTTTCTCTCTGGACGATTATCTGCGGCGCACCACCCAGCGCGTGGACGCGGCACTCGACAAACTGCTGCCCGCCGAGAACACGCCGCCCGCCACCCTCCACAAGGCGATGCGCTACTCGATTTTTGCCGGCGGCAAACGCATCCGCCCCGCGCTCTGTCTCGCCGCCTGCCAGGCCGTCGGCGGCCGCACCAAAGCCGCGCTGCCGCTGGCGTGCGCCGTCGAGTGCATCCACACCTACTCGCTGATTCACGACGACCTGCCGTGCATGGACGACGATGATTTCCGCCGCGGCAAGCCGACGAACCACAAAGTCTTCGGCGAAGGCATCGCCGTGCTGGCCGGGGATGCGTTGCTCACCCACGCCTTCACCCTCGTCGCCCGCGATGTCCGGTACGTCAAAGAACTCGCCCTGGCCGCCGGCAGTCTGCGGTTGATTGCCGGCCAGGTGCAGGATTTGGAAAACGAAAGCCGGCAAGCCACGCTGACCGAAGTCAAAACCACCCACCTCAACAAAACCGCCGCGCTGATCATGGCCAGCATTCGATTGGGCGCCATGGCCGGCAACGCCACGCCCGGCGAACTGAAACGACTCACCAAGTACGGCGAGGATCTGGGGCTTGCGTTTCAGGTGGTGGACGACGTTCTCGACGTGACGAGCACGAAAGAAGTCATGGGCAAAAGCGTCGGTGCCGACGCCAAGAATCAGAAGAGCACGTACCCGAAACTGCTCGGCGTGGACGGCAGCCGCCGGTACGCCGCCGACCTGATCGCCGACGCCCACCGGCAGTTAAGCGGCTTCGGCCCGGCCGCCCAACCACTCCGCGCGATCGCCGATTTCTTCCTCACGCGGCAGAACTAGCACGCCTAACAAACCTCCTTGTGGGAGGGGCTTGCGCCCGCCACTTTCTCGGAAAAGCCGGTGGGCCGAGCGTCCCCGCGAGGCGGGGCGTGACACTCCGCTCGCGGCGCCGCTCGCGCCACCGGTCGCGCCCGGAAGGGCGCTGCCACAACAGCAGTTTGGGCTTTGGCGCGGGTTGCGAAACGGGTGTCGCCGCCGCTCGTCACCGCTGAAGTCGAACACGATAAAAGCCGGCGGTCTCTATGCTCACCGTGGTCTCACCCGTCGCGGCGCAGACGATGTTCGTGTGCGGTTGCCATTGGCCGGTGGCGATGTCGGGGCGGGTCTCGACGATGTACTGGCGACCGGCCGAGGTTGTGAACGTGAGGTTGCTGGCGGTGATGGCGGTGATGCGCAACGCGCTGAGCGCGTTCAACGGATGGGTGCCGGCCAGAAACTCCTGCCGGTGCGTGAACCCGTCGCCGTCGAGATCGTCGCCGGGTTCACCGGGGTACAACTGCTCGAACCAGTCCGGCAGGCCATCGGCGTCACTGTCCTTCGCCACGATCTGGTAAATGCGGCCGTTGCCGCGATGGGCCACGTACAACTCGCCACATTCATCTTCGCCAAACGTGCTGATCCCGAAATCCGCGAAATCCAGCGGCGTGCCCACTGTCCATACCCCGGCAGCTTCCGTCGCCGCCCAAATCCGACTGGAACAGTAGTCGGCGAAGAAGTACCGGCCCACCAGCGGCGGGATGCGGCTGCCGCGGTAGCGATAGCCGCCGGTAATGGACCAGCATGGTCCCGGCGCGACGTGATCGTAGGTGATAATCGGGCGCGTCATGGCCGCCGTCGCGCACGCGGTTGCGCAGGTGTTCGACAGGACGCCTTCCATGCATTTCCAGCCGTAGTTTTGGCCGCCGAGACTACCGGCCGTTTGAAAGTTCACTTCTTCCTGCGCGTCCTGGCCGACATCGGCGATGAACAGGTCGCCCGTGTCGCGGTCGAAGCTGAACCGAAACGGATTGCGCAAGCCGGTCGCCCAGATTTCCGGCCGCGCCCCCGCTGCGCTCACAAATGGATTGTCGGGCGGGATCGCATACGGCAGCGCCGAGTTGACGTCAATCCGCACCATTTTGCCCAGGAGCGTGCCGAGATCTTGCGAGTTGTTGTTGGGGTCACAGGTGCCGCCACCGTCACCGGGCGCAAAATAGAGATAGCCGTCCGGCCCGAATTGGATGCCGCCGCCGTTGTGATTGTCCTGGCCCGGATGCGCAACCCGGATGATCTCCACGCCGGTGGCGGGGTTAACGACGTTGGTGGTCGGCGGCGCGGCGGTGTACCGCCACACGACGTTGCTGCTGCCGTTGGCGTTGGTGAAATAGACAACGAAATGTCCGTTGGTCCGGTAGCCTGGATGAAATGCGAGACCGAGCAATCCCTGTTCCCCGCTAAACAACGTCTGCCCGGTGATGTCGAGGAACGCCGTCGCCAGCAGGTTCGTCCCCACGATCACCCGCACGCGGCCGGCCTGTTCAACGACGAACAATCGGCCCGAGCCGTCCCGCGCGCTGGCGATGTCCACCGGCTGCGCCAACCCGGCGACGATCTCGTGCAGTTGAAACTCCTGCGCCGCCACCCAGGTGGCGACCCCGCAAATCAGTCCGATCCACACGCGCCACATGGCCGAACCATAAACAACTTCCGCCAAAACACCAACACGAGTTTTACCTTCCCCGCCCGGCTGGCATTGTGTACAAACACGCTCCCGTGACCGAAGCCGATGTATTGCGGATTTTTCGCGAGACCAACGCGCTGTTGGAGGGGCATTTTCTGCTCCGCTCGGGGCTGCATTCCCGGCAGTACTTCCAGTGCGCGCAGGTGTTGCAATGGCCGCGCCACGCGGAAACCTTGTGCGCGGCGCTGGCCGCCCGGTTCGTGGACGCGGGCGCGCAAACCGTCGTCTCCCCGGCGCTGGGAGGGTTGTTTGTCGGACACGAGGTGGCGCGCGCGCTGGGTGTGCGACACATTTTTGCGGAGAAGAACGCCACCGGGGCGCTCGAGTTGCGGCGCAATTTCCAGATCGCCGACGGCGAGCGGATTCTCGTGGTGGAGGATGTGGTCACGCGCGGCGGTCGGGTGCAGGAGACGATCGGCCTCGCCCGCGCGCGCGGCGGGCGCGTCGTGGGAGTCGGCACGATCGTGGATCGGTCCGATGGGACGGTTCGTTTTGGCGTTCCGCTGCAGAGCTTGTTGCGATTGGCGATCGAAACCTTTGAGGCGGCGGCATGTCCGATGTGTCAGGCCGGCAGCCAGCCGGTGAAGCCGGGAAGTTGAGTGGATTTTTATGGTTAAGTGGATCTTGCAGAAAATCATGGGGTCGAAAAACCAGCGCGAGATCAAGCGTCTGTGGCCGCTGGTGCAGCAGATCAACCAGATCGAGCAGGAGTATCAACGGTTGAGCGATGACCAGTTGCGCGCGAAGACCGCGGAGTTCCAACAGCGGCTGGCCACCGGCGCCACGCTGGATGACGTGCTGCCGGAGGCGTTCGCGGCGGTCAAGAACACCTGCCGGCGGTTGTGCGGCCGCGAGTGGATTGTGCGCGGCCATCCGTATCGCTGGGACATGGTGCCCTTCGATGTGCAGCTCATCGGCGGCATTGTGCTGCACCGCGGCAACATTGCCGAAATGGCCACCGGCGAAGGCAAAACCCTCGTCGCCACGTTGCCCGTTTACCTCAACGCCCTGACCGGCCGTGGCGTCCATGTCGTCACCGTCAACGATTACCTCGCCGCGCGCGACGCGGAGTGGATGGGCGAAATCTACCGCTTTCTCGGTCTGACCGTCGGCGTGATCCAGCACGACCAGCGACCGGATGTGCGCCGCGCCCAATACGCCTGCGATATCACCTACGGCACGAACGCCGAGTTCGGCTTCGATTACCTCCGCGACAACGGCATGGCCACCAGCGCCGAAACCCAGGTCCAGCGCGGCCATTACTACGCGATCGTGGACGAGGTGGACTCGATCCTGATTGACGAGGCGCGCACCCCGCTGATCATCTCCGGCCCCAGCACGGTCGCGACGCATTCCTTTGACAAGTACAAGCCGGGCGTCGCCGAGTTGTACCGCGCCCAGACGATGCTCTGCAACCGGCTCGTCGCCGAAGCGAAGGACTTGCTGGAAAAACGCGACCCGAAACATGTGGACGACGAGTTGAATCGTGAAGAACGGGCCGGTCGGTTGTTGTACCAGGTGAAGCTGGGCATGCCGAAGAACAAGCAGTTGCTGAAGATGATGGAAGAACCGGCCATCCGCAAATTGATGGATGAAGCCGAGTTGAACTGCCTGCGCGACCAGTCCAAAAAGGAACTGCACGACCTGAAGGAAGAACTGTTTTTCACGATTGATGAGAAGCAGCACGACTCCGACCTCACCGAGAAAGGCCGCAAACTGCTCAGTCCCAGCGACCCGGAAGCGTTTGTGATCCCCGACCTCGTGACAGAGATGCAGGAAATTGACGCCGCCGACCTGCCGGAGGCGGAAAAGGAAAACCGCAAACAACAACTGCAACTGCACTACGACGAGCGCACGGAGCGCATCCACAACATCTCCCAACTGCTCCGCGCCTACTGTCTCTTCGAACGCGATGTCGAGTATGTCGTGCAAGACGGCAAGGTCATGATCGTGGACGAATTCACCGGCCGCCTGATGCCCGGCCGCCGCTGGAGCGACGGCTTGCACCAAGCCATCGAGGCCAAAGAGGGCGTCACCGTCGAGCGCGAAACCCAGACGCTGGCCACCATCACCATCCAGAACTATTTCCGCCTCTACGAAAAACTGGCCGGCATGACCGGCACCGCCGAAACCGAGGCGACCGAGTTTCACAACATCTACAAGCTCGACGTCATCGTCATCCCCACCAACAAGCCGAACATCCGCAAGGACGAAAACGATATCGTTTACAAGACCCGCCGCGAAAAATACAACGCGATCATCAACGAGATCATCGAACGCCACCGCAAAGGGCAACCCCTCCTCGTCGGCACCGCCAGCGTCGAAGCCAGCGAAGTGCTCTCGCGGATGTTGGCCCGCCAAAAAATCCCCCACACCGTTCTGAACGCCAAGTTTCACCAGCAGGAAGCCGAAATCGTGGCCCGCGCGGGCCAGCGCGGCGCCGTCACCATCGCCACCAACATGGCCGGCCGCGGCACCGACATTAAACTCGGTCCCGGCGTCACCGAACTCGGCGGCCTCCACGTCATTGGCAGTGAACGCCACGAAGCGCGCCGCATTGACCGCCAGTTGCGCGGTCGCTGCGCCCGCCAGGGCGACCCCGGTAGCTCGCGCTTTTACGTCTCCCTCGAGGATGACCTGATGCGCTTGTTCGCCAGCGGCCGAATCGCCAACATCATGGAAAAGCTCGGCATGAAGGAGGGCGAGGAACTCCAGCATCCGCTGCTGAACCGCTCCATCGAGACCGCCCAGCGCCGCGTCGAGGAACACAACTTCGCCATCCGCAAACACACGCTCGAATACGACGACGTGATGAACAAACAGCGCGAGGTCGTCTATGGCTTTCGCAACGAGATTCTCCACAGCGACAATCCGCGCGAGGCGATTTTTGAGATTCTCGACGAAGTCATCGAAACCCGCGTGGAAGAGTTTTGTCCTGCGGACCGGCCCGACGACGAATGGGACCGCGATGGGTTGCTGCGCTGGGCCAACCACGCGTTCCCCATCGGTTTGCGCGCCGACCAGATCGCCGGCAAGACCACCGCGGAGGTCCGCCAGTTCGTCCTCGACCGGGTCACCAGGGCGTACGAGGCGAAGATCGCGCACGAACAGCCGGAGACGTTGCGGATGGTCGAACGGTTGATCGTGCTCAACGCCCTCGACCGGCTCTGGCAGGAGCACCTCTACAACATGGACCAACTGCGCGGCGGCATTGGCCTGCGCGCCTACGGCCAGAAGGATCCGCTGACCGAGTACAAGAGCGAAGCGTTCAAGATGTTCGAGGAAATGATGTCCAATGTGAAAAGCGAAATCGCCAACAACGTCTTCCGCTCCGCCAGCAGCCTCGCTGCGTTTGAGAATTTCCTCCGCGCCCTGCCCCAACAACTCAGCGCGCCGGATGTTTCCCAGCCCGGTGCCTTTCGCGGCACGATGACCGCTTCCACCGCCGCGGCTCCGCAGCCGGCCGCAACGGCCGGCAGTGCCGTCGTCGAAAAAGCCATCGAGGAAGCGGCCCGCCCCATCAAACGCGAGGTGCCCAAAGTCGGTCGCAACGAGCCGTGCCCCTGCGGCAGCGGCAAGAAGTACAAGCAGTGCTGCGGCAAAATCGCGTGAAGCTCCTGCTGTTTCGTTGGCTCCTGCCCGCTGCCGCCGGCGCGCTGCTGGCGCTGGCGTTCCCGCCGTGGGAGGCTTTCCAACTGGCGTGGCTCGGTTTGATCCCCTTGTTCGTCGCGGTGCGCGACGTGTCCGGGGGCGAAGCCGCTCGGCGCGGTTACATTGCCGGGCTGGTCTTCTTCGGCCTGACGCTCTGGTGGATCGGCCACGTCACCGTACCCGGTGCCGTCGCCGTCATCGCCGTCCTCGCGCTCTACTTCGCCCTCGCCGCGCTCTGGTTCCGGCTCGTGCTCGCCCCGGCGCGTTCGGGTGAACGGCCGCTCGCCAACCTCGGCGCCGCCCTGTTGGCGGCCGCCGGTTGGGCCACCCTCGAATGGGTGCGCGGCTGCGTTCTGCTCGGCGGGTTCGGTTGGAATTTTCTCGGCGCCAGCCAGTACCGCGCCGCTGCCCTGCTCCAATTCGCCAGTGTCACCGGCATCTACGGCGTCTCGGCGCTGTTGTGCGCCGTCAACGTGATCTTCTATCTCACCGGCCTGCGTTTCTGCGCCCATCTCCAGGCCGGTCCACCCGCCCGTCGCTTGAGCTGGGAACTGTACGCGGTAATACTGCTGGCCTGCGGCCTGTTTCTGCACGGCGCCCGCGAGTTGACCGCGCGCCCGTCCCAACCGCACCGGTCGTTGCGCCTGGCGCTGGTGCAGGCCAACATTCCCCAATCGCTAAAGTTCGTGCCCGAACAAAAACAAATGGTGCTCGACCGGCATCGCCAACTGACCGCCACCGCAGCGCTCTCCCAACCCGACCTCATCCTCTGGCCGGAAACCGCTGTGCCCGAGCCGTTGCGCTTCGACCGGGATTCCTACACGCTGGCCACGAACGTCGCGATCCGCAGCCGCGCGTACTTGCTGACTGGTACGATTGATTACCAGCCCTACAGCCAGCCGCCCGAAGCCTACAACGCCGCCATCCTGCTTAGCCCGACCGGCGACACCCTCAAGATTTACCGCAAAATCCACCTCGTCCCGTTCGGCGAATATGTCCCCCTCCAACGCTACACCGCCGGCCTCGTCAGCCGCATCGGCCCGGAAGGCTACGACGTGACGCAGGGCTACGGTTTCCAACGCGGCACGGAGCTTACGATCTTTGAAGCCGGTGATTTTCGGTTCGGCGTCGTCATCTGTTTCGAGGACACCGTCCCGCATCTCTACCGGCGGTTTGCCGCCCATCAGTTGGATTTCATGGTGAACCTGACCAACGACGCTTGGTTCCGCGAATCCCCGGCAGCGCGGATGCATCTGGCCAATGCCGTCTTTCGCGCCGTCGAAACCCGCCGCCCGCTGATTCGCAGCACCAACAACGGCGTCTCCTGTGTGGTGGACGAATGCGGCGTCATCCGCGCCGAACTCGAACCGTTCACCGAAGCCGCCCTCACCCATGAGCTGCCAATCCCCCACCCCACCGGCCCAACCTTCTACGTCCGCCACGGCGACCTCTTTGTCGCGGTCTGCGCACTGCTGTCGGCGGCACGTCTGGCCGTCACCCTATCGCCGGCGCAATGGCGCTTGTCCCGCGCGTGACCGACCAGTCAGCCCTGCGGGTCTGAATGAACGGTGATGGTAACATCGTTGAGACGATCGTCTCAACAATCTGAACCGTCGAGAACGACTCGCAGGTCCGCCGCAAGCGGCGGGACACCGGCGGCCGTCACCCCCGACATCGTCATTTGGCAAACTCGACGGCGCGGGTTTCGCGTACCACCGTGACCTTGATCTGGCCCGGGTACTGCAGTTCGGCCTCGATCTTTTTGCGGATCTCCCGCGCCAGGCTCATCGCGTCCGTGTCGCTGATTTTGGCCGGCTCGACGATGATCCGCACTTCCCGCCCGGCGGAGAGCGCGTAGCTCTTTTCCACGCCGGCAAAACTGTTCGCAATCGCTTCGAGTTTCTCCAGCCGCTGCAGATAGATTTCCATGCTCTCACTGCGCGCACCGGGCCGGGAGGCGCTGATGGCGTCACAGGCCCCGGCCAACACCCCGTAGACCGTGAGCGGCTCGACCTCGTGATGATGGCACGCCACGCCCTGCCACACTTCCTCCCCTTCACCGTGTCGTTTGAGCAACTGCGCACCAATCACCGCGTGCGAACCCTGCACATCGTGGTCGAGCGCCTTGCCGATGTCGTGGAACAATCCTACGCGCTTGGCGATGTCCAGATTCAGGTTCAACTCCGCCGCGATCGTCGCCATCAACCGCGCCACTTCCATCGAATGATCGAGCACGTTCTGCGCAAAACTGTGACGGAACTTCAGCCGCCCCAGCACGTCCACCACCTCCGGCGCAACGCCGCCCAGACCAAGTTGAAAAATCGCCTCGTCACCGGCCTTGCGGATGGAGTGCTGAACTTCCTCGTTGACCTTCGCCGCCTCCTCCTCGATTCGCGCCGGGTTGATCCGCCCGTCGGCCACCAGTCGTTCCATGGTCAGCTTCGCCACTTCCCGGCGGACGGGGTCGAACCCGCTCAACACGACTGTTTGCGGCGTGTCGTCAATCAACACATTCACCCCGGTCACCGCCTCAAAGGCGCGTATATTGCGGCCCTCACGACCGATGATCCGGCCCTTCATCTCCTCGCTGGGCAACGCAAGCTGACAGCTCGTGCTCGATTGCACATGCCCGGACGCATAGCGCTCAATGGCGATGGTGAGGATGCGTTTCGCCTCGCGCTCCGCGCCGGTCTTGGCCTCCTCAACAATGGCGCGGGACAACGCCGCCGCTTCCTTGCGCGCCTCGTCCTCCACCTGCTGCAGCAACAACCGCTGCGCCTCGTCGCTGGTCATTCCGGAAATCCGCTGCAACTCCCTCTGCAGCGCCGCCTTCATCGTATCGAGATCGTCCTGCAACTTGAACAACTCGCCTTCGCGCTTCGCCAGATCGCGCTCCTGATCGAGCATCTCCGCCATCCGGCGCTCGTGCGCTTCCGTCCGCCGCTCCAATTGCGCCTCGCGCTGCACCAACCGTTTCTCCGTGTCCGCAAACTCCGCCCGGCGCTCGCGCGTCTCCTGGTCGAACAACTCCCGGGCTTTGTGCAACTCTTCGTGCGACTGCATCCGCGCCTCGCGCAAGACCGTCTGCGCCTCCTGCCGGGCGCGTTCCACAATGCTGCCCGCTGATTTCGCATCCGCCCGCGCCCGCCACCATTGCAATCCCACGCCGAGCGCCACGCCCACCACGAGCGCGATGACCACGAGCAGCAGGGGGTTGTCCATGTCAGGTTCCTTTAATGGTTTGATGTTCCGTGATGATGTAATCCAGCCGCACGTCGTGCGCCGCGACGGGAACCGATTCGACGATCTGAAAATCGTACGCCAATCCGATCTTCGTGCCCGGCCGACCGGCCAGTAGCTGGTCGAAATACCCCTTGCCGTGTCCCAGCCGGTAGCCGCGTCCGTCAAACGCCACGCCCGGCACCAACCACACCTCCGGCTCTCCACCGGCCCGCACCACTCGCGGTTCCAAAATCCCCCAGTGTCCCGGCCGCAAATCGGCGTCAAAATCCTCCACCCGCCCCACCCCGTACCGGCCGTCGCGAAAGACCGGCACAACAATCTCCCGGCCTGCTGCCAGAAGGTGCCGGATCAACCCGTGCGTTCCCACTTCCTGTCCTGTCGAGACGTAGGCGCACAGGCACCGGGCCGCTCGAAACTCCGGTACCTTCGCCAGCCGCTGTTCGATCGCCGCCGAAGCGGAGCGCACCTGCTCCGGCGACAGCGCCAGCCGCTGCGCAACCATCCGGCGTCTCAGCTCGTTTTTTTGCCGAGCAACTGCTTCCATTTCTCCATCCGTTCCCGCACGCGCACCTCAAACCCCTGATCCGTCGGCGTGTAATAGGTCCGCGGCTCGGGCAGATACTCCTGCGCCACAATGTGTCCCTCGTAATCGTGGGCGTACCGGTAGCCCTTGTGTCCCAACCGCTCGGCGCCCCGGTAATGCGTGTCCTTCAAGTGCGCCGGCACGTCCAATGTCCGGCCAGCCTGCACGTCCGCTTTCGCCGTGCCGATGGCCACCGTCACCGAGTTCGATTTCGGCGCGGTGGCGCAATACACCGTCGCCTCCGCCAACACCAGTTCGCCCTCGGGCCAACCGATGAACTCCACCGCGTGATGCGCCGCCACCGCCACTACCAACGCCTGGGGATCGGCCAACCCGACATCTTCCGCCGCCAAAATCACAATCCGCCGCGCGATGAACCGCGGATCCTCGCCGGCGACGATCATTTTCGCCAGCCAGTACAACGCCGCGTCCGGGTCGCTCCCGCGCACCGATTTGATAAACGCCGAGATCGTGTCGTAATGCGCATCCTCGTCGCCGTCGTACACGACCGCTTTTTTCTGAATGGATTCCTCGGCCACCGGCCGCGTCACATGCCGCGACTCCGTTGTTAGCACCGCGATCTCCAGCGCGTTCAGCGCCTTGCGCGCGTCCCCGTCGCAGGCGGTGGCCAGAAACTCCAGCGCGTCGGCGGTGGCCGTGGCGTTCAACTCGCGCAACCCGCGCTGCAGCAGCGTCTGAATGTCGGCGGGCGCGAGCGGTTTCAACTCGAAGACCTGCGACCGAGACACCAGTGGCGCGTTGACATGGAAAAACGGGTTGTGCGTCGTCGCGCCAATCAACCGCACCGTACCGGCCTCGACATCCGGCAGCAACACATCCTGCTGTGCCTTGTTGAAACGGTGAATCTCATCTATGAACAGAATCGTTCGCTGTCCCGTGTTGGCGAGCCGGTGGGCCGCGGCGGCAATGACACGGCGGATGTCGGCCACGTTTGATTCAACCCCGCTGAGCCGCTCGAACTTGCATTGCGTCGCGGTGGCGATGACGTGGGCGAGCGACGTTTTGCCCGTGCCCGGCGGGCCGTAGAGAATGATCGAACTAATCCGGTCGGCTTGAATGGCGCGCCACAGCAGTTTGCCCTCGGCGAGAATGTGTTGCTGGCCGACGAACTCCGCCAACGTCCGGGGTCGCAGCCGCGTGGCCAGCGGCGCGGCGCGCGCCGCGGGTGAATCGTCCGGCGGCGGCGCTTGCGACTCGAATTGTGAAAAGAGGTTCTCGGCCATGGCCAAACTCGGAGGATTCAACGGGCGGCTGACCGGCTTGGCAAAAAAGAAATACCCCGCCGTAATGCCGTTAGAATGCAATCTTATGAACCCCTCAACAAAGGGGGTGCTCTGTCAGCGACTTTCGGCTTCCTGAGCAGGCATGCCGGCCACCGCCAAACCCGAGCTCCGTCACAGACGGTATTGGCTCAAAGAATCCGCATTCCTCACGAACATGGCAGGGTATTTCCAATCGAAATCTTTCCAAAGAACATACTCACGACACCGGCTTTCTAACAAACCTTGATCTCGAATTCAATCTCAAACCCTGCCCCTCAGCTCTCCCGAATCTCGCACGCCAACTCGCGCCGCAACGCCTGTTTCAACTGCTCATGCGCGGCGTTGACTTCCGCGTCCGTCAACGTGCGGTCCGCGGCCCGGTACGTCAGCGAATAGGCCACCGACTTCTTGCCCGTCGGAATCACTCCGCCCCGGAAAATATCAAACAGCGCCACCTGCTCCAAGTTTTTATTCCGATGCTTCTCCACCACCGCCAACACCGCGGCGTGGGTCACTTCTTCCGCCACCACCAACGCCACGTCCCGCACCACGGCCGGATGTTTCGGCAACTCGCGGTACTGTTTCTCCGCGCGCGGCGCCGCCAACACCGGCTCCAAGTCCAACTCCGCCACCGCCACCGCGTCGCCCAAATCCAGGCGCTTCGCCTCCCATCCCGAAATCTGTTTCACTTCACCCGGCAATCCCAACTCCTCCAGTGCGCCTTTTAGGTCGAAGTAATCCACCTTCTCCGTCCGCTCCCAATCCCCTGTCGTCCGCCGTCCCGTCGCCACCAATGCCAACCGCAACGTCTCCCGCCCCGTGGCATCAAACACCCGTCCGATCTCGAACAACCTCACATCGTACTGATGCCGCGCGACGTTCGTCCGCACGTTCTCCAACAGTCCCGGCACCAAGCTGCTGCGCAACGCGGTCATGTCCGCGTTCAACGGATTTTGCAACTTCAACGCGCCGTCGTGCACCATCGTCTGATTCACCGCCTCGTGGTACCCCAGCGCCGTCAACTGCCGCCGCAACTCCATCAACCGATCCCAACGCTCATCAAATGCCGACACCGCCGGCCGCGCCGGCTGCATCCGCGCCGCAATCTTCTCCACCCCGTAAATCCGGCACACCTCCTCGATCAAATCCGCCTCCCGCTCCAAATCCACCCGAAACGTCGGCGCCTCCACCTCCAACCCGCTCGCGTCCTCGCCGACCACGACCAGCCCCAAACTCACGAAAATCCGCCGCACTTCTGCCGGCGGGACGTCCACACCCAACACGCGATTCACCTGACCGTGCCGGCACCGCACCCGCCGCCGCGTCACCGGCTGGGCGCACACATCCACCAGCGGTCCCGCCTCCCCACCGGCCACCTCCCGAATCAACTGCGCCGCCCGATCACTCGCCCACACCACCCCGCCAATGTCCGCCCCTCGTTCAAACCGGTAACTCGACTCGCTGGCCAGTCCGGTGCGCTTCGAGGTCTGCCGCACATTGCCGGGCTGAAACCACGCGCTCTCCAGCAACACATCCACCGTCGCCGGGTTGATCTCCGATTCCTTTCCGCCCATGATCCCCGCCAACGCCACCGCCCGATCCGCATCCGCAATCACCAACATCTCCGCGCTCAACTCGTGCGCACTGTCGTCCAATGCCACAAACCGCTCCCCCACCCGCGCGCGCCGCACGACGATTCTGCCGCCGTGCAACCGCCGGTAATCAAATGCATGCAACGGATGCCCGCATTCCAACAACACGTAATTGGTCACATCCACCACGTTGTTGATCGAACGCATCCCCACCTTCTCCAACGCACCCCGCAACCAAGCCGGCGACGGCCCAATCTTCACCCCGGTAATCAACCGCGCCGTGTACCGCGGACACAGATCCAGCGCTTCGACCGCGACCAAGTCCGATGGTGGGAGCGCCCTTCCGGGCGCGACCTCCGGCAGTCGCAACACATTCCCCGTCAACGCCGCCACCTCCCGCGCAATCCCAATCACGCTCAACCAATCCGGCCGATTCGGCGTCACCTCGATATCGAACAGCGCATCGCCCGGCCCCATGTATTCGGCGAACTTCATCCCCACCGGTGCGTCCGCCGGCAAAATCAACAACCCATCCTCCCCTTTCGGCAACCCCAACTCCTCCGCCGAACACATCATCCCCTGCGACAACTCGCCACGCAGCTTCGATTCCTTGATCGTGAACCCGGCCGGCATCTCCGCTCCCGGCAACGCCAACGGCACCTTGTCGCCCACCTGGTAATTCTTCGCCCCGCACACAATTTGCCGCTCGCTCGTCCCGTCAAACACCCGGCAAACCGACAACTTGTCCGCGTTGGGATGTTTTACCGACGACAAAATCTGCGCCACCACCACCCGCGCCGGTATCTTCCCGCCGAGCGGGACCACGTCCTCCACCTCGATCCCCGCAAACGTCAACCTCTCCGCCAACTCCCCCGCCGACCACGGAACGTCCACATACTGCTTCAACCAGTTGTACGTGAATTTCATCGCGCGCGACATTACCGACCACAAACAGAGGCGACAAGCCGAATGACCGGGTCGATCTCGTACTGAATAGAGCTTTTTGCTTGCCTTTTCGCGATGTCTTATGGCATAAGCACCACTTGTACGGGGGCGCAGTGAAGTCTGGTGGCAATCTTACTTCCGCGCAGATGTGTTTCGCCTTCTGGCCTCGTGGCGGACCAAGGACTCACTGTTGTTGCACCCCATCTTCGCACTCAAGCCGTTTGCAACCTTCATAAGGAGCGGTACCGTCATGAAACGTCATAAATCTATTGTCCGTCTAATCGGAGTCTTGGCCGGGATTGTTAGTTTGCCTGCCCAAGGAGTGGTCGTCTCGTTTGACCAAGTCGACTGGGGAGACGGCAGCGGGGGATACCAAGTGCAGGATTCCGCATGGGGCCAAGCCACCATCCAACTCCAAGCGGCCGACCTCGGCCTCCTTGCGTCCGATGGCCTCGGCGGCTATTACGGCTACGTCAACATCACCACCGACACGAGCGCCTTCGGCGGCTCGGCCAATAACTGGGCCGTGGAGAATCTCGCGTTGCATTTCAACGACCTCGCCGCCCTCGGTGGCGGTCAAATGGCCACCACTGTCGAGTTCGACCTGGGCGTGTCCATCGGCACGGACGTGACCAGCTTGAACTACGCGCTCGACTTGACGCCGGCGCCACTGGCTGTGCCAACCAGCCCGTTTGTCGCGACCGACGTCGGCGAGGCCGAACGGCTCACCGGCATCACAAGCGAGATGTCTTTGACAGGTGGCGGTCCCGGATTGCGTCCCGCACAAAATTTCCGCGGAGCAAACGCCGGCACAGCGGCCATCCGCGGTGGTTCGATCGCCATCAACGAAACGAACGTCCCGGCCGTCAACGAATCTCTCAACGGTTGCGCCCCCGGCGCGGCTGCCCGTTCGCTGGCGTACCTCACGCAGGCCGGCGCAATCGGCATGACCCAGACCGCGCAACAGGCGTACGGCGCCCTGACCAATGCCATGAACTCCTCGACCGGCCCCGGCAGCACGGGCACGGGGTCACTTGGCACCAACAGTCCATTCACCAATGGCAAGGACGCGTTCGTCGCTTCGAACTCACTCAACGTCGCCCGCACCACGTTCACCAACACCCCGCTCTATCAAGGGTTCTTCGGAACCAACGCCGGCAGCTTTGCCGGGGCGATCAGCGCGCTGAACCGCACCAGCGACGTCGAGGTGTATCTTGATTGGGGGCGGACCTTCGTGCAGACCAACATCACCGGCCCCGTCTCCGGCACCAACGTGCTCTACGGCGCGCACATGGCGTTTGTCGTCTCCATTACTCCGAACACGAACGCCGCGGGCCAGATCGTCTCCTACACGTTGCGTTACATGGATGACCCACGCCAGCAGGATGGTAGTGCCTCGAACCAAGTCCACGCGATGACCATCCTCCCTGATGGTCGCGATGTCCGCTACACCAACTCCAACGTTCAATTGGCCGGGGTGGTTGGTTTTTTCATCGAAGATGTCACTACGGCCGCCGTGCCGGAACCAAGTCTCTTCGGGCTGTTCGCGCTGGGGACCGGCCTCGCGGCGTGGTTGCGCCGACGACGAAACACATGACTGTTCAAAACTGCTCCAGAAACCGCACGTCGTTTTCCGTGAACAGCCGGATATCCGTGATCCCGTAGCGGATCATCGCCAGCCGTTCGATCCCGAAACCGAACGCCCAACCAGTGTACGCATCGTCGGGATAACCCACCGCCCGAAACACGTTCGGGTCCACCATCCCGCAGCCGGCAATCTCGATCCATTCCTTGCCGCGCGCGCGGAAATGCGGCGTGCTCAGGTCAATCTCGAAACTCGGTTCCGTGTACGGAAAGAAATGCGGTCGAAACCGCACCTTCGTGTCCGGGTCGAGCAACTGCCGGAAGAAAAACTCCACCGTGCCCTTCAAATCGGCCACCGTCACGTTTTCATCCACGTACAACCCCTCGATCTGATGAAACGTCGGACTGTGCGTCGCGTCGGGATTGTCGCGGCGGAAAACCCGACCGGGCGCGACGATGCGAATCGGCGGTTTCTGCCGCATCATCGTGCGGATTTGCACCGGACTGGTGTGCGTTCGCAACAAGTACCGGCCGTACTTCTCATGCGGCGGCAAATCCACGTACAACGTGTCCTGAATGTCCCGCGCCGGGTGATTGGCCGGCGTGTTCAGCGCATCGAAACAATGCCACTCATCCTCCATCTCCGGCCCATCCTCCACCGCAAACCCCATCCGCCGGAAAATTTTCACCGTCTCATCAAAAATCTGCGTCAACGGATGCAACCGCCCCAGCCGATGCCGCCGACCCGGCAACGTCGTGTCAATGGCCGGACCGCCGGCCGACGCTTTCGCTTCCAACTGCTCGCGCTTGGCCGCAACCGCGGCGCTCAACGCATGTTTGACCTCGTTGGCCAGCCGGCCAATCACCGGCTTTTGTTCCTTCGGCAAGCCGCCCAACTGACTCAGCAGGCCGGTCACCTTCCCCTGCGCGCCGAGATACCGGGCTTTCACCTGTTCCAACGCCGGCAGGTCCGCGCAACCGGCAATCTCCGCCTCCGCTGCCGCGCGCGCGTCACGCAATTGTTGTTCCAGCTCGCTCATGAAACCGGCGGCGACGGTAACGAAACGCTCTGGCGCGCGCAAGATTCAATATGCTACGCTGCTCGGCGCATGCAGGTCTGGATTGTCTCGGACGGCAAAGCCGGCCACGTCAACCAGTCGCACGGCCTGGCGCAAGCCCTCGCGCGACTCACCCCCGTCCATGTCTCCACCATCCTGGTCGTTCATTGCTGGGATGCGTGCCGTGCCGGACGCGCCCTGCCGCGTCCTGATTTGATTCTCGCCGCCGGCCACCGCACGCATCTGGCTGCGCTGCTTGCCCGCCGCACGCACGGCGGAAAAATCGTCGTCCTGATGAAACCCACCTGGCCTTCCGGCTTCTTCGATCTGTGTCTGATCCCCGAACACGACGGCGCGCAAACGACCGGCAACATCATCGCCACCCGCGGCGCGCTCAACCCGATCACACCGGGCCGACCCGAACCCGGTCGCGGGCTGATCCTCATCGGCGGCCCGTCGCCGCATCACCGCTGGGATGACGCCGACGTCGCCGCGCAAGTCCGCGCCACCGCACAAGCCGCACCAGCCACCCACTGGGAACTGACCACCTCGCGCCGCACCCCGACCGGCTTCATCGCGCGGCTCGGCACGCTTCCCAACCTGCGCGTCACGCCCGTCGAACAAACCGGCCCCGACTGGGTACCGGCCCGACTGGCGCGCGCCGCCGCAGTCTGGGTCACGGCCGACAGCGTCTCGATGATTTACGAAGCACTCACGGCGGGCGCGGCAGTTGGGTTGCTGGCGGTTCCCTACCGGCGTCGCAGCCGAGTCGTCCGCGGCATCGAACAACTCATCCACGACCGGCTCGTCACCACGTTCGCCGCGTGGCGCACGGGCCAACCGCTTCATCCGCCCGCCAGCCCGCTGCGCGAAGCCGACCGTTGCGCCACCCTGATCCGCGAGCGTTTTGGCCTATGACGATTCTCCAACTGGTTCCCAATCTCGAAGCCGGTGGGGTCGAGCGCGGCACGCTGGAAGTCGCCGCCGAACTGGTGCGGCGCGGGCACACCTCGCTGGTCATCTCGGGTGGCGGACGCCTTGTCGAACCGCTCATGAACGCCGGTAGCGAACACATCACGCTGCCGATCGGCGTGAAATCACCGGCCACACTGCGGCTGGTGGGCAAACTCCGCCAGATCATCCGCGACCGCCGGGTGGACATCGTCCACGCCCGCTCGCGCGTCCCGGCCTGGATCGGGTACTGGGCCTGCCGCGGCACGCCGGCCCGGTTCGTGACCACGGTGCACGGCTTGTACACGCATCCCCGCTACAGCGCGGTGATGACTCGCGGCGAACGCGTGATGGCCGTCAGCGAGACGGTCCGCGACTACATCCTGCGCACCTACCGAACCTGTTCGCCCGAGAAGATTCGCGTCATCCACCACGGGATTGACCCAGCCGAGTTTCCCCGCGGCTACCGGCCGCCGTCAGATTGGAACTCGCCCGCGCCCGGTCGACGCCTGATCACGTTGCCGGCGCGGATCACGCGTTGGAAAGGCCAGACCGATTTCGTCGAGTTGATGACCCGGTTGCGCGACACGCAGCCGGACGTGGTCGGCGCGTTGGTCGGGCGCACCGACGCGCGACGCAATCGGTTTGAAGCCGAGTTGCGCCAAACCATCGCGCAACGCGGCCTGACCAACATCCTGTTTCTCGGTCATCGCGCGGACATGCGGGAGATGTACGCCGCCTCCCGAATCGTCCTGTCGCTCTCGCACGACCCGGAAGCGTTCGGTCGCACGACGCTGGAAGCGTTGAGCATCGGCACGCCGGTGATTGGCTACGACCACGGCGGCGTCGCGGAGACGCTCGGCGCGTTGTACCCGGTGGGGCGCGTGCCGGTCGGCGATGTGACCGCCCTGACCGAACGGGTGACCGCTTTCCTTCAAGCTCCGCCGCCCGTTCCGCCCAACGACAAGTTTCTGCTGCGCGACACGCTGGCTCGCACGGTGGCGGTGTACGAGGAACTGCGATGAAGGGCTTGCGCCGTCACGGGGCGCTCGCTAATGCTGGCGGGTGACGCATGTGCGGTTTTCTTCAGGTCATCGAACGGGGCCGACCGGTGGCGGAAACGCGGTTCACCCGCGCGTTCGACCTCATCCAACATCGCGGTCCCGATTACCGCGCCACGTGGTTTCGCACGCTGCCGTCGCGCGGCGCGCCGCTGACCGTCGCCGCCGGACATCACCGGCTGGCGATCCTCGATCTCGATGAGCGGTCGCACCAACCCTTCCATCGCGGCTCCCACACGCTGCTGTTCAACGGCGAGATTTACAATTTCGCCGACCTGAAACATCACGCCGCGCTCCGCGACATCGCGTGGCAGACGACCGGCGACACCGAAGTGCTCTGTGAAGGGTTGCGCCGCATCGGACCGGAGTTCCTGCAACACGCCAACGGCATGTGGGCGCTGACCCTGCTGGATGCCGGGGCGCTGACGTTGTTCGCCTCGTGTGACCGCTACGGGAAGAAACCGTTGTTCTGGTATCAGGACGAGACGACGCTTTGTTTCGCCTCGACCAACGCTGCGATCTGTCACTACCTCGACTACCGGCCCGTCCTGCGCGAACAGCCGTTGCACGAGTACCTGCTCACCGGCAAAATGTTTCCGTCAGCCGATGACCGCACGCATCTGGAACGCATCCGGCGCGTCCCCGGTGGCCATCATCTGCACGTCAACCTCGCCACGTGGCAGACCCGACTCGAACCGTTTTTTCAACCCACCCGCGACCAGCTCCATCACGCCGCCGATCAAACGACCCTGGCTGAAATCGTGCGCGACGCGGCGCGAGTGCGGATGGTCTCCGACCGGCAAGTCGGCCTGCTGTTGTCCGGCGGCGTGGACAGCACGTTGGTGTTGGCGGCGCTCTACGCCAACCAACTGCACGACCGGGTGCATTGTTTCATCGGCGAGGCCGGGCGATCCGAGGACGCCGACTACGCGCGACGCTCGGCCGCCCAGCTCGGTATCACCGCCACCGAAATCACCCTGCGCTACGACGAGGGCGCGTTCGATCGTTTTCTGAGGATGTGCCAGCACCACGAGAAAGCCTTTCCCCTGCTCGGCAACTCGATGGCGATGGCGGAGATGTACGAGGCCGTCGCGCAGCACAACATCCCGGTGGTCCTCGATGGGACAGGCGGCGACGAGTTGTTTGGAGGGTACTGGGGCCGGTGCTTCCCCGTCGCGGTCCGCGACACCGTCCGCCACCGCGACCGCGACTGGTGGCGCAGCACCGCGTGGCTGCCGGTTCATCGCGCGAAAACCTGGCGCGCGCTGCGAACCTGGCCGCTCCAAAACTCCCGCTGGAACCTCGATCTTCACCTCCTGCGAAAATGTCTCCATCCGCTCCCGCTCTGGCTTGGTGTCCACGCCCCCGTCTGGCGGCGGTCACCGGACCCCGCGGAAAACCCGCAACCGGATTTCACCGCCGCGCTCCTGTCCGAGGTCCAACCGGGCGGTCGCCTTGCCGAATGGATTTGGCATAATGACCGCAACGCGATGATGTCCGGCATTGAAAATCGCAGTCCGTTGCTCGACTACCGGCTCGTTCCGTTTCTGGGCACCGGCTATCGCGAAAAACTCCACGGTCCCTACAACAAATACGAGTTGCGGCGCCTCTTCGATGCGTTCGCCAAACTGCCCACGCAATGGCGGACGGAAAAACAGGGCTTCCGCTGGCATCGCAAACGGTTCCTGACCGACAACCGCGCCCGCATCCTCGACGTCATCGCCGCGTCGGAGTTCCTCCAGACGCGGTTTCGCATCCAACGCTTCGTGGATCTGGCGCACCGTTCCGACCGGGTGTTTCACAGTTCGCTGACCGCCCGGCTGCTCTGCCTGGCCGGTGTGGACCGCGCCCTCCACCTGCGGCCCGCCTCATGAATACCCTCCGCCTCCTCGTCCTCAGCGACGGCCGACCGGGTCACTTCAATCTTTCCAAAGGCCTGATCCGCGCCCTTCAATATTATTACTCGGTCGAAATGACATGGCTCGACATTCGCCTGCGCGCGGGGCTGGGTCGCGCGGTGATGCAACGTCTGCTCAACCGTCCCCGCGCCCGTCTCACCACCGACCGGCTCCGTTGGTTCTACGAGTTCGCGACCGACCCGCTACCGGCCTGCGACCTCATCGTCTCCGCCGGTGGCAACACGCTGCACGCCAACGCCTGGCTCGCCCGCAGCCTTGACTGCCGCAACCTGTTCATCGGCAAAATCCGCGCCCTCGCGCCCCACTGTTTCTGGCGCATCCTCACCGTCTTGCCCGCCGAACCGCAACCGCCGTTCCTGTACTGGCCCATCGCGCCGGTGCCGGTCGTGCCCGAGGAACTCACCGCCCGCCGCGACGCCTTCGTGACCCGCGCCGACCTGACCGGCGCGCGGCTCTGGACCATGCTCGTCGGCGGCGATGGCGCGGGATACACGTACACGGCTGCCGATTGGGAGGACCTGGGCGCCTTGCTGACCCGGCTGACCCACGATCACGCTTGCCGCTGGCTGGTCATTACCGGCCGCCGCACCGGCCCGGTCGGCGAACAACAACTTCGCAGTCTGCCGCCCGCCGTTGTGGCGCGCCTGTCGTTGTTCACCGCGGATCAAGGCCGACACTACCCCGACTTTCTCGCGGCGGGCGAACGCATCTTCGTCACCGAGGACAGCGGCACGATGATCACGGAAGCCATCTACACCCAGCGCCCGGTTGTCGCGCTGCGCCCGCGCCACGCTCAACCGCACGCCATCAACAAATTGTTCCTCGAACAGTTTGCCGACCGGCGCCTCATCCACCGCGCCGCGATGGCCGAATTCGGCTTGCCGGGCCATCCCCTGCCGGACGCGACGGCCGTCACCCCGCCGCCAACGCTCCGGGAACTCGGCGCGGCGCTGCAACGGGAGTGGTGCGCCGCATGAGTGCCGCTCGCATCCCGGTGGTGGTGCTGGGCGACACCGCGCGCGCCATCCATCACGGTTGCCGGCAGGTGATGGAAAATCTTGCGCGCGGTTTGACGGCCATCGGCTGCGACATCACCGCCCGCCATCCCGGTCCCGGCTGGCGGAACGACCCCACTCTCGTCGCGGCCATGAAACAGGCCCGGGCCATCATCATCAACGGCGAGGGCACCATCCATCATGACCGGCCCGGTGGTGCGGAATACATGGCCGCCGCCGAGTTCGCGCGCGACCACGGCGTACCGGTGTTCCTGATCAATTGCACATGGGCGGCGAACTCACCGGAGTTGAGCCGCCGCGCCGCCGTGTTCCGCCGGATTTACGTCCGCGAATCGTTCAGCCAACAGGAACTGGCCGCGGCCGGTATTGTCAGCACCGTTGTCCCCGACCTGACGCTCGCCACACCGGCCCCGCCGCCGGCAACCACACGCCGCGGCTGGTGGATCACCGATTCCGCTCAAACCGCCACCACCGAACGCCTGTACCGGCTGACCCGGCAAATTCCGAACGCCGCCTTTGCGCCGATTCTCGCCAGCGACTGGCACGCAACCTCACCGGGGCGACGCGCCAAACGCCACTTCCAACGCTGGCTCGGCCGTCACTTCAGTCCGTTGGCTCCCGCCCGGTATGTCGCGCTCGCCCACGCCCTGCCCGACGCCGCCACCTACCTGCGCGCGATGACCGGCGTGCGCGCCGTGTTGACCGGCCGATTTCACGCCGCGTGTTTTGCGCTGGTCACCGGCACGCCGTTTCTCGCCGTCCGCGCCAACACAACCAAACTGGAAGCGTTGCTGCAGGATGCCGGGCTGCGGAGCGACCGGCTGTTGGCGGAGTCGGAGCTGACGCCGTCCACAGTCGGCGCACGGTTGGATACCGTCGCGTGGGACACCGCCGAAGCCGCTCACCTCGCCGCGTATGTGGCGCGAGCGCAAACGGCCATTGCCGCGATGTTCGCCCACATCGCGCAGGAGGCGCGGTGACAATTGCACTGGTCGTCGCGGGACGAGGCGACGGCGGATTGGAACGCCATGTCATCTCGCTGGCCAACGCACTGGCCGCGCGCCATGACGTGACGCTCGTCGGCCATCCGAGCTTTACCGGCCCGCGCGCCGCGCCGCTGGATCTGACGCGCAGCCGGTTCGACCCGGTCATTCTCTGGCAACTGGCGCGGACGCTGCGCGCGTTGCGGCCGGACATCATCCACGCCCACGCCAACAAGGCGGCCGCAATGATCAGCGCCATCCGCTCGTTCCTGCCGGGGCGGCGCGTGGCGACCATTCACGGGTTGAAACGCGATACGCGGATGTACCGCAGCTTCGACGCGGTGATCGCGGTGAGTCAGGGAATCGCGGAACGGGTCGTCCATCCCAACCTGCACGTCATCTACAACGGCATCGCCCCGCTGCCGCCAGGACCGCCGCTCGACCTGGACGCACCGGGGCCGGTCACGGTTGCCGTGGGCCGGTTGGCGCCGGTCAAAGGCTTCGATGTGTTGCTGCGCGCGTGGAGCGGGCTGCCGGGCACGTTGCTGATTGTCGGTGACGGACCCGAGCGACGCACGCTGGAGGCGCTGGCGCCCCCGAATGTCCGGCTCCTCGGCCAGCGCGATGACGTGGCGGCCATCTTGCGCCGCGCCGATGTCGTCGTGATCCCCTCACGGCGGGAGGGCTTCCCGCTGATTCTGGCCGAAGCGCTCCATTGCCGGCGCGTGGTGGTGGCGACCGAGGTGCCGGGCGTCCGCGAAATCCTGCCGGCCTCGCGCCTCGTGCCGGTGGAGAACCCGTTGGCGCTGCGCGCGAAGTTGCGTGCCACCATCGAAAACCTGCCGGCCGCGGCGGCGGAGTGCGCGGCGGCGTGGGAGTTTGCCGCCGCCGAGTTGACGCTCGCGCAGATGGTGGCGAAAACCGAGGCGGTTTACCGGCGCGTGAACACAAACCAGTCGTGAATCTCTTTTGGCCGGGTGCGGGTGTAGAACTCCGTGTAATCGGGCCGGTAGGTGGCGCGCAGGCCCACACGGTCGGCGGTGGATTCGACGGTGGTCTTGGTGAACCACGAGATGCCGGGATAGACCCATTCCTTGTCGAGCGAGTCTTTTTTGTCGGCGCTGCCGGTGCTGCCGAAGGCGTTGCCCTCCGCCAGGCGCAGCGAAGCGCAGATTTTGCCAGTCGGCGCGAGGACTTTGGCGGTGTTGGCGAGGAACTGTTCGAGTTGATGATGGGCGGCGTGCGACAGCACGGAATGGGACAGCACGTAATCAAACGTCACGCCCAACGAACTGGCGTCGAAGTCGAAGCGGTGGAGGAACCGCGGCCGTTTCTCGGCGACCAATCGCGCCACCGGCGGGGCGCGCATCGCTTTGTCCAGCAGCCAGCGGTTCGGTTCGATCCCCACGAAGTGACCGGGCTCGAGGTATTGCATCAGCGGCACACCGGCATGGAGACAGCCGCAGCCGACTTCGAGCACGCGCGACGCGGGCAGGCATCCTTCCTGTTTGAGGATCTCGAACTGGAGCTGGCCGCTGACCTCGTCGGTCTTGACGTATTTTTTCGGGTCGCCCAGTCGGCGGCGGATTTCCCGAAACCAATGTTTCCATTTCATGAGCCGATTCCTCGGGGGAAAAAAATGAAATTCAGAATGCGGTCGCCCGGCGGCGGCTGGGTCGGCCGGGCGCGGAACCAATCCAGATTGAGCGTCCGCCAGTAGCAGATTTGTTCGCCCTTGAGCGCGAATGCGAGGTAGCCGTAGCCCTCGATTCGCGCCAGCGCCTCTTCGATTGGCGTGCCGTTCAACTCCTCGCGCACCTCGATCAACAGGACCGGTCGGTCCCGTTCCAACACCCGCCGCGCGCCGGCCAGCGCGGCCAGTTCGTGGCCTTCGATGTCCATCTTGATGAAGCCGACGTTCTCGACCGGCTCGTCGTCGAGCCGAACGGATTTGACGGTGAAGCGGACCGCATCGTGATCGTAGAGTTTGGTTTCGAGCGTACCGGCCGTGTGCCGGTAGCCGCGGGGAGAATTCGGAATGGTGAACTGCGCTTCCCCGGGTTTGTCGGACAATCCGCACTCGGAGATGACGACGTTGCGGCGCACGACGCGGCGGAGATAATCGCGCATCACGGGGTTCGGTTCGTAGGCGTACACGTTGGGGCAGAGCCGGGCGAGGAAGTAACAGTAGCTGCCGCGATGCGCACCGGCATCCACGGCGTTACGGGCGGGGTCCACGAGAAACGGCAGCAGATGCAGCTCCGCCTCGTAGCGGCGCAGGTCGCGATGCGCCCGGTAATGCGCGTAGAGCCGTTTCGGCGTCAGCGCATACCGCAGTCGCCGCCACGGTGAAATGAGTCGCGCCCCCTCCATGGCCGCCAATTCTAGAGACGCCCCGCCGGCAACGCAACCACCCTTTCGCCTTGCCGCCGCGCCCGGCATCCGGTAAACAAGCCGCGCATGGGCGATCGGCTGAAAACCGAGTTGGCGGCGTTCCAGCCCATCTGGAAGGGCGGTTATTACGAGGGCGACCCGTTGCAGCCGGTCAAGATGTCGAAGTACGGCGTCGTCAATTACGTCAGCACGCTGCACGCGACCTATCTGCGGTGCATCAAACCGTACGTGCGCGCGCAAACTGTGGCGCTGGAAATCGGTCCCGGCCGCGGCGCGTGGACCCGCACCCTGCTGGCGGCGCGGGAGGTGTGGGTGCTGGACGCGCTCTCGGCCGAACACAATCAAACGTTTGAGTTTCTCGGTCATCCGCAGAATCTGCGCTATTTCCAAGTCACCGATTTCGAATGCGCGATGCTGCCGGAGAATCATTTCGACTATCTCTTCAGCTACGGCTGCCTCTGTCACGTCTCGTTCCACGGCATCACGGAGTACGCCCGGCATCTCTTTCCGAAACTGAAATCCGGCGCGAATGGTTTCTGGCTCGTCGCGGATTACGACAAGTACAACCATTGCGCTGCGCACCTGGACGACTACAGCGTCTGGCGCAATCTCACGCCGCCCAAACCAAAGTACCAGCCACTCTGGTGGTTCTTGCGCGGGTGCGAACGGTTCATGAACCGCCCCAAACTCAAAGCGCCCGATGTGGACGACACCCCCGCCCCCGCGCGGTGGTACCACGCCGGCACGCAACGCACCTGTCAGATGCTGCGCGAGACGGGCTTTCAGATCGTGGACGAAGACGTCGGCACCTGCCATCGCGACCCGATCATTCACTTCGTCAAACCGTGACGCGGCGTCAGCCCCCGGCGACGGCCCACATGTTGTCGCTGGTCGGCGACCGGCGCCACCAGGGAAACCGCACCGTGGTGAAGCCCGCCGTCTGTAACGCTCGCCGCAAATCACCGGGGCGAAAATAGTTCACATGGTCCGGCAACCGCACTCCCGGCCAGCCCGCGCCACGCAGCCGGGAATTCCAGCAGGCGAAGTTGGGCACCTTGATGATGACCACTCCGCCCGGCGCGAGGGCCTGCCGGGCCAATCGCAGGACATCGGCCACATGAACTTCGTGTTCGAGAAACGACCGCATCATCACGCATTGAAACTGTCCGGCCGGCCAGGCCGCCAATCCGTCCACCGCGACCGCCTGGCGGACGGCGCCGCCATGGGGCCGGCAGTAGGCATCGGCGCGTTGCGCAAGCGACGGAGACGGCTCGATACCAAAGGGTCGCCAGCGCGACACGTCCAGTTGCCGCAACGTCCCGCCGTCGGCACAGCCGACATCGAGGAGGTTTCCGCCCGGCGGAGCGCAGCGGTCAATGATCCGAATTTCCTTGCGCGTCCGTCCGCGGACCCACCCTTTGAGATATTTCAGACCATCGCTGATCCAGTAATAGGCGCGGCGTTGCTGCCGGCGTTTGCCCCGTTCCGACTGCCGGGTCCTGGCCCAGTCAAACTCGTCCATCAAGTCCTGCTGGGCCGGTGGATTTTGCAGGTAGGTCATTCCGCAATCCGCGCAGCGCACCACCCGCCACGGCGGCGAGGCGAGAGGGGATGCCGTGGTTCGGGAGTCGCCACAGATGGGGCAGCTACGTTCCATGCGCGAGGTGTATAACGCGTCGCGACGAACCGGGTCAAACGGCTTTCCCGGTCTTGGGCGGCATCGCGCCGACGAAGGGCCGCGTGTAGAACGGATAGCCCGCCGGCTGGCCGGGCGGGTGGTACTTCCATCGTTTGTACGTCCACATCCACATCCCCGGTGCTTCGCGAATGACCTCCTCGCAGCGCCGCAAGCAGAACTGGCTGAGCGCCTGCACATCGGCCGCATCGTTACCGGTTCGTGGAACGTCCGGCAACGGGGTGAAGGTCGCCCGCAATTTCCCGGTGTCCCGGGCGGGTCGGCCGGTCGCCAACACCAACGTCGCCCCGCTGCGCAACGCGAGCCACGCCGCCGCGGCATTGTTGTACACGGGCTTGCCGAAGAATTCGACCCAGACCCCGCCGGTTCGCGGGTCGGCATTCAGGTCAATCAGCAGCGCAATCGCCCCGCCGCGGCGCAAGGCGCGCAACAGTTTCGGCGCCGCGCCTCGTTGCGGGATGACGGTGTTGCCGGTGCTGGCCCGCAACTGCCGAATCCGTTCCCCCACTGCTGGGTTGGCCGGCATTTCCATCACGACCGTTGTCGGAAGTCCCGCGCGACCGGTCAGCAGTCCGAGCGCCTCCCAATCACCGAGATGAGGAATGACAAAAATGATGCCCTGCCCCCGCGCCCGAAGCTCCCGGAGGCGTGCCCATTCCGCCGCATCCACTTCCCACAGTTCATCGAACCGTTGGTGGTTGCGGGCGGGCAGCCACAACAAACTGAGCATCGTCGCGCAGAATTGCCGGCAGGAGTCGCGACCGATGCGATTCTGGTCCGCGGCCGTGAACGCGTCGCCGAACGCCAGCGCCAGGTTGGCGCGCGCGATCTGCCGACTGCGGGCGGAGACGGCCCAGAAGCCGGTACCGAGTGCGCGCGCGAGCCACCGGACGCCGCGCCGCGACAATCGCGGCACGACCGCCGCCACGCCGGCAAAAACGATCCGCTCCACGACGAACCGAAGCCGTTTGCCTGCCGAAATCCGACTCATGGCACATCGGCGGCGGCCAGCAGCCGTCCGGCGATCAGATCGTGGGCGGCCTCGTTCAAGTGCGTCGCATCGAATGAGTAGTCGGCCAGCCGCCCGGCGAGCGCAGCGTAAATCTCCACGCACCGAACCCGCGGATGGCGGCGGGCCAAATCGTGGAGCAGGGCATTGTACTGTTCGATGGCGGGGTTACGCTCGGCGTGGGTGTGCGGGGCGGTTTCGATGAGGAACACGGGGATGGGCGCGGCGGCGGTGATGATGTGTTCGAGGTTGGCCCGGTATTCGTCGGGCGGCACGACATGGGTTTCGCCGAGGCGCGCGTTCCAGCCCCACTGGCGCGCGAGCGCCTTGTACTTTTTAACCAGTTTGCGGGCGGCTTTGCGCAGGGAATTGTCGGGGTAATACAACACGTACGGGGCGTACCGGAACGTGCGCCACGAGTCGACCAGGCCGTATTGAATCGTGACGCAGGCCGTGTCGGCGTCGAAGCAATCGGCGAAGAATCGGCGCGCCTCGCGGGTGGTGGCCATCGCGCAGCCGCAGTTGACCGGCGTCAGACCCCGCGCGGCGGCGAACCGTTCGACGTAGGTGCGGTAAACGAAATGGGCCACGCCCAGCGTATTGCAGTCGCCGAGCGCCAGAAGCTTGGCCATGGCGCGGCGTCACCTTCCCTGTTCGAGTCGTTGTGCCAGGGATTCCGGCAACCCGGCGGCGCGGATCTTTTTCTGGACGGCGGCGACATCGTAGGGCACCCGGCGCGATTCGATGACGTTGTTGACCAGGTCGAAGATGACGTACGAGGCTTTGGGGTTGCGGTCGCGGGGTTGACCGATCGAGCCGACGTTGACGAAATACTTGCGGGCGACTTCGATTTTGATTTTGGTGTACAGACCGCCCTGGATGCCGGCCGGGGTGCGGATGAAGGCGATCGGGATGTGGGTGTGGCCGTTGAAGCAGACGGCGGTGTGCTGGTAGTTGAAGCTGGCGGCGGCGGCGAGTTTGTCGAAGACGTAGGCCCAGCGCTCCGGCAGGTCGAGGGTGGCGTGGACGATGGTGAACGGATCCACGGCGCGAACGTATTTCAGCTCGCGCAGCCATTGTTTCTCGTCGGCATTGAGTTGTTCGCGCGTCCACTTGATGCCATCGGCGGCCATCGGATTGAAGCCGGTGAGCGCCTGTTCCTTGGCGACGTATTCGTCGTGGTTGCCCATGACGGTCGGGCAGTTCAAGTTGCGGATGATCTCGATGCATTCGCGCGGGTTGGGGCCGTACCCGACCACGTCGCCGAGGCAGACGTAGTGGGTGCAGCCCTGTTCCTTGGTGTCTTTGAGGACGACCTCCAGGGCGTCCACGTTGGCGTGAATGTCACTTAGGATCGCGTATCTCATGCGCGGATGCGTTGCTGGGCGGGGATATTAAGCCGTTCCTCGAGCCGGCGCAACTCGCGACGCATGACACTTTTCAAGTCAATGCCGTCGCGGCTGGGGATCGGGTTGCCCTCGCGCCAGTACTGTTTCCACAGATCGTAGGCCGCCTGCGGACCGTCGCAATCCTCGACGCGTCGGGCGTACATTCGCAGGCAGTAACTCGGCGCGTCGGGAAACGCCGCCGCTTGCCGGAAAAAATCGCGCGCCTGGCAGTGGTCGTTGAATTTCAACCAATACAGCATGCCCATCCCGTGATGCAGTTCCCAGCGGTGAGGAATGTTGGCGAGGCCATCGGCGAGAAACTCGCGGGCTTTGTTCTGCCATTCACGCTGACGTTTCAACCCTTCGGCCTGGGTGCGGTTGGCGGGATCAATGCTGACCGCATGGGCAATGTTCCAGCCCATGTGCCAGGCGCCGGTATCCCAGAACGTGACCGCCTGCGGCTGGAGCGTGGTGCATAACTCCATGTTGCGGTACATCCGAATCCATTCTTTGCGCTCGAAGTAGCCGTGATTGCCGATCCAGAGAAAGTCCGCCACGACGCCGCGGAAACCGGCGAGCAATCCAATCGCCATCCCCTGCCCCACCCGGTCGCGCATCGCCAGCGTTACCGGTGTTCCGCCATATTTCAACGCGACTCGCTCGGCGCGAATCCGGTCCTCCAACGGCATCATCCCCGCGGCCAACCCCAACGCCAACGCCGCCACAATCAGCCACGTCCGCATCCGTCAAATCTCCCGATCGGCAAACACCAGATACGCAACCACGACCACGACCGTTGTGTAGGCCACGCCGTAGAGCGCCACGTGCGCGCAATGCTCCCACGGAATCGCGTTCCCGAGGATGATGTCGTCGGCGACATTGAACGCGCCCAGATCCGGGATGACCGTCAGCAACCAGCGAATCACGCGGCCTTCGCCGAGGATTTCCACGACGGCCCCCCGCAAGTGACCGGCCAGGAACGCCATGAATCCCATCGCCACGTTGAACACCATCGAGGTCGAAACCGTCGAGAACAACAAGGTAATCGCCGCCAGCAAGCACAACTTCACAAACGTCAACGCCACGCCCTTGACCAAATCCCCATCGCGCGCCTCCCGATGAATCCGCGTCACCGTCGTCGCCGCCTCTTCCGCCGACAAGTTCTGGTCGAGCCGCGTTTCGGCCACCAGCCGGTTCTCCTTGAAGTACAACGCCGCGCCGAACATCACCGACATGACAACCACGCTCAGGAACACGAGCCAGAGGCTCCCGAGATATTTCCCCAACAAAAACTCCCCCCGCCGCACCGGCTTGGCGAGGATGGTGTAGATCGTCCGGTTCTCCAACTCGGCCGGCAACAACTGCGCCGTCCCCACAATCGCGATCAGCGTCCCAAATACCGAGATCGCCCCCAGACAGAAATCCTTCACGAACTTCAACTGCTCGCTGAAGGTGAACTGGGAGAAAAAACTCGCGCTCGCAATCACCACCAGCGCAAACACCAGCAGAATGTTGTACACCTTTTGCCGCAACGACTCGATGAACGTATTCGCCGCAATCGTTACGATTCTGCCGAAAGAAAACCCAACGCGTTCCGTCATAAGCGCTCCGCCCGGCCCGTCTCCGTGTGGGAGCGCCCTTCCGGGCGCGAGCAGTCCCGGTC
>CAZHLM010000003.1:95378-107687 GCA_964533295.1 uncultured Verrucomicrobiota bacterium
CCCCCACAATTCTCTCCGACTACCGGTTCGTTCAGTCATGGAACTTCATCCCCCGGGGATCCTTCTTCACCGCATCGAGAAACAACGCCTCCAACGTCGTCTGCGGATGCTCGACCGCCACCACGCTGCCGCCCGCCGCGCGAATGGCCGCTTCCACCTGCTGCTGACCGCCTGCCGGCAAATCCTGCGCGGTGAAACTCAACCGTTTCTGATCGCTGATGAGCGTGTTCACGTCACCCTCCAAAATCATCCTGCCCAGATGCAACACCCCGATCCGGTCGCACACCTCCTGAACCTGCGACAGCAAATGCGAGCTTAACAAAACCGTCTTGCCCATCTTCTTGAGTCGCAAAATCAGGTCGCGGATGTCGCGACTGCCGATCGGATCCACCCCGGCCGTCGGCTCGTCGAGCAACAGCAACTTCGGATCGTGAATCAACGCCTGCGCCAGGCCAATCCGCTGCAGCATCCCCTTCGAGTACCCGCTCAGCCGCCGGTCGCGTGCGTGGCTCAACCCGACCAACTCAATCAATTCGTCCGTCCGCTGGCGCAACACCGCTCCCCGCAGCCGGCACAGCTTCCCGTAAAATTCGAGCGTCTCGACCCCGGTCAGAAACTTGTAGAAATACGGATTCTCGGGCAGAAACCCCACCTGCAACCGCGACGCCACCTTGTGGCACGGCACATCGAACAACCACGCCTGACCGGCCGTCGGCTCGATCAATCCGAGAATCAATTTCAACGTCGTGCTCTTGCCGGAGCCGTTCGGCCCGAGCAGCCCGTACACCTCGCCCTCGCGCACGCGCAGTTGGAGATTCTCCAACGCCAGCAACCGGCCCAAACGCCAACCGAGCCGGTACTTCTTCGTCAGGTTTTCAGTCCGAATGGCATCCATCAACGTGCAATCTCAAACTGGCGAAACTCGCCCGTGGCTGGCTGCCAATTCACGTCCGCCGTTCGAATATGGCTCGCCAGTTGGCTGGTGCGGATGCGGTCCAGAAACTCGCGCAGTTCCTCCTCCGTCCCCTCCGCCACCAGTTCGACCCGGCCATCCACCAGGTTGCGCACAAAGCCGGTGACTTCGTAGCCGCACGCCAGTTCCCGCACCGTGTAGCGAAACCCCACCCCCTGCACCCGACCGCCGTAAAAAACCTGCACCCGTTTCCGCATGACGGTCGGCCCACCCCCCCGACGCGACCTAGCGCACGTTCAACTCGTCGCGCAACAACTCGCCAGAATCGGCGCTATACGTCAACTGCCCCACCCACCGGTCTCGTGAACTCTCGCCCTTCGGTCGGGCCAACACCCGCACCCGCCATGTCGGCGCCACATCCCCGTCGCTCGGCTTGCGCAACAACAACCGCACCCCGGTCACCTGATAATCCGCCAACCGCGGATGCGCCACCGCTCGCGCCGTAATCGCGTCCGAATCCAAGCGCCAGCGGTTCAAATCCACCAGCTCCTCCAGCGAGTAACCGGTAAAATTCCGCCCAAAACGCTTCCACCGCGCATCGTCAAACAACCGCACCGCGCCCCCAATCTTGACCACCGCGCCATCCTGAATCCGCACCATCGTACCGGCATTCAATCGCTCCGGGTCATAAAACGTGATCTCCCAATGTCGCGGCCGCAAACTCGAATCCGACATCGTGCCCTCCATCCAGAGCAGATTGTTCTGCGCCGCATCCGTCACCCGCTGGTTCGCCAACTCAAACGCCCGCCGGGCCGACAACGCTTCCGCCCGCACCCCGTCCGCCGTCCATACCAAAACCGCCAGCACCAAACTGATTGCCTTCATGCCTCCTCCTGATTCCTCCTTGCTGAAAATGGTCGGGACGGCGGGATTTGAACCCGCGACCTCTTGGTCCCGAACCAAGCGCGCTAGCCAAGCTGCGCTACGTCCCGAAACCGACCGCACATGTTTTCTTCATCCGCCGGCCTGCTCGACGCGCCTCCCGCTGGGTGCACGTCAGAAAGTGAAGCGGACAAAGTTGCACGCGGACTGTAGCAAACAGCCCGCCCTCCGCAAACAAATTATCCGCCCGCCGCGATTGACTCCGGCCTCGCGGGCTGCTATTAGCCGGTCAACTCGGAGGCATCATGAAACGGTTGGTCGCGCTCATTGCAGTTGTTCTGCTCGCCATCTCCGCCCGCGCCGAAATTCGCATCGGCGTTGCGGCGCCCTTTACCGGCACCCAGGCCAAAATCGGAACCGACATGTTGCAGGGTGCGGAAATGGCCGTCGCCGAATGGAACGCGCGCGGCGGAATCCGCGGCGAAACCATCGTCCTCATCCAAGGCGACGATGAAGCGTCGCCGAAACAAGCACCCGTCGTGGCCCGCGACCTGATCGGCAAAAAGATCGTCGGCGTCATCGGCCACTTCAACAGCGGCTGCACCATCCCGGCCAGTGAGATCTATGACGAGGCGCAGGTGGTGATGATCACCCCCGCTTCCACCAACCCGCTGGTCACCGACCGCGGTTACCGGGGCGTTTTCCGCGTCTGTGGCCGCGACGACCAACAGGGGACCGTGGCCGCGAAGTTCGCCCTCGAGACGTTGAAGGCGAAACGAATCGCGATCCTCCACGACAAAACCACCTACGGGCAGGGTCTGGCGGACGAGTTTCGGAAATATCTCGAAAAGAACGGCGTGAAACCGGTCTACTACGCGGGCGTCCCGGCCAGCGAACTCGATTTTCGCGCCATCATTTCCTCCATCAAGAAGGCTGAACCGGACCTGTGGTATTTCGGCGGGATTTATGACCAGGGCGGCCCGTTGTTGAAACAGGCGAAGCAAGCCGGGCTGACCGCGCCCCTGATGAGCGGGGACGGGCTGATTGATACCGCGCTGCTTCAGACGGCCGGCCCCGCCGCCGAAGGCACCCTGTTGACCTTTGGTCCCGACCCCGCCAAAAAACCAACCGCCAAGAAATTCCTCGATGCCTACCGCGCCAAGTACGGCCCGCACGGCCCCTACGCCATCTACGGGTACGACGCCGCGAACATTCTGCTCCAAGCCATCGAGAAAACCGGCAGCACCAAATACCAAGCCCTCGCCGACTACCTCCACAACACCGAATTCCAAACCGCGATGGGCCCGCTGCGCTTCGATCAAAAGGGAGACATCACCGACACCTACTATGTGATGTGGGTCGTCAAAGACGGAAAGTTTGTGTTGTACGAGGACGCGAAGTTGTAGCCCCCTTTCTTATGGGAGCGCCCTTCCGGGCGCGACCGGCAGGCGCGACACACCCACATCGCGCCCGGCAAGGCGCTCCCCCTAAGAGCGCCTAACAAAACCGAAGTTTCTGTGGTGGGAGCGCCCTTCTGGGCGCGACCGGTGGCGCGAGCGTCCCCGCGAGCGGACTGTCACGCCCCGCCGCGAGGACGCTCGGCCCACCGGCTTTTCCAGAACGTCGCGGGCGGAAGCCCGCTCCCACAAGGAGTTTTGTCAGGCGTTCTAACTTTTCTCTCACCGTCCGCCGTCTCTCTATGGTTTAATGCCTGCTCGTGAATTGGGTCGTCGAACTCGAAACCATTCTCGGAGGGATTTCGCGCGGCGCCATCTACGCGCTGATCGCGCTCGGCTACACGATGGTCTATGGCATTCTCGGGATGATCAACTTCGCCCACGGCGAAATCTACATGGTCGGCTCGTTCGCCGCGATCATCACGCTGGCGATGCTGACCTCGCTCGGCGGCGCGTCGTTCGGACTGCCTGCGTCTCTGGTGCTGGGCATGGGCGCGGCGATGGTGGTGGCGGCCGCGTTCGGCTTCACCAACGAACGGCTCGCCTACCGGCCCCTGCGCAAGGCGCATGCGCTCGCGCCCCTGATCAGCGCGATCGGCGTCTCGACCTTCCTGCAAAACTTCGTCATGAACGCCCAGACGAAGGACAAACTCGATTTCCCGCGGGCGTTCTCCGATCCGTTGTGGAACCGCAAATTTGCGGTGGGCGACGTGCAGGTGGCGCTGATCCAAATCCTCGTGCTCGTAATGGCGGTCGGCCTGATGATCGCGCTGCACCTGTTCATTCGCCGCACCAAACTCGGCAAGGCGATGCGCGCCTGCGCGCAGGACAAGACGATGGCCGGGCTGGTCGGGATTCCGGTGGACCGGGTCATCTCCACCACCTTCATCATCGGCAGCGCGCTGGCGGCCGCCGCGGGGATGATGTTCACGATGTACAACGGCCAGACCCGGTTTGATGTCGGCTACACGGCCGGAGTGACGGCGTTCACGGCGGCGGTGCTGGGCGGGATCGGCAATATCCCCGGCGCGATGTTGGGCGGGTTTCTGATCGGGTTGGTGGAAGATGTGACGGCGTACCACCTCGGCGCGGATTGGAAATACGTGGTGGTGTTCGCCGTGCTAATCACCGTGTTAATCGTCCGCCCGCGCGGTCTGCTCGGCGAACAAACGGCGGACAAGGTATGAGCGTCTCGTGTGACAACGAACGGCCCCGCACCCTGTACCTCTCCCCGCAAGCGGGGAGAGGGTGCCGAATGCAATTGCCTCTCCCCATCCGATGGGGAGAGGGTCAAGGTGAGGAGTCAGCGAGGAGGCCGTTATGAGACGGTGGCGTCCCCTGCTCTGGCTGTTGTGGTGCCTGCTCATCGCCGCGCCGCTGGTGTACGTGGGGCTGGAATTCGACTGGGACCGCGGCTTGTGGCTCGCGCGTCTCCGATCCGACCGGCTCCGGTTCCTCGTGACGGACGCACCGGCGTGGGTGCGGACGCACTGGCTGGATGTGGTGATCAGTGGCGCGGCCGTGGCCGGTCTCGCGGGATTTATGCGGCTGTGGAGATTGCCGGCTTGGACGCAGTTTCGGGAAGGGGTGGCACGCCGTTCGCATCCGGTCGCCGTGGCTGTGGTGGTTGCGTTGGCGCTGACCTTGGCGTGCCGGCATCTTGGCGACACGCAGATCGAGTGGGGCGTAATGGTCGGCACGTACATCGTGCTGGCGTTGGGGTTGAACCTGATCGTGGGGATGACCGGGTTGTTGGTGTTGGGCTACGCCGGATTCGTCGCGGTCGGAGCGTACACGTTTGCGGTGTTGCATCAGGGTTGGGGCGTGAGTTTGTGGGTCGCCTTTGTGCCGGCGGCCATCGTGGGCGGGGTGACCGGCTTCTTGCTGGGGTTGCCATCGTTGCGGCTGCGCGGCGATTATCTCGCGATTGTGACCCTCGGTTTCGGCGAGACGGTGCGGTTTCTGATCAAGAATCTCGTCGGCGAACAGAGCATCATCATCGCCCGCGACGCGCGCGTGCCGGCCTTGCTGAGCGAAAACGCGGTGTGGCGCTGGCTGTTCCCGGACGGGCTGACGCGGTTGAAGACGGAGCTGTGGGTCGTTGCGGTGATGGTGGCCGTGTCGGTGTGGCTGATTCGCAACCTGACGCACTCGCGAATCGGGCGGGCGTGGATTGCGATTCGCGAGGACGAGACAGCGGCGGCGGCGATGGGAATCCCGACCGTGCGGCTGAAACTGCTCGCGTTCACTTTAAGCGCGATCTGGGCGGCGGTGGCCGGGGTGTTCTTTGTCGCGCACAACACCTCGGCCAACCCGGAGATGTTCGGCTTCAGCGAGTCGATGCTGATTGTCTCGATGGTGGTGCTCGGCGGCATGGGCAGCGGGCCGGGGCCGATCGTGGGCGCGCTGGTGTTGTACCTGCTGCCGGAGGTCTTGCGCGAACGATTCCCCGTCCTGATTTCCTACCGGCCCATGCTCGTCGGGGCGTTGATGGTCGTGATGATGGTGTTTCGCCCGCAAGGTCTGGTCGGCAGCCTGCGGCGGAAGATTGAGTTGAAACCGGAGAGTGCGACGTGACCATCCTCGAAGCCAGCGGCCTCTCCAAACATTTTGGCGGCTTGAAAGCCGTGGAGAATGTGAACCTCTCCGTCCGCCGGGGCGAGATCGTCAGCATCATCGGCCCAAACGGGGCCGGTAAGACGACCTTCTTCAACTGTCTGACCGGCATCTACCCCCTCACGGCCGGCTCGGTGCGGTTCAAGGACCGGGAGATTGCCAACCACAAACCGCACGCGATCACCCGGCTCGGCATGGCGCGCACGTTTCAGAATGTTCGCCTCTTCGCCGAGATGACCGCGCTGGAAAATGTCATGGTCGGCGCGTATTGCCGGACACGGGCCGGGGTGTTTCATTCCATGTTCCAGTCACCCTTCTCCCGCCGGGAAGATCACGCCACCGCCCAGCGCGCCCTGGAACTGCTGAAATTCGTCGGCCTCGCCGCGCAAGCGGATTCATGGGCGCGGAACCTTCCCTACGGCTCCCAACGCCGCCTTGAAATCGCCCGCGCCCTGGCGACGGAACCGGAGGTACTCCTCCTCGATGAACCCGCGGCCGGGATGAATCCACAAGAAGTGGGCACCATCACCGAACTGATCCGCCGCATCCGCGACCGCGGCATCACCGTCATCCTCATCGAACACCACATGCAAGTCGTCACCGGCATCTCCGACCGCATCGCGGTGCTGGATTACGGGGAGAAGATCGCAGAAGGAACGCCCAAGGAGGTGTGCTGCAACCCCAAAGTCGTCGAGGCGTACTTGGGGAAGAGTTATGAGGGGTGAGGGCGGAGGGATGAGTGAGAAACGACAGGACGTGAAGCTGCGCACCAAGACGTTTGCCCTGCGCGTCATCAAACTGTGCGCCGCACTACCCAAAACCACTCTCGCCCGAGTCCTGGGACGACAGGTTTTGAAATCGGGCACGTCCGTCGGCGCACATGACCGCGAAGCCTGCCGCGCCAGGTCCACTGCCGTTTTTTCCAACAAACTGGAAGGCGCTTTGCAGGAGCTGGAGGAAACCGCCTACGGGTTGGAACGGCTCGCCGATTCCGGCGTTCTCGCCGCCGGCCGCCTTGCCGCACTGAAATCCGAGACTGATGAGTTGACCGCTCTGTTTGTCACCACGGTCAAATCCGCCAAAAACACGCCATGACTGACTCCCCTTCATCCCTCATCCCTCATCCCTCATCCCTCCTGGACGTTTCCCACTTGCACACCGGCTACGGCCCCACCAAGGTGCTCCACGGCGTCTCGCTGACCGTCGGCGAGGGGGAGATTGTCACGGTGCTCGGCGCCAACGGGGCCGGTAAAAGCACGCTGCTGATGACGATCTGCGGCGTCAATCCCACCCGGCAGGGCGACATCGTGTTCAACGGTCAGTCCATCGCCAACCGCCCCCCGCATGAGATCGTCCGTGCCGGTATCAGCCAGGCACCAGAAGGACGACGCATTTTCCCCCGCCTGACCGTCCGCGAAAACCTGGACCTGGGCGCCTTTCAATCCGGCACTCTCGATCATCTGGAGCGGATGTTTCAGTTCTTCCCCATCCTCCGCGACCGGCAGAAGCAACTCGGCGGCACGCTCAGCGGCGGCGAACAACAGATGCTCGCCATCGCCCGCGCGTTGATGGCGGCGCCGCGGCTGTTGTTGCTCGACGAACCGTCGCTCGGTCTCGCGCCGCTGGTTGTGATCAAAATTTTCGACATCATCCGCGAAATCAACCAAGCCGGCACCGCCATCCTGCTGGTGGAGCAGAACGCCAACATGGCCCTCCACGTCGCCCACCGCGGTTACGTCCTCGAAACCGGCCGCATCGTCCTCCACGACACCGCCGCCAACCTCGCCCACAACGACCAAGTCAAACGGAGTTACCTCGGCGCCTAACGCCCTAACCGTGCGCTCGACGCGCCCGACCGAATATGGTTAAAACGTGACGCACCATGGCACGCGCAAAAAAAGCTTCCCCCATCAGGCAAGCGACCACCTACACCCATCCCGACTCCCCCACCCCCATGCGCCCGGAAGTCGGCACGCAGGCGCAGTTCAAGAAGAAGAAACCGCCGCAAACCTACCGGTATGATTCGTCGCTGTCGCCCGCGCTGGAGTGGGATGGGCAGAACCCGGCGCGCGAACAAGGCGAGAAGCATATCGCCGAAATTGTAGGCCAAGCGCTCCGCTTGGCGAAGTTGGCCACCGAAGCGAAGAACAAGGACATGGCAGCCGGAGCGGCTGCCCTACAATCGGCGGCCGGCAAGCTCAAAGCCCTCTCCAAACCCTTCCTCAACTGGGCCGGCAACGCGGAGCGGGTCAGCTTCGATGTGCCGACGCTGCCGTTGTTCGTCCACGAACGGCTCTCCACCAAGGCCATCATCGAGACGTTGCAGGGGCACAAGTCCGACAAACAGGACGATTTCATGGCCAACCTGTTTGCCGACCCGCGCCATTCGGTGACCGATCAGGTGTTGCGCGCCTACGAGTACAAGGACAACTGGGTCAACCGCCTCATCCTCGGCGATTCGCTGGTGGCGATGAACTCGCTGTTGCACTACGAAGCGCTCGGCGGCCAGGTCCAGATGATCTACATGGACCCGCCCTACGGCGTCAAATTCGGCTCGAACTTCCAGCCCTTCGTCCGCAAACGCGACGTCAGCCACGGCGACGACGAGGACATGACCCGCGAGCCGGAGATGGTGCAAGCCTACCGCGACACGTGGGAACTCGGCCTGCATTCCTATCTCACCTACATGCGCGACCGTTTGCTGCTGAGCCGGGAACTGCTCGCCCCCAGCGGCTCGATCTTCGTCCAGATCAGCGACGAAAACCTCCACCACGTCCGCGAACTCATGGATGAGGTGTTCGGAGCGGAGAATTTTGTGGCGGTGATTCCGTTTCGGAAGAAAACGATGCCGCTCGGTACGAACTTTATCGAACAGATGTCGGACTACTTGCTCTGGTACGCCAAACAAGCGTACGACTCTGCCGGCAAGCGAGTAGCCAAATACCGGCGGCTCTATTGCGATAGGAGCGTCGAAGGCGAGTTTCATCATTGCTGGTACGAGTTACCGGACGGCAGCCGCCACAAGATGTCGAAGCACCAGTTGTATGACCATGCTCTGCTCCCGCCTGGCGCGAGGGTGTACCGGCTCAAGTCTCTCGAACCGTCTGGCCCGATGGAATCCGGCATGTTTGATTACGAGTTTGAAGGCACAGTTTATCATCCGCCGAAGAACGGTTGGGGAACGACTCGTGAAGGGATGGACAGGCTAGTGCAAGCACGCCGAATTCAGACGGAGGGCAATCGCCTCACATTCATCATTTATGCAGACGAAGGAACAGCCAGCCAGCTTACCGCTCCGTGGTCTGACACCGTTGGCGCAGACGATAAGGAATACGTCGTTCAGACGAATACTGAGGTCGTTAAACGTTGCCGCTTAATGACGACCGACCCCGGCGACCTGGTGGTTGATCCGACGTGCGGGAGCGGGACGACGGCGTATGTGGCGGAGCAGTGGGGGCGGCGTTGGATCACGATGGATACCAGCCGCGTGCCGTTGGCGCTGGCGCGGCAACGGTTGCTGACGGCGACGTTCCCGTATTACGCGCTCAAGGACGAGGCGCGCGGGCCGGCGGGCGGGTTTGTCTATAAACGCAAACAGAACGCCAAAGGCGAGGAGGTCGGCGGGATCGTGCCGCACGTGACTCTCAAGAGCATTGCGAACAATGAGCCGCCCGCCGAGGAGGTGTTGGTGGACCGGCCCGAGACGGTCAACAGTCTGGTGCGGGTGAGCGGCCCGTTCGCGGTCGAAGCGACGATTCCGTTACCGGCAGACTTCGATACCGCTGCTTGTCATTCTGAGCGCAGCGAAGAATCTCCGTCGTCCTGCGGAAACAACAGAGATCCTTCGACTTCGCTGCGCTCCGCTCAGGATGACAACTTCCAAGATCGGATGCTGGAGGTGTTGCGCAAGAGTCCGGTGCTGCGGTTGGAGGGGAATCGGACGGTGACGTTGACCCACCTGCGACCGCCCGCGAAGACATTGTCGTTGTCGGCGGAAGCCGTTGTGGAAGAGGTAGGGTCGGACCGCCGGGCCGACCGTTCCCCGGCATCCACGACCAACGGCGGCGCGCCCGGCGGTCGCGCCCTGACGGTCGCCTTCGTCTTCGGCCCGGAGAACGGCGCGGTGAGCGAGAAGCTGGTCTATGAAGCCGCCCGGGAAGCGCACGCGAAGAGCTACACGCACCTGTACGTGATTGGGTTCGCCATCCAGCCGAACGCGCGGGAGTTGGTGGAGAAATCGGCGGAGGTGATCGGTGTTCCCGCGACGTATGTGCAAGCGACACCCGACTTGATGATGGGTGATTTGCTCAAGAACATGCGGAGCAGCCAGATTTTCAGCGTGTGTGGATTGCCGGAGATTCGAATTAACCGCCAAGACGCCAAGGACGCCAAGAACGGCCGGAAGTATCAGGTCGAGTTGCTGGGGCTGGATGTGTTCGACCCGGTGAGCATGGAAGCCGAGCACCGGGCCGGTAACGACGTGCCGTGTTGGATGCTGGACAGCGATTATAGCGGCCTCTGTTTCCGCGCCACGCAGGTGTTCTTCCCGCGCACGAGCGCGTGGGAGAACTTGAAGAAGGCGTTGAAGAGCAGCTACGAAGAAACGGTGTGGGATCATCTGGCCGGCACGCTGAGCGCGCCGTTCGCGGCCGGCACGCACGGGCAGGTGGCGGTGAAGGTGATTGATGACCGAGGGAATGAGTTGTTGGTGGTGAAGTCGTTGAAGGAGGTAAAATGAGAACAATGCACTTTACGCGGCTGGAGTTGACGAACTGGAAAAACTTTCCCGCAGTCAACGTGCCGCTGGTCGACCGGGTTTTTCTGATTGGGCCGAACGCCACCGGGAAATCGAATTTCCTCGATGTGTTTCGTTTCTTGCGCGATCTGGCCTCGGAAGGCGGCGGCTTGGCCAAAGCGGTTGAAGTGCGGGGTAATATGCGAGCGGTACGTTCGCTGTATGCACGGCAGAATACCGCGATCTCGATCAAGACCACCGTACAGGAAACCACCAAAGCAGGCTGGCGCTACGAGCTTTCGTTCACGGGCAAAGGCGCACAAGGAACGGTGCCGGTCGTTGAATCAGAGAGGGTCTTTCAGATCGGTTCAGACGGTACAGAGCACCAGAAACTGGATCGGCCAAGCCCGCAAGATTTGTCTGACCCGAAACAGCTCACACAAACGGCAATTCAACAGGTCACGGCGAATCAGGAGTTTCGGGAATTGGCCGATTTCTTTCGGAGCGTTTCGTACATGCACATCGTGCCGCAGCTCTTGCGAGAAGAACAATCGCCACGAAAGAACGCGATTGGCCTTGACCCGTTTGGGCGTGACTTGCTGGATCGGATACGCAACACCACGCCCCGAACGCAGAAGTCGCGCTTGTTGAAGATCCAAAAGGTCTTGGAAATTGTCGCGCCACAACTGAAGGAACTGGAACTGAAGGTGGATGAGCATGGGCAGCCGCATCTGCGCAGCAAGTTTGAGCATTGGCGGGGATTTGGGGCATACCAGAACGAGACCCAGCTATCGGACGGAACATTGCGCCTGATTGGAATGCTGTGGGCGATGCAAGAGAAAGGCGGGCCATTGTTGTTGGAAGAGCCTGAATTGTCGTTGCACACCGCAATCGTCAAGCGGCTTGCCCCCTTCATTCATCGCGTGCAGAAGTCGGACCACCGGCGACAGGTTATCCTCTCGACGCACAGCGAAAACTTGTTGTTGGATTTGGGGATCGCACCGGAAGAGGTCTTACTCGTCCAGCCAGCCAAGGAAGGCTCGGAAGTCATTCAGGGCGCGGCCATACCGGACATTGCCAGGCTGATGGAATCGGGAATCACTGCTGGCGAAGCAATTCTACCGCGAACGGAAACGGAACAGATGGCGTTCTTCGACAAGCTGACGCTATGAAGCGCAACGTGCAGCTTGTGGTTGTCGAGGGACGACTCGAAGTTCCCGCGTCGCTCAAGCTCCTTAGCCAACTCGGCCTGAACACCGAGGGACTCTTTCCTATCGATAAAAAAGGGAGGACAAACTTTTGGAGAGACGTTGAGCGATACAACCAGGCAGCAAAACACATCGGGCCTGTATTCGGGTTAGCGGATCTGGAGGCCAATCCGTGTCCGAGCGGACTCCTGATTACGCATCTGAGACGTGGGCGATCCAAAGACTTTGTGCTGCGGATTGCTGAGCCGATGCTGGAGAGTTGGCTCTTGGCTGACTCCGCAGCGATCGCTGATTTCCTGAAAGTACCGGAGAAGATGATCCCGGCAAATCCAGAAACATTGCCGCATCCCAAACGGACGGTAGTGGATGTCGCTCGCAAGTCAAAGAGCCGGGAGGTTCGGGAAGATATCGTCCCAAAACAGGGGAGCAGTGGGGTGGTCGGGCCTGGCTATACTCCGATGATGTCTGAGTTCATCGAGAAGCACTGGCGACCTCTAG
>CAZHLM010000004.1:0-5055 GCA_964533295.1 uncultured Verrucomicrobiota bacterium
GCGTTTCTCGGCAAGCCGGTCAATCGCGGGGGGCTGGAGGCGATTGTGCGCGCGGTGCGGATCCCGGTGCAGGTCGGCGGCGGGATGCGGACGCGAGCGGATGTGGAAGCGACGTTGCAGTTGGGGGTGACGCGGGTGGTGATCGGGACGAAGGCGTGCGACTCGCCGGAGTTTGTCGGCGCGCTGGTGACGGATTTTGGGCCGCGGATTGTGGTGGGGATTGATGCGCGGGATGGATTTGTGGCGGTGAAAGGTTGGGTGGAGAGGACACAGGTATCGGCGCTGGAGTTCGCGCAACAGGTGGATCGGCTCGGCGTGGGGACCATTATTTTCACCGATGTCAGCACGGACGGGATGCTGACCGGCCCGAATTACTTCGCGACGCGGTCGCTGTGCGAGGCGGTGACGTGTTCGGTGATTGCCAGTGGTGGCGTGGGGTCGGCGGAGGATGTGTATCGGTTGCAGCGGATCGCCGAGCAATTGCCGCGGCCGAATCTGGTGGGTGTGATCATCGGGAAGGCGTTGTACGACGGGCGCGTGGATTTGCGGCAACTCGAAGCCGGTCGCGGCGGCGATTGCGGTGACTGATCCGCAACGATGCCTTCGAGCCCCCTGACCCTGGCGCTCTCCCCTGCGAATGGGGAGAGGGGAGATGCTCGCGGGGGTCGGCGGATGGAGGAGCCGACCAGAGCGGCGCACGGGATCAGAGTTCGGGGTGGGGGAGGAGTCGGTCGTAATCGGCGGCGGTGCCGTCCGCGAGGCAACATTCGATGATCTGCCGGCCGAGGGGGTTGAGATCGTTTTCGAGGTACTGGCGCAACTCGGAATGGAAGAACGTGGTCAGGATCTTCGCGCCGTCATCATAAGCGTCGGGGCCTACTTCCGGCTGGGTGTCCACCTGCAGCAACCAGCGTGGAATCATACGGCCTTCGATTTGGAGTTGATAGAGCGCGTAGCCGAGCAACGGGCAGCGGGCCGGTTGGATTTGGTCGGGCTTGAAGCGGGCGTGGCCGCGGCGGGCGAGGTATTCGCGGGCGATCCATTGCGGGGCGAATCCGACGGACCAGGCGCCGACGTGTTGGTTGGGGCAGAGGACGTAGCGGACGTGCGGGGTGGCTTGGATTTGTTTGAGCAGCAGGTTGGCTTGGGGGACGCGGCGGCCGGTGGCGAAGGGCCAGTACGAGCCGACGCCTTCACTGGTCATGCCTTCGGTTTGGATAATGCTCGGGTTGGCGTGGCCGCGCGGAGCGACCAGTCGCCAGAGCCAGGCCAGCGCGGGCGGCAGCAGATGAAACAGGCCGATGATGCCGTAGCTGGGTTTCTCTTTGGTGCAGGGCGGGGTGCGGACGCCAAAGCTGCGGATGTCCACCGCGACCGGTTCGGTCACGGCGCCCGGGACGAGCTGGCGCGGGAGGATGACGCGCGGGTTGGGACAGGGTTTGCCCGGCGCATCTTCGATGTGTTCCCAGATCAACGCGCGGCTGCCCGGCACGGCGTCCACACTGAGAAACATCAGCGGCGCGGCGGGTTGGGCGGTGAGTTTCTCCAACGACGGATCGGTGCCGTATTCGTGGATGTGATTGACGCGGACGAACCAGGCGTTCTCGGCGTCGGTCAGATGGACGCGGCCATCGCCGTTTTGAAGCGAGGGATGGCAGATGGCGATGTCGTCGGTGACGGGGCGCAGACCACAGGCGCGCGGGATTTCGAGGTAGCGGCGTTCGTTGCTGACCAGGTTGAGACCAAGCAGGAGTCGGCCGTCGGGTTCGCGGTGCATCTGCTCGAGCATTTCGCTTTTGCCGCCGCCGCTGGCGCCTTCGTGCATGATGGTGACGACGTTGTCGTAGGGGGTGACGACCTGGACGGTGGAGCAGTGCGGGACGACCCAGCCTTCGAGTTCGGCGCGGTGAATCAGGACGCCATAGACGCCTTTTTTGGCGCTGGGGCCGGGGTAGAGGTTGTAGGCGAACATTTCGTGCAGCGTGCCGTCGGTCCGGTGGTGGACGACGACCTGTTTGCCGGCGAAGTGCGTGTGGCGGAAGGGGGGGGCGACGTAGAGGATGGCGCGCGGCGCGAAGCCGTTCGGCAGTTGGTCCGGTGGGGGCATGCCTTGCAGCAGAGCCAGGCCGAGCGCGAAGAAGCCGGCGTTGGCCGGGACGATGACGAGGGCTTCGACGCCGAGCGGGGACTGGCCGGCATGGAAGGCGAAGGCGGCGAGGTCTTGTTGTTCGAGCCACGCGAACGTCTCGCCGCGTAGTTGGGCGAACTCGAAGCAGAACCGGTCGCGAAACCGCGGTTTGTCGGTCGGCAAATCGTCGGCGATGAACATGCAATCCGGCTCGCGGCGGCGCATGTAGGGTTCCGGGTAGTTGGCGACGACGCCATTGCGGACGCGGGCGACGGTGGCTTCGACGATGCGCCGGCCGTCGGGCAGGCCGTAGGCGACTTCGAAATAGTTGCTTTGCGGGCCGCCGCACGCGGCGTCCACAAGCTCCGCCGTCGAGCGGGGCCACCAGAGGCTGCGGGCGCGGTGGAGCAAGTCGCTGGTTTCCGCGGGCAGCTTCAGTTGGGCGGGATCAAGTTTTGTCATCGTCATACCTCTTGTCAGCCGGTTGCGTGGCGGTGACGCAGTACAGAGAGCACAATTCGGCGGAGGTTGCCAATGGAAAAAGAACCGGCGCGCGAGATTTTTCGGGCGCAACGGGGCCGGCGGGCGTCGCTCGACAAAGCGGCGGGTTCCCGGTAGTGTGCGCGCCATGCAAAACGTGGCGATTTTGGTTTGGGTGTTTGGCGGCTTGGTGATCGCGGGTGGCGTGGCGGGGTATGTCAAGGCGCAGAGCAAGGCGTCGTTGTTTTCCGGGCTGGCGTCGGGGACGTTGCTGTTGCTGTGCGGTTACGCGATATTCCAGGGGAAGGTGATCGGGTTGCGGGTGGGGACCGGCATTGCGCTGGCGTTGTTGGTGATCATGGGGCGGCGGTTCCTCGCGACGAAGAAGTTCATGCCGGCGGGCTTGGTGGCGGTGCTGGCGTTGGTGGTGGCGGTGGTGCTGGGGATGGCGCTGTTCGGATGAGTCACGAGTACATCTTGGAGGAACACGCCGCGCCGCGCGACCTGCACATTGATTACCGGCGGGAATTGAACGAGCAGCAGTACGCGGCGGTGACGGCGCCGGGCGGGCCGATGTTGGTCATTGCCGGCGCCGGGTCGGGCAAGACGCGGACCTTGACCTACCGGGTGGCGTGGCTGGTGGAGCACGGCGTGTTGCCCGCGCGGATTTTGCTGCTGACGTTCACGAACAAGGCGGCGAAGGAGATGTTGCGGCGGGTGGCGGCGTTGTTGCCGCAGGACATTTCCTCGATTTGGGGCGGGACGTTTCATCACGTCGGCAACCGGATTCTGCGTCGGCACGCGACGTTGATCGGGTACGAATCCGACTTCACCATCCTTGACCGGGACGACCAGAAAGACCTGCTCGAAGCGTGTTTGAAAGACGCGAAGATTGACACGAAAGCGGAGCGCTTTCCGAAGGGCGACGTGCTGGCGGAGATGTTTTCGCTGGTGGTCAACACCGAGCGGCCGCTCGGGCAGGTGCTGGCGGAGCAGTACGATTATTTTTCGCATCTCGAAGACGACATCGCGAAGCTCCAGCGGGTGTACGAGCAGCGCAAACGGCAGAGCAACGTGATGGATTACGACGATCTGCTGGTCAAGACGCTGGAATTGTTGCGGACCGACCGCGAGGTGGGGGAACGCTACCGGGAGCAGTTCGAGCACGTGTTGGTGGACGAGTATCAGGACACCAATAAAATCCAGGCCGACTTGATTGACACCTTCGCGATGGCGCGGCGCAACCTGATGGTGGTGGGCGACGACGCGCAGTCCATCTACTCGTGGCGCGGGGCCGATTACCGGAACATCCTCAGCTTCCCACAACGCTATCCGAGCGCGCAGACCTACAAGATCGAGTTGAATTACCGCAGCGTGCCGGGAGTGCTCGCGCTGGCAAACGCCGCGATTCGCGGCAACGTCCACCAGTTCGCCAAGAACCTCACCGCGACGCGCTCGGGCGGCGTGAAACCCTGGCTGGTGATGTGCGCGGACGCCAATCAGCAGGCGGCGTTTGTCGCGCAGCGGTTGCTGGAGTTGCGCGACGAGGGTGTGCCGTTGAACGAGGCGGCGGTGCTCTACCGGGCGCATTTTCACGCGATGGAATTGCAGATGGAACTGACGCGGCGCAACATCCCCTTCGTCATCACCAGCGGCCTGCGCTTCTTTGAGCAGGCGCACATCAAGGACGTGAGTTGTTTCCTGAAACTGGTGGTCAACCCGCACGACGAGGTCTCGTTCAAACGACTGGCGCGGTTGTTACCGGGCGTGGGCGGGGCGACGGCGGACAAACTGTGGCGCGCGATGCACCCGGTTTTGAGCTCGTTCACACCGGACGAGGAGTTGCCGGCTGCGCATCCGAGTGTGCCGAAGAAGGCGGCGGCGGAGTGGAAACAACTCGCCGCGGTGCTGAACGAATTGCGGAAATTGCCGAAGCCGTTGCTGGCCGACGACATGATCGAGATCGTCACGGAAGGGTTTTACGAGGGGTATTTGAAGGCGAAGTACCCGAACGCCCGGCAACGCATCGAGGACCTCCGGCAGTTGGCGTCGTTCGGGACACAATTCCCGGCCGTGGACGAGTTTCTCAGTCAGTTGGCGTTGCTGACGAATCTGGAGGCCGACGATGCGTCGTTGGTGAAGACGGAGGATTCGGAGTATGTCCGGCTCAGCACGGTGCATCAGGCGAAGGGGCAGGAGTGGCGGACGGTGTTTGTGATCGGGCTGGGCGACGGGATGTTTCCGCTGGCGCGGTCGCTCGACAACCGGGAGGGCGAGGAGGAAGAACGCCGGTTGTTTTACGTGGCGGTGACGCGGGCGCGCGATGAGTTGTTTCTGACCTACCCGCAGTTGCGCGCCAGCGGCGGCGACGGGGGCGGTTTCGTGCGCGCCTCGCGGTTTCTGGCCGAGTTGCCGAAAGAATCGTATCAAGAACTGGCGCTGCGATA
>CAZHLM010000004.1:5155-11356 GCA_964533295.1 uncultured Verrucomicrobiota bacterium
CGGCGGGCGGCGATTGACAGGGCGGGAGCAGGCTTTTACTGTGGCGGCAATGGCTGCCGAAACAATGCCGCGAGATTTGCGTTCGTTGCTGCTGGCCACCGGGTTGTTCACCGAGGGGCAGGTGACGGAATGGTTGCACACGCCGCGCGCGGCGGGTGATTCGTGGCCGAAGACGATCGTGAAGGCGAGCGGCTTGACGGAGGAGCGATTGCTCGCGGAGCTGGCGCGGGCGTTGGGGTTGCCGTTCACGCGTCTGCCGGAGGCCGAGATCGAGAGCGCGGCGCGGGCGAAGGTGCCGACGAAAGTCGTCTTTCAGCACAACATTCTGCCGATGCGCGCCGAGAACGGTTCGTTGTGGGTGGCGACGAGCGATCCGTTCAACGTGGCGATGATCGAGGCGGTGCGGCTGGTGACACAGTCGCGGGTGCAACTGGCGTTGAGCACGGAGGCGGACATCGCGAAGGCGTTGAAGAAGTATTACGGCGTCGGCGCCGAGACGCTGGACGAGTTGATGCAGAAGAACGTGTTGGATTTGGACGCGGCGACGGAGGTCACGAAGGAAGACCTCGAAAGTGGCAATCAGGAAGCGAGCGTCGTCAAGTTCGTCAACCAGATCATCGCGGAGGCGTACAAGGAACGGGCGACGGACATTCACCTGGAGCCGATGGAGAATGATCTGCGCATCCGTTACCGGGTGGACGGCGTGTTGCATCAGACGCCGGTGCCTTCGCAGCTCAAACAGTTTCAGGCGGCGATCATCTCGCGCATTAAAGTCATGGCGAACATGGACATCGCCGAGCGGCGCTTGCCGCAGGACGGGCGGATCAACGTGCGCAGCGGCGGGGCGGAGATTGACGTGCGCGTCTCGACGATTCCGACGGCGTACGGGGAGAGTGTGAGTTTGCGGTTGTTGACGCGGAGCAGCATTTTTCTGGGGCTGGAGCGGTTGGGGCTGGCGCCGGCGGACGAGAAGATCGTGCGCAAGCTGGTGGAGTTGCCGCACGGGATCATTTTGGTGACGGGGCCGACCGGGTCGGGGAAATCCACGTCGTTGTACGCCTTTCTTTCGACGATCAACTCGATTGATCAGCGGATCATCACGATCGAGGATCCGATTGAATACGAGTTGCCGGGGGTCAACCAGATGCAGGTCAAGCCGGAGATTGGGCTGACATTTGCCGGGGGGCTGCGGCACATCCTGCGACAGGACCCGGATGTGATCATGGTTGGCGAGGTGCGGGATTTGGAGACGGCGGAGATTGCGATCCGGGCGGCGTTGACGGGGCATTTGGTGTTTTCGACGTTGCACACGAACGATTCGGCGGGAGCGATCACGCGGTTGTTGGACATGGGGATTGAGCCGTTTCTGGTCAGTTCGTCGGTCGAGGCGTTGATTGCGCAGCGGTTGGTGCGGACGATTTGCGAGGCGTGCCGGGAGGAGTACCGGCCCGAGCCGGAGTTGTTGCGGGAGATCGGGTACCCGGCAGCGGAGGTGGCGCGGACGAGATTCTGCCGGGGACGCGGCTGTGAGGAGTGCCGGTTTACCGGGTTCAAAGGGCGGACGGGGATTTACGAGATTTTGGTGATGAGCGAGGCGTTGCGGCCATTGGTGATCGAGCGGGCGCCCTCGACGACGATCAAGCAGGCGGCCTGCGCGCGGGGGATGCGGACGTTGCGGGACGACGGGTGGGCGAAAGTGCAAGCCGGTCGCACGACCGTGGAAGAAGTCGCACGGGTGACACAGGAAGACGAGGCGTTGGTGGGAACGTAACCCGCTGCGCGGTGGCGGAGAACGGATCGGTCAGGCATGCCCACGTTTCAATACAAAGCCCGAACAAAGGCCGGCGAGTCGGTGACGGGGTCGCTTACCGCGGGCGATCGTCGCACGGCGCTGGCGCAGTTGGGGCGGATGGGGTATTTCCCGGTGACGGTGGATCTGGCGGGGGCGGCGGCGGGCGAGGCGTCGGCGAAGGCGGCGCGGTCGGAACCGCAGCGGCGGATGGCGGGGCGGGATGTGTTGGCGTTTTCGCAGCAACTGTGCAGTCTGCTGCGGTCGGGGATGCAGTTGAATCAGGCGTTGGGGACGCTGGCCAAACGGTCCACGAAACCGCAGGTGAAGGTGGTGCTCGAGAAGGTGCGCGATGAGATTGTGCAGGGGGTGAGTCTGTCGGATGCGTTGGCGGAACATCCGCGGGTGTTCAACAAGCTCTACGTCAATCTGGTGCGGGCCGGGGAAGCCAGCGGCGCGCTGGACGGCGTGTTGGAGCGGCTGACGAAGCATTACGAGCAGGTGGGGGAAGTGCGGGAGAAGGTGGTCGCGGCGTTGATTTATCCGGCGATTGTGTCGGGCGTCGGGGTGGCGACGATTATTTTTTTCATGACGGTGATGGTGCCGAAGTTCGCGCAGATGTTCAAAGAGATGCACCGCACGATGCCGTTGCCGACGCGGATTCTGATTGGCGTCAGCGATGTGGCGCTGACGTTCTGGTGGGTGCCGCTCGTGGTGATCGGGCTGGCGGTGGTGGCGTACCAACGGATGGTGCGCGACCCGGCGGGACGGTTGAAGGTGGACGGCTGGAAGCTGCGGTTGCCGTTGCTGGGGCCGGTGATCATGATGGGAGCGTTTGCGCAGTTTGCGCGGACGCTGGCGACGTTGATGGAGAACGGGGTGCCGGTGTTGACGGCGTTGCAGATTGTGGAGGACACGATGACGAACCAGGTCATCGCCAATGAAATCCGGGAGGCCCGCGCGCGGGTGACGGACGGCACGAGCATCTCGACGCCGCTGGCGAAGGGGAAGATTTTCCCGCCGCTGTTGATTGACATGCTGGCGGTGGGCGAACAAAGCGGGGAAGTGGTGGCGGCGTTGAAAAACATCGCGGACACCTACGAGCGGGAGTTGAGTTACCGGCTCAAGGTGTTCACGACGGCGCTGGAGCCGGTCATCATCATCGGCATGGCGTTGGTGGTCGGCGGGATCGTGTTGAGTGTGTTGTTGGCGGTGTTCGATATCACATCGGGAATCGGAAAGTAGGATGGTATGAAACACAAAGGACAAGCGGCGTTTACGCTGATCGAAATCATGCTGGTCGTCGTGATCATCGGCGTTTTGATGACGGTGGTGGTGGTCAAGTTGGGCGGGCGGCAGGAGGAAGCGCGGTTGACGGCGGCAAGCGCGGACATCCGCGCCTACAGCCAGGCGCTGGACTTGTACGAGCTGGACAACGGGTTTTATCCGACGACCGAGCAGGGATTGAAGGCGTTGGAGACGAAACCGACCACGCCGCCCGAGCCGCGCAACTGGAAGGGCTATCTCCAGTCGGGTTTGCGCGATGATCCGTGGGGCAAGCCGTATGTGTACCGGTACCCCAGCGAAAAGCGCGGCACGGGCTATGACCTGTATTCGCTCGGACCGGACATGACCGATGGCACCGAGGATGACATTACGAACTGGAAGTGACCGGGCCTTTACCCTGGTGGAGGTCACGATCGTCATGTTCATCATGGCGACGATGATGGCGGTGGCGGTGCCGTATTATCTGCATTACTACCACGAAGCGCGGCTGGCGGCCGCGGCGCGGGAGTTTGCGACGGCCACGCAGTGGGCGCGATTGCAGGCCGTGACGGGACAGCGGGAGGCGGTGGTCGAGTTTGATCTGGATCGCCAGTCGTACGCGGTAACCGCGCCAAAGACGGCGACCAAGCCCGGGGAGGCGCTCGCGATTGGGATGCCGCCCAAGGTGCGACTGGCGACTGCACAAGTGGGGGAAGAACCTCCGTTGGACAGCGGGCGATGCACGGCGCGTTTTTACCCGAACGGAACGTGCGACGCGATGACGGTCGTGTTTCGCGGGGCGGACCAGCGGGGCGTGACGACGGTGGCGGTGGATCCGGTCACGGCGCGGGCCACGGTGTATGGGGTGCGGTGATGAAGCGGACGCGATCGCGGCGGGCCGGTGGGTTCATGTTGCTGGAGGTGGTGGTCGCGGTGGCGATGTTGTCCGGGGTGTTGGTCGGGTTGATTGTGGGATTGAGCCGGTGCGTGGCGGCGGCGCAGTCGGTGCAGAACTACGCCACGGCGCAGCGGTTGTTGGCGAACAAGAGCTATGAGTTTCGGGTCGAGCAGTCCGAGGACACGCTGGATCAGGAGGGGACGTTTGGGGAGGAAAGCCGGTACTCGTGGTCGCGGCGGTTGGAAGCCACGGAGGAGGAAGGTTTGTGGAAGCAGACCATCACCGTGGCGTGGTACGAACGCGGCCAGTTGAAGGAGGACGCGGTCGTGGAGTACCGGTATTTGCCCAACAAACAGCCATGAAGCCGGTCGCTCCGATTCATCGGGCGCGGGAGGCCTTCACGTTGTTGGAGGTCATGTTGGCGGTGACGATTTTGGGGGTCGTGGTCGCGGCGGTGTACACCACATGGAGCACGGCATTGACGGCTTGGAAACGGGGGACGCAGGTGCTCGACAGTTTTCAGCGCGAGCGGGTGGTGATGGAGACGCTGCAGGACTTGACGCGGTCGGCGCTGTATTTCACGTCCGTGCCGGATTTGTATCAGGTGCGGGGCGAGACGACGCCCGGTTTGGGCAGCACGGTCAGTTTTGTGACCGGGTCGGATGTGTTGTTGCCGCGCCCGGAGGCGACGACGATCGGTTTGCGCCGGGTGGCGCTGGGGATGCAGCGCGACGAGAATGGCGTGGTCTATCTCGGGATCGCCAACGTGCCGGCGGTGCTGGGCGCGGAGGCCGACGAATGGGTCTGGCACGTGTTGTCGGCGGACGTGGTCGGTTTCGGGGTTCAGTACCGGCATCCGCAGCACGGAACGTGGTCGGACCGCTGGGAGGAACCGCATCTGGTGCCGGCCGCGCTGATGTTCACGGTGGCGTTTCGCGGCCAGCAGCGGGGCGTGCCGCCGTTGATCGTCACGCGGGCGGTGGAATGGCCCGGGGCGGAGGCGGCGCTGGAAGCGTTGGGGATTCGGATGAGCCGGGAAAGTACGACGTTCACGGTGACGCCGCAGGAGATTGACTTGTCGCAGTTCAGCGTCGAACGCGGGGAGGCGGAATGACATTCTCACGGCGGGGTGTCGCGATGGTGCTCGTGATGTGGGTGGTGCTGGTTTTGTCCTTGCTGATCAGCGGGTTTGCTTTCACGATGCACGTCGAGACGCGCTTGGAATCGTTCAACCGAAAACAATTGAAAGCGGAACTGATCGCCCGATCGGGAATCGAAGCGGCCAGGCTGGTGTTGTTGCGGGATTTGACGTCCGCGACCGAAGGCGGTTTTGACGCGCCCAACCAGGAATGGGCCACCAATCAGACGCTCTACGTGGACCATCCGCTGGGCGATGGCGTGTTGAATGTGCGGGTGACCGACGAGGAGTCGAAATTGCCCGTCAACAAACTGTCACCCACCCAGTGGCGGCGGCTGCTGGACCTGCTCGGCGTGGACCCGGCCGACGCGGATGTGATTGCGGACTCGGTGGCGGATTGGATTGACGACAATGATTTGCACCTGCTGAACGGCGCGGAAAACGAGTACTACCAGTCGCTCGTTCCCCCCTACCGGTCCAAAGACGCTCCGATGGATCGTGTCGAGGAATTGCTCCTGGTGCGCGGCGTGACGGCGGAAATCTTTCACGGCCAGCCCGCCACGGAGGACGCCGATGAGATACCGGGGCTTGTCGAATTCGTGACCGCGACCTCCAGCGGCAAAATCAACGTCAACACCGCCGACCCGCTGGCGCTGAAAGCGGCGCTGGGGCTGGACGATGTGCAGACCGAAGCGGTCGTCAACCGTCGCGACGGCGGCGATGGCGCTTGGGGAACGGATGACGACCAGCCGTTTCGATCCCTCGAGGAATTTTACGCCGTCGTCGGCAATCTGACCGACGAGGTGCGCGCCCAATTGGGCGAACTGTTGACCGTGCAATCCGACTACTTCACGGTGGATGCAACGGGCGACGTCGGCGGCGTCAAACGCCGCATCGTCGCCGTGGTGCGGCGCGGCACGGACAAGCAGGTCAAAATCATCACCTGGCGCGAGGTGCGCGGCGGATGAGCAAGTTGACGCCACTGGCCGGCAGCGCGCGGGGTTGGCTGGCTCTGACGCCCGGTCCAAACGGTTGGGACGCCGCGCGCGCCCGCGAGGAGGACGGCGTCTGGCGCGTGGAACAGGAGGAGGTTGTCACCGACCTGACGGC
>CAZHLM010000004.1:11456-37222 GCA_964533295.1 uncultured Verrucomicrobiota bacterium
CGGGCGCAGGTCAACGGACTGCGGGCGGAGAAACAGAAACTGGACCCGGCGTACCGGGCGGCGCGGCAGTTGCACAGCGAGTTGCTGGCGATGCAGGCGCAGTTGGATGACAAGTATTCCGCGTTGGAGATGCTGCGCGAGGTCAGCACGCTGCTGCCGCCGAATGTCAAACTCAGCGCGTTTCATTTTCGGCGGGATGACTCGCTGACGTTGAAGGGGCAGGCCGACTCGGCGCAGTCGGTGTACACGTTGGTCGAGCGGCTGCAACAGGCCGGTTTGTTTCGCGAGGTCAAAACGGCCGGTGGCGGGGTCCGCTCGGATCCCGGCAGCGGCTTGACGCGATTTGAGGTGACGGCTAGTCTCGCGAGCGCGGTGGGCAAGACGGGAGGTCCCGCATGGCGTTGAGTAAACGCGAACAGGCCCTTGCGATTCTCACCGTGGTGGTGCTGGTAAGCGTGGGGAGCTGGCTGTTGTTTCTCCCGTTGTGGCGCGCCTGGCAGCGGTTTGGCACGGAACGTCACGTGGCTCAGCGCGAACTGGAAGCCTACCGGGCCACCATCGCCCGGGAGCCGGAGTGGCAGGCGGAATACGACAGGCTGCGGGCGCAACTGGGCCAGAAAATGGAGCAGTTTGAGCAAACGTCCGAGGTGTTGAAAAAGATTGAGGAGGTTGGCGCGGCGGCGGGGGTGGTGATCAGTCAGCGGCGGGAATTGACGAAAACCGACCGGGGAGTTTATCGGGAGTTGCCCGTGCAATGCCGGGTGGAGGCGACGACGGAAGCGTTGGTGAAGTTCTTGTACGCGTTGCGGACCGGCTCCGGTTTCGTGAGCGTGGAGCAATTGCAGGTGGTCACGCAAAGTGGCAACAGCAGCGTGTTGCGCTGTGATTTTGTGATTCATGCGCTGGCCGGCAAGTCGGAGAAATCGGAGTCATGAACGCGTGGGCATTGGTTTGGCGCGTCGCGGTGGCGATGGGAACGGTGTCGTGGTCGGCGCTGGCGCTCGAGACCGTGGGGTTTGAGCGGTATCAGGTCATCGTGGAGCGGTCGCCGTTCGGGACACCGGCGGCGGCTGGAGCCGAGGCGGCCGCCCCCGCGCCGAACTGGGCGGAGGCGTTCACATTTGTCGGGTTGGTGCCCGACCCGGTCAGCACCAACGTGCTGGCGATCATTCAAGATCGGGAACGGTCGTATTTGCGGCGGGTGGGGGAGATGGTGGGTGAAGCGAAAGTGAAGGCGATCGTGACGGCGGGCCGGGCGTCGCAGTTGATTTTGCAACGCGGTGTGGAGACGGTGCCGCTGCGGTTCAAGGATCCGGCGTCGGGCGGGGTGCCGCCATTGCCGGTGCCGGCGGCCGGTACGCCGGGCGTGCCGACGGTGCAAGCCGCGTCGGCACCGAACCAACCGGGGGGCGGGGCGGTGCCGCCGCGGCGGCGGATTCCATTTCGACGGGGACAATAAAGGCAAGTTATGAACAAATTCTGGCGGTGGTTTTGGGCGGGCCTGTTCGTGACCGTCGGTGGTTTGCCGGCGCAGGAACCGGTGGTACCGGAGGCAGCGGAGGAAGCGCCACCGGCGTTGGAAGCGGCGCCCGAACCTTCGCCGGTGCCGGCGCCGGACCCCGCGCCCGCGCCGGCGATTGAAGTGCCGGCGCCGGCGGTGCCGGCGCAACCCCCGCCGGTCCCGGCCCGGACTCCGGCGCCGCCGACCAATCCGTGCGGTCAGCCGCTGGACAAGCCGTTGGATCTGGCGATGAGTTTTCAAGGCACGCCCGTCAATTCGGTGTTGGAATACTACGGTCGGCTGACCTGCCGGTCGGTGATCCAGGCGCCGAACATTCAGGGTCAGATCTGGTTCAACAGCGAGTCGGCGCTGACCATTGGCGAGGCGATTCAAGCCCTGGACACCGTGCTGGCTCTGAATGGGATCGCGGTGTTGCCGGTGGGGCAGAAGTTTTTGAAGGTGGTGCAAATCGCCACCGCCAAGACGGAAGGGCCGCCGGTGGGGATCGGCGCCGCGGAGAAATTGCCGGCGGCGGACGGGTTGATGACACAGATCATTCCGTTGCGGTACGCCGACGCGGCGGAAGCCAGCCAGGCGGTTCAGCCATATCTGCACGCGTACGGCCAGTTGTTGCCGTTGCCGAAGTCGAACAGCCTCTTAATTACCGACACGTCGCAGAACATCAATCAAATGCTGGAGATCATCCGCTATCTGGACCAGCCGTCGGCGTTGAGGGTGGAGACGCGCGTGTATTTGATTCAAAACGCAAAAGCCGGTGATGTGGTGGCGCGGTTGCAACAGTTGATTCAGGAGACGCAGCAGATGGGGGCGCAGGCGGCCGCGCCCGCGCCCGCGCCGCAACCCGGTCAACCCACGCCGCCGCGGGTGTTGCCGCGGCGGGTGCCGGACGGCAAGGACGGCGGGACCGGCGGCGGCGAGTCCGTCATCGAAGGCAAGGTGATTCTCACGGCGGACGAGCGGACGAACAAGATATTCGTGTTGAGTCGGCCCGGTAACTTCGAGTTTTTCGAGCGGTTGATTGCGGAGTTGGATGCGAAGGTGGAGCCGGACGTGATCACGAAGGTCGTCCCGCTCGCGTACGCCACGGCGGAAGACTTGGCGGCGCAACTGTCCTCGCTGTTGACCGGCACGGCGTTCACGCCCCGGCCGCGGACGAGTACGACGACGACGCAGCCGGCCGGTCAGCGCACTCCGCCGCCGCCGGGGACACCGTCGCCCGTGGCGGCAGTCAGCGGCGCGAGCGGCGAGGCGGGTGGGCTGCTGGAGTTTGCCGAGGGCGTGCGGATTCTGCCGGACCCGCGCACGAACTCGCTGTTGCTGATGGCCACACGCAAGGATATCGAGCGGCTGGAAGCGTTGGTGCAGAGCCTGGACACCCAGGTGGCGCAGGTGTTGGTGGAAGTGGTCATCGCGGAGGTGAAACTGGAGGGGAATTTGCAGGTGGGGGTGGATTTGTTCAAACGCCTGATGCGCGAGGGGCAGGTGCTCAGCGGCGGCGGGACGCGGAATCTGGGGGATGATCAGGAGGCGATCAATCTGGAGGACGTGGCGCTGCCGGCGGCCAGCGCGTTTGGCGGCGGGTTGACGTATTTTCTGACGTTGAAGAATACCAAGCTCGACGCGGTGGTGCGACTGCTGGCCGGCAGTTCGCGGTTCAAGGTGCTTTCAACGCCGGTGATTCAGACGCTGCACAACAAGGAAGCCAGCATCATCGTCGGCGAATCGCGGCCGGTGCCGACTTCGACGATCAGCGACTCCACAGGTGAGGGAGTGGCCACGCGGGCCAACATCGAGTTCAAGGACATTGCGATCGAGTTGAAGGTCCTGCCGCGGATCAACCCGGAAGGGTTTGTGACGATGGAAATCGAACAGAAGATCAACGACTTCGCCGGCAATGTCACCGTCGCCGGTGTTTCGGTGCCGGTCATCACCAAACGCGAGGCGAAAGCGGAAGTGGCGGTGCGCTCGGAAAACACCATCGTCCTCGGCGGTTTGATTCGCGAAGACAAAAATCTGACGGAAAGCCGCGTGCCGTTCCTCGGCGACATTCCGTTTCTGGGACATCTGTTCAAGAACAAGACCACGAACAAAAACCGAACCGAATTGATTGTGTTCTTGCGGCCGCGGGTGTTGCGTTCGCCCGAAGAGGCGGAAACGGAGGCGGCGCGTCGCCGCGACATGCTCAAGGCGGGGCAGGAACTGGATCTGAAGAATGCGTTTGAAGGTCGCGCGTTCAGCGGTGATGAGGGGAAGCCGGGGTCGCCCACACCGGCGGCGCCACCGAAACCGAAGGCGCCGGAGAAACCGCCGGAGCCGGTCGAACCACCCGCCGAGCCGACCAAGAATTTCGGGCCGCGCAGTCGTTGACGCGCCCGCCGGCCCGGGACTGTGGTCGGGACGCGGGAACGATATGAAACCCGGTCGGGCCATCTTAATCTATGCGGTGACCGTCGTCCTGCTCGGGGCGTTGCTGGCGCCGTGGTTGTTTTGGCTGGTGCAGGCGACCGGGGTGGAGGCGTTGACGCGGCATCCGTTTCGGCGGGTGTTCAACCGGTCGGTCATGATCGTGGCGTTGGTGGGGTTGTGGCCGTTGGCGCGGGCGCTGGGAATCCGGTCGTGGGCGGCCCTGGGTTATCCGCGGCGACCGGGTTGGTGGCGGGAGGTTGTGCTCGGCGCGGCGTTGGCGGTCGGCTCGCTGGCGGTGGCGTGGGTGCTGACGGGCCGGTCGTTGGACTGGGAGAATTCCAAGCACACGGTGACCGGGGCGCTGGCGTCGGTAACCGCGACGGCGGTGGTGGTGTCGGTGATTGAGGAGACATTTTTTCGGGGCGCGATTCAGGGGGCGTTGCAGCGGGCGTGGCGCGGGCCGGTGGCCTTGGTAGTGGCGAGCGCGATTTATTCGGCGCTGCATTTTCTCAAGCCGAAGGGGGCGCAGATCGCGCCGGAGTCGGTCACGTGGTGGAGCGGGTGGGATTGTTTGAGGCAGGTGGTGACGGCGTCGTTGCTGGATGAGAAGGTGGGCGTGGCGTTTGTGTCGTTGCTGTTGGTGGGATTGATTTTGGGGTGGACGTTTCAGCGGACCGGGGCGTTGTACTGGGCGCTGGGATTGCATGGCGGTTGGGTGTTGGCCAATGAGTTTGTGCGCAAGTTTCGCGGCGGTACTTTGGTGCAGGAGCCGGTGGCGTGGGTGGTGTTGTTGATCACGTGGGCGGTGGTGGCGTGGCGATGTCGAAACCATACCAAGACCTGGTGACGTGGGCGCGAGTGGTTCTGGATTTGGCCTATCCGCGGAATTGTCCGGTCTGTCAGACGGCGTTGGACGAGGCTGACCGCGGGGTGATTTGCCGGGCTTGTTTGGGGCAGGTGAAGTTCATCGAGCCGCCGTTCTGCGAGCAATGCGCCTTGCCCTATGCCGGCCAGGTGACCGGGGAGACGTTTCGCTGCGGGTACTGTCATGGTCGGTGTTTCAACTTTTCGCGCGCGGTGGCCGCGGTGCGGGCGGAGGGGGTGGGGCGGGCGGCGATTCATTTGTTGAAGTATCATGGCGCGCAGTACGTGGTGCCGCATGTGGCGGAGTGGCTGGTGATGGCCGGGCGGCGGTGGGTGGACTGGTCGGCGGCGGACGTGATTGTGCCGGTGCCGTTGTATCCGCGCAAAGAGCGCGCGCGGGGGTTTAATCAGGCGCGGTTGCTGGCGGAGGCGCTGGGGGCGGCGGTGGGCAAGCCGGTGCTGCCGCGGGCGGTGCGGCGGGTGAAGGATACGGCGACGCAAACGAAACTGGGCCGGGAGGAACGGGCGCGCAATCTGCGCGGGGCGTTTGCGGTGCGGCAAGTGGCGGCGGTCACGGGGCAGCGGGTGGTGTTGGTGGACGATGTTTTTACGACTGGTGTGACGTTGGACAGTTGTGCTAGGGTGCTGCGCAACGCGGGGGCGGCGGACGTGGTGGCGTTGACCGTGGCGCGGGGAACGTGAGCGCGAGGAGGCCGGTATGGAAGTTTTCGAGAAAACCGAACAACCCAAGATCACCGAGACCAAACAGAAGAAGCATGAGATTCCGCAGGGATTGTGGGTCAAATGCAAGCAGTGCGGCGAGATGCTCTTTGCCAAGGAGCTGGCCGCCAACCTGAAAGTCTGCGCGAAGTGCGATTATCACTTCGGGATGACGGCGGCGGAGCGGATCGCGATGTTGGCGGACGAGGGGACGTTTCAGGAGACCGACGGCGATTTGGTCAGCGTGGACACGTTGAAGTTTACCGGCGTGGCGGCGTACACCGACCGGCTCAAGGCCTATCAGCGGCAAACCGGGTTGAACGACGCAATCATCACCGGCACGGCGAAGTTGCAGGGGCACGATGTGTCGCTGGCGGTGATGGATTTCAGTTTTCTCGGCGCGAGCATGGGGTCGGTGGTCGGCGAGAAGGTCACGCGCAGCATCGAACTGGCGACGGAGCGGAACGTGCCGTCCATCGTCGTTTCGACCTCGGGCGGGGCGCGGATGTACGAGGGGATTCTGAGTCTGATGCAGATGGCCAAGACGAGCGGCGCGCTGGCGCGGCACGCGCAGGCGGGACTGCCGTACATCTCGGTGCTGACGCATCCGACGACGGCCGGGGTGATGGCCAGTTACGCGTCGTTGGGGGATTTGATCGTGGCGGAGCCGAAGGCGTTGATTGGGTTTGCCGGGCCGCGGGTGATCAAGGAGACGACGCAGCAGGAGTTGCCGGAGGGATTTCAGACCAGCGAGTTCCTGCTCGATCACGGGCTGATTGACGCGATCATTCACCGCAAGCAGTTGAAGACGCAACTGGGTTTGTTCCTCGACTACTTCGTCGGGCGCAACAAGAAGAAGTTCAAAGCCGCCGCGTGACGCGCGTCGCATGACGTATTCGGACGCGATTGAGTCGCTGCATCGTCTTCGACCGTTTGGGCAGGTGCTCGGGTTGGAGTTGATGCAGGAGGTGGCCGGGCGCCTCGGTCATCCGGAACGGGGGCTGCGGTTCCTCCACATTGCCGGCACGAATGGGAAGGGCAGTGTCGCGGCGATGTGCCACTCGGTGCTGACGGAAGCCGGCTACCGGACGGGTTTGTACACCTCACCGCATCTCGTTTCGTTCACGGAGCGGTTTCAGATCAACCGCGTGCCGTGCGCGCCGGCGGATGTCGTGCGGTTGTGGGAGCGGGTGCGACCGGTGCGCGAGGGGTTGGCGCGCGAACTGACGCTGTTCGAGACGGTGACGGCGATGGCGTTGGAGTATTTCCGGGACCAACGCGCGGAGGTCGTGGTGTGGGAGACTGGTTTGGGAGGGCGGTTGGATGCGACGAACATTGTCACGCCGCTGGTGTCGGTCATCACGACCATCGGCTTCGATCACATGCAGTATCTCGGCGACACGCTGGAGAAGATTGCCGGGGAGAAGGCCGGGATTATCAAGCCTGGTGTGCCGGTGGTGACCGGGGTGCGCGAGCCGGGACCGTTGGCGGTGATTCGGGAGCGGGCGGAGCGGCTGGGCAGTCCGCTGACGGTGGTGACGGAGCCGGCGGCGACGGCGCCGTTGGCCGGCGAGCATCAGCGGTGGAATACCGCCGTGGCGGTGGCGGCGTTGCGGGCCAGCGGGTTGCGGTTTACCGAGGAGCAGTTGCGCGTGGGATTGGCGAAGACGCACTGGCCCGGTCGGTTTCAGGTGATCGGGGATGTGGTGTTGGATGGAGCGCACAATCCGGCGGCGGCGGAGGTGTTGGTGCGGACGTTGGGCGGCGAGCGGGTGGATTTGATTGTGGGGGTGTTGCGCGACAAGGATGTGCGCCGGGTGTGCGAGATTTTGGCGGCGGTGGCGCGGGAGGTGGTGTGCGTGCCGGTGCGCAGCGAACGGACGAGCGATCCGCGGGAGCTGGCGAAATTCTTTCCGCGCGCGACGGTGGCCGGTAGTGTGGCGGAGGCGTTGCAGCGGCGGCGCGGGGATGTGCGGACGTTGGTGACGGGGTCGTTGTTTCTGGTGGGGGAAGCGCTGGCGGTGTTGCAGCCGGGCGGAGTCAGCGCGCGGGAGATGGCGTTGCAGTAGCGGCGCGGAGTTTTTCCGAGATCAGGGGAACGAGGTCGGCGATTTTGACGCGCTGTTGTTGCATGGTGTCGCGGTCGCGAAGGGTGACGGTGTCGGCCAGTTCGGGTCCCTTCTCGCCGAGGGTGTCGAAGTCAATGGTCACGCACCACGGGGTGCCCTGTTCGTCCTGGTAGCGGTAGCGTTTGCCGATGTTGCCGCGGTCGTCCCAGTCGGTGGTGAAATGGGGCTGGAGGAGGTGGAAGACGTGTCGGGCTTTTTCGACGAGCGGCGGTTTGTTGCGCAGCAGCGGGAAGACGGCCACTTTGACCGGGGCGATGCGCGGGGCGAACCGCATCACGGTGCGGACATCGCCGGGGGCGACTTCTTCCTCGGCATAGGCGGCGCAGATCAGGGCCAGCGCAATACGGTCCACGCCGGCGCTGGGTTCGACGACGTGGGGGATGAACCGTTCTTTGGTTTCGTCGTCAAAGTACTCCATGCTTTTGCCGGAGAATTTCTGGTGCTGGTTGAGGTCGAAGTCGCCGCGGGCGGCGATGCCTTCGAGTTCCTGGACGCCGAAGGGAAATTCGAACATCACATCCACGCAGGCGCTGGCGTAGTGGGCGAGTTCTTCTTTTTTGTAGGTATAGCAACTGAGTTTGCTGGCCGGCAGGCCGATGGTCTCGTACCAGCGGAGTCGTTCACGGACCCAGTAGTCGTGCCACTGGGCGTCGGTGCCGGGTTTGACGAAGAATTCGAGTTCCATCTGTTCGAACTCCCGGCTGCGAAAGGTGAAATTGCGGGGGTTGATTTCGTTGCGGAAGGCTTTGCCCATTTGGGCGATGCCGAAGGGGATTTTCTGGCGGGCGACGCTGAGGATGTTGGTGAACTGGGCAAAGATGATTTGGGCGGTTTCGGGTCGGAGGTAGACTTTGTTGGAGTCGTCTTTGATCGGCCCGGCATGGGATTCGAACATGAGGTTGAACTGCCGGGCCTCGGTATAGTCGTGGTCGCCGCCTTCGGGGCATTTGGTGTCCGGTAACTGATCGGCGCGCCAGCGGCCCTTGCATTTCTTGCAGTCCACCATGGGGTCGGTGAAGGCGGTGGTGTGGCCGCTGGCTTCCCAGACGCGGGGATGACAAATGATGGCGCCGTCCATGCCGACGACATCGGTGCGGCGGCGGACGACATCGTTCCACCAGGCGTCTTTGATGTTGCGTTTCAGTTCCGCGCCGGCGGGGCCATAGTCCCAGAAGCCGTTGATGCCGCCGTAGATTTCGGAGGAGGGGAAGATGAAGCCGCGACGTTTGCAGAGGGCGACGATTTTTTCCATCAACGGAGGCGCTTTCGGTTCGGTCATGGTGGCGCGGACTATGGCGAAAGGGGGTGGGTTCGTCAAGGCGCGCCAAGTTGGGCTGTACGTTTCGGAGTGGGTGCGATAGGGTGGGTTTTGGAAAGCGGCTCGCGCAGGCTGCGGGCTGGTTATGGCACGAATCGCGGGAACATCCATTCGGCTCAAGTTGGCGGTATTTGTCGCGGCGGTGATCATCGTTCTGGCCGCGAGTTTGAGTTGGGTCAGTTATATCTTTGCCCACCGGACGCTGAGCCAGCAGATTGACGACCGGCTGTTGGTTGTCGCGTGGAACCGCCGGCAACTGTTGCTCGATTACGTGCAGCGTCAACAGGAGCGGGTGGCGTTGGTGGCATCGCGGACACATCTGCGGGAGTTGTTGGCCAGCGCGGCGGCTGACGGTCAGACCGAAGGACGGCGAATCCTGATGGATGCGTTGCGCACCGGCGCGGATTTCCTCGAGTTGTGGGTGACGGATGCGAACGGGCGGGTGGTGATGGCGACGGAGTCGGCGCGCCTGGGCGAGGATTGGTCGGGGCGGCCGGAGTATCCGGCGGCGGTGCGGGCGCCCTGGATGAGCCGCGTCAGCCGGGAGGGGGGCCGGTACGAGGCGGTGGCGACCGCGCCGGCGGTGCGGGGCGACAAGCTCGTGGGGGTGGTGTGGTTGCGGTTGGACGCGACGCCGTTGTTGCGGACGTTGTCGGATGCGAGTGGGCTGGGAGATACCGGGGAGGTGTTGGTGGGCGCGGTCGAGGACGGAGTGCTGCAGTTTCTGTTACCGAACCGGCAGGGTTGTCCGATTCCCGACATGCCGGTCGGCGACGATCCGGTCATGTTGCGGGCGGTGGCCGGTCAGTCGGGGTTCGCGCGGGAACGAGATTATCGGGGCGAGGAGGTGCTGGCGGCATACTTGCCGGTGCCCCAGCAGGGGTGGGGGATCGTGGCGAAGATGAACGCGGTGGAAGGGTACGCGCCGATCGCGTGGTTGCGACGGATGTTTGTGACGGTGGAGGTGAGCGTGCTGGCGTTGGGGTTGGTGGCGGCGTATGTCGTGGCGCGGCGGTTCACGAATCCGATTCGCCGCATGGCGGGAATGGCCGAGGCGATTGCCGGCGGGGGGTGGGACGCGCGGGTGGTGGTGGAGAGCGACGACGAGATTGGCGCGCTGGCGCGGGCGTTCAACAAGATGACGGAGGAAGTGGCGCGGGCGCAGGCGGTGTTGGAGGATCGGGTGCGGGCGCGGACGGCGGAGTTGGAGACGGCCAACGCGGCGTTGCAGACGGAGGTGCGGGAACGGCAGCGCGCGGAGGAGGGGTTGGCGCAGCAGCAGATGTTGTTGCGCAGTTTGATGGACAACATCCCGGACCACATTTATTTCAAGGATGAGCACAGCCGGTTCATTCAGGTCAACCAAGCGATGGCCGCGTGGGTCGGCGTCAACGACCCGGCCGCGCTGGAAGGCAAAACGGATTTTCACATCTTCACCGCCGAGCACGCGCAACAGGCGTTTGACGACGAGCGCGAGGTGATGCGCACGGGTCGGCCGATCGTGGGCCGGGAGGAGCGCGAGACGTGGCCGGATGGACGGGTGACCTGGGTTTCCACGACCAAGCTGCCGTTGCGGGGCAAGGACGGTCGCGTCATCGGCACGTTCGGTCTGTCGCGCGACGTGACTGCGCGCAAACAGGTCGAGCAGCGTCTGGAACGCTATGCGCACGCGCTGACGCGGCGGACGATTCAGACGCAGGAGGATTTGGCGCTGGCGCGGGAGATTCAGATGGCCTTTTTGCCGGCGCAGTACCCGACATTCCCCGCCGCGGTTCCGCCGGCGATGAGCGCGGTCCGGTTCGCGCATCAGTATCAACCCGCCTCGACGCTGGGGGGGGATTTTTTTGATGTGATCGCGTTGTCCGACACCACGGCCGGGGTGTTGATTTGTGACGTGATGGGGCACGGCATGCGGTCGGCTCTCGTGACAGCCATCTTGCGCGGTCTGGTCAACGAGTGGCGGGAGTTCGCCGCCGAGCCGGGCCAGTTCCTGACGCGCATCAACACGTCGCTGTTGGATACGTTGCAGGCGTGCGGCACTCCGATTTTTGCGACGGCGTTTTATCTCGTGCTGGATACCGGCTCCGGTCGGTTGCGGTATGCCAGCGCGGGTCATCCGAACCCGCTGGTGCTGCGCCGGCAGCAGCGGCAGGTGGAGGTGCTGCGCGGCAACGGGGCGGCGCTGGGCTTGTTTCGGGAGACGGAACTGGCCACGCGGGAAACGGTGTTGGCGGCCGGGGACTCGGTGTTGTTGTTCACGGACGGCCTGTACGAGGCGACCGGTCCCGCGGGAGATCCGTTTGGGCAGGAGCGGTTGTTGGCGGCGGTGCGGGAGCGGTTGGATCTGCCGGCGGCGCAGTTGTTGGCCGAGTTGATCGCCTCGGTCCGGGAGTTCACGCTGGCCGGTGGGTTCGATGACGATGTCTGTCTGGTGACCGCGGAGTTGGTGCGCGTGACGGGGCGAGCAAACGGGAACGTCCCGCCGCACAAAAACGTACTGCAGTAATCGGTCCCGAAGTGCGTCTGACACAACCTCTTGTCGGTCATCGCCGGTGGACACGGTGGCACTTCATCTGCTCGAAGACACCCGCATCGCGCCGACAAACCCATGGCTTTCCCCAAAATCAAATCCCTCCAATGGAAACTGACCGCCGGCAACATGCTGACGGGGTTGGTGGCGGCGTTGCTAATCTGTACGGCTTTCAGCGTGTACGAGTATGTCCGGTTCCGGCGTGAACTGACGCGGGAGTTGTCCGGTCTGGCGGAGCTGGTGGCGCGCAAGATCGAGGTCGGGTTGGCGGTGGATGCGTCGTCGGAAGCGCGGGAGTTGCATGCCTGGTTGACGGCGCAACACGCGATCACCACCGCGTGTGTGTATGGGAACGATGAGCGGTTGTTGCTGAAATACCTGCGCGAGGATGTGAGCATTTTCACCGAGATTCCCGAGCTGCGGGAAAACAACGTGGACCGCATCGAGGCCGGGGTGTTGACGCTGGTGCAGCCGGTGGTGGTGCGCGGCAAACAGGTCGGCGTGGTCTTCATCCAGGCGGAGCTGCGCGATTTCTACAAGCGCATGGCGGATTATGCGCGGCTGGTGGTGGTCATTCTGCTGGCGGGCGGGTTGGTGGCGTTTCTGTTTTCGATGTGGTTTCAACGCCGGATTTCGCGCCCGGTGCTGGAGCTGGTGAACACGGCGCGCCGCGTCTCGAGCACGCGCGATTATTCGGTGCGCGCCGGGATTACCACCGAGGATGAGATCGGGTTGCTGGCGGCGGAATTCAACGGGATGCTGGCCCAGATTCAGCAGCAGGACGATGACCTGCGGTCGGCGAAGGAGAAGGCCGAGCAGGCCACCCGCTCGAAGAGCGAGTTTCTGGCGAACATGAGCCACGAGATCCGCACCCCGATGAACGGGATCATCGGGATGACGGAGTTGGCGCTGGATACGCAACTGAACGCCGAGCAACGCGAGTATCTGGAGACCGTGAAGGATTCCGCGGATACGCTGCTGGCGTTGTTGAACGATATTTTGGATTTCTCGAAGATCGAGGCCGGGAAGATGGAGTTGGACCCGGTCGAGTTCGAGTTGCGGGATGATTTGGAGCGGACGCTGCACACGCTGGCGTTTCGCGCGCATCAGAAGGGGCTGGAACTGGCGGGCCGGGTGTTGCCGAACGTGCCCGACCGGCTGATTGGCGACCCGGTGCGGATCCGGCAACTCATCGTCAATCTGGTCGGCAACGCGATCAAGTTCACCACCCAGGGCGAAGTGGTCGTCACGGTGGAAGTCGAGGAGCAGACGGAGCGGGACGTGGTGTTGCACTTTTCGGTGCGGGATACCGGCATCGGCATTCCGCCCGAGAAGCAGGAGTTGATCTTTGAGGCGTTCACGCAGGCGGATGGTTCGACCACGCGGAAGTTTGGCGGCACGGGCTTGGGGCTTTCGATTTCGCGGCAACTGGTGCGGTTGATGAACGGGCGGATTTGGCTCGAAAGCGAACCCGGTAAGGGCAGCACGTTCCATTTTACGGTTCGGCTCGGACTGGCGGCGGGCGCGGCGGACCAGCCGTCCATGACAAGGCCGGTGGATGTGCGCGGGTTGCCGGTGCTGGTGGTGGACGACAACGCCACCAACCGTCGGATCATGCAGGAGATCCTGACGAGTTGGGAGATGCAGCCGGTGGTGGTCGGAAGCGGATTGGAGGCGTTGACGCAGTTGCGACAGGCGGCGCGGGACGGGCATCCGTTTCCGGTGGTGCTGCTCGATTACATGATGCCGGACATGGACGGGTTCACGGTGGCCGGCGAGATTCAGAATGATCCGGTGTTGAAACGGACGGCGCTGATCATGTTGTCCTCCGCCTGCGGCACGGGCGTCGCCACGCACAGTCGCAAGATGGGGCTGGCTGGTTATCTCACGAAACCGGTGCGCCGCTCTGATTTGCTCAATTTGATCCTGACCGTCGTCGGCGGACGGCTGGAAATCAAAGCCGACCGGGCGACGGATGATCCGATGCCTCCCGTGGCGCGACCGCTGCGATTGTTGTTGGCCGAGGACAATCCGGTCAATCAGCGACTGGCGGTGCGGATTCTTGAGAAACGCGGCCATCAGGTCACCGTCGCCAACAATGGCAGGGAAGCGTTGTGCGCGCTGGAGCGGGAGAGTTTTGATGTGGTGTTGATGGATGTGCAGATGCCGCGGGTGGATGGTTTTGAGGCCACCGCGATCATTCGCGAATGGGAGACGAAGACCGGCCAGCATCAGCGGATCATCGCGATGACGGCCCACGCGATGACGGGGGACCGGGAACGGTGTCTGGCCGCGGGAATGGATGCGTACATTTCCAAGCCGCTCGATGCGCGCAAGCTGGTGGAGTTGGTGGAAGAGACGCAGCCCGGTGCGCCCGTGATGGCGGGCAAGCCGGAAGAGGACGGTTTCAACCTGGCCCAGGCGCTGGAGCAGATGGATGGCGACCGCGAGTTGTTTGGCGAAGTGGTGGAATTGTTCCGCCGCGAGTTGCCGGGTTTGGTGCAGCGCATCCGCGACGCCATCGGCCAGGGTGATGCGGCGGAATTGGAGCAGGCCGCGCACAAGTTGAAGAGTTCGGTGGGAATCTTTGGCAAGAGCGTCGCGTTTGGCGCCTGCCAGGAGTTGGAGAAGATGGGGCAGAATCAACAACTGACCGGCGCCGCAACCCAACTGGCGGAACTGGAGCGGATGTTGGCCCGGTTGAACGCCGCGCTGGCGGAGCATGTCGCCGCGACAACGAACCCGTAGGAGCGAGCCATGATGGATAAACGAATTTTGATCGCTGAAGACGATGCCGTGTCGTGCAAGGTGTTGGAGGCGACGCTGGCCAAGTGGAACTACACCGTGCAGGTGACCCGCAACGGCGCCGAGGCGTGGAGGGCGATGCAGCAGCCCGACGCGCCGGTGTTGGCGGTTTTGGACTGGATGATGCCGGAAGTGGACGGGGTGGAGGTGTGTCGGCGCGTCCGGTCGCTGGCGCGCTCGCCCAGTCCATACCTGGTGTTGCTGACGGCCAAGGGGCGGAAAGAAGACATCGTCACGGCGTTGGAGGCCGGGGCGGACGATTATTTGACCAAGCCGTTTGATCGCGCCGAGTTGCAGGCGCGGTTGCAGGTCGGCGAGCGAATTCTGGCGTTGCAGACGGAGCTGGCGGCGCGGGTGACGGAGTTGGAAGAGGCGCTCTCGAAGGTCAAAGTGTTGCAGGGGTTGCTGCCCATTTGTTGTTACTGCAAGAAAATCCGCGGCGACCACAATTATTGGGAGCAGGTCGAGAATTACATCGGCGCGCATGCGGACGTGAAGTTCAGTCATGGCGTCTGTCCGGATTGTTACAATGCCGTGCTGAAACCGCAGTTGGAGGAGTTGAAGAAAAAACGGGGCGAATTGACGCCCGCGCTTTGAATCGGGAGGTCGGAGAGAGACGGTCATGGACGACTTTTGGACAGGTGTGGATTTGTCGCGGTTGGCGTTGACGAAACAGATGGCGGAGAGCGGGCGGCAGTTGCAGGCCGGGCGGATGAGTTTGGAAGAACTGGCGTCGTCGGTCACAACGGTGGACGGTTCCCCCGGCGGTATCCTGCAGCATTCGGTGGCCACCGCGTTCGCCGCGCGGGAACTGTGTCAGCAGCGGGGTGAGGCAGCGGGGCCGGTGATGGCGGCGGCGGTGCTGCACGATATTGGGTTGCTGGCGTTGGCCGAGGCCGGGCGGGAGGCGAGTTCACCGGCCATTCATGCTGCCGCCGGCGGCGACCTCTTGCAACGCTGGGATTTTCCGGCGGATGTGGTGACAGCGGTGACGTGTTATCGGCGGGTGGCGGAGGCCGGTAATTTTGAGCGGATGGCGGCGTATTGTTATTTTGGGGACATGTTGGCGGGGTTTTTGGCCGTGGTTTATCCTCTGCCGTCGTTTGATCCGCGCAGTCGCAGTCGGGTGTTGGATGTGTTGGGGGTGAAATCCGACGAAATGCCGCAGTGGATTCGGCGGACACAGGCGGCGTTTACGGGCTGGCGGAAGTAACTCAGTTACGGGCGAAGCTGGCGGCCAATTCTTCCCGTGAGCAGGTTGCGGTGCCGACCTTGCCGACGACAATGCCGCCGGCATGGTTGGAGATCTCCGCCGCTTCCACCGGGTTGGCACCCGCGGCCAACGCCAGTACCAGTGTCGCGATGACGGTGTCGCCGGCACCGGAAACATCAAACACTTCCTTCGCGACGGTGGGGATGTGGTGTGGCTGTTGGCCGGGCCGAAACAGACACATGCCATCCTCACCGAGCGTGACCAGCAGGTTGGCGGGTTGCCAGAGGCGCATCAGACGGCGGCCCACTTCAAGCAACGCCGCGTCCGGCTGCGCCGGGCCGACAGGCTCCGTGTGGGGGACGCCGACGGCAGCGAATGCCTCGCGGCGGTTGGGGGTGACAACGGTCAGCCCGCGAAACCGGAGGGGATGGCGCGCGTTGGGGTCGGCCGCGGTGATTTTCCGCGCCGCGCGCGCGCGACGCTGCATGGCATCCAGCAGCGGTTGGTTTAGCGTCCCTTTGGCGTAGTCTTCAAAAATCACGCCGCCAACCTGCGGCAGGGCTTGCTCAAACTCGGCCAGCAGTCGCCTGGCCATGTCGGGGCTGACGGGGTCGGTGCGCTCTTTGTCAAAGCGAACGACCTGTTGTCGGTGGGCGATGATCCGCGTTTTGACCGTCGTGGGGCGGTCGTCATCCATCAGCAAGCCGGTCGTGTCAATTCCGCGGTCCGACAGGATCGCGCAAAGTTCCTCGCCGGCGCGGTCCGCGCCGCGCAAGCCGATGACCCGGCAAAGGCCGCCGAGCGCACAGACATTGCGCGCCACGTTGGCCGCGCCGCCCGGGTAGGAGTCTTCCTTGGTTACTTCGACGACCGGCACGGGCGCCTCGGGCGAGATGCGACCCACGCGACCCCAGATGAAATGGTCGAGCATGACATCGCCGACCACGAGAATGCGTTGGCCCGGTATCCGGTCGAGAATCTGGGCCAGGCGTCGGGAATTCATGGTTCAGCGCGCGGCGACAACGGCGGTGGAGGCTCGGCTCAGTTTGGCGGGAGCGACATGGTCCACGTGATGCAGCATGAGCGTGGCGGTGCCGAGGGTCATGGTGGACTTGACCTGGAGCGGCAACTTGCGGCGGTCGTCGCTGACCCAGAACCACAGGCGGCCCTTGTTCTCGGCCACGAACTGTATCGTGGGGGTGGGTTCGATTCGCAACGCATCCACTGCGCCGACGGCGCGGAAGTCAAACTTCTGTCGCTTGTCGGGGCGGAAGGTCACCGTCCAGTTTTTGTCGCCGGCGTTGACGGTGAATTGCGCCGGTTGGTGCAGGGCGAGCGGTTGTGAACGGACGTAGTACAGGGCCGAGATAATGTCCTGCACGGGTTGCGCCAGCGGGGAGCGTTTTTCCCGGCCACTCAGCAGATTGCGAGTGATGGTCTCGCCGCGCGCGTAATCGAAATCGGTGACGGCTTGCTTGTGGCGTCGGCCTTCCTGGCGATTCTGGTGGAAGCGCCGGCTGAACAATCCTTCCACGTCGAGCCAGCTTTCGGTCGCGCTGTCGAGCTTGAAAAACATGCGACCGATGCCGACGGTTCGCGCCTCGGCCACGAGATGGTAACAATCATGACCGTCCACCGGCTCGATGCCGCGTACCTCCAGTGTCGCGTGCCCGATGATCACCGGGCCCCAAAACATCCGGTAGTGCAGCCGTTCGCCGACGCGGAAGGGCGTGACGGCCGCCGCCGGCGCCAGCGCGGCACCGGCCAGCCATCCGAGCATCACGCAGGCGACGGCTCTCATGCGCGGCGAGTATAGGCCGGGCGGGCGGCATTTCAACCGCGAACTGCCAAGTCCGCTTGCGGTTTTGCGATGGCTCGCTACACTGCGCCCGCATGATGCGGGTTCGGGTCACATCCCTGTTCGGGCTGCTGGTTGCCGTCGCTGCCACAGCGTCACCGCGTGAGGAAGCGGCCGACTGCGTGACGCGGTTGACGGCAATTCAGGCGGAGTTGGCGGACATCGAACGGGCGGCCCGTCAGACCAACGACGTGACTCGCGCCGACTGCATTAAGAAACATCTGACCAGTCTCACCGGGTTGATCGAGGTAAGCCGCCAGGCGCAAAGCTGGCTGGAAGCCAGTGTCGAGATGGAGGATCCGGACGCGGTCGAGGCCGAACTGGACAAGCTCGAGGCGGTTTGCCAGCGCGGGGAGAAGTTGCGGCAACTGGCAGTCAGTTGTGTCTCGATCGTGGCACCCCGGCCGCGGCGCACCACTGCGCCGCGGCTGGCGAAGGAGGAACGCCCGGCGCCGGTGAGTCGTTCGACGTGGCAGCAGCCGCGCCGTGCCACGACGCGCAATCCCGAAGCCTGTCTGCGCCAGAGCGATCTGGCGTGTCTCTTGGCGCAAGCGTTAAACCTGAGTGGCGCGGCGGATTGCATCCAGGCGCTTCGCGAGCGGAACGTCGAGCCACTGGGCGGGTGGGACGGCCAGCAATGCGCGACGGTGGATGTGTTTTGCGTCGCCTTGGGGCGCGCGCTGGAGCTGGAGGTGGAGAATCCCGCTGACCCGAGCCAGTACTGGCAGGCGCTGGCAGAATTTGGACTGCCGGTGGATCAGGTGTTGCCACCGCGGCCGGAGACGGGGTCGTCCATCATCCTGCTGGATCGGGAAGCCCGGGAATTTCTGTCGCGCGGATTGGGGGCGCCGGTGCGTTAACGCGTTGGCTCGGAAAACAGCGCGACGACACTGGTGAATCCATGGACGTACGGCCGGTCGCCCACGGGACCGATCTCGCCATTGCAGAAACATCCGGCGGCCGGCAGCGGGCCGATCATTTCCTGCAGCGTCTGGATGTCGTGGTGCGGCACGCCGTACATTCCTTCGCCGCGGCCCAGACAACTGAACAGGAGACAGCCCCGGTACGGGCGCTCGGCCTGGCGATGTTGGAGCCGCGTCCGCAAATCCAGATCCGCGGTGGCGCCGTCGCGCACTTGAAACTGCACCGTCTGCCCCGTCCGCACCAAGTCGCCCACCGCCAGCGCCCCGGTGCCCGGGTCCTGGCCGATGAGGTTGCGGATCAGAAAATCGCCGCGGCCGTATTCTTCCTGGTATTCGTTAATGACCCGGCCGATGAACAGGGCGTGGCGGGCCAGTTGCTGGTCGGCCGGCGGTAACGAAGGCAGAAGTTTCTGCAACACTTTCACGGGGGACTGGCCGCCCATTTCATAGATGATGTTTTGCTCGGCGCGCGTGATGACCAGTGGCTCCCCGATCGGTCGGCATCCTTGCGAGACGAGGGGTGTCAATCGGACTGCTCCGGTCATCGCCAGCGCGACGGCGCCATCGTCGTAGAGTTCATTGTCGAGGAACAGGCGAGTTTCACCGGGCTGTCGGCCACCGCTGGCCAGACCGCCAACAACGGGTGCGCCCGGGAAGGCGTCGCCGATTTGTTGCACGAGTTGAATGGATGGCACGCTGAACGGATCCGCCAGCAGGATGATTTGAGGATGGTCCGCCGGGGTGATTTCGAGTTGGAAGTGCCAGAATTCCGGTCCGCTGACTTCTTCCAGTTCCTCCGCCGTGATTCGCCACGGGGTCAACTCGACGTCCGGCAGGTGAGCCACGAGCAACGACATGGCTGGGCCTTCTTCCACTTCCGCCGTGGAGCCGATGATGCCCGCGCCCGTGCAACCGATCAAATGCCGGGCGCCCGTGCGTCGTCGGACGGTGGTCACAATCTCATCCATCTGGCCGATGAATTGTGGATGCGCGAAGAAGACGGCCAGATCGGTCTTGGTGGCTCCGTGAACCGTGTGAATTTGTTCGGCCAGATCATCCACCGCCTGGTGCCACTCCCGCTTCGTCGTCAGGGCCGCCGCAAATTTCATGCGGGCAATCCTTCCTCAGCCGACCGGGGTTTGCAAGCTTTGAGCCGTCAACGGGTGCGGCGCCGATGACCCCACAGGGCGGCTGCGCCGGTCAGAAGCAGCGCGAGAATGCCCGGCTCGGGGATGGTGCCGGCCGTTTCACCCCACCAGGCCACGGCAAATTGTTCCGTGCTCAACCCGACCAGATCAAAACGATTGGAGGGGTAGGTGACGCGGATGCCGTAGTAGTCGGTGGAAGGCAGGCTGAAGGCGAGATGTTCGGTTTCGTTGTAGAGGCTGACGGACTCGGAGTAGAGCGTGGTGAACGTGCTGTCCCAGATTTGCAGATTCAGGTCGGCAAAGGCGTTGTCGAAGAGCAACCCGGCGCCAAAATCAATGGTGCGATCGCGGAACCACGTCAGCGTCGCCCGAAACTCGGTGCCACCGGCCAGCAACTGGTTGATGACGATGTCAGTGGATAGCCCCAGTTGTACTTCCGCGAAGTCCCAGCCGACGGCTTGGGTGGTGGTGCCGCCGGTCACGCCTGTGATGTCGGCTTGCCCGGTGAGGTATTGATCGTAGGTCCGGTCGAGATTCATCGCGCCGGCGCCGTAGGTGTAATCGAGCGATTGAGTGGTTCGAACGCCGCCATTGCCGTTGGGGTGGGCGGTCTGCCCATTGGTCCAAGCGGGAACTTTCGAGGCGGCGTTGAGCAAGTTGGCTTTGACAACCCGCGCGTCGTGCGCCGTGGTCGGCAAGCTTTCGCCCCGCGCCGCGTCGGCCATCAACGCGACGGCGCCGGCAACGGCAGGGGCGGCGAAGCTGGTTCCCGCCCCGGCAAAAAGGCTCGCGCCCGGCGCGGAGATATCCACCGGCGCGCGCACGCTGCTGACCGTTCCATTGACCGGATCGGAGTAACTTTGCGGCCCGCGGCTGCTGAAGCTGGCAATGGTGTCGTAGGCGTTGGCATTGGCAAGAGCGCCGACGCTGATGCCGTTGTAGCCCGAGGCCGGGCCGAGGACGGTGTTGGCACCGCCGGAGTTGCCGGCGGCGGCGACAAACGTGGTGGTGGGATTGGCGAGGGCCAGACTGTCAATGGTCAGGGTGATGACGCCGGTGCCGGTGGTGTCGGTGCCGCCCCAACTGCTGTTAATGGCGTCCACCGCACCGAAGCCAATCACGCTGTTGGTATAGGCATACACCATGGAGTCAAAGCTGATGCTGAAACTTCCCCCGCTGCCGAACGCCGTGGCAATCGCGCCCGAGTAAAGCGCGGCATTGGGCGCCATGCCCTGGCCGTAAACGTTACCCAGCGGTCGCCCACCCATGATGTGACCGACATACGTGGCGTGCGACTGCGGCGTGCCAAGCGCGCCGCCGCCATGAACGAGCGTCGTGACGTGGGTCAGGTAGGTGTACGTGTTGTCAATGTGGCCGGCTTCGATGTTGGACATCTCGGCGTTGGCACCCGAGTAACCGGCGTTATAAAAGCGTTCCGCGCCGACAATATAGTTAACGTTGGAGGAACTGACCGTACTCGTGTACAAGCTTTCGTACGGATTGGTGGGGTCAAGAGTTGCCACCACAGCGTGACCTGTGGCCGCCGTCATTACTCCAACCGTCGCGAGCAGGAGAGGTACCCTCATACATAACCCAAATCAGTGCTGGGATTGTAATTTGGAATGAAAAAACGTCAAGCAACAAGACGCCTACGGGCGACGGCTGAGCGTTGTGGTTCGGTAACTCTCAACATCGCGAATCCAAGCGGCGGCGGGCGGGACATTGGATTTCAGGCACAGCATGTCCCAGACGGCGCCGAACGGCATGAGTTTCATCGCTTCCATGCGCGCCAGTTTTTCCGCGTTGCGGCCGGTGGCTTCCAAGTCGCGCAGACCCGCCGACGGATCGAGCAGCGCGTAGAGCATGGCTTGCCGGGTCGCCCGCGCGCCAATGACGTACGCGGCGATGCGGTTGATGCTGGCGTCGAAAAAATCCAGCGCGACAATCGCGCGATCAAAGGCGTCGCCCCGAGCCAGTTCGAGAAACACCGCGCGAAGGTCGTCGTTGAAAATCACCACGTGATCGCTGTCCCACCGGATCGGTCGGCTGACGTGGAGCAGCAGCTTTTTGTGAAATTGCAACAGGGCGGAGAGCTTGTCGTGAATGGTCTCCGTGGGGTGGAAATGGCCCATGTCGAGGCAGAAGATCACGTCACGAGTCAGCGCGTAGTGGCTGTAGTACTCAAACGAGCCGACCACGTAGTCCTCGCTGCCGATGCCGAAGAGTTTGCTTTCCACGGCGTCGACGCACCCCGGCAGTTTGTCGCGCAACATTTCGTCGAGCGACTGCGTCAATCGCGCCCGCGGCGACCAGCGGTCGGCGGGGTGATCTTTGGCGCCGTCCGGTATCCAGTGGTTGATGACGCACGGTTGACCGAGTGTTGCGGCCATGGCGGAGGCGATGTGGCGGCAGGCGATGCCGTGGCGCACCCAAAATTGGCGGATGGTCGGGTCGCGATGCGAAAGCGTAAAGCCGTCGGCGGCTTTCGGGTGGGCGAAAAACGTCGGGTTGAAATCGAGACCGATCCGCAGCGCTTTGGCCCAGTCCATCCAGCGGGAGAAATGTTTCGGTTCCAGCGCGTCGCGGCTGACGACCCGGCCGCTGGTCTCGGCGTAGAAGGCGTGGATGTTGACCCGTTGCACACCGGGCAGCAGCTTCATCACCTGCTCCAAGTCCTGCCGGAGTTCGTCGCCGTTGCGGGCGCGGCCGGGAAAGTTGCCGGTGGCCATGATGCCGCCGCTGTCCACGGCGCCTTCTTTGACTTCAAAACCGCCGACGTCATCGCCCTGCCAGCAGTGCAGGGAGATGGGGATTTGGAGGGCGCGCGCGATGGCGGCGTCGGTGTCCACACCGAGCCGGGCGTAGGCATCCTGGGCGTGGCGGTAGTTGTGCTCGATTTCGGCCGGACTGGCGGTGGGAAACAGGTCGGTGTTCATGGTGCTGCCCGTCGTTATACGACTGCGCGCTTGACCCGGTCAACTCCGCTGCTTGACGACGACCGGGAATGTTGTTAGAAGGCTTGTGAAATTTGTAACTAGGGGTCGCGCCGGGGAGGAGTGTGGGGTTTTTCGTGAACGAAACATACACAGCGCAATACTTGTTTATGGCGGTCTTCTTCGGGGTGGCCGTGGTGTTCCCGCTGTTGCCGCTGCTGATCGCGAAGATCGTTGCGCCGAAACGACCGTCGCCCACGAAGAACGACATTTACGAGTGCGGCATCGAGGCCAAGGGCGATGCCTGGGTGCAGTTCCGCGTCGGCTATTACATCTACGCCCTGATCTATGTGATTTTTGCGGTGGAAGCGGTGTTTTTGTATCCGTGGGCGGTAGCGTTTGCGGGGTTGAGCGGCGGTGCGTTTGTGGCGATGATGATTTTCGTGCTGCTGCTGGTCGAGGGCCTCGCGTACGCGTGGATGAAGGGCGCACTGGATTGGAAATGACCGATGGCGATTGATCCGGGACTGAAAAGCGAATTGCAGAAACACGGGATTTTCACGATCCCGTTCGAGGAGTTGTACAACTGGAGCCGCAAGTCCTCGATTTGGCCGTTGCAGTTTGGTCTGGCCTGCTGCGCGATTGAGATGATCGCCAGCGCGGCCTCGCGGTATGACCTGGCGCGGTTCGGCGCGGAGGTGTTTCGCGCGACGCCGCGGCAGGCCGACCTGATGATCGTGGCCGGCACGGTCACCAAGAAAATGGCGCCGCAGGTGGTGCGGTTGTGGAATCAGATGCCGGAACCGAAATACTGCATCGCGATGGGCGCCTGCGCGATTTCCGGCGGGCCGTTCAAGGACGGCTACAACGTGCTCAAAGGGATCGACCGCTACATCCCCGTGGATGTCCACATTCCTGGTTGTCCGCCGCGACCGGAGGCGTTGATTCACGCGATCATGACGTTGCAACGGAAGATTGCCGGGACGGATTTGGAGGAGGGACGGCGACCGCGCTGGTACGACCGCCAAGCGACGACGGATTTTCCGATACCGGCATTTGGCGCGCACGATTTGGAGCCGCCGGCCAACCGCGAGATTTGGTCGCCGCCGAAAGATTACCGGGACGTGACGATTGAGACCGTGCTCAAAAAGGGATGATGGAAGCGGTGGAGAAAATCAAGGAGCAGGTGCTGGCGGCCGTGCCAGGCGCATCGGTGGAGATCATTCCCTCGACGCCGGCCGCGGCGCAGCCGGCCTTGTTGGTGGATCGCGACCACGTGTTTGCCGTGGCGAAATTCCTCAAAGAAGACGACCGGCTGCAGATGGATTTTTGTTCCTGCGTGACGGCGGTGGATTACTTGGCCGGTAATTATATCGAGGTGGTCTATCACCTCTACTCGGTGGCACGGCGACACGGGCCGCTCGTGCTGAAGGTGCGCGCCCCGCGGGAGCCGGCGGACTGCCGGGTGCCGTCGTTGACTCCGTTATGGCGCGGCTGCGAGTTTCAGGAACGCGAGGCCTATGATCTGTTCGGCGTGACCTTTACCGGCCACCCCGATTTGCGGCGGATCTTGATGTGGGATGAGTTCACGGATTTCCCGATGCGCAAGGATTATGAGCCGCCGCGTGATTACGAGTGGGAACCGACACCGCACGACACGACGCTGGAGCGCGCGCGGGAAGTCGGCGGGGTGGTGCCCCCGACGGCGCTGGAGGAGGCGAAAAAGCCGTGATCCAGCCGGTCGCTCCCATCCAGCCTGCCGGGTTGATCGAGACGCAACTGATTGAGGTTTCGATTGGCCCCCAACACCCCAGCACGCACGGCGTGTTTCGCATGAACGCGACGCTCGATGGCGAGACGGTGATCGCGTTGAAGCCGGTGATGGGCTACCTGCACCGCAATCACGAGCAGTTGGCGGAGAAAATGACCTGGCTCGGTTCGATGCCGTACACCGACCGGCTCGATTATTTCAACTCGATGGCCAACAACTGGGCTTATGCGTTGTCGGTGGAGAAACTGGCCGGGATCAAGGTGCCCGAGCGCGCCGAATACATCCGCGTCATCATGGCGGAACTGACGCGCCTGCTCAACCACGCCTGCGTCGTGGGCTTTCTGTTGCAGGATTTGGGGGCGTGGGGCACGCCGTTGTTGTACGCGTTCCGCGAACGCGAGAAGATTTTGGATTTGTTCGAAGCGGTCAGCGGTTCGCGAATGATGTGCAATTATTTTCGGTTCGGCGGGGTGCGGGTGGATTTGACGGATGAGATGATGGCGGCGGCGAAGGAGATTACCGGCAAGTTCCCGAAGTTTCTCGATGAGTTTGAGCAGTTGTTGTCGAACAACGAGGTTTTGCTGGCGCGGACGCAGAAGGTCGGGATTCTGCCGAGGGAACTGGCGATCAACGCCAGCATTACCGGGCCGATGGCGCGCGCCAGCGGCGTCGAGTACGACATCCGAAAGGTGGACAAGTACGGCGTGTATTCACGGTTTGATTTCCGCGTGCCGCTCGGGGATGTCGGCGACGTGTACGACCGCTATTACGTGCGGGTGCTGGAGATGCGGGAGAGCATCAAGATTTTGCAGCAGGCGTTGCGGGATCTGCCGGGCGGCCCGTTCCTCGCGCCGGAAGTGAAGTTGCGCAATTTCAAGGTGCCGGAAGGCGATGGCTACGGGCGGATCGAATCGCCAAAAGGCGAGCTGGGTTTTTATCTCGTGTCCGACAAAACCGGCAAGCAGCCGTACCGGTATCATGTCCGCCCGCCCAGTTTCATCAACCTGACGATTCTTGAAGACATGTGTGTCGGGCACAAAGTGGCGGACGTGGTGATTATTCTCGGCAGTGTGGACATCGTGTTGGGGGAGGTGGATCGCTGATGGGCGCGCTCGGGGGCGGTTTGTTTCATGGCATGGCGGTGACGGCCCGCAACTTTTTCGGGTCGTACTTCGACAAAGAACGGCTGGTGACGGTGCAGTATCCCGAGGAGCGGATTCAGCCGCCGGAGAACTCCCGGACGTTTCCGTTCCTGGTCTATGACGGCACGCCGGAGGCGATGCGCTGCGTGGCGTGCAAGATTTGCGAGAATGAATGTCCGCCGCAGTGCATTTACATCGTCATGGACCGCGATGAGAAGGGCAAACCGCTCCAGCGGCCGAAGGTGTTCGACATTGATATCAGCGTCTGCATGCAGTGCCAGATTTGCGTCGAGGTTTGTCCATTTGACGCGATCAAGATGGACAACGACTACGAGAAGTCGCAGTACGGCCGGTTCGATCAACTGGTCGAGCACCTGCCGGACCTGCTGAAGTCGAACGAGTATTACAACCGGATCAAACCCACCGAGGCGGCGGCGGTGGACGCGAAGTTGAAGGCGGAGGCGGAGAAGAAGGCGAAAAAGGC
>CAZHLM010000004.1:37322-62354 GCA_964533295.1 uncultured Verrucomicrobiota bacterium
GCGGCGGCCGCGGCGCCGGTGGAAAGCAAGCCCGCGCCGGCAACCGAGGCCGTCGCGGAGGAAGTGGTGGCCGCGCCGGCGGAGGCGCCCGCGGCCGGCGACACGCCGTGGCACGATCCCGGGTTGGGGATGCAGCAGCGAATGGAACTGGCGAAAGACCGGCCGTTTGCCGACAAGTTGATGGCAGCCATGGCGCAGACCGATTGTCACGCTTGCGGGTACGATTGCCGGGGGTACGCGGATGCGATTGCGGCCGGCACGGAGAAGGATCTGACGCTCTGTCTGCCGGGCGAGGCGGAAACGGCGGCGATGCTGGAGCAACTGATGAAGGAGGCCGGGAAGCTCTAGCATGGAAAGTCTGTATCAAGTACTGCGCGACTGCAGTTGGTTTGCGAAACTACCGGATGGGTTGTTGTTTTGGATTTCCGTGCTGGTGCCGATCGGGCTGATCGTCGCGGTGTACCCGGCAATTTTCGCATATACGACTCTGATTGAGCGGAAGGCGCTGGGGCGAATCCAGAATCGGATTGGGCCGAACCGGGTGGGACGGTGGGGGATTCTCCAACCACTCGCCGATGGCGCGAAGTTGCTCACAAAAGAGGACATCGTCCCGCGGGCCGCCGACCGGTTTGTGCACGGGTTGGCGCCGGTGATCGCGGTGATTCCATCGCTGTTGTTGTTCGCGGTGGTGCCGGTCGGGGCGCGGTTGGTGCCGGTGGATTTGAACATCGGGATTTTGTTCGTCTTCGCGATCAGCACCGGCAGCGTGCTGGCGCTGTTCATGGGCGGCTGGGCGTCGCGGAACAAGTTTTCGCTGCTCGGCGCGATGCGGGCCGTGGCGCAGGTGGTGTCGTACGAAGTGCCGATGGTGTTGGCGGCGGTGGTGGTGGTGATGGCGGCCGGGTCGCTCTCAACGGTCGCGATTGCGGAGGCGCAGGGCGGAGGAATCCTCAACATCAGCAACTGGTACGTGTTCCGACCGTGGGGATTTGTCGGGTTCGTGTTGTTCGTCATCGGAGCCATGGCGGAATCCGCGCGCACGCCGTTCGACATCCCGGAAGCCGAGTCGGAGATCATTGCCGGCTATCACACGGAGTACAGCGGGTTCAAATTTGCGCTGTTTCAACTGGGCGAGTATCTCGCGGCGATCGCGATGGCCGGGATCACCGTGACGATGTTTCTCGGCGGCTACAACGGGCCTGGCAGCGACTGGAAATATATCGGGCCGCTGGTCGGGGTGTTCTGGTTCTTCGCCAAGTTGATGAGCATCATTTTCGTCATTATCTGGATTCGCGGCACGTGGCCCCGCATCCGCGTGGATCAATTGATGGGGTTCGCGTGGAAAGTTTTGTTGCCGATGTCGGTGGTCAACATTTTCGCGGCGGCGCTGTATCATTTCCTGAACCCGAAACCGCTGGCGTGGGTCGTCACAGCGGTTGGATTGCTGGTGGCGTGGGTGATCCTCTCGAAGGTCGGCGCGCCGAACGCCATCGAGAAGCGTGTGTACCGGTACGCCTCATGAATTGTCACGGCGCAAACGCACAGGGTTGTGGGAGTGCCCTTCCGGGCACGATCGCGTCACGTGCCGCGCCCGGAAGGGCGCTCCCACCGTTGCAGAGACCATGACCTACGCGTTCCTGATACTGTCGGTGATCACGCTGCTGGGCGCGCTGTTGGCGGTGCTGTTGCGAAACCTGGTGCATTGCGTGTTGTCGCTGATTTTGTTTTTCCTCGGCGTGGCCGGTCATTATTTCCTGTTGCGCGCCGACTTTTTGGCGGCGGTGCAAATCCTGATTTACATTGGCGCGGTGGCGGTGCTGATTCTGTTTGCGATCATGCTGACGCGGAACGTGACGGGGACGGAAGGGCCGCGGGAAGTTTTTGGGATGAAATGGTGGAGCGGCGGGATAATCGCGGCGGCGCTGGCCGCCGGCGTGGTGCGCGCGGTGGTCAATGATCCCGTTTCCCAAGCCGGCAGTTCCGCGCAGGCCAACTCGTCGGTCGCGGAAATCGGCAAGGCGCTGGTCGGCACTTGGGTGGTGCCATTCGAGGCGATGGCGGTGTTGTTGACGGCGGCGTTGATTGGCGCGGTGGTCATCGCGCTCGAGGAGGTCCTGCGGCGGCGATGAACCTGGCGCTCGGACATTATCTGGCGTTGTCGGCGATCCTGTTTGCCATCGGCCTGGCCGGAGCGTTGACGCGGCGCAATGCGATTCTCGTGCTGATCGCCATCGAAATCATGTTCAATGCGGCGATTTTGAATCTGGTGGCGTTCTGGCATTTCAAATGGCACGCGATGTTGACGGCGCAGATGTTCGCGATCTTTGCGGTGACGATTGCCGCGGCGGAATCGGCGGTGGGGTTGGCGTTGGTGATCGCGATTTACCGGCATTATCGCTCGGTGGACGTGGACGAGATGAAGGCGTTGCGAGGTTGACATGGCACACGCGGAACATTTGAACCATCTGGCCGCTCAGCAATGGCTGATTCCGCTGTTCCCGCTCCTGGCGGCGGCGATCCAGTCATTGCTGAAAAAGCCGGCGCGAAGACTCTCGGCCACGCTGACCATTGGCGCGATGGGGATTTCCTGCGTGCTGGCGCTGCGCGCGTTGGTGGCGACGTTCGGCGGCGGACACGGCGCCGAGGTGGCGCGCGGGATCGCGAATTTCACGTGGTTCAAGTTCGGCACAACGACGCTCGACCTGGGGTTTGTGCTCGATCCGTTGACGGCCGGCATGGCGGCGATGGTGTCGTTTGTCGGGTTCTGGATTTTTGTCAACGCGACCGGCTACATGCACGACGACGAGAATTTCACGCGATTTTTCTGTTTCCTGTCGTTGTTTGCTGCTTCGATGCTCGGATTGGTGGTGGCGAACAACTTATTGCTGCTGTTCATGTGCTGGGAGCTGGTCGGGCTGTGCAGCTACTTGCTGATCGGGTTCTGGTATTTCAAACCGAGCGCGGCGGCGGCGATGAAGAAGGCGTTCATCACGACGCGGGTGGGCGACGTGGGATTCTTCATCGGGATCCTGATGTTGTACCAACAGACCGGCACGCTGAATCTCTACACGGCGGAAGGCACCGGGGCGCTGCAACAGGCCGGTAGTCTCGCGACGCTGACCGGCTGGTGGGGGCTTTCGATGGCCGGGACGATTGCGTTGATGCTGTTCATCGGGGCGATGGGCAAGAGCGCGCAGTTCCCGTTGCACGTGTGGTTGCCGGATGCGATGGAAGGCCCGACGCCGGTCAGCGCGTTGATTCACGCGGCGACGATGGTGGCGGCGGGTGTGTTCATGGTCGGGCGGATGTTTCCGGTTTTCACGGCGGGGGCCGGTGATTGGGTGATGGATTTTGTGATGTGGGTCGGCTGCATCACGGCGGTGTTTTCCGCGACGATCGCGGTGGCGCAATTCGACATCAAACGCGTGCTGGCCTACTCGACCTGTTCGCAGCTCGGTTTCATGGTGATGGCGCTCGGGGCCGGTGGGTTTGTGGCGGGACAGTTTCATCTGCTGACGCACGCGTTTTTCAAGGCGCTGTTGTTCCTCGGTTCCGGCTGCGTGATCATCGGCACGCATCACGAGCAGGACATGCGCAAGATGGGCGGGCTGAAGCGGTACATGCCGATCACCTTCTGGTGTTACCTGGCCGGCTACCTTGCGCTGGCCGGTTTCCCGTTGACGGCCGGCTTTTTCAGCAAGGACGAGATTTTGCTCGAAACCTACCATCACAACAAACTGGTCTGGGGACTGGCGACATTTGCGGCGTTTCTGACGGCGTTCTACATGACGCGCCAGATGTATCTGGTGTTTGGCGGCCAATGGCGCGGCGGCCAGGCCGGGCACGACCACGGACACGATGCGCATGACCACGGCCACGGCCACGGCGGGCACGAACCGCACGAGGTGCCGTGGAACATGTGGCTGCCGATTGCGGTGCTGGCGGTGTTCGCCTTGTTCATGGGCTGGCTGGGGACACCGTGGTGGAAGGGGAATCTGTTCCATCACTATCTCGCGCCCGACGCCCATGCGCCCCATCACAGCAACCTGGTGTTGTGGCTTTCGATTGGCGTGGGACTGTTCGGGATTTTCCTCGGTTGGTTGATTTACGGTCGGAAACCGATGGTGCACGCGACGGATGCGGATCCGTTGGCGGTCACGTTGGGCGGGTTGTTCACCGTATTGAACCGCAAGTGGTACGTGGACGAGTTGTACGAGGCAACGATTATCCGCGCGACGATGGCGCTGGGGACGTTGTTCCGCGTGGTGGACAAGCTGGTCGTGGACGGCATTCTCCACGCGATCGCGTGGGTGTGCTGGGGGATTTCGCAACTGGTGCGGTTGGTGGGCGATGAATTGCTCATCAACGGCGGGTTCGACGCTGGCTGCGAGGGGGTGCGCGGGTCCGGCAAGATTCTCGCCCGGCTGCAAAACGGGCGGGTGCAAAATTATCTGCGAGTGATGGCGGTCGGGGTGGTGGCGTTGTTGGTTGTCTATTTCGTGAAATGAACTTTCCCTTTTTAACGTTGATGACGTTTGCGCCGCTGGCCGGGGCCGGTTTGGTGTTGTTGCTGCCGAAGACGGCGGACAAGGCGATCAAAGGCGTGTCGCTGCTGGCCAGCCTGTTTTCGCTCAGTTTGGCGCTGTGCATCTGGAGTCAGTTCCGGCCCGAGGCCGGTCTGCAATTCGTCGAGCGCGCCGCCTGGATTCCCACGCTGCACGTGGAATACTTCCTCGGCGTGGACGGGTTGAGCGTGACGATGGTGTTGCTGACCGCGTTGATCACGCCGCTGGCGTTGCTGGCGCACTGGAATCAGGAGCGCGGGGTGAAGTTGTTTTTCTTTCTGTTTTTGCTGTTGCAGGCCGGCATGTTTGGCGTGTTCACCGCGCTGAATTTCTTCCACTGGTTCATCTTCTGGGAGATCGGGTTGATACCGATGTTTTTCCTCATTCGCATCTGGGGCGCGGAGGAGCGGACGTACGCCTCGTTCAAGTTCTTCGTCTATACCCTTGCCGGCAGCATTGGGATGCTGCTGGCGTTCGGGTTCATTTATTTGGCGACGCAGAATTTTGATTTCGTTTCGCTGCGCGAACAAGCCGCATCCGGGGAACTGGGAAGGGCGATGGGCGTGCTCGTTGGCGACATCAACCGCACGACCGGCCTGGACATCAGCCCGGTCGGTTTTGCCAACGTCTTGTTCTGGGCGACCTTCCTCGGGTTTGCGATCAAGGTGCCGATCTGGCCGTTTCACACGTGGTTGCCGGATGCGCACACACAGGCGCCGACGGGCGGTTCAATGGTGCTGGCGGCGGTGTTGTTGAAGATGGGCGTGTATGGTTTCCTGCGAATTGTTCTGCCGATATTCCCGGACCAGGTGGCGGCGAACCTGAACCTGCTGCTGCTGCTGGCGGTGGCCAGCGTGGTGTTCGGCGCGTTTGCCGCATTGGCGCAAACGGATTTCAAACGACTCGTCGCCTATTCGTCGGTCAACCACATGGGGTACGCGATGCTGGGCATTTTCGCCGCCGCCGCCGCGGCGCCCGATGTGAAAGACGTGGTGAACGAAAAAGCGGCGGCGCTCAACGGCGCCGTGCTTCAGATGTTCAACCACGGCATCAGCTCGGCGGCGTTGTTCTTCATGGTCGGGTGTATTTACGAGCGGACGCACACCCGGCAGTTGGCGGAGTACGGCGGGCTGCGCAAAATCATGCCGATCTATGCCGGGGTGCTGGGCGTCTCGATGTTCTCGTCGCTGGGGTTGCCGGGGTTGAACGGATTTGTCGGGGAGTTTCTCGTGTTCAAGGGGGCGTTCCCGGTGGTGCCGTGGGCGGCGTTGGCCTCGTTGCTCGGCCTGGTGGTGACGGCGGTGTTTCTGCTGGGGATGATGCAGCAGGTTTGTTTCGGGCCGTTAAACGAGAAGTGGGCGGGGTTGCGCGACATGACCGGGCGGGAGATTTTCATCGGCGCGGGGCTGATGGTTTTCATGTTTGGGATCGGCGTGTATCCGGCTCCGCTGCTGGCGGCGTCAAACGCGACGGTGCTGGACCTCGTGGCGGTGTTTGAACGCGCTCCGGAGATCATGCTGACGCTGGTGCGATAACTCATGCAGACGGACTGGACGATTTATTCGGCGTTGTTGGGCGCGGCGGTGGTGATGATGTTGCCCCGCGAAGCGCGGGGATTGATCCGCGCGGTGGCGTTGCTGACCGGGCTGGTGGGGCTGGCGGTGGCGTTGGTGGATTATTTCCATTACGACCGGATCGTTCACACGTTGATTGCGGAGACCGGCAGCGGGATGGTGTGGTTGCGCGATCGGCCGTGGATTGACGCGCTGCATTCCCGCTATCACCTGGCCGTGGACGGGATCAGCCTGCCGCTGATCGTGTTGAACGGGTTTGTCTGTGTCACCGGTATCCTGTTCAGTTGGAACATCGAACACCGGACCAAGGAATTTTTCGCGTTCTTTCTGGTGTTGATTGCCGGGGTTTATGGCGTGTTCATGGCGATGGATTTGTTTCTGTTGTTTGTGTTTTACGAGCTGGCGATCATCCCGAAATACTTCATCATCGCGATCTGGGGTTCGACGCGGAAGGAGTACGGCGCGATGAAGCTGGTGCTGTACTCGTTCCTGGGAAGCGCGCTGGTGTTCATTGCGATTCTGGCGGCGTATTTCGCGGCCGGCGGACAGACGTTCAATCTGCTTGAACTGGCCCGGCACCCGCTGGCGCGTGACACGCAGATCTGGATCTTCCTGCTGGCGTTTGTGGGGTTTGCCGTGCTGGCGGGTATGTGGCCGTTTCACACCTGGGCGCCGACGGGTCATGTGGCGGCGCCGACGGCGGCTTCGATGTTGTTGGCCGGGGTGGTGATGAAACTGGGCGCCTACGGTTGTTTGCGGGCTTCGATGATGTTGTTCCCGGCGGGGCTTGATTACTGGAAATGGTGGCTGGCCGGACTGGCGATCGTCGGCATCCTGTACGGCGCGGCGGTGGCGCTGGTGCAGAAGGATTTCAAGTTCATCATCGGGTATTCGAGCGTCAGTCACATGGGATTCGTGTTGCTGGGACTGGTGACGCTGAATGTACTGGGCGTATCCGGTGCCGTGTTGCAAATGTTTTCGCACGGCATCGTCGCCAGCCTGCTGTTCGCCGTCGTCGGGCGGATGGTGTACGACCGGACCCATACCCGGCAACTCGACGAACTGGGCGGGCTGCGAAAGGCCATTCCCTTTGCCTGCGTCACGTTTGTGATTGGCGGCGCGGCTTCGATGGGCATGCCGGGATTCAGCGGGTTTGTGGCGGAGATCCAGGTGCTGATGGGGGCGTTTGCGATGAGTCCGTGGCTGGCGCTGGGCGCGGCGCTGAGCATTCCGATCACGGTGGCGTATATCCTGAACGCCAACAACAAGGTGTTCATGGAACGCGATGACGATGGCGGTCATCACGGCGCGAACGATCCAGGTCACACTGCCGGTCACGATCTGCCGCCGATTACGTGGCCGGAAAAAATCGCCGCGGTTGTGCTGATGGCGTTGCTGGTGATCGTCGGCGTTTATCCTTCCCTCATGATGAACATGATCAAACCGAACGTGGAATTATTTCTGCGGGGGTTGCGCGGATGAGCGATTCCTACTTCGCGGTGTTTCGCGGCTTGAGCGCGGAACTGGTGCTGGTGTTCACGGCGTTGTTTGCGCTGGGGCTGGATCTCGGCTGGCTGCGGCGTCACGAGAACGCGCAGCGGACGAAGGCGGTCGGGGGCTTGACCATTGCCGGCTTGTTACTGGCCGCGATCCCGGTCTGCCAGATGTTGGGAACGGATCCGGAGCGGTTGCTCGGCGGGACATTGGTGGTGGATAACCTGACCCTGACGTTCCAGCTGGTGATTTTGGTGCTGACGCTGCTGACGGTGGTGATTTCGCTGGAGCACGATGTCGGGCGGCATGTCGGCGAGTATTTTGCGACGGTCATTTTCGGGGCGATCGGGATGTTGTTGCTGGTGGCCAGCGAGGAGTTGATCACGATTTTCGTCGCGCTCGAATTGACCAGTTTGTGTCTCTACATCCTGACGGCGTTTCACAAGAACTGGCTGCGCTCGCAGGAGGCGGCGTTGAAATATTTCATGTTCGGGGCCATCTCGTCGGCGTTTTTGTTGTTTGGCCTGAGTTACGTCTTCGGTGTGGCCGGCACGACCAATCTGCGCGCGATGACCGAGGTGACGATGACGCCGCTCTTGGGCGTCGGGTTGTTGCTGGTGATCATCGGATTCGGGTTCAAGGTGGCGGTCGTGCCGTTTCATCTCTGGGCGCCGGACGCGTACGAGGGCGCGCCGACGCCGGTGACGGCGTTCATCGCGACCGGCTCGAAGGTCGCCAGTTTCTTCGTGTTTGCGAAAGTGTTGCTGCTCGGGTTCGCCACCGGCGAAGGGCTGGCGTTCTGGGGAAATTTCCAGTCCGGCTGGACGTTGCTGCTGGCGGTGACGGCGGTGTTGAGCATGGTGCTGGGCAATTGCGCGGCGATTGTGCAGCGCAACGTCAAACGACTGCTGGCCTACTCGAGCATCGCGCACGCGGGTTACATTTTCATCGGGCTGATCGCGGCGAGTCTGACCGGGGCGACGGCGGTGATGTTCTATGTGATCGTCTATGCGCTGACGAACCTGGGCGCGTTTGGCGTGGTGGCGGCCTTGGCCTCTCGGGCGGGCGGGGAGGAGCTGACACATTTCAACGGCATGGCGAAACGGGCGCCGTTGTTGTCGTTGTTGATGCTGATTTTTGTCCTGTCGCTGGCCGGGGTGCCGCCATTGGGTGGATTCTTCGGGAAGTTCTATCTCTTCGCCGCCGCGATCGAAAAGGATGCGCAACAATTCGGTCTGCTCTGGCTGGTGGTGGTCGGGATTCTGATGAGCGCCGTGTCGCTGTACTACTACCTGATCGTGTTGAAACACATGTACGTCGAAGCGGCGGCGGACGAGTCACCGATCGAAACGTCCGGCTACCTGACCGCTACGTTGACGGCAGTGGCGGCGGCCGTGGTGGGTTTGGGCGTTTTCCCGCAACCGACGCTGACGCTTCTCAGCAACCTGTTGGCCCGCGTATTATAGCCGGGCATGCAGATCAACGGTTCAACCCGCATCGTCGCCGTGTTCGGCGATCCGATTGCCCACACCGCCTCGCCGGCGATGCACAACGCCGCGTTTGCCGCTCTGGGTTTGAACTGGGTGTACGTGGCCTGCCGGGTGGATCCCGGTAATCTGCGCCGCGCGCTGGATGGGGCGCGCGAGATGGGATTTGCCGGGGTCAACCTCACCGTGCCCCACAAAATCCTCGCGCTGGAGATGGTGGACGAAGCCGACGCCGAAGCCCGCGCACTCGGCGCCGTCAACACGATCCGTTTTGAAACCAACGGCCGCCTGTGCGGGTTCAACACCGACGGCTACGGCTTCACGCAAGCGATCGCGGAAGAGTTCGGTTGCGCCGTGGCGGGGTTGCGGGTGTTGGTGCTGGGTGCCGGTGGGGCCGGTCGGGCACTGGCGTTGACCTGCCGGCGGGCCGGCGCGGCGCGGGTGGTGGTCGCCAATCGCACCGTGGCCCGGCTGGCTGACTTGCCGGGCTGCGAGGGAATCGCGCTGGCGGATGCGCCCGGCATATTACGCGAGGTGGATTTGATCGTGAACGCCACGTCGGTCGGGCTGCGTCCCGGTGAGTCACTGGGCATTCAGCCCGGCCGACAGCATCTGGTGTACGACACGATTTACAATCCGCCGCAAACGGAACTGCTGCGCGTCGCTCGGGCGGCCGGTGCCCGAACGGCCAACGGACTCGGCATGCTGTTGCATCAGGGGGCGCGGGCGTTTGAGTTGTGGACGGGCCGAGCCGCACCGGTCGAAGTGATGCGCGCGGCGTTGCGACGGGCGGTGGCCGAATGAGTCCGTGGCTGGCGCTGTATCTGGATGTGGTGGCGTTCGTCTTCGGCGCGGTGGTTGGCAGTTTTCTCAACGTCTGCGTTCATCGCATGCCGCGGGCGCAGTCGGTGGTGCGCCCGCCGTCGCATTGTCCGAAGTGCAAGCAGCCCATCCGGTGGTTCGACAACATTCCGATTCTCAGCTATCTGCTGCTGCGCGGGCGGTGCCGGCAATGCGGGGCGCGGATCTCGCCGCGCTACGCCACGGTGGAACTGGCCACCGGGTTGTTGTTTCTGGCCGTTTGGCTGAAGTTCACCGGCTGGCTCGTGCCGATTTACTGGCTCTTCATTGCCGGGCTGATCGTGGCGACGTTCATTGATTTCGAGCATTACATCATCCCGGACGAAATCACGCTCGGCGGTTGCGTCGCCGGGCTGGCGCTGGCGACGTTGCACCCGCCACTGGTGGGGGAGAGCGTTTGGTATCGCGGGCTGCTCTGGTCGCTGGTCGGGCTGCTCGTCGGCGGGCTGACGGTTTGGGCGATTGTGGAAGTCGGCAAATGGATTTTCGGGCGGAAGAAGGTGCCGCTCGAGCCGGGCACGACGATTACGATCGCCGACCGGAAACTGACCGTGCTCGACGAGGTGGTGAAATGGGATGAGCTGTTCATGCGGCAGAGCGACCGGATCCGATTCCGCGCCGCCACGCTGGTGGTGGGTGACAAATCATATCAGGACGTTGAGGTGGCGATTTCCGAGACGCACCTGGATGTCGGCGGAGAAAAGCTGGAACTGACCGCGAGCGGTCCGATCCGTGGCACGACGGATCTGTTGATTCTGCCACAGGAAGCCATGGGGTTCGGCGACGTGAAATTGATGGCGGCCATCGGGGCGTTTCTCGGCTGGAAACCGGCGTTGTTTACGTTGATGGTCTCGTCGTTGCTCGGCTCGGTGGTGGGGCTGGCGTTGATTGTTCTTCGATTGCGGGAAATGCGCGGACGGATTCCGTACGGCCCGTACATCGCCGCGGCGGCGGTGCTCTGGGTGTTTTACGGGCATGATTTGGTGGACTGGTACCTCCGGCTTCTGATAAAGGATTAACTCATGCCGCAGCTCCGATATTTCACCGCCGGCGAATCGCACGGCCCCGCCCTGATCGGCATCATCGAAGGGTTACCGGCCGGGCTGAAACTCTCGCCGGCCAACATCAACCCCGATCTGGCGCGACGCCAAAAAGGGTACGGCCGGGGCGGACGGATGAAACTCGAAACCGACACGGCCGAAATCCTCTCCGGGCTGCGTCTGGGCGAAACGATCGGTTCCCCGATCACGTTGCTGGTGAAAAACAAGGATTTCAAAATCAACGAGCTGCCGCCCGTCACAAAACCGCGGCCCGGGCACGCCGATCTGACCGGGGTGCTGAAGTACGACCGGCAGGATGCGCGCGACATCCTCGAACGGGCCAGCGCCCGCGAAACCACGATGCGCGTGGCCATCGGCGCAGTCTGCAAGGTGTTGCTCGCCGAGGTGGGCATGGACGTTGTGGGCCACATCGTTGAACTCGGGCCGGTCAAGGCGCAGACGGACGGGCTGACGCTGGCGCAGATCCGTGAACGCAGCGAAGCCAGTGAGGTGCGGTGCGCCGACCCGATTGCCTCGGCGAAAATGATCGAAGCCATTGATGCCGCCAAATCCGAGGGCGACACGCTGGGAGGAGTGTTCGAGGTGGTGGCGACCGGCGCGCCGATTGGTCTCGGCAGCCATGTGCAGTGGGATCGGAAGCTCGACGCGAATCTGGCCCGCGCCTTGATGAGCATTCAGGCCATCAAAGGCGTCGAGACCGGTCTTGGTTTTGAAGCCGCCCGGCGATTCGGATCGCAAGTGCACGACGAAATCCTCTCGCTCGAGGGCGGCGAACCGGTGCGCACGCACAACCATGCCGGTGGCTTCGAGGGCGGGATGACCAACGGCCAACCGATCGTGGTGCGCGCCGCGATGAAACCCCTCTCCACGCTGATGAAACCGATGCGATCGGTGGACATTCAGACCGGTGCGGAAGTCCGCGGGGCAGTGGAACGCTCCGATGTTTGCGCCGCGCCCGCCGCGGCGGTGATCGGCGAAGCGGTGGTGGCGATCGAACTGGCGGCGGCGTTGCTGGACAAGTTCGGCGGCGACAGCGTCCGCGAGTTGCGGCGCAACGTCGAAAGTTACCGGGCCACCTGCCAACGCTGGTAGTCCATGCCTCCCGGGTCGCGTTGGCGAACGTGGTTGTTCACACCGGTTGACGGCGCATCTCTGGCGGTGTTTCGCATCGGTTTTGGGGCGCTGATGTTGTTTGAAATGCAGGCGTATTTGTTTTCGGGCGACGTTTACTGGCAGTACATCGCGCCGACGTTTCACTTCACCTATCCGGGATTTCACTGGGTCAAACCGTGGCCGGGCTGGGGGATGTACGCCCATTTCTGGGTGCTGGCGGCGCTGGCTATCTGCGTGATGGTGGGCTGGCAGTATCGGCTGGCAACCGTTCTGTTTTTTGTCGGCTGGACGTATGTGTTTTTGCTCGAGGCCACGCAGTACCTGAACCATTTTTATCTGATTTGCCTGTTCAGCCTGCTGCTGATCTTTTTGCCCGCCCATCGGGTCTGGTCGGTGGATGCGTGGCGCCGCCCCGGCAGTCCGTTCATCCCGGCGTGGTGTTACGGGTTGCTGCGGGCGCAAATCGGCCTGGTGTACTTCTACGCAGGCGTGGCGAAGATCAATCCCGACTGGCTGCGCGGTGAACCGTTGCGGATGTGGCTGGCGGATCTGTCGCATCGGCCGGTGGTCGGTCCGCTGCTGCGCGAGGAGTGGTTGGTGATGTTATTTTCGTACGGCGGTTTGCTGCTCGACCTGTTCATCGCACCGTTACTGCTCTGGCGACGAACGCGTTTTGCGGCGTTGGTTCTCGTGAGTCTGTTTCACCTGACCAATGCCACCGTGTTCGGCATTGGTATTTTCCCGTGGCTGATGCTGATGACGACCGGCCTGTTCTTCGAGGGCGACTGGCCCCGCCGGCTCGTGCGTCGGGCGGTACCGGCCGCGCCGCGCCAGCCGTTTCCGTACTCGGCCGGCGTGGTGCGCTGGGCGGGGGTCTATCTGGCGATCCAGATTTTGTTGCCGCTGCGGCACTTTGCCTATCCGGGAGAGGTCAGTTGGACGGAAGAAGGCCACCGGTTTGCGTGGCACATGAAGTTGCGCACCAAAGAGGCGACGGCGGTGTTCTGGGCGACCGACCGCGACACCGGTCGGACCTGGCGGGTTAATCCGGAAGAGTATCTGTTGCAGCGGCAGTTCAGCCGGATGTCCACGCGACCGGATTTGATACGGCAATTTGCCCGGCACATCGCGAACGAGCAACGCCGATTTGGTCGCAGCAATGTCGCCGTGCGAGCCGAAGTGAAAGCCTCTTTGAATGGTCGTCCGCCCCAATGGCTGATTGACCCGAACGTCAATCTGGTGACCCAGCAGTGGGACTGGCGGCCGGCAACGTGGATCGTTCCGCTCCGCGACAATCCCGCCGCCGACCCGCAGCCATGAAGACCGTCGGTTCGTCTCCCTCCTGTTAACATCTTTGAGACGATCGTCTCACGGATGTGAGACAGGGGCGTTATTCGTACGTTTTGTGGAACTTAACCTTGGACTCTTCCGGCGGGGGCGGAGCGGACGGGGTGGGTGGGGCGGGTGGGGTGTCTGGCTTTTTCGATTCCTCGACGTACATGATCCGCAGATCGGTCAGGGCGACCTTGAGCATGCGGGATTCATCGGCGTTGAGGTTGCCGGTGGTTTTCTTCTCGAGCATTTCCAGCGTGTCAATCATCAGCCGCGCGGCGTCGAGATTGCGCTCGGTTTTCTGGGTCATCGGGTTGGCCAGTTTGCCGAGGGCAATCATGGCCTGGGTTTGGAACAGCGAAACGAGTTCCAGAAACCGCAGGGTGTCTTCGCGGGAACCGATGGTGTCGCGTTGAACTTCGGCCATAATTACTTTCCTTCGGGTTGAATAACGACCACCGCCGCCGGTTTGTCGGTAAAGTAGGTGGCGGCGATTCGTTTGATGTCGTCGTTGGTGACGGCCCGGTAGCGTTGATCGAGTTGCCGGTAATGATCGAAGCCGAGGCCGTACAATTCATCCAGCCCGGCCATGAGGGCGAGCTCGCCGTTGTCCTGGAGACGGACGAGTTGCTGGCCGATGAGGCTGTTTTTGGCGCGGTCGAGTTCCTCGGGGGTCAGCCCGGTGGTTTGGAGGCGGGCCAGCTCGGCGAACAATTCTTTTTCGCAGGTGGCGACGTTTTCCGCCGTGGTGCCGACGTACAGGGCGAAGTAACCGGGGTCGAGGCCGAGCAGTTGATAGGCGCCGACGTAGTACGCGAGGCCGAGTTCGTCGCGGATGCGGAGGAACAGTCGGGATCCCTGGCCCGAGTAGGCTTCGTTGAGCAGGTCGAGAGCGAAACGGTCCGCGCTGAACAGGTCGGTCCCGCTGAAGCCGACGAGCAGGACAGCTTGTTCTTTCGGTCGGGTCTCGGTTTTTCTAACGGGGGCGGCGAGTCGTTCGGCGGCGCGTTTCCATTCCAGCGGTCGGGCCGCCAGGGAACCGAACAGGGCTTCGATGCGGGCGCGAACATCGGCGGCTTTCACGTCACCGAAAACACAGATGACCATGTTGTTGGGCACGACGGATTGGCGATGAAACTCGCGGAGCTGATCGCCGGTCAGGGCGGCGACGGCATCGAGAGTGCCGGACGAATTAAGCCGGTAGGGATGCGTTGCGAACAGCGCTTCGCGCAGGAGTTGTTGGGCCGCTGGGAGGATTTTGTCCTGTTCGGCTTTGATTTCGGCGAGTTGGACGGCCCGTTCGCGTTCGACCAGGTCGGCCGGGAAGGTCGGATGCTGCAGGACATCAGCGAGGACGTCGAGGGCGCGGTCCAGTTCGCTGGCGAGCGTGCTGACGTGGAGGCCGAAGCTGTTGTTGCCGGCAAAAAACCCCATGCTGCCGCCAACCGACTCGATCTCGTCGGCGATTTGGTCGGCGGTCCGGTGGGTGGTGCCCTTCAGCAACGAGCGGGCGGTGAGTTTGGTGATGCCGTTGCGGTCGGGCGTCTCCGCGAGGACGCCGCCCTGAAGCAGGACGCGGATGTCCACCAGCGGCAGTTTGGGGTCTTCGCGGACAAGGAGTCGAAGACCGTTGGGGAGTTGAATCTTCTGGATGTCGCTGGCGACGGCGGTGGCGGTGTTGGTGGCGGTCGCGGTGGCGCGGCCGGTGGGGTTGAGGGTCGTGATGGTCAGCCGGTCGGCAACGAGATATTGCCGGGCGACGCGGCGAACATCGGCGGCGGTGACGCGCTGGAGGTTGCGCAGGTAGATTTCGGAGTAGTTCGGGTCGCCGGTGAGAAATTCGTTTTGCCCGATGTCGGCGGCCTGGCCGCGCATGGTTTTGAGCTCGGCGAGGTGGTTGCTGAGGGTGATTTTGACGGCTTTGGCAACCTCCTCGTCGGTGTAATCGTGTTTTTGCAATTCCGTTTGGATCGCGGCCAGTGCGGCGTCGCGTCGGTCGGGATCCACGGTTGCGGAGACGGCAAACAGGCCGGGGTCGCGCGGTGTCCAGCACCAGGCGTTGACGGTGTGCGCCAGGCCGCGGTTTTGGACGATTTCGCGGTAGAGACGGGAACTGCGACCGTCGCCGAGGATAATCGCCAGCACGTCGAGAGCGTACACGTCCGGGTGGGTCAGCGGCGGAACGGGCCAGGCGAGATGGGCCTGGGTGAGTTGGACGGCCATGTCTTGGTCGCGGCGACGCGGGCCGAGTTGGGGCGGTTCCGGCGGGATGTACACGGGCGGCAGCGGACCCATGGTGAAATCTTTGGTGAGCGTTTCGACTTCGCGGAACACCTCGTCGGCATTGACATCGCCGACGACGACAAACATCAGATTGTTCGGCACGTAGTGACGCCGGTAATAGGCCACAACATCGTCGCGCGTGGTGCGGTCGTAAATGTCGCGGTACCCGATGATCGGATGCCGGTAGGGGTGGGTGGTGTACGCGGTATGGAAGAGTAACAGGCTGGCGCGGCGGTCGGGGTTGTCCTGATTCATCGCCATTTCGCGGTGGATGACCTGTTTTTCTTTTTCCAATTCGTCGGCGGGAATGGTGGCGTTCATCATGCAGTCGGCCAGAATGTCGAGCGCCACACGCCAGTGGGCCGCCGGCAGGTCAATGTAGTACACCGTTTGCTCGAACGAGGTGTACGCGTTGATGTAACCGCCGTGCGCTTCGATTTCCTGGGCGATTTGGGCGACGCCGCGTTTGGTGGTGCCCTTGAAGAGCATGTGTTCAAGCACGTGGGAAAGGCCGGCACCCATCCAGTCGGCTTCCGTGATGCTGCCAGCGCGCACCCATGCCTGGGCGCTGACGACCGGCGCGCTGCGGTCTTCGCGGACGAGAACCGTCAGGCCGTTGGGCAGGACGCGTTTTTGAGCGGGGGCAACCGCGAGGGCCGAAAGCGTGCCGGCAAGCAGCAACAGAAGCGGCAGAAAACAGCGGTGCATGCCGACTCAGACAATCAGTTTGAGCCGCTGCTCAATTTTTTCGGCCCGGTCGTGTGGCGGTCGGCGCGCGGGGCGGCGCTGCTGTTGGCGCGGCGATGCGCGGCGCGGACGGGAGGGAGATAGGGTTTGACGAATGCTTCGTCGAAATCGTACCCGCCTTTGAAATCGTCGCGGCTGTCCTGCTCGGTTTTGCCGAGGATGCCGCGTTCCACCATATTGAAGACGATCTCGGCGAAATCCTCGCACTGGTTGACGCCCCAGTAATTGAGGACGGTCTTGGCCATCGGGCCGTACTGTTGCAGGCTGTACTGCCGGAGACCTTCCAGCAGTTCCTGACCGGTGACGTGGTGATGCGCCCGGGCGCCCTGTTTTTTCATCAGCTTCAGCGTGTAGTCGAGGCCTTCACGGACAAATTGATACGCGTCACGTTCGTACCGGGGATCCACGCGAACAATCTCTTCGATGCGCTCGGCAAAATTAATCTTCTCCATGTTCCTGTTCAGCCTCCACACGGGCGGCGCGGGCTTCGGTCGCCCGGCGCGCTCGCCACTCCCTCACCACGGAACCCAACACAAGGGCGCTCGCCAGCAAGACCACCACCTGAGCTTCTCTCCTCGTCAGCTTGAACATCGTTCCCTACCGCACGCGCTCACTATGCCGCAACTTGAGCGATGGCTCAATCTATTTTTCGGTCAGGCTGCCGCGATGTTGACGAGTTTGCCGGGCACGACGATGACTTTTTGCACGGTCAGACCCGCCAGCAGTTCCCGGATTTTCGGGCTGGCCAGCGCGCGTTGCTCCAATTCCTCCCGCGACAAGCGCGCCGGCACGGTCAGTTTGTCGCGCAACTTGCCGTTGATCTGGACGACAATGGAAAGGGTGTCCTCCTGCAACCATGCCGGGTCAGGGCGCGGCCACGGTTCGCAGGCCAGCGTGTGATCGTGACCGAGCCGCGACCACAATTCCTCGGCGAGATGAGGCGCGTACGGCGCCAGCAGCCGGACGAACGGTTCCAGCACCGCCCGCGGCCGGGTCGGTTGCGCGGTCATCACATTGACGAATTCCATCATCGCCGAGATGGCGGTGTTGAACGCCAGCGCCTCGGTCCGTTCCGTGACATGCTGGATGGTTTGGTGCAGCGCCTTTTGCAAGGCGGGGGCGGGCAGCTCCTCCGTCACGCCGTCCTCGTACAACCGCCAGACCCGACCGAGGAACCGGTAGACCCCCTCGACGCCTTGCGTGCTCCACGGTTTCGTCGCTTCCAGCGGCCCCATGAACATCTCGTACAAGCGCAACGTATCGGCGCCGTACTCCCGCACCACATCGTCGGGGTTGATCACGTTGCCCCACGATTTCGACATCTTGCGGTTGTCCTCCCCGAGGATCATGCCCTGATTGATCAACCGCAGAAACGGCTCCGGCGTGGAAACGTGGCCGAGATCAAACAGCACTTTGTGCCAGAAGCGCGCGTAGAGCAGATGTAAGACGGCATGTTCCGCGCCGCCGACGTACAGGTCCACCGGCATCCAGTAGCGCTCCTTGTCTTTTGCGACGAACGCCTCGTCATTGTGCGGATCGAGATAGCGCAGGTAATACCAACAACTGCCGGCCCATTGCGGCATCGTGTTCGTCTCGCGCTTGCCGGGGCCGCCGCATTGGGGACAACGGCAATTCACCCACTCGGTCGCCTTCGCCAACGGCGGCTCGGCATTACCGGACGGCGAATAATCCTTCAACTCCGGCAACCGCAGCGGCAAGTCCGATTCCGGCACCGGCACCGTGCCGCAGGCGGTGCAATGGACGATCGGAATCGGCTCGCCCCAGTACCGCTGACGGGAAAACAACCAGTCGCGCAACTTGTAATTCACCGTCGCCCGGCCCCAACCACGCTCGGCCAGCCAGGCGGTGATCTTCCGCTTCGCCTCCGCCGTCGGCAGGCCGGTAATCAATCCCGAATTGACCGCCACCCCGTCGCCGGTAAACCCGTGCGGGTCCACACCGGGCGGCGGCTGGACGACGACGCGAATTTCCAAGCCGTACGTTTTCGCAAACTCGAAATCGCGCGTGTCGTGCGCCGGCACCGCCATGATCGCCCCGGTGCCGTAGCCCATCATCACGTAGTCAGCGACCCAAATCGGAATGCGCTCCTGATTGACCGGGTTGATCGCATAGCGGCCGGTGAACACACCGGTCTTCTCCTTTTCCAACTGCGTCCGCTCCAACTCGCTCTTTTTCGCCGCCGCCGCGCGGTAGGCGTCCACCTCCGGTGTCCGGTACTTCTCGACCAGCGGATGCTCGGGCGCCAGCACCACATAGGTGGCGCCGAACAAGGTATCCGGCCGCGTCGTGAACACGCGGATTGTGTCGCCGCTGTCCGTGTGAAAATCCACCTCGGCGCCTTCGCTGCGGCCGATCCAGTTTCGTTGTTGTTCCTTGATGGACTCGGGCCACTGAACCAGGTCGAGATCCTTCAACAACCGCTCGGCATACGCCGTGATCCGCAACAGCCACTGCCGCAGCGGACGCCGGTAAACTTCGTTGTGGCCCTTGCGATCGCAGGTGCCGTCGGCATTGACCTCCTCATTGGCCAGCACGGCTTTGCAACCGTCACACCACCACACCGGCACCTCGGCTTGGTAGGCCAGCCCCTGCCGGTAAAGCTGGAGAAAAATCCACTGCGTCCATTTGAAATACGACGGGTCGGTGGTGTCCACTTCGCGGTCCCAGTCGTAGCTGAAGCCCAGCATCTGGATCTGACGCCGAAACGTCGCGATATTGCGCCGCGTCGTCTCGGCCGGGTGCGTGCCGGTATCAATCGCATACTGTTCCGCCGGCAGACCAAACGCATCCCAGCCCATTGGATGCAGGACATTGAACCCGTTCATCCGCTTGAAACGGCAGTAAATATCCGTGGCCGTGTAGCCTTCCGGATGGCCCACGTGCAACCCTGCGCCGCTCGGGTACGGGAACATGTCCAACACGTACAGCTTGGGCTGGCCGGGTTTTGGCTCGGCGGCGAAGGTTTTGTGTTCGGACCAGTAGCGCTGCCACTTCGGCTCGATCACATCGAACGGATATTTCCGCCGCAGTTGCGGTGAGCAGTCGTTTCCCATACGAAGCGCGGACTATATCGGCGCGCAAAACCGCTCGTCAACCTCCGCGAAACCCGGTCGCGTCCGTCTGTTCAGATCTTTGAGACGATCGTCTCAAAGAAGTGAACAGGAAATTACGAAGGAGTCGTCGGTTGCCGGCGCCGCCGGGCGACGACGGCGAGTTGGACGAGGATCATCACCGCGAGGGTAGCGGCGCAAAAATAGAAGGGACTTCGGAGGCTGAATCGTTCACCCACCAGCCCGGCCAGCATGGGCCCGAGAAACATTCCACTGGCCAGGATCGCTTCGTGAACGGCGCTGCCACGGCCTTTGGCGGCGCTCTCCTCGAGGGTGAAATAGATGCTGGCTTGGTAGGTGTAGCCGGATACCGCGCCGGTAATCCCCAGCGCGAGGGCGAATTGCCAGAACTCCCCGGCCACGCCAATGCTGGCCAAAGCAACGACCACAGCCGCCTGCGCCACCCACAACGGCCAGAGCCGCGTCCGCCAGAACTCGATGTGTTGCAGTGCCCAGAACGCCAGCAAGGCTGAGCCGCGTCCGATGGCCAACAGCCATCCGTGCCGGTCGGCGGTAATCTCCAGCGCCGTTGCCAGTTTCGGAAACAGCGCGATGGCGCCGCTCATCGCGAAGGTGAGCGCGAAATTCGCCAGCCACCCGGTTTTGCGGAAGCCGCGTCCGGGCGGAATCGGAACGTGGTCAGCCGGCAGCACCTCGGTCGGCGGCGGCGCGGCCGGCAGCAGCAACACAACCGACAGGGTCACGATGCCGGTGCCCGCGACATAAAACGGCAGGGCGGGATCGAGCATGAACAGTCGGCCGGTCAGGGCGAAGCCGAGAAGCAGGCCGACGTTCCACGCCATGCTGAAGCGGGAGAGCCGGCGGTTAAGCGCCCCGCCCTCGGCGCCGCTGCCGAGCCAGGCGATCAGCGTCGGCCAGAATCCGCCCAAACCGATGCCGAAAATCACGGACAAGCCGAGCAGCGCGGGCACGTCGGTGGTCCAGCCACACGTGGTCGCAGCCAACGCGGCCACCAGGGCGCTGATCACGGCGACGGGTCGGCGCTGCCAGCGATCGGACAGCGGGCCGACGACGAGTGCGCTGACGACGTACACGCCAAACATCACGGCGCCGAGCAAGCCCACGACGAAGGCGGAGGCCCCGAGTTCCGCCGCGCGGCGCGTCAGACCGAACATCACGCCGCTGACGGAAAAATCCATCAGCAGTGCGGCGGCGTAGAGGAGATGCAGTTGGTTCATCGGGCGCTCGGATATATCTTCTCAAGCGCAACCCGCCAAGTATAATGCGCGCCCATGCGCCTACTTGTCGCCACGCGCAATCGGGACAAACTGAAAGAACTGCGAGCATTGCTGGCGGATCTTGATCTTGAGGTCATCTCGTCGGCAGACGTACCGGGCTTGATGGAGATTGAGGAGGATCAGCCGACGGTGCGCGAGAACGCGATCAAGAAGGCGGTGGCCACCGCGAAGTTCGCCAAGCTGCTGACGCTGGCGGACGATACCGGCCTGGAAGTGGATGCGCTCGGCGGCGAGCCGGGTGTTCGCTCCGCCCGCTACGCGGGCGAGGACGTGTCGTATCACGAGAACAACAAAAAGTTGCTCGCCAGTCTGGCAGGCATACCGGCCGACAAACGCACCGCCCGCTTCCGCTGCGTGGTCGCGATTGCCGACGAAACCGGCTTAGTCGACACCGTCGAGGGCATTTGCAACGGTGCCATCCTGACCGAGGAACGCGGCGGCAACGGGTTCGGCTACGACCCGTTGTTCGTGCCGGACGGCCAGATCAAGACCTTCGCCGAACTACCCGCCGACGTGAAAAACCGCATCAGCCACCGCGCCAAGGCGCTGCAGAAAGCCTGGGCGGTCCTGGCGCGTTACAAACGCGAGAAAGGCGCGGCGGCGACCTGAGCGATGAAACTGTTCATTCTCGGCGCGGGGCTGGGCACTCGCTTGCGCGCGCTCGGTCTCGATGTGCCGAAAGTGATGGCGCCGATTGGCGGCAAACCGCTCCTGCAACATCACCTCGAGCAGTTCCGTTCGCAGGGATTCACGGAGTTCATCGTCAACCTGCACTATTTGCCCGAGAAAATTACCGGCTACTTCGGCGATGGAAGCCGCTTCGGGGTGCGGATCACCTACTCGTACGAGCCGCAACTGTTGGGCACGGCCGGGGCGGTCAAAAAGATGGAAGCCGCCCTGCGCGACGAGACGTTTGTGGTGTTGTACGGCGACAATCTGGTGAAACTGGATGTCCGACCGCTGATCCAGTTCCACCGCGAACGCGGGGCGGTGGCGACGATGGCGCTGATGGAATCACCGGAACCGTGGACCGGTGGCGTGGTGGAAACCGACGCGGCCGGTCGGGTGCGGTCATTCGTGGAGAAACCGCCGCGCGAACAGGCAACGTCGAAGTTGATCAATGCCGGGATCCTCGTGTTGGAGCCGGTCGTGCTGGAGGCCATACCGGCGGGACAATTCAGTGATTTCGGGCGGGACGTGATCCCGCGGTTGATCGCGGAAGGCAGGCCGGTGTTTGCGCGCCAGCCCGCGGCGTACATCCAGGACATCGGGACACCGGAACGGCTCGCGAAAGCGCGGGCGGATTTTGAGCGAGGACTTTAGGTGATAGCGAAAGCAAAGGCCCCTCACCCTAGCCCTCTCCCCATCGAATGGGGAGAGGGGATGAGCCGTTGGATTCCCTCTCCCCGCTTGCGGGGTGAGGGGCAGGGTGAGGGGTGTTGGGTGGTCCGGGGGAAGGCATGAGCAAAGGGCGCGTTTTGATTACCGGCGGGGCCGGATTCATCGGGGCGCATACGGCGGTGGAATTGTTGCGCGCGGGCTACGAGGTGCGGTTGCTCGACAACCTGACACCGCCGATCCATACCGGCGAGTGGCCGCGCTGGTTGCCGGACTGCGAAAAACTGCGCGGGGATGTCCGCGAGGCGGCGGACTGGGAGCGGGCGTTGCGCGGCGTCGAATACGTCGTGCACCTGGCGGCGCATCAGGATTTGCTGCCGAACTTTTCGAAATTTTTCCACGTCAATTCCGTCGGCACGGCTCACTTGTATGAGACGATCGTCTCAAAGAAGTTAACCCTGCGGCGGGTCGTGGTGGCCAGCAGTCAGTTTGTGTACGGCGAAGGCCGCTACCAGTGTCCGCAGGACGGCGAGGTGTTTCCCGACGGACGATCGCCCGAGCGCTTGGCGCGGGGTCAGTGGGACCCGGTATGTCCGCGCTGCGGCGGCGCGATCACCCCGTTGCCGTTGCTCGAGACCCACGCCAATCCGAAGAATCAGTATTCGATCGCCAAGTATTCGCAGGAATTGATGGCGGTGGCGTTGGGACGGAATTTCGGCATTCCGAGTGTGGCGCTGCGCTATTCGATCGTGCAGGGGCCGTGGCAGTCGTTTCGCAACGCGTACTCGGGCGTGTTGCGGGTCTTCACGTTGCAGATGTTGCAGGGCAAACCGGCCACGGTGTTCGAGGACGGCCAGCAGTTGCGCGATTACGTGAATGTGGAGGACGTGGCGCGGGCCAACCGGCTGGTGATGGAGGATGACCGGGCCAATTATCAGGTGTTCAACGTTGGTGGCGGCAGAGGCTACACGGTGTTGGAGTTTGCCGCGATGGTATCGGATATGCCGCCGGTGGTGACAGGGGAGTACCGGGTCGGCGACACGCGGCACAGCGTCTCCGATATTTCGAAGCTGCGGGCGTTGGGCTGGGAACCGCGCAAGACGCCGCGCGAGAGTGTCCGTGATTATGTCGAGTGGATTCGCGGGGAGCGGCTGGACAAGGATTACGCCGGCGAGGCGTTGGCGCAGTTGCGCGCGCTGGGGGCATTGCGGAAGGCGGGCGCGTGATGGCGCGGGGGGGGAGCATGGCGGTGAGCGATCCGTTCCTCAGCGTGGTGATCCCGGCGTACAACGAGGAGGAGCGGTTGCGTCGCCACATCCCGGATATCCAGCGGCATCTGGCCGGCAAGCCGCACGAGATCATTGTGGTTAACGACGGCAGCCGCGACGGAACGGCGCGGGTGGCGGCGCAGTTGGGCGCGCGGGTGATTGATTTGCAGCCGAATCGGGGCAAGGGCGGCGCCGTGAAAGCCGGAATGCTCGCGGCACGGGGCCGGTATGTGTTGTTCACGGACGCCGATCAGAGCACGCCGATTGGCGAGGTGGACAAGTTGTTGGCCAAGCTGGAGGCCGGTTACGATGTGGCGATCGGGTCGCGGGCGGCGGCGGGGGCGGAAGTGGCTCGGGCGCAGGCGTGGTACCGGGCCTGGGCCAGTAAGTTGTTTGGCTTGGCGACGCGGCGGTTGGTGATCGGCGGAGTCGAGGACACGCAGTGCGGCTTCAAACTGATGACGCGGGAAGCGGCGCAAAAAGTCTTTTCGCAGGTGACTTCGACAACGGCGATTTTTGACATCGAGATGCTGGCGGTGGCCGTGCGCGAAGGCTACCGCGTGGCCGAGGTACCGGTGCGCTGGGTGCATGATCCGGATACGCGGATTCCCTACAACCTGCGGCGCGCGGTGCGGATCTGGCACGAGTTGTTTCGGATTAAACGGCAGGTGGGCAAGCGGCAGATTGTGCGGCGATAAGGATGGAGGCAGAGGCAACCAATCCGGGCGACGGCGCGACGCGGCGGGCACGTTGGGAATACCTGGCACTGCTAGGTATCCTGGCGGTGGGCGCTTGGCTGCGATTTTCGCATTTGGATTTGGTGGAGTTCAAGGCCGACGAGGCGGTGGCGGCGCATCTGGCGTTGCGGTTTGTGCAGGGCGGGGAGTTGCCGACGGCGGGGCTGATGTCGAGCGTCGGGGTGACGAATCCGCCGTTGTTCATTTATTTGCTGATCCCGATGTTTTTTATCACGACGAATGTGGTGGCCGTGTCGGCGATGATTGCCGGGCTGGGATTGGCGGCGGTGGCGGTGACGTGGTGGATCGGGCGGAAATATTATGGCGCGTGGTGCGGGTTGGTGGCGGCGGCGATGTTCGCGACGGCGCCGTGGGCGGTGGTGTATTCGCGCAAGATTTGGGCGCAGGATTTTGTGCCGGTGCTGACGACCGGGTTGTGCTGGGCGATGCATGCGCTGGTGTTGGGGAGGAAGCCGCGGGCGGTTTTCTGGGTGGTGTTGTTGCCGCTGGCGGTGGTTCAGGTGCATTTCAGCGGGCTGGCGTTGACGGCGATGGTGTTGGCGGTGTTGGCGGTGCTGCGTCCGAAGCTGGACTGGCGCTGGGCGGCCGGTGGGCTGGCGGTGGCGGGGGTGCTGTTGTTGCCGTACTTGCGGATGCAGGCGCGGACGGACTGGCGGGACGTGGCGCAGGCGCGGGCGCAGGTCGGCGGAAAGAGTTGGGAGGGGTTGCCAAAAGGGATGACGATTCAGCCGCAGTCGGGTTATCCGTTTCCGCGTCGGCCC
>CAZHLM010000004.1:62454-88362 GCA_964533295.1 uncultured Verrucomicrobiota bacterium
CGGCTTTGGACGTATTTGTCGTATTACGCGATTTTGTGGCCGGTATGGTTTTTGGCGGTGGGCGCGGCAGTGGAACGGGTGCGGATGCAGGGCGGCGTGTTTGGCGAACGCGTGTTACCGGGGTTGGCGTTGGGACTTTGTCTGGGCAGCGTGGCGTATCAAGTGGCGCTCTACCGGTTCTTGGAGGAGAAGGGCGGGGCGCATGGGACGTACGGAACGGGAGTGGGGTACAAACTGGCGGCGGCGCGGCGGTTGGCGGGGGCGGAGGCGTTGTACGAACAGCAGCGATTCCTGCAGATGGATCAGTTGGGTCGGGTGGAACCGGCACAGATTGATTTGCCGTTCCTGGTGGCGTTGCAGCCGGGCGGCTCGGCGTGGCCGACGAACCAGATTGTGCTGGTGTACGATGCGAATCGCGCGAATTACCGGCCCGAACAGGTGCCGCAGTTGGCCGGCGCGCCGCAGGAATCGTTTGGGCCGTTGCGGCTTTATTTTCTGACAAAATGAGCGTCATCGAAAAACGGATTGCGATGGGGCTGCTGGTCCTGTGGGCGGTATTGTTTTTGCCGAACTTGCGGACGAATCCGAATTGGTACGGCGACGAGGGCGAGTGGATGGAGAAATGCTGGACGTTCATTCACGGCACGCCGCGGGTGGGGCCGGTGGTGAACGATTTCGTGTTCCCGTATCCGTATCCGCCGTTGTACATGGCGCTGAACGGCGCGTTGCTGCGGGTGTTCGGCAACGACATCGTGGTGGGGCGGGCGTTGGGCGCGGTGACGGCGCTGGCGGCGGCGGCGATTTTGTTTTGGATCGGGGCGCGGTTGCGGGACCGGTCGTTCGGGTTTTTGTGCGCGGCGGCGTTTTTGGTGTACGCCGAGGCGAACATGAATTTTCGCTGGGTGCGGTCGCACCCGCTGGCCGGCACGCTGGCGCTGGCGTCGGTGGGGTTTTTGATCCGATATGTGCAGGAAAAAAAGCTGCGCGACGCGGCGCTGGCCGGTGGGCTGTGCGCGTTGGCGACCGGGACGAATTATTTCACGTATCCGTTGATTGCCGGGGTGGTGGTGACGGTGGCGGTGGTCAACTGGCGGCACGCACCCGTGGCGGCGGTGTGCGCGGGGTCGTACGGCGCGCTGTTTGTGTTGTGGTACATCGCGGCGCATTCGTGGGGCGAACTGCTGGCGCAGGTGCGGTTGTTGACGAGCGTGGCGTCGAACGAGGTGCGGCCGACGTGGCTCGGGGAGGTGACGCGGTTCGCGGAGAACATCCGGAATTTGGCGTTCCAGACGCCGACGCGGATGGGGCCGAAAGGATGGGAGGGGAGGGATTACTGGTTGATGCTGGCGACGGTGGGGTTTGTGTTTTTGCCGGTCACACGCGGGAAATGGTTGCGGGTGTGGTTGCCGGTGTGGTTGTTGGTTTTGATGTATGGCGTGTTCAAGAAGCTGAACAACGTGCCGTTGTTTTTTTATCCGGCGACGATTTTTCTGCCGTTGCTGGCGGTGGGGTTGGCCGGGGTGCTGACGTGGGCCGGGGAGCTGGCGAGCCGGGCGGAGAAGAATTTGCGATGGGTGCCGGCGATGGTGGTGTTGGTGCTGTTCGCCGTGCCGTCGCTGCAAGGCGCGTGGGGTCGGTTTGCGTCGAAAATTGACGCGTGGTCGCAGCACTCCGTCGCGGAGGCGGAAGCCGCGATGAAGTACGTGAACGAGCACACGGAGCCCGGTGATTTCGTGATTGTGCCGAAACAGATTTACTGGTTGGCGCGGACGGAGCGGCGGAGCATGTTGACGTTCGCGCCCCGGTACGACGGCGTGGTCAACGACATGCCGGTGCCGGTGGCGATTCCGCGGGAGCGGTATTGGTTTGATTGTCGGTTGGAGAACGCGCGGTTTGTGGTGCTGGCGTCCGGGGTGGACGCCAGTGGTCGGCAGCCGCGAGGGATCGATCTTGTGTATTGTCTCGGGCTGACGGGGGTGAAGGAGACGGTGGCGCAGATGGTGCGCGAGCAATGGCCGGTGGTGTATCACGGCGGTCAGCAGGTGGTGTATGCGCCGGTGGGCCACGGGCTGGCGTGGCCGGTGGCCGTGAACGGAGAATACCTGGTGTTGTCGAATCCGCGATTCCAGAAGCCATGAAATCGCTGTTGATCATTCCGACGTACAACGAGAAGGACAACATCGAGCGGATCATCGCCGCGGTGTTGCCCCAGTCGGCGACACTGGAAGTTTTGGTGGTGGATGATGGGTCGCCCGACGGCACCGGCGAGATTGTGGCGAAACTGGGCGCTGCCAATCCGCGGATTCATTTGCTGCGGCGGGCCGGTAAGTTGGGGCTGGGGACGGCGTACATTGCCGGCTTCAAGTGGGGTTTGGCGCGGGACTACGAGTGTTTTTTGGAGATGGATGCGGACTTCTCGCACGATCCGAATGAGATTCCGAATTTGTTGCGCGCCATCGAGGAGAACGATCTGGTGCTGGGGTCGCGGTACAAGGACGGGATTCGCGTCGTGAACTGGCCGCTGTCGCGGTTGATTTTGAGCAAGGGCGCGGCGTGGTACGTGCGGCTGATTACCGGCTTGCCCGTGGCCGATCCGACCGGGGGCTTCAAATGTTTTCGCCGCGCGGTGTTGGAAGCAATCGAACTCGACAGCGTGAAAAGCAACGGGTATGCATTTCAGGTGGAAATGACCTACAAAGCGTGGATGCAAGGCTTCCGCATCAAAGAAATTCCGATCACGTTTGCCGACCGGTTTGCCGGCCAGTCGAAAATGTCGACCGGCATTGTGCGCGAGGCGTTGTGGATTGTCTGGATGCTGACGCGGTCGCATGGCTACCGGCGGCGACCGGCGGTGCAACGTTCCGCTAACCACTGACCATGAGCGACCTTCCCGTGACCGCCGCGCCCGCACCGGGCGCACTCTCCTCGGAGGAACGTTTCTTTAGTCGGCGCGACGTGGTGGCGTTTGCGATTGCGACGCTGGTGACGTTCCTGGGCTATTTTTTCACATTGCAACCCAGCGTGGGGTTGGAAGATTCGGGGGAATTCTTGGTCGCCGCCAATCATCTGGGCGTTCCGCATCCGCCCGGCTATCCGATCTGGACGATTCTGGCGTATCTCTGGCAGTACCTCGTGCCGGTCGGCAACATCGCCTGGCGAATCAATTTGATGTCGGCAGTTTTTGGGGCCGTCGCGGTCGGGTTGGCGGCGTTGATCATTTCCAAGACCGGCCATTTGATGGGCGCGCGGGTTGGGTTTCTCAAGGCGTTGGATGAACGGCTGGTCAATCTCGTCGTCTTGGCCAGCGCCGTGTCCGCGTCGTTGATGTTGGCGTTTAGCCCGGTGATGTGGTCGCAGGCGATCATCAGCGAGGTGTACGCGCTGAACGCGTTTTTCCTGCTGGTGACGCTGGTGTTGCTGTACCGCTGGAGTTTCGAGACGGAGAAACGGTGGCGGTTGTACTTGGCCGCGTTCGTGTGGGGCGTCAGTTTGACCAACCACCAGACGCTGGTGTTGTTGACGGTGGCCTTTCCCTGTTTCGTCTGGTTTGCGGATCGCAAGCTGGGGCGCGACGCGTTGGTCCCGATTCTGGCGGTGATCGCGCTGGGGGTGGTGTACATGCTGTTTCGCAAGGAAAGCATGATTCATCAGGGGCTGTTTGCCGGGGCGGTGGTGCTGGGCTTCGGCATCGGGGCGGCGGCCTGGTTGTATGTGCTCCTGACCCGCAACACCGAGGAACTGTTTCGCCGTTGGCCGGCGGTCTTGATCTTGTACGGCTGTGTCTTGGCCGGTCTGTCGCTGTACGGTTACATGCATCTGGCCTCCTCGACGAATCCGCCGATGAACTGGGGTTTTTGCAGCACCTGGCAGGGATTCGTGCATCACTTCACGCGCGGCCAGTACGAGAAGGTGTTCCTCGACCGCGATCTGCTGAAGTTCTGGGGTCAGCTCAACATGTTCTTCGACGACTTGCAGTCGCAGTTTAACATCGTGTACGCCCTACTGGCGTTGCTGGCGTTGTTTTTCTACCGCGACCTGGACCGGCGGGACAAGGACTGGCTGAAGTTCATCCTGATCGCGTTCCTCTTTCTCGGGCTGGGATTCATTTTTCTGTCCAATCCGGGCTTCGAGAAACAGAAACAATTCACCGACCGGGTCTTTTTCCTGCCGGGCCATTGTTTGTATGCATTGTGGATTGGCTACGGGTTGATCTTGGGGCTGGGCTACATGCTCTCGGCCGAGCGCCGCTCGCGCAACATCGTGCCGGCGCTGGCGATCGTCTACCTGGTCTTGCGGATTGGCTACGCCGCGGTTCAACGCGAGGTGCTGAGTCTCGACGACATTTTGTTGCTGGCGCTGGTGGCGGTTGTTGGCGTGATTTACCTCGTCTTCCCGGTCCTGAAACTCAGCGTGGCCACCGGCGCGCAGGCGGCGGTGCTGGTGCTGTTACCGACCGTGTCGTTTGCGCGGCACTGGGCCAATACGGAGCAACGCGGCCACGATTTCGGCTACCAGTTTGGCTACCTGATGTTCAAGCCGGGCGGTGGCTACCCGGAAATGGACCGCGACGCCGTGCTCTACGGCGGCACCGACCCCGGTCGGTTTGTGCCGACGTACATGATTTTTGTGGAAAGCCAGGCGGCGGCCCGCGCCAAGACGCGGCTGCCCAAATACGCGGAGAGCGCCACGTTCGACCGTTCGGACGTGTACATCATCACCCAGAACGCGCTGGCGGACTCGACGTATATGAATTACATCCGCGACCACTACGACTACAGCCGGCCGCGGGCGGACGCGCCGGAAACGCTGACGAATCGCACCGCGCTCTATCGTTTTCTCTACCGGCTGGCGTGGCAGCCTCTTGGCCGGGCCACCGTCTATCCCAAGGAGCCGATCTGGATTCCCAGCGAACAAGATTCGCAACGCGCCTTCTCCCAATACGTCGAAGAACTCCAACGTCGGGAGGCCCTGCCCGAAGAACAGGTCAAAATCGAAGGCGGTCGCGTCAGCGTGCAGGGCGTGCAGGGCGTCATGGCGATCAACGGCATTCTGACGAAAATGATCTTCGACCACAACCGCGACAAACATTCCTTCTACGTTGAAGAAAGCTATGTGATACCGTGGATGTATCCGTACATGGAACCGTACGGAATCATCCTCAAGATCAACAAGGATCCGCTGCCGGGACCGGACCGCGACGCGACGCGCTGGCAGCAGATCATTGACCGCGACCGTTCCTACTGGGACGCGCTGTATGCCGACTTGAAAGGCAATCCACGGTTTCGCCGCGACGACGTGGCGCAGAAGACCTTCTCGAAACTGCGCTCGGCCATTGGCGGCTTGTACGCGGCGCGCGCCACGATGGGGGGCACGACCGGCGCGAACCAAGATGCCATGTACGCCGCCGCCGAGTACGCTTTCCGGCAAGCCATCGAACTCTGCCCGGACAGCCCCGAAGCCAACTTCCGCCTCGCGCAACTCTGCGTGCAACGCGGCCAGTTCGACCAGGGCGTGGACGTTCTGGAAAAGTACCAGCGCACCGACGAGTACAACACCAAGATCAAAGAGGCGATCAAGACGGTCAAGGACTTGCGCGACCTGGCCGGGGCCGTGCGCGACCTCGAGCAGCGCTACGCCGCCAACCCCGGTGACCTGCAAGCCGGTTGGGATCTCGCCATCGCCTACGCCCGGCAGCAACGGCACGACGCGATGGACGCGGTCGTCAACAGCCTGCTGGCGCGCCCCGAGCTACCGGAGCAAAACATTTTGATGATCGCCCAGACCTACGCGCAATTGAAACGCCTTGATCGCGTCACGGAAGTGCTCAACGCGATGACCCAGCGGTTTCCCCAAAGCAACGCGGCCTGGTACAACCTCGCGGCCGTTTACAGCGTGCGCGGTGACTGCGGCAGCGCCGTCGTGGCGCTCCAGCGCGCGTTGGCGCTCGATAACGCGGAACGCGTCATCTGGAACTCCGCGCGCAGCGATCAGCGGTTTGCGGCTTGCGCCGGGACACCGGAGTTCCAACGGTTGTTCGGCGCTGTTTCCAATCCGCCCCCGGGCGGATTCACGATCACCCGCTAGCGAGGGCGGGCGGCGCTAATCGCCGATCGGGATGACCAGCCGCAATCCCACCCAGGCGCGGCCGGAAAAAATATCCAGGTCCACGTCCGATTTGATTCGGGCGTTTTCCCACACATCGCGCCACGGGTCGGCGTACGTGCGGATCGGTACCCGGTTCTTTGCGGAACTGCCCCATTGCATGTTGCCACGCGCGACGTCGTACTCCAGTTGGACAGCGCGCTCGACATTTTCGACCAGCACATCGAGCGCGAACACAGTTTTGTCCACGTGATACTTGGCCGATTGAATGCCACTCAGCATCCAAAACTCGCTGCGACGATGCACGCCATACTCGTCTTCGAACTCCACCCAGCGTTGGCCATCGGACGGTTTCTGCCGGCGGCTTGTCGGGAGTGTCCAGTTGTCCGCGTCGCGTAACATGCTGTGCCGGTGGAGACTGGTTACCAAGGCGCTTTCGTCGCCGAACTCCAGCGGCACGTATGCAGCCAGCAACTCACGTTCTTCTTGGGGTGAAAGCCCGAAACAAGTCGCTGTGGCGCAACACAGTAGAAGTATGTTTACTGCGGGCCATCGGCGATGAAGCAGGGTTGCTGGTTTCATGGATTGTCCTCTGGGGTACCATACATCGGCGCAAGGTTCTGTAAAGCAACGAACTTGGCCTGTGCCATGCTAGGAGTCCCGGCATGAAGCCGAGTAAGTTGCCCGGGCGGGCCGTCGAACGGATTCGCGCGATGAATGCGCTGGAGGCGGCCATCCTTGCCGGGGCAACGTATGAGTACGAGCGACTCGTCACGGCGGCGTTAACCGCCGGCGCGACGGAGGACGAGATTGACCTGCTGATCCACGATGCCCTGCAGTCGCTCTTTGCCCGGGCCGAGCTGCCCGTGGGGCCGCGCGAGATGGCCTATTACTCGCCGGCTCGCTGACCCGCAAAATATCTCGCGCCCCGTCGGTTGACCAGTTACACTGCGACCCGTTTGACGGGAAAAAAGCATGACGACTCCTACTCTCTTGGTTTTGGCAGCGGGCATGGGCAGCCGGTATGGTGGCTTGAAGCAGATTGATGCCGTTGGTGCGCACGGCGAGGCGATCATTGATTTTTCGATTTTCGACGCTTTGCGCGCGGGGTTCGGCAAAGTCGTGTTTGTCATCCGACGCGACATCGAAGCGGAATTCAAACAGGCGGTCGGCGCGAAGTTTTCCCGGCGCGTGCCGGTCGAGTACGCGTACCAGGCTCTTGACCAGTTGCCGCCCGGGTTCTCGCTTCCGCCGTCGCGCAAGAAACCATGGGGCACTGCCCATGCGATCATGGCCGCCACCGGCCTGATTCGCGAACCATTCGCGGTCATCAACGCCGATGATTTCTACGGCGCCGCGTCGTTTCGGACGCTGGCCGATTACCTGGCGCAATCGCGCGACACGCCGACCGTCGCGGATTACTCGATGGTGGGGTTTGTGTTGCGCAACACGTTGTCAGAACATGGCACTGTGTCGCGGGCGATTTGTGAGCGGGACGCTCATGGTTTCCTGACCACGATCGTGGAGCGGACCAAGATTGAAAAGGTCGGCGACGCGGCGAGGTATTTGGATGAAGCCGGTCAATCCCATCCGCTGACCGGCGATGAGTTGGTCTCGATGAACATGTTTGGATTCACGCCGTCGGTGTTCGAACTGTTGCAGGGAGAGTTTCAACGATTCCTCCGCGAACGAATTCACGATGAAAAGGCGGAATTTTTCATCCCAACGCCGATGAACGCGCTCATCAAGGCCGGTCGCGCGCGGATGAAAGTCCTCTCCAGTGCCAGCGCGTGGTTTGGAATTACCTACCGGGAGGACAAACCGACCGTGGTGGCCAACATCCAGCGGCTCGTGCGGGATGGCGTCTATCCGGAGCGATTGTGGGAGTAATACCGTTACCGGACATTCCCCGTATTGGCGCCCAGTTCGCCATCCCCGGTGAACTGATTCGGGCCGAGCCGTTCACCCACGGCCATATCAACGACACCTACGTCGCCACCTACCAGCACAACGGCGCCACCCGTCGCTACGTCCACCAGCGAATCAACCACCACGTCTTCAAGAATCCGGCGCAGGTCATGGAGAACATCGCGCGCGTCACCGGCCACATCCGCGCCAAACTGGAACGCGACGGGCACCCCGACCTCGACCGCCGCGTCCTGCGGCTCGTGTTGACGCGCGACGGTCAGACCTGTCACGTCACCGCCGACGGTCACTACTGGCGCACCTACCATTTCATCGAGAATGCCCGAATCTACGATGTGGTCGAAAGCCCCAAAGAAGCCTACCAAGCCGCCAAGGAGTACGGCTACTTCCAGCAACTGCTCACGGATCTGCCCGGCGGCCGGTTGCACGATACCATTCCCGATTTTCATCACACCCCGAAACGGTTTGCCGCCTTCGAACGGGCGCTGGCGGCCGACGCGTGCCAGCGCGCGGCCACGTGCCGGACGGAGATCGAATTCGCCCTCGCTCGCCAACCCATCACCACCGTCCTGCTCAACCTCGCCGCCCGCGGTCAAATCCCCGAGCGCGTCACCCACAACGACACCAAGTTCAACAACGTGATGCTCGACAATGTCACCGGCGAAGGCATCTGCGTCCTCGACCTCGACACCGTCATGCCCGGTCTGGCGCTCTATGATTTCGGCGACATGGTGCGCACCACCACCAGCGCCAGTGCCGAGGACGAACGGGATTTGCGGAGAGTGCACATGGACCTGGAGATGTTTGAGGCGCTCGCCCGTGGCTACCTCAGCACGGCCGGTGCCTTCCTCAACCCGGTCGAGAAAGCTCATCTGGCGTTCGCCGGCAAACTGATCACCTTCGAAATCGGCCTGCGGTTCCTGACCGACTACCTCGAAGGCGACCACTACTTCAAAACCCACCGCCCGGGTCACAACCTCGACCGCTGCCGCACTCAGTTCAAACTCGTCGAATCCATCGAAGAACAAGAGGACGAGATGAACGCCCTCATCGCCCGCCTCTGACGCGCCATGCCCCGGGGGCCAAGCCGGGCGGCTTGCGGTGTCGTGACGGGAAGGGTAGCATTCGCGGTGATGACGAAAGAAGACTTTTACGATCAGGGGATGATGGAATTTTCGCTGGCGGAATTTGACAAGGCCATCGCCAGTTACCGGCAAGCGGTCGAGTTGGACCCCGCCTACTTCGATGCCTGGCACGCGCTTGGCATGGCGTATCTGCGGGCCGGTCGGGTTGCCGAGGCCATCGCCGCCGGGCGGCGCGCCGTGGAACTCAACCCCAACGACATGCTCGCTCACACCAGCCTCTCGATGTATTACATGAAAGCCGGCGACAAAGCCGCCGCCGAGCGCGAGAAAGGCTTTGCCACCGTTCTACAATGGGGCGGGAAGGTGGACAAATTAATGCAGGAACCGTCGCCGCCACCACCGGCGTGAAGCGCGGAGAGGCGAACCCGACCTGACCGACGGGTCAGGCGCCAACCGGCGCCAGCGGCACGGGCGCCACCGGTTTGGCCGCGCGCTGGGGCGCGATCGAGAGCAGTCCCACATACGTGAACCCCATCGCGATAATCGCGAGGAACGGGACGACCGACCATTGGTCCAGCAGGATGGCCTTGCCGAGGTGATGGCTGAAATAGACGGCCAGCGCCAGCTCAACCACCGGCACGAAGCCGCGCCAGGTCCGGTAACTTCCCTGGTCGCGCGGGGCGGCGCCATACTTGGGCGTGCGGATAAAATCGCTGCGATGATTAAACAGCGCCTCCAACACGGCCCGGGCATTGTTGACGGAGAGTCCCACACCGATGGCCATCATCAGGGGCACATAGGCCAGCCGTCTCCACCACTGGGCATGTAATTCGCGCTGCGCGCAAATGTAGAACGCGATCACGGAAACTGTGGCGGCGCAGAAGAGCGGCAGATCCACGAGCATGATCTTGGCCCAGGGCAGATGGCCGGTCAGTTGCGCGGTGGTCGCGGCGGCGGGGGCGCGGCAAAACACGCACAGCAGCAGCAGCATGAGGTAGCCGAAATTGCTCGTCAGGTGCGCGGTGGCTTCGCATTTCACCTTCCAGGAGACCGGACTGCGCCAGACGGCCGGCAGCAATTTTTTGCACGCCTGAATCGAGCCTTTGGCCCAGCGATGTTGTTGGGTCTTGAACGCATTCATCTCGACGGGCAATTCCGCCGGCACGACGACGTCGGACAAAAAGAGAAACTTCCAGCCGCGCAGTTGCGCCCGGTAACTGAGATCGAGATCCTCGGCCAGGGTGTCCGCCGACCATCCTCCCGCGTCCTCAATACAGGCGCGCCGCCAGAGACCCGCCGTGCCGTTGAAGTTAAAGAACCGGCCCGACCGGGACCGGGCGGTCTGTTCGATAAGGAAATGACCGTCGAGGAAAATGGACTGGACGCGCGTGAGGAGGGAATGCTGGTCGTTGAGGTGTCCCCACCGGGTTTGCAACATGCCGACGTGCGGGTCGGTGAAGTAGTGAATTGTGCGCCGCAGCAGATCGGGCGGCGGCACGAAATCCGCGTCGAAAATCACGATGAATTCCCCGGTGGCCATGGCCAGTCCGGCTTGAAGCGCACCGGCTTTGAAACCGACGCGCTCGTTGCGGTGCAGGAAGTGCATTCGGCGGCCACGCGCCTGCCATTCCGCGACTTTGGCGGCGCAAATCTCCGTCGTCTCGTCCGTCGAATCGTCGAGCACCTGGATTTCCAGCCGGTCGGACGGATAATCCAGCCGCGCCACGGCGTCGAGCAACCGGGCCGCCACGAATTTCTCGTTGTACAACGGCAGTTGGACGGTGACGCGGGGCAACTCCGTGAACCGACCTTGGGGCTGGGGCGGGTGACGGCGATGCCGGTAGTACAGGAAGATCATCCAGTATCGGTGCAACCCGTAACACGCCAACAGGCCGAGCATCGTAAAATAAATACCGGTGGCAAGTTGTTGAAGTTCTGCCGTCATGTGAGCAACTGCGTGCTTGACCCCCTCGGTTCCGTACCGCAAGCTGCATTTTTGCAGACTGTGTCGTGTAAGCAAGCGCAAAACCCATGAGCCAAATCCTCTCGCTGGCCGCGGCCAAACGCTGGGCGGATCGCGCCCATCGCCGCGGCCAGCGGATCGTCGCCACCAACGGTTGTTTTGACCTGCTCCATTACGGCCATGTCCGCTATCTTCAGCGCGCCAGGAAACTGGGCGATCAGTTGGTGGTGGGCTTGAACAGCGACCGCTCCGTGCGACTGCTCGACAAGGGACCCGGCCGGCCGCTGGTCCCGCAGGCGAAACGGGCCGCAGTGCTGGCGGCGCTGGCGTGCGTGGATCTCGTTGTGATTTTTCACGAACGGCGCGCCCACCGGTTTTTGGGCGCCATCCGACCCGATGTGTACTGCAAAGGCGGGGACTACCGGCCCGAGCAGCTTGACCCGCAGGAGCGCGCCGTGCTCACCGCCGTCGGTTCGCGGATCCGAATCATGCCGTTCGAAAAGGGATGCTCCACCACCGGGTTGATTGAAAAAATCCGCCGCGCCCGCTAAGCTGAGGCCATGAAGCTGATCGGTTGGGTGGTGTTGCTGGCGTTGTTGTCCCTGGGCTGCGAATCGGCGCGCCGGGCGCGGGTGCCACCGCTGACGCAGGCGGACGTGATCGCCCTGGTGGCGGCGGGCGAAAGCGACGAAGCGATCATGCGGCGGATTGATGCGACCGGCACGGTCTTCCAGCTCAGCGCCGATGACATCGTCCGCTTGCGACAGGCCGGCGTCAGCGACCGCTTGGTGACGTATATGAACGACACGAAAGTCCGCGCCGCCGTCGAAGAGGAACGGCGCCGTAGTTACTACGAGCATCGGTGGCATTACGGCTTCGGCATCGGCCATGTCCGGTAGCGCGCCGGGCGGCTTGTGTTTTGGAAGCGGCTCGTTTAGAAGGGCGGGGTGACGGACCTTCGCATTGGCGTACTCGGCTCCGGCAAGGGGAGCAATTGTGCGGCCATCCTCGACGCCTGCGAGCGCGGGCAAATTCCCGGGCGGGTGGTGTTGGTGCTCAGCGATCGCGCGGATGCGTTCATTTTGGAGCGCGCCCGCCAGCGCGAGATTCCGGCGCGGTTTATCGGGCCGAGCCAGTTCAAAACCAGGCTCGAACCGGAATTGGAAGCGGCGGTGGCGCGGCAACTGACCGAGGCCGGTGTGCAACTGGTGGCGCTGGCCGGCTATCTGCGGGTCGTCAAGGCGCCCTTGTTGCGCGCGTTTCCCGGGCGGATTATGAACATTCATCCGTCGTTGCTGCCGGCGTTTCCCGGCTTGCGCGCGTGGGAACAGGCCTGGCAATACGGTGTGCGGGTGACGGGCGTGACGGTGCATTTGGTGGATGAAGGTGTTGATTCAGGACCGATTATTTTGCAAAGTGCCGTGCCCGTGCTGCCGACCGATACGCCCGAGAGTTTGTACGCGCGCATTCAGACCGTGGAACATCAATTGTATCCGCAGGCCGTTCGCCTGTTCGCCACCGGCAAACTGCAGGTGGACGGTCGGCGGGTGAAAATTTTGGAATGACATGAGCCAAACCACAAACCGAACCCTGCGCCTCGGTCTGCCGAAAGGCAGCTTGCAGGACTCCACCTTCAACCTGATGGCCAAAGCGGGCTGGAAAATCACCTCTTCCAGCCGCAGTTATCTCCCGCGCACCGATGATCCCGAATTGGAACTGCGGTTGATTCGCGCCCAAGAGATCAGCCGGTACGTCGAGCACGGATACCTCGACGCGGGAATTACCGGGGCCGACTGGATTACCGAGAACGACAGTGACGTGCAGGTGGTCTGCGAGATTGCCTACAGCAAGCAGACCACCAACCCCGCCCGCTGGGTGCTGGCGGTGCCCAACGACTCGCCGATCCAGTCGGTCCGGGATCTGGCGGGAAAACACATCGCCACCGAACTGGTCGGACACACGCGCCGCTGGCTCGAGAAACACGGCGTTCAAGCCCATGTCGAATTCTCCTGGGGCGCGACCGAGGTCAAAGCGCCCGAACTGGTGGACGCCATCGTGGACATCACGGAGACCGGTTCCTCGCTGCGGGCGAACAATCTGCGGATTGTAGAGACGCTGTGCACCAGTTTTCCCCAGTTCATTGCCAACCACGGCGCGTGGCAGGATGGTTGGAAGAGAAAGAAAATGGAGACGATTGCGCTGTTGTTGCGGGGCGCGCTCGCCGCGGACGAGAAGGTGGGTTTGAAAATGAATGTCCCGCGGGCCAAGCTCGAGGGATTGCTGAAACAACTGCCGTCCCTGCGCAACCCGACGATCTCGCCGCTGGCGCAGGAGGGATGGGTGGCGATTGAAACGATTGCCGATGAACGGATCGTGCGCGAAATCATCCCCCAGTTGAAAGCCGCGGGCGCCGAAGGCATCATCGAGTACCCGCTGAACAAGGTCATTTACTAGGAGGTCAACCCCCACATGGGTTCACTGAAAAAGCGCCGCAAGGCCAAAATCAGCAAACACAAACGCCGCAAGCGGATGAAGGCGATGCGGCACAAGAAGCGGTAGCCGTTGTCCAGTATGCATGGGTCATGGGCCAAAGCGCGACTCCTCGTCGTGGCGCTGGGGGGTGGGTTGTTCCTCGCCGGCGCCTGCGCCCATCGTCCGCCCGCCGCCACACCCGCCGCCGCGGAGCCGACCGGCGCGCTGACAAGCGAGCAGGAACGCCGCACCGAGGCCGTCGCGTTGTTTGCCGCCGGCGTCTCCGCGGAAATGCGTCGCGGAATGGATGCGGCACTCGACTATTACCGGCGCGCGTTCGCGACCGACCCGCAAAATGTCGAGCTGGGGGTCGGGATTGGCAAGGTTCTCGTCAGCCGCCGCGAATACGCCGAGGCCGAGGCGCTGCTCCACCGGGTCGCTCAGCACAGTCCCAAGTCCGCGGAGCCGTTGTTCTGGCTGGGAGTCATCCACAAAAGCCGCGACCAACTACCGGCCGCGGTGGCTGCGCTGCAACGCGCCATCAAGCTCGATCCGCAACACATCAACGGCATTCACCTGCTGACAGAAATCTACCTGCTGCAGACGAACGTGACGGACGTTGTCAAACTCCTCGACTATTCCTATCGCCAAAAGTCCGCCGACTCGGCGTACTGGATGCGGCTCGGGGACCTGTTCACCATGTCGGCCAAACAACTGCCGGTGTTGACGAACCATTTCGACGCAACGCGCGCGCAACGCAGTTACGAAAAGGCGCAGGCGCTGGCGCCGGAAGAGCGTGATATTGCCTTGCGGCTGGCCGCGGTGTACGAGGAGCAGGGCGACTTCGAGAAGGCGGTGGCCCTGTATCGCGCCGAGATCAAACGCCGGCCCGATGAAGTGCCGTTGCGCTTGAAGTTGTTCACGCTGCTGTTGCGCGCGGGGGACAAAGCCGACGCGGCGGCGGAATTGGCGGAAGTCATCAAGCGGGAACCGTTGCGGCCCGAGTTGTACAACCAACTGGCGGCGCTGTACGAGGAACTCGATGACACCGACAAGGCGCTCGACAACTTTCAGCAATCCCTCGTCATCAATCCCGACCAACCCGAGGTGTACCTGCAAATCGCCATGTTGCAGATGGCGCAGAAAAAATTCAGCGCCGCCCGGGAGACGCTTGCCCGCTGGCGGGAACGGTCGCCCACGGATTTTCGCATTCCGTACCTGACCGGCATGATGCTGGCGGATGAAAAACAGTATCCCGAAGCCGTGGCGGCCTACCGGGACGCGGAAACACTCGCCGCCGAGGCGCCGCGGGAGATCAAACTCAACGCGCAATTCTACTTCGCTTACGGCGCCGCCTGCGAACGGGCCGGTGACTTGGAGAAGGCCGCGGAGTTGTTCCAGAAAGTCATCGCCCTCGATCCGGCCGACCACATGGCGCACAACTATCTCGGCTACATGTGGGCCGACAAAGGGATGCACCTGGAAGAAGCGCACCGGCTGATTGTCATCGCCAACGAACGCCAGCCCAACAACGGCGCGTACCTCGACAGTCTCGGCTGGGTGCTCTACCGGCTCGGGCGCGTCGAGGAGGCGCTCCCGCATTTGCTCCGCGCCGCCGACCTGGAAAAGGACGACCCCACCGTCTATGAGCATCTCGCCGAAGTTCTCGAAAAACTCGGCCGTCATGCCGAAGCCATCCAGTACCTCCGCCGCGCCGTCAACGCCGACCCCGACAACAAGGCGTTGGCGGAAAAACTCGAAAAACTCAGCGGCCAATAGGCTCGGTCGCCGGGGGCGTGATCTGCAGTTGCAACTCGACGCGCTCGAATCCGTTCGTCCATCCGGGCGTGAGATCCTTGCCGTCCACGCTCGGCTGCTTTCGCCGGATCGCTTCCTTCCTCGCCGGCAATGCGGCGGCACCGACGGCTTCGTCGCGCCCCACCGCCAGCCTGGCCGGCGCCCGGGCGCGCTCGGGTGCGTTTTCCAAACTTTCGGTGCTCGCGACGACGGCCGATTCCGCGGCGCGGTCCGCTTCCGCCTTGCTCACAGCCGGTTGGGGTGCGGCGACGGCCGGTCGGTCGTGGGCTTGTTCGAGTTCCCGCGGCGAGCGGGTCGGTGGAGATGTCGGCGGCGGACGCAACAGAACGGTCGCGACCACCAGTGCCGCGACAACACTCACCGCGCCGAGCGGCGCCGGCCACCAATGGTGTCGGGGAGCGGGCGACGCGAGGGTGGCGCGCACCGCACGCAAAAAGTCCGGTGGCGGTGTCGGGGACGGCAACTCGCGCACTCCGGCGGCCAGACGGCGTAATACCGCGAGTTGTTGGCGGCAGGCCGGGCAACCGGCCAGATGCGACTCCAGTTCCCCGCGGCATGACGCCGGCAGTTCGCCGTCCACGTAGGCGGACAAATCTGCTTGGCATTCGTTACAGGTCATGCACCAACTCCCGCAGCGCGTCGCGGGCGCGCGCGATTCGTGACTTCACGGTTCCGACGGAGCAGCCCAGCACGCCGGCAATCTCCTCGTAGCTCAACTCTTCCACGTTGCGGAGTACGAGCACCTCGCGAAATTTGCGCGGCAACTGTTCCATCGCCACATCAATCTGCCGCACCAACTCTGCATGGACCAACTCGACATCCGGTGCGTCGGCCGGGGAGGTCGGGTCGCGCGACCGCGCACCGTCCGTGCCCGGCACCGGCGCGTCGAGGGAAACAGACGCCGACCGGCCCCGCCGTTTCCACCAGCGATGTTTGTTGCGGGCGAGGTTGACGACGATCTGGTGCAGCCAGGTGGTGAACTCCGCGTCGCCGCGAAACGTCTGGATATGGCGGTACACATTCACAAAGGCGTCCTGCGCGACCTCAACCGCGTCCTCGTGATTGCGGAGAATCTGGAACGCGACACGGAGCGCGCGCTGTTGATGGCGGCGCACCAATTCGTCAAACGCCGCCTCGGCGCCCGCCTGCAATCGCGCCACCAAATCCCGGTCGCTGGTCTCATCCGAGATTGGGACACGTTCCATCCGTGGAAGTTCCGTTACGCGCCAAACTCCGGTTTGGCTTCCCGGCTCATCAGATCACGCACCGCCTGCTGGGGCGATTTGCCCTCATAAATCATCGCGTACACCTCGCGCGCGATGGGCGTCTCGACGCCGCGGCGGCGCGCGAGCTGGAAAACCGATTTGGCCGTCTTCACGCCTTCCGCCACCGACTTGGTCGAATCCAAAATCTGCTGCGCGCTTTCCCCGCGGCCGAGCCGTTCGCCAAACGCCCGGTTGCGGCTGTGCCGACTGAAGGCGGTCACGATCAGGTCGCCGACGCCGCTCAACCCGAAAAACGTTTCCCGCTGCGCGCCCAGTGCCACGCCGAGTCGCGCCATCTCGGCCAATCCCCGGGTGCACAACGCCGCCTTGGTGTTGTCGCCAAACCCGATCCCGTCGCAAACACCGGCCGCGATGGCGATGACGTTTTTCAACGCGCCGCCGAGTTCGACCCCGATGACATCGTGATGGGTGTACACGCGAAACCGTTCGTTGAGAAACACCGCCTGAACCCGCGTCGCCTCCGCGCCGGCCACCACCACGGCCGTCGGCACGCCACGGCCGACTTCCTCGGCATGGCTCGGGCCGGACAGCACCACGACATCCCGACCCAATTCGGCGGCGATGATTTCGCTCATCCGCGCATCGCTGTCCACTTCGATGCCCTTGGCGACGTGGACAAGCGTGGCGCGGGCCGGCAGGTGCGGTTGGAGTTGTCGGCAAATCGCGCGCATCCCGTGCGACGGCACCGCCAAGACGACCAACTCCGCCGCGCGCAGCGCCCCCGCCGCGTCGAGCGTGACCGCCAATGAGTCCGGCAGTTTCACGCCCGGCAGGAACAGCTTGTTTTCGCGGTGGGCGAGGATCGGTTCGACTTCTTCCGCCAATCGTCCCCAGAGCGTGACGCGATGGCCGTTGCCGTGCAGCAGTAGCGCCAGCGCCGTGCCCCAACCACCGGTGCCAATGACCGTCGCGTTCATGCCGGTTTTTTGGCGCCGATGTGATTCTCGGTGCCCGCCCGCAGGCGTTGGATGTTCGAGCGGTGTTTGTAGATCGCCACCGCGGCCAGCAGGCCGGTAAAAGCCGTCAATTTCGGGTCGCGGGTCAGAAACCACGTGGCGATCGGCAGCGCGATGGCGGCGGCGATGGACGCCAGCGAGACGTAGCGGAACGCGGCGAATATGACCAGCCAGACGGCCAGCGCCACCAGCAACGCGGCCGGCAGCATGGCCAGCAACGCGCCCGCGCTGGTGGCGATGCCTTTGCCGCCTTTGAACCTCAGCCAGCAGGTCCAGTTGTGCCCGGCAATCACCGCGAGACAACAGACGATTTGCAGCGTGCCGGCATCCAGCGCCGGGGAGATGCGCGGTGCGAGGAATACGGGGAGGAATCCTTTCAACGCATCCAGCACAAGCACGGCGATGCCGGGACCTTTGCCGAGCGCGCGCATGACGTTGGTGGCGCCGATGTTGCCGCTGCCGACGGTGCGTACGTCAATCCCCCGGGCCTTGCCCCACAAAAAGCCGGTGGGAATCGAGCCGAGCAAGTACGACGCAAGCGCCCACGCCAGATAAACTGCCGCCGTCATCGCCTGCGACTGTAGCGGAACGGCGCGAACCGCAGCAAGGTTTTTGGCGTGAGGCCACGTCCGTGGTGGAACAACTGGATGTGGAGGAAACACGGCGGCCCCTCACCCTGTCCCTCTCCCCATCGGATGGGGAGAGGGGATTTAGAGCGCGTAGCAAAACTCCTTGTGGGGCGGGCTTCCGCCCGCCGCGCCCCCAATGGCGCTCCCACAACAATGGCTTCCGCCTCGTTAGGCGCGCCGGTTCTTATGCGCGCCGGCAAAATCACCGGTGGTCCTGGCACTGCTCACACCGGATGGCCTCTTCCGCTTGCGGGGAGAGGGGTTCTGCCGGCTACTCCATTCCTTTGATGAACTCGTCAGCCTGCCGGATGGACTGGTTCATCTCGTGCAGAAGTTTGCCGATTTCCAGTTCGATTTGGGCGGCTTCGCCTTTCAGGGAGCCGATGGCTTGGGCGTTGAGATTGTGTTTGAGGTAGAGCACGTAGTCGCGGAACTGGGTCAGGACGGGGTCCATGCTTTGTTCGGCTTTCTTCATCGAGGCGTGAAGCGATTCGTATTTTTGTTTCGTGTCGCGGAGTGTTTCGCGGCTTTGGGCGCGGAGCGATTCGTTGGAGATGCTGTTCAGTTCCGTCTCCCACTCGGCGAACAAATCGGCGGCGATCGTCTCGATTTTCCGGATGCGGGAGCGCACGGCGTCGGCGCGCGCGACGCAGGTGTCGTATTGGTCTTTGAATTGGTTGTACGCTTTCTCCAGTTTGCCGCCGTCGAACTTCGTCAGTCCCTTCAACTGCGCGAGTGCGTCCTTGAATTCTTCGCTGGCGTTTTTCTGTTCGTTGCGCGCCTTCTCGACGTTGCCGCGGAGCAGGTCTCGTTTTTCGCGGCCGAGTTTTTCCCAGACGGCGTAGTAGGTGGAGCGGCAGGAAACGGTGACGAAGCAGACGAGCAGCAGGACGGAAATGAGCCGTTTCACAGGTTGCTCCAAAGGGTGGGGGAGTGGGGTTTGGCGCCGGCGGTTGCGATCATGTTCTGAAAGGTCGTGCCGGCATGGTAGGCGAAGCGTTTGGCCAGCAACGCAACGATGCAATCATCGAGCGGTTCGGTCAGTTCATCGTAGCGGATGCGAACGGTGGGGTTGAAGCCGTGTTCGAGCGGCAGCAGGTCGGCCAGCCGGTCGGCTTCGGCCAGCGCCGCGGAACCGTCGCGGGTGTCGGCGAGGTAACGGCGCACGTCGAAATTAAGCGGCGTGTCCGGTGGATACGCGCGAAGGATGGCGGCGCGTTGGCGGGTGCAATGGCCGGGGTCATCGAGTTGCACCAGACAATGCAGCGGGGCCGGCAGGTAGAGGTCGGCCGTTACTGTGCCGCCGGGCCAGGTGAAGGTTTTCTCGCGTTCGGCCACGACGCCGAAGCGGTGTTCGATGATGGTGGCGAGGGTGGTAAGAACGGTAGCTTTCACAGGCTCTTCAGGCCGTCGTCGAGCATCGGCAGCAACTGGGCGATGGTCTGGGGCGTTTCGTCGCCCATGTGACCGATGCGGAAGCTTTTGCCTTTGATTTGGCCGTAGCCGCCGTCAATCAGAACCCGGTATTTTTCTTTGATGGTTTTTTGGAATTTCGCGACATCAATGTTGCGGTTGTTTTTCACGCAGGTCAGCGTGACCGATTCGTAGCCGGCCTGGGGGAACAACTCGAAGCCGTTGCGACGCGCCCAATCGCGGACCATCTGCGCCATCTGTCGATGCCGGGTGTACCGGTTGTCCAGTCCCTCGGCGAGCATTTGGTTGAGCTTGAACTGCAATCCGTAGATGTGCGGGATGCTTGGCGTGGAAGGAGTCATGTTTTTGTCGTGATTCGCCTTGAACTCGAGGAAGTCGAAGTAATAGCCGCGGGCCGGTACCGTCGCGGCCTTTTTCAAGGCGCGGTCGCTGACGGCGAACACCGCCAGCCCGGGCGGCAAGGCCCACGCTTTCTGCACGCCGGCCAGCATCACGTCAATTCCGAGCGCGTCCGTGTCAATCTTCACCGCCGTCATCGAGCTGACGGTGTCCACGATGAAGGTCACATCGGGAAACTTCTTCATCACGGCGGCAATGTCGGCCAGCGGGTTCATCAGGCCGGTCGAGGTTTCGTTGTGGACGAGGGTCAGGGCGTCGAACTGACCGGTTTTCAATTTTGCCTCAATCATCTCCGGCAGGATGGGCCGACCCCAGTCCACCTTCAATGCCTCCGCCTCCTTGCCGCAACGCTGCGCGACATCGAACCACTTGTCCGAGAACGCGCCGCAGCAGCAGGTCAGGACTTTTTTGGCGACGAGATTGCGGATGGCGGCTTCCATCACGCCCCAAGCTGAGGAGGTGGAGAGGAAGACCGGATTCTGCGTGCCGAGCACCTGCCGCAGTTTCGGCTGAATGTTGGCGTACAATTCCTGAAAGCCGGTCCCCCGGTGTCCGATCATCGGCCGGCTCATGGCGGCAAATGTGTCGGCGGCAACCTCCACGGGGCCAGGGATATGCAATTTAATGTGTTTTGTGCTCATGCTGAATGGATGAAGTTTTTTCTCGCGTGGCTGACGCGCTTTTGGTTAGCAGTATCTGTTTCAGGGACAACTTTCAACCCCCTTTTACCAGCACGGAGGAGATCATGGCAAAGACACTGAACGTCGGGATGATCGGCTACAAATTCATGGGCCGCGCGCATTCGAATGCGTGGCTGAAAGCCGACAAATTTTTCACTCTCAAAGCGCGGCCGGTGATGAAGGTCATTTGCGGACGCGACCGGGCCGGGGTGTCCGAGATGGCGTACAGGTTTGGTTGGGACAAGTTCGTGACCGACTGGCGCGAGGTGGTCAACGACCCGGCGATTGACATTGTGGACATCAACACGCCCAACGACACCCACGCCGAAATCGCCATCGCCGCCGCCAAAGCCGGTAAGGCCATCCTGTGCGAGAAGCCGCTCGCGCTGGACGCCAAGCAGGCCAAACAGATGCTCGAGGCGGTGAAGAAAGCCGGGGTGGTCAACATGGTCTGCCACAATTACCGGCGCATCCCTGCGCTGGCGTTGGCCAAAAAGATGATCGCCAACGGCGACCTCGGCACGATTTATCATTACCGGGCACGCTACGCGCAGGATTGGATCGTGGACCCGAACTTTCCGCTGGTCTGGCGGCTGCAAAGCAAGGTGGCCGGCTCGGGCACGCATGGCGACATCTGCGCTCACATCATTGACATCGGCCGGTATCTCGTCGGCGAATTCAGCGAAGTCTGCGGTCAGATGGAAACCTTCATCAAGGAACGACCGTTGCCGTCCGAGCAGGGTGGTCTCGCCGCCAAAGGCTCGACGAAAATGGGGAAGGTAACGGTGGACGATGTTTCGATGTTCATCGGTCGCTTCCAAAACGGCGCGCTCGCCAACCTCGAAGCCACCCGCTTCGCGCTCGGCCGCAAGAACGGCATTCAGGTCGAAATCAACGGCAGTCGCGGCTCGCTGGCCTTCGATTTCGAGGACATGAATCGCCTCGAATACTTCAACAACGAAGACCCCGCCGACCGCCGCGGTTTCCGCAGCATTATCGTCACCGAAGGCGTTCACCCCTACGCCGGCGCGTGGTGGCCGCCGGGCCACATCATTGGCTACGAACACACCTTCGTTCACACGGTGGCCGACTTCGTCAATGCCGTGGTGGACAAACGCTCCGTCCAGCCGACCTTCGAAGACGGTTATCAAAACCAGGTCGTTCTCGAAGCCGTCGAAAAATCCGCGAAGACCAAAAAGTGGGTCAAACTCTGACCGGTCGTGAGCCGGTGCCATGAGCCGTGCGGACGCGACAAAGCCGGAACGATTCATTTTGAACGGCGGCGGCCCCTCACCCTGTCCCTCTCCCCGCGCCGGGGAGAGGGACACAATCGAGTTAGAGCGCCTAACAAAACTCCTGAACGGGCTTCCGCCCGCGACTTTCTCGGAAAAAGCCGGTGGGCCGAGCGTCCCTGCGAGGCGGGGCGTGACACTCCGCTCGCGCCACCGGTCGCGCCCGGAAGGGCGCTCCCACAACAGAAGTTTCGGTTTTTGTTAGGCGCTCTTAGCCGGAACGATGCAGTTGGTCCGCCCCTCATCCTGACCTTCTCCCCATCGGATGGGGAGAAGGGACACTCTCGGCCGCCACCTCCCCGCGCACCGTTTGGTGCGTGCCGGGCGCGGTTGCGATTCCCTCTCCCCGCGTGCGGGGAGAGGGTCAGGGTGAGGGGTGTCTCGCCGGCATGATTCCGGCCCAGAAGCCGCGCACGGCTTGCGGCTACTTCATCAAGGTCAGCAGCGTTTCGCCGATTTCGGCGGGTGATTTGGCCACGGTGATGCCGGCGGCTTCGAGCGCGGCGATTTTATCGCTCGCTTTGCCACTGCCGCCGCTGATGATGGCGCCGGCGTGCCCCATGCGACGACCGGGGGGCGCGGTCATGCCGGCAATGAAGGCGGCGACGGGTTTGGTGAAGTTGGCTTGGATCCACGCGGCGGCTTGTTCCTCGGCGTTGCCGCCGATTTCACCGATGATGATGACCGCTTCGGTCTGCGGATCGGTCTCGAACAATTCGAGGCAATCAATGAAGTCCATCCCCTTGACCGGGTCGCCGCCGATGCCGATGCAGGTGCTCTGGCCCATGCCTCGGGAGGTCAGTTGCCAGACGGCTTCGTAGGTTAGCGTGCCCGACCGGCTGACGACGCCGACCGGTCCCGGCTGGTGAATGTAGCCGGGCATGATGCCGATTTTGCAGGCGCCGGGGGTGATGATGCCGGGACAGTTCGGGCCGATGAGCCGGACGTTCGCCCCTTGCAATGCGCGTTTGACCCGCACCATGTCCAGGACCGGTATGCCTTCGGTGATGGTGATGATGAGCGCGATGCCCGCGTCGGCCGCTTCGAGAATCGCGTCGGCCGCGAAGGGTGCCGGGACGAAGATGCAGGTGGCGTTGGCGGCGGTCTCGCGGACGGCTTCCGCGACGGTGTGGAATACCGGCACCGCCGCGCCATCGAGTTCGACGCGGTCGCCGCCGCGTCCGGGGGTGACGCCGCCGACGACGTTGGTGCCGTACTTGCGGCATTGTTCGGCGTGGAACTTGCCCGCCGAGCCGGTGATGCCCTGAACGATCAGGCGGGTGTGGTGATCAACGAGAATGCTCATCCGTTCAGCGCGTGTTTTTCGTGGACGATGGCCATCAGGCCGCCGATGCGGAACGCGGAGCCTTTCCACTGAAACGTCTCCACGGAATGATCGTGGAGCGCCTCTTCGTACTCCTGCATAAAGCCGTCCACCTCGTTGTCCGGTAGTTCGACCGGCAAGGGTCGTTCGACGTTTTCGTAGTACAGATACAGTTTCATTTTGTTCCTCTGACCGCGCCCACGATCTTCTGCCCGGCATCGGCCATCGAATCGGCGGAGATGATCGCCAGTCCGCTGTCCTTCAGCAGTTTCTTCCCTTGATCCACGTTGGTGCCTTCCAACCGGACCACCAGCGGCACGCGAACGTTGACCTGTTTGACCGCCGCGAGAATCCCGGTGGCGATCACGTCGCATTTCATGATGCCGCCGAAGATGTTCACCAGAATCCCCTGCACGTTCGCGTCGCTGCACAAAATCTTGAACGCCTCCGTCACCGTCTCCTGACTGGCCCCGCCGCCGACGTCGAGGAAGTTGGCCGGTTGGCCGCCGTAATGTTGGATGATGTCCATCGTCGCCATCGCCAGCCCGGCTCCGTTGACCATGCAACCGATGTTGCCGTCGAGGCCGATGTAATTGAGGTTGAACTTCGAGGCCTCGATCTCGCGCGGGTCTTCCTCGTTCAAATCGCGCAGCGCGACGATGTCCGGGTGCCGGTACAGCGCATTGTCGTCAAAACTCATCTTCGCATCGAGCGCCATCACCCGGTTGTCCTGATTGATGATCAGCGGATTGATTTCCACCAGCGACGCGTCGGTCTCCGCAAACGCACGATAGACACCGGTGATCAACTCGACGGCCGGCTTGAAATGATCGCCGGTCAGCCCCAGCGCGAACGCCAGTTTGCGCGCCTGATACGGTTGCAGACCGACCGCCGGGTCCACAAACTCACGGACAATTTTCTCCGGAAACTTCGCCGCGACCTCCTCGATGTCCATCCCGCCTTCGGTGCTCGCGAGGAAAACCGGCCGGCTCGTCCCGCGATCCACCAGCACGCTCAGATAAATCTCGCGTTGCGGCGTCTGGCCGACGGCAATCAGGACTTTCTGCACGACGCGACCTTTCGGGCCGGTCTGCTTCGTGACGAGAGTCTTGCCGAGCAATTCCCGGGCGGCTTGCGCGGCGGCGGCGGGGGTGGCGACGATTTTGATGCCACCAGCTTTGCCACGACCACCGGAGTGGATTTGAGATTTGACCGCGATTTCCCGGGCATTCAGCCCACTGGCGATTCGTTCGGCTTCGGCAGGGTCCGCCGTGACGTGGCCGGGCGGGACGGGGACACCGTAGCGGGCGAGAATCTCTTTGGCCTGATATTCGTGGATGTTCACAGCGACTTGGGGGCGTACATTAGGGACGGCTCCCGGCAGCGTCAACGGCAAACATCACGGCTGCGGAAAGCGGCGGTCGCGAAACCGGCCGTTGCGCTGAATGGCCTCGCCATCCACGATGATTTCCCCGCCACTGCGCAGGTCGCAGACCATGTCCCAATGCAGCCCGCTCTGGTTGCGGTTGCCGGTTTCGGGATAACCCGCGCCGAGCGCAACGTGGATGGTGCCGCCGATTTTTTCATCGAACAACGTGTTTCGCGTGTAGCGCCGGATGTTGTAATTCGTTGCCATCGCCGCTTCGCCGAGGTAACAGGAACCCCTGTCCATCGCCACCATCGCGCGCAGAAATTCCTCACCCTTGCGCGCCTCGGCTTTCACGACCTTGCCGGCCTCGAACGTCAACCGCGCGCCTTCGACTTCGCGGCCGTGATGCACTGCCGGAAAGCTGAAGCTAATCGTGCCGGTGACGCTCGACTCGACCGGCCCGGTGAAGACCTCGCCATCCGGGAAGTTGTAATGGCCGTCACAGTTGATCCACCGTCGTCCCTTGCAGGAGTACCGCAGATCCGTGCCGTCGGCGACGATCCGCACCTCGCGGGCTTGGTTGAGAAAATCCGTCAACGCCTGCTGTGATTTCGAGATGCGTTCCCAGGTGCGAATCGGGTCCGGGTCGTCGAGATGACCGGCCCCGTACACGAAATCCTCATACTCCTCCAGCGACATCTCGGCATCCTGCGCGCTGGCCTGGCAGGGCCACTGGGTGCCGACCCACCGCAACGCGCCGCGGGCACTGCGGTCCATGAAAATTTTGTTCAACGGTTTGCGGGCGGCGGACGCCGCGGCGAGCCGTTTCGGGTCCACATTGGTCAACGCCTTCGTGTTTTCGTCCGCCCAAATGCCGAGCGAGGCATCTATTTTCTGCAGCTTGTATTTGGCGAACGGCGAGACCCACCGGAGTTGCTCGGCGTTGGCCTCGGCGTAAAAGATTTCATCGAGCGCCTCGATCCGCAGGTCTGTGGTGACAAACGCGCCACAGCGCAACGCTTCCCGGTAACAAGCGCGGATCAGTGGGGCCGCGATGGCGTCGCTGGTGATGGCCACCACGTCGCGCGGTTTCAGTTTCAGGGAATACCGGCACAACAACCGGGCCAGCTTCTCAATCCGGAGATCTTTCATGGACGGCGAGGCTAGCCGCCC
>CAZHLM010000004.1:88462-107458 GCA_964533295.1 uncultured Verrucomicrobiota bacterium
TGGAACAAAACGCTGGCGGCGCACTTGTTGAATCGTGCGGGCTTTGGCGGCACACCCGAAGAAATTGATCGGGTGGCCCAAATGCCGATGGACGAAGCGGTGGAGTCGTTCCTGGATTTCACGAAGTCCACCGATGATGTTCCGCCGCCGAACATGCCGGACAACCCGGACAGCATCCGCGAAGTGCGGAACCTGACCACCGAGCAAAAACAGGCGCTATTCCGCGCCAACCGCGAAGCGATCGAGGAGATTCGCGGCTGGTGGGTGACCCGCATGCTGCGTTCGCCGCGACCGTTGCAGGAGAAACTGACGCTGTTCTGGCACGGGCACTTCGCCACCAGCGCCAACGACGTGAAGAACGCCCGGCACATGTTGCAGCAAAACCAATTTCTGCGACAGCATTGTGCCGGTAACTTCCGCGACCTCGTCCTCGGCATCTCCCGCGACCCGGCGATGTTGAAATATCTCGACAACAACACCAATCGCAAAGGCCGCCCGAACGAAAATTACGCCCGGGAACTGCTCGAGCTGTTCACCATCGGCATCGGCCACTACAGCGAGGAAGATGTCAAAGAGGCGGCGCGCGCCTTTACCGGCTGGACGTTCGTGGGTGACCAGTTCCGGTTCGTATCGTTCCAGCACGATTACGGCTCGAAAAAGTTCCTCGGCCGGTCCGGCAACTTTGACGGGACGGACATCGTGGACATCATTCTGGAGCAACCGCGCACGGCCGAGTTCATCGCGGCCAAGCTGTTCACCTTTTTCGTTCACGAGAACCCCGCGCCGACGCTCGTCACGCAGTTGGGCAACGCGTTGCGCGGCGAGAAATACGAGGTGCTGCCGTTTTTGCGGATGCTGTTCCGCTCGGAAGTGTTCTACTCGCCCGCCGCGTGGCGCACCCAGATCAAAAGCCCCGCCCAACTCGTCGTTGGCACCGCCCGCCTGCTCGGCGTGGAGACCAACCCGCGGGCGTTGGTGGTGGCCATGCGGACGTTGGGGCAGGACTTGTTGTTCCCGCCCAACGTCAAGGGCTGGGACGGCGGCGAGGCGTGGATCAACACCAACACGTTGCTGATGCGCTACAATCTGGCCCGGTATTTTTTGACCGGCGAACTGCCCGGCAACCCGCGGCAGTTGCCGATGGGACCGCAACGACGCGCGCTGCGCCAGATGCTCACCGCCGCGCCGACCAACCAGCTCAACCAGATCGTCCCGTCCGACATGGCGGTGGACCCCGACAAAGTAGTACAGATTCTCGCGCCGCGCCTGCTGCAGGCGCCGCTCGACCCGAAAGTCCGCGGCTGGCTGATCGAACAGGCCTGCACGGTACCGGCCAAAGAACGCCCGGCCATCGTCGCGCACCTGATCATGAGCATGCCGGAGTATCAACTATGCTAGGAGCGCCTGACAAAACTCCTTGTGGGAACGGGCTTCCGCCCGCGACTGTCCCGGGAAACCCAGCCGGTCGCGCCCAGAAGAGACCTCCGACCACCGAAGCTTCGGTTTTGTTAGGCGCACTAAGCCGTAACCCTGTCATCACCGAAAGCCTCCGGTGCAGCGGGTCAGCCCCTCATCCTGACCTTCTCCCCATGAAATGGGGAGAAGGGATTCGAATCCGCGGGCCAAAGCTTTTCCCTCTCCCCGCGAGCGGGGAGAGGGACAGGGTGAGGGGAGTCGTCCGCTCAAATGAATCGTTACGGTAGAGGACTGCTTGCGATGAAAAACGAAATTCAAATGACTACGCGGCGCGAGTTTGTGCGGAAAGGGCTGCTTTTCCTCGCGGCGGGCTACAGCGCACCGTTCTTCCTCACTCGCACCGTTTGGGCGCTCGACAAAACCGCGCCGGCCACCCGCCCGCTTGGCATACCGGATGGCCGGATTCTGGTGGTCATCCAACTCGGCGGCGGTAACGACGGTCTGAACACCGTCGTCCCGCACGGCATGGACGAGTATTACCGGGTGCGTCCGCAGTTGGGAATCCCGCGCGACAAACTTCTCAAAATCAACGATACGGTCGGTCTCCACGGCAGTCTCGCCAAACTGAAGGAGATTTACGACCGCGGCCAGCTTGCCATCATCCAGGGCGTTGGTTATCCCAACCCCGACCGGTCGCACTTTCGTTCGATGGAAATCTGGCACAGCGCCGACCCGCAAAGCCAGACGATCACGTACGGCTGGCTCGGCCGGTACCTCGATAACACCTGCCCGGGTTGTGACCCGAAACGCAACCAGATCAACCCCCTCGCGGGCATCAACGTCGGCGGCTGGATGCCACCGGCCCTGAAATCACAGCGCGGTCTGAGCATCGCGCTCGACGACCCCGATTCGTTCCGCTGGCTGCCGCTGGCCACCGATGAACGCGACGCCAGACAAACCGCCGGCACCTTCGAGAAACTCAATTCCACCGTCGCCCAAAACCTCAAGGATCCGCACCTCGCGCGGCTCGATTTCCTCTCGCGTGTCGCCATGAACGCCGATGCCAGTTCCGACCGGCTGCGGGCGGTGCTTGCCAAATCGCGCCGCAGTGAATCGAATTACCCGACCACCGGCCTCGCCCGCCAACTGCAACTCGTCGCCCGCTTGATCGCCGGGGAGATTGACACCCGTGTGTACTACGTCTCGATGGGCGGATTCGACACCCACGCCAATCAGGCCGGTCCCCACGAGCGGCTGCTGACCGAATTCGCCGAAGCCGTCGCGGCGTTCCAGGCGGATTTGCAGAAACAGGGCAACGCCCACCGGGTGTTGACGATGACCTTCAGCGAATTCGGTCGCCGCGTCGCCGAGAACGGCAGCGCTGGCACCGACCACGGCGCCGCCGCGCCGCTGTTCATTACCGGCCCCGCCGTGAAGGGGGGCGTGTACGGTCCGCACCCGAGCCTTGCGCCCGGCGACCTCGACCGGGGCGATTTGAAATTCGGCACCGACTTTCGGCAGGTTTACGCCACCGTGCTTGAAAACTGGCTCGGCGCTTCCAGCACCCCCATTCTCGGCGGAGCCTTTGCCAAACTGAAATTCGTTTGAGCCAGCGGACGGGAACGGTCGAGCGATCCGGTGCTCGCCCCGTGGAAGGTCAGCGAGGTAGGGGGCGGCGTTTGTCCCGAAAGAATTCCCACAACACGCTTCCCGCATCCATGTCCCGGTTCGTTTCGCCGAGCAGCCGACGACCGAGCGGATCGTCGGGGCCATTCGGCCATGTATGGCCACCGCCCTCGATCCGGTAGTGAACGACATCCGCCCCGCCGGGGCCGGTGTGGCGGAACCGCCGGACACGCGAGTGGTCGGTGGTGTTGATGTCGGCCAGGTCTTCGATGATCGGCTCCGTCCGGCAACGGTTGTGCTTCACCCAGAACGCGATGGTGTCATCCGCTGAGAGGACCGGCCAGATGCCGAACACTCGTCCCCCCGTGTAGGGCACACAAGGGTCTGCCGTGCCCATGATGTGGACGACCGGCAAAGGCTGGGTGAGGCGGAGCGGCTGAGCGAGTTCTTCCCGGCCGAGGTTGTTCGCGACGGGGCCGATGGCGGCCAGTCGGTCGCCGATCGTCAACGCGAGGGCAAAGGTCATTCCCGCTCCGGCGGACATGCCGGTCACATAGAGCCGCTCCGGGTCACCCCGGTCGTCCTCGACCACGACCTCCAACAAACGGCGGAGGAAACCCATATCGTCCACGCCACCGTTCTTCCAGTAATGCGTGTTCCACGTCATGTTCCAGCCGTCTGGCACGACCAGGAGGGCGCGGTTGTCGCGGGCGATTCGCGGCAGGGATGTCTGCCCCCAGACGATTTTGGCGGTTGAGACGGCCGGGTGCAGCAACAGGATGACCGGGTGTCGCTCCTGGCCCCGGCGTTGTGGGACCTGGATCAGGTAGGTACGGTCTTTCCCGTCGTGCCGCAGGGTGCGGGCTGCGGGTGGTGTGTCCGGTTCCGGGGCAAGGCCGACGGGCCTGACCGGGTTGGAAGATGCCAATGCCGTCGCGGCTGTCAGCGAGAGCGTCGCGGCCGTCCCGCACCCCGGGAGAGAGACAAGCACGTGAGCGATCACCGCCGCAGCGGTGACGGTTGTCGTTGCGATGTCCAGCCACATGGGAATCTCGGCTCGTGACGGAAGGGCGGCAGGAAACGCCGTTCCGCGACACGGCAGTTCCATGCTACCGGATGGCGGCTCGGAGACGCAAGGCCGCCGCGTTGGGTCAGCGGGGAGGTTGGCGGCGGCGCGTGGCGGTGTGTGTGGCGTCGAGTTGTTGGAGTTGTGCGATGATGCGGGCCAGTTTTCGGCCGGTCGGGGTCAGCGCGTACTCGACGCGCAGGACCGGCCCCGGTATCTCCCGGCGGGTGACCAGTTCGTGCGCCAGCAGTTTGCGCAGTCGTTCGCGCAGGATTTTGGCGGAGATGCCGGGGATGTAGCGTTCGAGCTGACCGGGACGGGTCACGCCGCGGTCAATCGCGGCCACCACGGCGGCCGACCATTTGCAGCCAACGACGTCTTCGAGAGACCGGTAGGCGTTGCGTTCGGACAAAGACAGGTAGCGACTCATGGGGAGAACATACCGGATTGCGCGCCGTTTGGCATCCCCCCCACCATTTTGTGCCCTCTTTTCGCCTTCGTCCGGTTGGAGGAGTGTTCGCGCGTGATGGGCAACCATCAAAAACCATCAACCACGGGAGGAACCATATGAAGCGAAAAGCTGTGTTTTATCATGCCGGCTGCCCGGTCTGTGTGGCGGCTGAGCAAAACGTCGTCAAGGCGCTCGACTCATCCCGGTACGATGTCGAGATCGTGCATTTGGGTCTGGCCAAACAACGGTTGGCTGAGGCGGAACGCGCCGGGGTCAAATCCGTCCCAGCCCTTGTGCTGGACGGTCTGGCGTATCACATCAACTTCGGGGCGAGTCTGGACGCGCTGAAGTAACGGCCCGCGACGTCAGCAGGGTCGGCCGGCGATGGAGTGCTCCGTTGCCGGCCGGCCCGTGACGGCGGGGTTGATGATGCCGGTGGGGCGGATGTTGGGAGATGGTCGGGTAATTTGCGCAAAATTCTTTTGACGCGACCGGGCAAAGTTGTATAAGTGGAGCCGCGTGGCCGCACTCTGCGGTCATCCAAGGAGGGAGTGGTATGAATGTGGTGGCGGCGACCGGTTTGGTGTACGTCTTTCAACAGGCGGACTGGGTTGGAAAGATTATTGTCATCGGCCTGCTGATTGGGTCGGCATTCACGTGGTCGGTGATGCTGACGAAATGGCAGCAGTTGCGGCGGACGCGCCGCAGCGGCGAGGAGTTTCTCGCGCAATTTCGGCGCACCCGTGATCCGTTGCATTTGTTCATCAACAACTACGAGCAGTCGGATTCGCCGCTGTACAACATTTACCGGATGGGCGCCGAGGAGGTGTCCGGCCAGTTTGGCAGCGGTCGCAAGGTGGCGGGTGGGTACAAGACGTTTGGCGAGACGGGCACGTTCGCGGTGGTGGAGGCCGAAGTGGACACGGCGGAGCGGGCGGTGGTGAATCTGGACACGTTGCGCGGGACGTTGGGGCGGGCGATTGATCAGGAAGTGATGACGCTCGAATCGCAGGTGTCGGTGCTTTCCACGGCGGTGACGGCGGGGCCGTTTCTCGGGTTGCTCGGCAGCGCGTGGGGTGTGATGCACGTGTTTGCTTCGATGGCGGAACAGGGTTCGGTGCGGCTCAGCGCGGTGGCGCCCGGCATCTCGGCGGCGTTGCTGGCGACGGTGGTGGGGTTGTTGGTGGCGGTGCCGTCGTTGTTTGCCTACAACTGGCTGGCGGCGCAGATCAAGCAGGCGACGATGCGGTTCGAGGGGTTTGCCGATGAGTTTGTCGGCGCGGTGGAGCGGAATTATGTCACGAACTAGTCGTCGCACGCGCCGCTACGGTCACTTGCCGGAACTCGGCGAGATCAACGTCATGCCGTTGGTGGATTTGTTCATGCAGTTGTTCATCGCGGTCATCATTTTCTTCCCGGTCATCGAGTACGGGATGAATATCAACCTGCCGAAAGGCACGACCAACACGATCAAACGCGAGCAGACCCGCACGTTGTCGGTGGATGCGCGCGGTCGGGTCTTTCTCAACGACGCCGCGGTATCGCCGGCGCAACTGCGCGCGCAACTGGCCGCGCTTGCCCACGCTCATCCGCCGATCACGATTCTGGTCAAGGCGGACCAGGCCAATAATTACGGCGCGGTGATGGGCGTGCTCAAGGAGTTGCACGCGGCCAAAATCACCCGCATCGCGTTGATGACGCAGGAGGAAACGCCCCCGCGACTCGCGCGCCGATGAACTCGCCCCGGCCAACGTTCCGCCGCAATTTCGCGTTCGCCTCAGTCGCGCACCTGTTGATCATCGGGCTGGTGGCGATGTGGCAGGGTGTGGTCGCGCCGTGGCGGGACCGGTCGGCTGTGGAAGTGGAGATTTTCACGCCCGCCGATTTGTTGGGCGACATGCCGGTCGGCTCGGGGACGGGGCGGGGCGCGTACACGCCGCCGCGACTCGGCATGCCCACCGAAACCGCGTTTCCGTCGCCCAACGAAACGGCGTTCACTCCCGAAGAGCGACCGGCACCGAGCCGCAGGGCGCCGGCCCGTTCGGAGGCCGGGGAGGTTGCGTTGCCGAACAAAGAGCCAAAGAAGACGACGCCCGCCAAGTCGGTGTCAGCCGCGGCGAAAAAACCGGCGGCGCCAACGCCAGTGCGAGCGGTCACGGGATCGCCGACCGGCTCGCCGACCGGAGTGAGCACGGAGGAGATACGGAATCGGTTTGCGAAAGCGTTGCAGGCGCAGGCCGGTGGAACGCCCTACGGAGATGGTCGGAAAGCCGGGGGTGGTGAGGGGCGAAGCGCGGTGATTGGGGCGCGCGACGGATCGCCGGATGGGATGGCCGGTGGAGTGGGGAAGGGGACGCCGTTCTGGTGGTACTACCAACATGTGCATGACCGGATGTACGAGGCCTGGGCGCAACCACCGGAGTCGGTGAATTGGGACAAGCGGCAGTTTTCGACGGTGGTGATCAAGGTGGCGCGCAACGGAGAAATTCTCGCGGTGCGCTTGCAGACGCCGTCGGGCAATCGCGCGATGGATGAATCGGCGTTGGCGGCCGCGCGCAGCGTGGAGAAATTGCAGCCGTTGCCGGAGGGATTGGGTGGCGCGACGGCGGAGATTACGGTGAACTTTCAGTTGGAGGGATAAGGTGATGAGGCGGTGGCTGGCGATGGTGGTGGTGGTGGGAACGGTGGCGGCTCAGGGTCAGGTCGTGGTGACGAAGGGAGCGGCCAAACGGAATTTTGCCGTGACGGGTTTCAGCGGCGATTCGTCGCTGTCGGCGCAGGTGGCGGATGTGTTGAAGAACGATTTGCGGTTGTCGGGGCACTTCACGCTGACGCCGTCGGCGCAAGCGGAGTTTGTCCAGTCCGGCACCGTGCGGATTGAGGGGAACAAGACCGGCGTGATTGAATGCACGGTCATGCTTTCCGCCACGAAAAAGGTGGTGCTGGCCAAGTCCTACACGGGCAGTCCGCAAGATTTTCGCCGGATGGTTCACCGGCTGGCCGACGACATTGTCGCGGCGATCACCGGCCAGAACGGGATTGCGCAGACCAAAATTGCGTTTGTTCTGGCGCGCAACGGCGTGAAGGAACTGGCGGTGATGGATTACGATGGCCACCATGTCCGGCAACTGACCTACGACAAGAACCTCAACGTGCGGCCGCGGTGGTCGCCCGATGGCCGCAAGATTGTGTACACCAGTTACGTTCACCGGTACCCGGACGTGGTCGAGGCGGATTTGTACACCGGCGCGCGGCGGATCCTCGCCAGCTTCCCGGGGTTGAATTCCGGGGCGACGTACTCGCCCGATGGGCGGAGTCTCGCGTTGACGTTGAGCAAGGACGGCAATCCCGAGTTGTATGTGATGAACGCCAGCGGCGGTGGTTTGTTGCGCCTGACCAACACCCGGGCCGAGGAATCATCCCCGGTCTGGTCGCCGGACAGTCAGCGCATTGCGTACGTCAGCGCCAGCAGCGGCGCGCCGCAGATTTGGGTGATCGGGCGCAGCGGGGGCGAAGCGACGCGGCTAACGGTCTCGCCGAGTTACAACACCGAGCCGGACTGGTCGCGGCCACCGGCGGGCGCCGAATTGCCGGCGATGATCGCCGTGACCTCGCGCGTGGGCGGCCAGTTTCGGATCGGGTTGTACGACAGCGCGACGCGCGAAGTGCGGTTGCTGGACACCGGCGATGGCGACAGTCAGGATCCGTCGTGGGCGCCCAACGGCCGGCATTTGGTTTTTTGCAAACAGCAGAACTGGCAAACCCGCCTGTATCTGCTTGACGTTGTCAGCGGCGAGCAAGTACAGTTGCCCGCCGTGGAAGGGGGCGCATCGGAACCGGCGTGGGGACCCTGAGTTGCCGATGCGAGAACGCAACAGGTTAGTCAATCAAGGAGTCAGGCCACACATGCAGAGAGAACGGTTCATTCAATTTACCGCCGCCGCGCTGGTCGCACTGGTCAGCCTGACGGGCTGCAAACATCCGCCCGCGCCGAAGTCCGGCAGCGGTTCGGGGGCCGGCGCGGGCACCGGCAATTTGACCGGCATTCAACCCCTCGACGGCGCCGGTGGGGTCGCCATGGACGGCAGCGGTCGCCCCAGCGGCGATTGGGGACAACGCGGCGAGTTCGAGCCGGTATTTTTTGATTTCGACAGCTCGCGGATTCGGCCGAGCGAGGTAACCAAACTCGAAACGGTCGCCGCCGCCCTGCGGGGCAACACCAAAAAGCTCGTCGTCGAAGGCCATGCCGACGAACGCGGCACGGCGGAGTACAACCGGGCGCTGGGCGAACGTCGGGCGCTGGCGTGCCGGGAGGAGTTGATCAAGCAGGGTGTTCCCGCCGACCGGATTACGACGATCAGTTACGGCGAAGACCGACCGGCAGAGTTGGGGCACGACGAAGCCGCGTGGGCGCGGAATCGGCGCTGCGAGTTTATCACCGTCAGCCACTAGCGCGACGAAAGGAGCGAGATGGGCAACATTGGTGGATGGGAAATTTTTTGGATTGTGTTGGTCGTGCTGCTGTTGTTTGGCGCGAAACGGATTCCCGACATGATGAAGTCCATGGGTCAGGGCGTGAAGGAGTTCAAGAAGGCGGCCCGCGACATCACCAACGTGGATGACGATTCGACCCCGTCCAGCAAGCCGCCACCTCCGGCCAGTCCGCCGTCGGAACCGCCCAAAGCCGCCTAGCGCAACGCGGCTCGCCCGCCCGCGGCGACGACGTCATGGCCGAACCGTCACCCTCACCGGATGCCGAGCCATCGCTGGTACAGCCGTTTCTGGCGCATTTGGAGGAGTTGCGCTGGACGCTCATCAAGAGCGTGGCGGCGCTGGGACTGGCGATGGTTGGCAGTTTCATTTTTGCGCCGCAACTGCTCCGGCTGATCATCTGGCCGCTGCGGCGCGTGGTGGAGGACCCGACGCAGTATTTGCGGACGCTGGAAGTGGCGGGTGGATTTACGCTGGCGATGCGACTGGCGCTGTACGCGGGCTTGATCATCGCCTGCCCGGTGATGTTGTATTTCATCGGCGAGTTTATCATCCCCGCGCTGACCTCGCGGGAACGGGGTTTGTTGTGGCCCGCGTTCACGGCCGGGGCGGGCCTGTTTCTGGCGGGCGCGGCGCTGGCGTATTTCTTTGTCATCCCGGCCGGGCTGCGGTTCTTCATTGAGTTCAATGAGCGGCTGGGAATCCGGTCGGAGTGGACGATTGACAACTATGTGGGATTCGTCGCGCACATGATGCTGGCGTTTGGCCTGTGTTTCGAGCTGCCCCTGGTGATTTTGGTTTTGGCGAAACTGGGGATCGTCACTCATGAATTCCTGCGGCAGAAACGGCCGCATGTGGTGGTGATCATCCTGATCGTGGCGGCATTCGTCACACCGACGACGGACCCCTTCAGCATGGCGATGCTGGCGGTGCCGATGTACGCCCTGTACGAGGCCTGTGTCTGGATCGCGCGCTGGATGGAACGCCGAAAGGGCAACGCATGAATCGAACGGATTGGTTTGTCCAGGCCCGCTACGGGTTGTTCATCCACTACGGACTGTATTCGTTGCTGGGTCGCGGCGAGTGGGTGATGAACCGCGAGCAAATCCCGCCCGCCGACTACGCCCGGCTGGCGAATCAGTTCACGGCGGAGAAGTTCGACGCCGAGCGGCTGGCGGACCTCGCGGTGGCGGCGGGGATGAAGTATGTGACGTTTACCACGATGCATCACGACGGGTTTCGGCTCTACGACACGGCGTTGAGCGACTTCAAATCGAAACGCGACCTGACCGGCGAGGTGGTGGCCGCCTGCCGGAGACGCGGGTTGCGAATCGCGCTGTACCACTCGCTCAACAACTGGTTCGACAAACCCGACGCGGTGGATGCGCTGGAAGATCGCGGCGCGTACGAGCGATTCATCGCGAACACGTTCGCCCGGATCCGCGAGCTGGTGACCAAGTACAACCCGATTGACACGCTCTGGTACGACGGTTGGTGGCCGTTCAACGCCGAAGGCTGGCGGGCGGAGGCGATGAACGAGATGGTCCGCTCCATCCAACCGCACATCCTGTTCAATGGGCGCAATGGATTGGCCGGTGACTTCGGCACGCCCGAAGGTCATGTCGCCGCGCCAAAACCGTGGCGTCCGTGGGAAGCCTGCCTAACGCACAACAACAGCTGGGGCTACCACGCCGGTGACCACGACTGGAAACGACCGGCCGAGATTGTGGACCTGCTGGCGCGCGTCGCGGCTCAGCGCGGCAATCTGTTGCTCAATGTCGGACCGCGCGGAGACGGCTCCGTGCCCGAGGCGTCGGTCAAGGTTTTGACCGCCGTCGGTGACTGGCTCAGACGCGGCGGCGCGGAGGCGATTTTCGACACCGACCACTTCGACTTTGACCTGCGCGAACGCGGCGCGGGTCGGGCGGAGTGGAGCAGTCACGGACCGTTCACTGCGAAGGGGAACAACCTGTACTGGCTGGTGCGTCGCTGGCCCGGTAGCACGCTGACGTTGGCCGGGCTGGAATGTCAGGTGCGCCGCGCGGTGATGCTGAACACCCAGCAGCCAGTGACTTTTACCCAAGCCGACGGGAAGGTCACCTTGAGCGGCTTGCCGGAGGTGGCGCCCGATTTCATCTGCCCGGTCATTCGGCTGGAATGTGACCGGCCGCCCGTCATGTATCTGACGGGCGGGCTGCGGACGCCGGCGGTGCCGCATCCGCATTATGATCCCTGTCCCTCGGACATTGCGCACTAATCGCGGGCTGCTATATTCGCGCTTCATGAAGTGGAGTGGGTTCCTCCTGTGGTTGGCGCTGTGGCTGCCGGTGTCGGGCGCCGCGGCGCCGCAGACCGAGGCGCACATTGCGCGGGTGATCGCCGCGTTGCTGGAACGGTCGCATTTTTCGGCACCCGGCCGCGAGGCGGAGATTTCGGGCCCGTTTCTTGACCGCTATCTGGAAATGCTCGACGGCGCCCGACTCCATTTCACGGAGGAGGACCTGCGGGAGTTTGAACCCTACCGGACGAAGCTGGCGGGCCTGACCCTGGAGGCTGGGGATGTCGAGCCGGCGCACCGGATGTACGCGCGCTATCTTGAGCGACTGGCCCAACGCGTTGAGTACGCGAAAGCGACGCTAACCAACGAGGTGTTTGACTTCACCGGGACCGACGCCTACCGGCTCGACCGGCGCCGCGAACCTCGTCCCGCAGATCTGGCGGCGGCGCGGCAACTCTGGCGGCAGCAACTGCGGTACGAGTATTTGGAAGAGAAGCTGGCCGACAAGTCGGATGCGGAGATTGTCGGAGTGCTGTCGCGGCGGTATGCGCGGCAGTTGCGCACGATGCAACAGCTCAAACCGGATCAAGTCGTCGAGATGTATCTGGCCGCGTTGGCGCATGTGTACGATCCGCACTCGGACTATCTGGGGCCGCGGCAATTGGAGGAGTTTGCCATCGGGATGCGCAACTCGTTGTTCGGCATCGGCGCGGTTCTGCAATACGACGATGGCTACTGCAAGATCCGCGAGCTGGTGGCCGGGGGGCCGGCCGCCACCAGTCACCAGCTCAAACCGGGCGACCGGATTGTGGCTGTGGCGCAGGGCGACGAGGAGTGGGTGGACATTGTGGAGATGCCGCTGGCGGATGCCGTGCGGCTGATTCGGGGACCGCAGGGAACGACCGTGCGGTTGACCATCGTGCCGGCGGACGCCGAGTTGAGCGCGCGGCGGGTGGTTTCGCTGGTGCGCGACGAGATCAAGATCGAAAGCCAACAAGCAAAAGCCTGGATCGTGGATCGGCCCGGCGAGCCGCGGGTGGGCATCATTCAACTGCCGTCCTTTTATCAGAGCGAGGGTGTCAGCGCGACCGCGGACGTGGCGGCGTTGCTGGGCAAACTCGTCGAAGCGGGTGTGGCAGGCTTGATTCTGGATTTGCGGCTGAACGGCGGCGGCTCGCTCGAAGAGGCGATCAAGCTGACCGGCTTGTTTTTCGACTACGGGCCGGTGGTGCAGACGAAGGACGCGGAAGGCCGCGTGCAGGTCTCGCGCGACCCCGACCCGCTGACCCGGTACGACGGGCCGTTGGTGGTGTTGACGAGCCGGCTCAGCGCCTCGGCATCGGAAATCCTGGCCGGCGCGATTCAGGACTACGGACGCGGGGTGGTGGTCGGCGACCCGGCGACGTTTGGCAAGGGCACCGTGCAGTCCATGATTCAACTCGGGTCGCTGATGCCGCCCGACGCGGCGGAGCAGGTCGCCAATCCCGGCGCGCTGAAGTTGACGATTCGGAAGTTTTACCGGCCCAGCGGTTCGTCCACGCAACTGAAAGGCGTGGAGCCGGACATTGTGTTGCCGACGCCGACGGGCGTGATGAAGGTGGGCGAGTCGGAAATGCCGGCCGCGTTGCCGTGGGATGAGGTGCCGGTGACGCGCTACCGGCGGCTGGACCGCGTCACGCCGCATCTGGCGGTGTTGCGCGAGAAATCGGCAGCGCGGGTCGCGTCCGACGAGGAATTTGTCTGGCTGCGGGAAGACATGCAGCGGCTGGAGTCGCAGCGCGACAACCCGGTCGTCTCGCTCAACGAAGCAGAACGGCGGCGGGAGAAGGCGGACCGCGAAGCCCGCCGGCAAGCGCGACAGTCGGCGCGGGCGAAGCGGGCCGGCAGCGCGGAGACGAAATACGAGATCACGCTGAAGAATCTCGCCACGCCGGGCCTGCCGGAGCCGCTCACGGCGGCGCTGACCAACGCGACGGTGGCGGCGGTTGTTGGCAAGGATGTTCTGGCGGGTGAAGACAAGTCAGCGGATGTGGATGTGACGTTGGAAGAGGCCCGGCGAATTCTGAGCGATTACATCGCGGCGCTGGCAGCGGCGCCGTGACGCGAGCGATTGGGTTGCGGTCGAGGTCAACCGAGCAACTGTTTGACGCAATCAATCAGGCCCTGCACGGGAAACGGTTTGACGAGATACTTCACGTCGTTGCGGGTCAGGAACAGGTTGATGTGCGGGTCGGCGGCGAAGCCGGTAATGAAGATGAACCGGTCGGCCAGATGGGAGCGCACCTCGCGGGCTTTGAGGTAGAATTCGTCGCCGCGCAAGTTGGGCATCATCACGTCGCAGATGACGGCGTCGTATTCGTTGGCTTTGACTTTCAGGAGGGCCTCATCGCCGTCGTGCGCCACGTCCACGAGGAAGTTTTCATCCGCCAGAATCCATTGCAGCGTGGCGGCCAGTTGCTTGTCGTCGTCCACCAGCAAGATGGCTTTGAACTCGAGGGTGGAATCGGGCGCGGGCTTGGTTTTGGGTTGGTGCTCGGGCTTCATGGCGAAGGAGATTTTAGCACTCGCAGTGCCAGTGCGTCGAGGTTGCCAACGGACGGCGCCGGGCCGGTGGGTCGTCAATTTGAGGCACAGTTTCGTGCTTCATTTCCATTATTGACAGCCTCAGACTCATTTCTATACTGCGCCCGAAGTCTTTGGAGTGCGGCGCCGTTCCGAAGGTCTCGGAGCGGCGTTTTCGCTAGACCGGACTGATTAAAGGAGAATAGGAAGTCATGGCATCTGGAAAAGTGAAGTGGTTCGATACGAAGAAGGGTTTCGGTTTCATCCAGCAGGATGGCGGCCCGGACGTGTTTGTACACTACTCGAACATCGGCGGCGACGGTTTCAAAAACCTGGAGGAAGGCCAGACGGTCGAGTTTGACCTGGTGGATTCCCCGAAAGGCCCGAAGGCCCAGAACGTCGTCGCGAAATAACCTGGTTCGCGAATTTCGGTCCCCCGACTGTGGTTCACAGTCGGGGGATTTTTTTATTCCACGGGCGCCGCCACCTCGCGGGACGTGACCCAACCGGACTTCGGCAAGACACCGGGCGCCAGTTTTTCGATCAGGCCAAAATACCAGGCCGCGGCGGCCAGCAGGACGACTAGCAGGACGAACAACGTCCAGTTGCGCCCCGTGCGTTTTTGGAGGTAGGGATCGCGCAGGTCGCGGTGGGAGCCGGGCGGCACAACCGCGATTTTGGTGAGCGAGCCGCCGAACGGGATGTTGACCTTCGCGCGTGCGTTGACCGCCCAGCCGTTGGCATCGAGAATCGGGCCGAGATTGCGTTGGCGCAGTTTCAGCCAGGCGATGACCACCGACGGGCCGCTGATGACGAGGAAGATGCCGAGGATGCCGAGCGGCATCCAGATTCCCAAGCCGAGGAATGCCTGCATCAACACTCCCAGCGCGGCGGTCAGCCCGCCGACGGCGACACCGAGGGCGGCGACGGTGCCGATGTCAATTTTCTTCGGCGCAACCGCCGGCTTGCTTTGGTCGGCGGTGGCGGCGGCGGCCGCGGCCCCGGCCAGTTTTTGATCGCTGGCGGCTTCGGCGGCGGCGGCGCGTTTGGCGACCTGTTCCTCGATCATGCGGAGGAATTTTTTGTAGGGGGAGAAGAAAGCCTGGCGGATGCTGATCGGGTTGTCCACGATCTTGGTGATGGTGGCATCCCAATCGCGGCCCTGGCGGTCGTAGAAGATGCCGTTGCGACCAACCATCAGGTTGTCCGAGTCGCCGCCGGTAAACGCGGCCACGATGGTCATGGTCTCGCCGGTGCTTTTGCGCACGAGATCGCAGTAGGCGAGGTAGCATCGGCTGAGGCCGGCCATCAGTCCGTGTTTGGCGGGGTCGGCGACGCGGACGCACAAGTCGCAACTGCGTTGGTCGAGGTACAGCGTACCGGCCTGGAAGACGGCGGGCACCTGGCGGCTGTAGAAGGTTTCAAATGAGACGTAGTTTTTCAGCAGCGGCACCAGGTCGCGGTAGTAACGCGTCAGCCGATCCACGGCGGCGATGGCGGCAAACTCCGGCTCCAGCGCCTTGTCCTTCGCGATGAGCGCGCGGATGGTCTCGCGGAAGTTGCCGGCCAGGATTTCGTTGAGACGGTTCACGCCCAGCTTCTCGACGGCGGCGCCCGTTTTGCCGGCCGCCCAGCCTTCGTAGCCGGCGAATTTGGCGAGAATGGTTTGCCAGTCGGCTTCGGTCAGTTCGGGTTTGTCGCCGAGCAGCGGTTTGACGACCTGGTGTTGGAGCGCTTTCAGGGCGTCGGCCCAGGCGGGGTTGACGGCGCCGCTGAGCGGGAGCGGGCGACCGGCTTCGATGCGCGCAAGGGGGAAGCCGGCCACTTCGGTCGCGCTGGTGGAGATGTCTTTCGCCGCCAGCGCCGCGTATTCGCCTTCGGCGCGGTTCAGCGCGCCGACGGCGCGGGCGTCGAAGGCCGCCAGCCGGCAGCGGGCAAAATAGTCGTCCACTTTCGCTTTGACGGCTTTGACGGCGGCGACGGCGGCGGGGGTGGCCTCGCCGAGGGGCAGGACGGCCTTGTCGCCTTCGCCTTTTTTCCACCAGCCGGTGTAGGCCTGGGCTTCGGTGAAGAACTGGTCGAGTTTGGCCTGGCTGATGCCGGGTTTGCCGCTGCGGTCGGTTTCCGCGCCGAGGCAGATGATGATGTCGTTGATGACCGCCTTGGTGGCGTCATCCGCGGCGGCGTCCACGGGGATGATGCCGTCGCCGTTGAAGTTGGTTTGCGCGAAGATGCGGGTGGTGTCGAGGGTGTCTTCGACGGAGATGCTGGCGGCGTTGTTTTTGCCGAGGTCGGTGAGGATTTGTTTGGCGGAGGCAAGGAGTTGTTTGCCTTCCGGTGTGTTGTCTTGGATGGAGCTGAGCGGGAGCGCGTCGGCGCCGCGGAACAGTTCGTCGGGGTTTTTCAGATTGGCGACGGCCCATTTGGCGGCGGCGATGATTTCGGGCGCGCGGATTCGGCCATCGTGGTCGGTGTCAATCAAGTCGAGGGTGCGCGCGTCAAACTCGATCCCGCGGGTGGGACAGGCGAGGGCGACCCAGAGTTTTTGGTCGAGTTGGTCGAGGTGGTCGAGGTCGGCGCCACTTTGCAGCTTGATCTGATCGAAGCCACCCGATCGAAAGAAATGCCAGCGATGTTCGTTTGTCATGTGAATGCCCTCCGTTGCGCGGGTGTTCTTAGTGGAACTCGCGCGGGTTTGCAATCGCAGAAGCGACGGCGCCTTGCCGGGGGTTGGGACGGTGTGTTACAAGCAGCCATGCTCAAGCAGCAGCAGACGATCAAGCGCGAGGTGACGTTTACCGGCATCGGGATTCATACCGGGCACAAAGTGACGATGACATGGCGGCCCGCGCCGGTGGATCACGGGATCAAGTTTGTCCGCGCCGATTTGGAGACGAAGCCGGTCATCGAGCCGCGGATTGCCAACATCGGGGATGTCACGCGCTGGACGACGATCGGCAGCAACGGCGCCGTGATTCACACGGTCGAGCACGTGCTGGCCACGCTTACCGGGTACGGAATTGACAACGTGCTGATCGAGCTGAACGCCAACGAGCCGCCGATTGGCGATGGCAGTTCCCTGCCCTATGTGCGCATGGTCAAGGAGGCCGGCATTCAGCCCCAGGAGGGCAAACGCGAAATCTTCCAGCCGCGCGAGGCGGTGCATGTCGAGTTGGGCGAATCGCTGGCGGTCGTGCTGCCGAGCGAGCAGTTGCGGATCAGTTGCACCATTCACTACGGCAAGCCCGGTCTGGACGCGCAGTTTCTGAGTCTGGCGATTGATCCCGAGACGTTCGAGACCCAGATCGCGCCGGCCCGAACGTTCGCGTTTTTTGAAGAGCTGACCTATCTGATGGACAAGGGACTGATCAAAGGCGGCAGCCTTGAAAACGCCGTGCTCATCCGCAACGAATCCATTCTGGCGACCTCGCCGTTGCGGTTCCGCGACGAATTTGTCCGCCACAAGATTCTCGACGTGCTCGGCGACATCACGTTGCTGGGCGCGCCGCTGGCCGCGCACATTGTGGTGGTGCGGCCCGGCCACGGCGCGAACGCCGAGTTGACGAAGCGCCTCGCCGCGTTGCGGGAGAAGTCGCAACCGGCGCCCGTGCCATTCGTCCCGCCGGCCGCCGCGCCCGCCGAATCGCCGATGGACATCCTGCAGTTGTTGCGGACACTGCCGCACCGCTATCCGTTCCTGCTGGTGGATCGGATCATCAACATCGAGGGCAACGAGAAAATCACCGCCCTGAAAAATGTCACGATCAACGAGCCGTTTTTTCAGGGTCATTTCCCCGGACACCCCATCATGCCCGGTGTGCTGCAACTGGAAGCCATCGCCCAAGTGGCCGGGGTGCTGATGTTGCGCGCCGACGACAGCGCGGGCAAGGTCGCCTATTTCATGAGCGCCAATAACGTGAAGTGGCGCAAGCCGGTCCGCCCCGGTGACCAACTCGTCATCGAAGTGGAAATGGGCAAGAGTCGCGGCCGGATTGGGAAAGCGCACGGTGTCTGCAGGGTTGGCGGCGAGGTGGTCAGCGAGGCCGAAGTGATGTTCAGCATCATGGACGCCTGAGCAATGTCGGGATCTGCATTGCAGGGTGTGCAATGTGGGAGCGTCCTTCCCGGCGCGGCATCCAGCCCCCACAACCAGCCCCGTCACACAATCTCCACCGGACATTCCGGGAGGGACGCGAGGAACGTTTTGCCGTACGCCTTGGTCAGGACGCGGTTGTCGAGGATCACGACGATGCCCCGGTCGGTCTGGCGGCGGATCAGCCGCCCGACGCCCTGACGAAATTTCAGGACGGCTTCTGGCAGGCTGTATTCGGTAAAGGCGTTGCCGCCGCGCGCCTCGATGGCTTCCATGCGGGCTTCAACGAGGGGGTGGTCGGGCACGGCGAACGGCAGACGGGTGATGATCACGTTGCTCAGCGCCGGGCCGGGCACATCCACGCCCTGCCAGAAGCTGTCCGTCCCAAACAACACGCTGTCCGTGTCCTCCCGGAATTGTTGCAAGAGCCGGCGGCGCGATGTGCCGCCGCCCTGGACAAGCAGGCTGAGTTTTAGTTCGCGGAAGAACGGTTCCAGTTCCGTCGCCACCTCGCGCAGGAGCCGGTGGCTGGTGAACAGCACCAGCGCCTTGCCGTGCGTCTGGCGGATGAAATGTTTCAGCCAGTGCGCCAGCGCGGCCCGGTAACTTTCGTCGCGCGGGTCGGGCATTTGACGCGGGATGTAAATTTTCATCTGGCGGGCGAAATCGAATGGCGAGCCAAGTTGCAGCGTCTCGGCCTCGGCCGCGCCGATCCGTTGGCGGAAGTAGTCCATCTGGCTGGCAATCGTCAGCGTCGCGCTGGTCAGCACCACCGACTCGTGCCGGTCAAACAGCATCGCTTTCAGGTACGGCGCGACGTGGATCGGCGCGGCGCGCAACTCGACCTGCGTCGGGGACCGCTCCACCCAGTACACGTGGTCGGCGAGGTCTTGCCGGAGAAAACAGCCCAGCGCCGCCCGCAATTCGTTGCCGTGGCGGCGCCATTCGATAAGCTCCGCGCGCAGATCGTCATCTTCCGTCGTTGTGATCAGATCCGAAACGTGTTGCAGCAG
>CAZHLM010000005.1:0-12785 GCA_964533295.1 uncultured Verrucomicrobiota bacterium
GTCGTCGCCGAAGACCTCGGCGTGGTGCCGCCGTACGTGCCGGAGGCGTTGGCGAGCCTGAACATTCCCGGCTACAAAATCCCGCACTTCCTGCGGGGCCGCGACGGCTGGTTTGAAGACGGCCAGAACTATCCGCCGCTTTCCCTCGCCACCCCGGCCACGCACGATCACGATCCGATCGCGAAAATGTGGCGGGACTTGTGGGCGCGCGGTGACGATGGCGCCCGGTGGGATTTGCGCTGTTGGATGAAGTTTTGCGGCCACGAAGGCCGGGAGCCGCCGCGTGAGTTTGACGGGTTCGTTCACGAAATGATCCTGCGCGGCGTGCTGCGCTCGCGCTCCTGGCTGGCGATTTTCATGATCACGGATGTCTTTGGCACGGAGGACCGCTTCAACGTTCCCGGCGCCGTCAGCGAAGGCAACTGGAGCTACCGGCTCGACAAAACTGTGAAGCAGTTGGACAAAGACCCCGTGTTACGCGCCAAGACGGAGCAGTTCGCCAAGCTCATCCAAGCCACGGGTCGGTTGCCGTAGCCGGCGAGGGTCGGGCGGGGTCGTCAGGGGAGGGTGATGCGGTAGAAACGATGGGGGGCGGTGGGGGCGGAGGTGTCGAGGAGGTTGGTCAGGCCGGTGGTGGCGGCGGTGATGTTGGTGAACGGTTGCCAGCCGGTCGTGAAGTCGTTTCGTGTCTGCACTTGGTACGTTTTGCCGGCGACGGTTGTCCATTCCAGTTCAAGCTGGCCGGTGACGCGGCTGACGCGAAGGAGGGATGCCGGGTCGGTCGGGTCGGTGCCGGCCAACGTTTCGGCGCCGTCGGATTGGCCGTCCTCGTCGGTGTCGGGGTTGAGCGGGTCGGTGAGCGTGGCGGGGGCGGGCGCGGTGAGGACGTTGTCGTGGCCGGTCAGTTCTTCGTCGTCGGTCAGTCCATCGCCGTCGGTGTCCAGCGGGTCGGGGGTAGTGATGACGACGGTGGCGTTGGTGGTGAAGCGGGTGTCATTGATTTCGAGTTGGAAGGTGCGCGTGCCGGCGGTGAGCGGGGTGAAGGCGGCGGTGGCGGTGTTGGAGTGGAGGAGGGTGACGGGCTCGCCGTTGAGTTGGGTCCATTGAAAGGTGAGGGGCAGGCCGCTGGGGGCAGTGGAGGCGGTGCCGTGGAGGGTGATGGGCATACCGGCTTCGCGGGTTTGCGGGGCACCGGCATCGGCAAGGGGCAGGTCGAGGGCGAGTTGCCGGGTGTTGATGTTGAGGAACTGGCCGGCGGGGACATCCACGACGCGGGCGCCGCCATCGGCCGTTTGGTAGGCGGCGGCTTGGAGGAGGAGGTTGGTGGGGAAGGCGCCGAATCGTTCGAAGAGGTCCACGGCGCCTTCGAGGACGCCGTTGCCGGTGGGGCTGTTGTTGTTGAGGCCGGAGGTCATGGATGAGTGGGCGGGGAAGTTGGTGAGGAGTTGTTCTGAGCTGTCGAACCAGCCGTGGAAGGCGCCGTCGTTTTCGTCGGCAAGGAGGGCGTTCCATTCCATGACGGTACCGGCTTTGGCCCAGTTGGCCGGTCGGTTGGTGGCGGTTTGGTTGTGGAGGTAGATGAAATGGTCGCTGCCTTCGCCGGCGTCTTGGGTGGCGAGGTAGAGGTGGCGGCCGCGGATGGCGGCGTAGAGTTTCAAGCCGTTGTCGGCGCGCAGCCAGGCTGGGTCGTCGAGCAGGCCGTCCATTTGGAAGGGGTGGGCTTGGTCGAGTTGGAAGGTGTCAATGACCGCGCCGTTGGCGTCGAGTTGTTGGAGGGTCAGTCGCGGGCCGGTGATGTCCACGAGGGTGTAGCTGTGGCGGTCGCTGACGAGGTGGGCGGAGTAGGGTTTGCGGGAGGCGGGATGGTGGAGGCCGGCGCCGGCGGCGCCGGTGGTGATGTAGTGGACGCCGTGGATGGCGTTGATGCGTTCGTACCAGTGAAGGTGGCCTTGGAAGACGACGGCGACGCCGAACTGGCTGAAGAGCGGGGTTAGTTGCGCCTTGACGTTGGCTTGTTCGTCGTGGGCGCCGCCGCTGGTGTACGGCGGGCGGTGGAGGAAGACGAATTTCCACGGCGCGGTGGCGGCGGCAAGGTCGTTGGAGGTCCACGTGCGAATGGTGTCCATGATGGCCGGTTGGTTGTCGGCGAACGGCTCGGTATCGAGGACAGTGAAATGGGCGTTGCCGTAGGTGAAGGAGTAGTTTTTCTCGAGCTGGCCGGCGGGGCCGTTGGTGGGCATGTGGAAGTAGTCCACCGACCATTGGCCATTGGCGGTGTCGAGGTCGTGGTTGCCGAGGCAGACGAAGGTGGGGACGCGGCGCATGGTGGGGGCGTAGAGACGGAACCAGAACGGGTCGTAGTAGCCGGGCGCGCCGTCGTAGTTCGCGCCGCTGGCGCCGGCCTGGCCGTAGATGTTGTCGCCGACGGTGATGATGAAGTCGAAATCGGTGCGGGCGTTGATGCGGGCGGCGATGTTGCTCATGCCGGTGGTTCCCTGGCCAAAATCGCCGATGATGACAAAGCGAAACGGTTGGTCGGCGGCGCGCGGGGTGTGGAAATAATCGCCGGCGGCAAGCGTGGCGCCGCCGCTGCGGACCCGGTAATAATAATGGGTGCCCGGCCGCAGGTCCGGCAGGTGGACGAGATGGTCGCGGACCGGTGCCGGATCGGACACGGTACCGGCTTCGTAGGTGGTGGTCAGGCCGTAATCCACGGCGCTGTCGGTCGGTGCATCCGTGCGCCAGGCGATGGCGATGCGGTTCGTGGCGGGCATCTGGATGAACGGGCCGCGGACGAGGGTGATGTTGCAGTAGAGTTCGATGGTCAGGGAAAAATCGGAGCTGCTGAGGGAGACGTTGTGGCCGGAGACGGCGAGGGTGTTGGTGCCGGCGACGAGCGGGGCGGTGGTGATGGCGATCCATTCTTTTTCCTGCGGGTTGCCGGCGCCTTCGCCCCGGGAGGCTTCGTGGTTGCCCGCTGCGAGGGTGGTGTGTCCGGGGGCGCCGGCGGGCAGGTTGCGGCGGGCGACTTCGACGCCGTTGAGGTAGGCGACGAAACCGTCATCGTAGTCGGCCGCGAGGGTGAGGTTGGTGATGGTCGCGGGGTTTTCGATAACAAAGGTGCGGCGGATGAAGACGGAAGGGTAGTTGTTCGGCATGTCGCTGAGGACGGTGGCGTCGTCGCCGTCGCCGTAGCCAAAGCTGCTCGGGGCCGGGCCGCTCCAAGCGGCGTCGTCGAATCCGTTGGTGTTCCAGCCGGTGGGCGGGCTGGCGAGGCCTTTGTGGTAGCGCCAGAGATCGCCTTCGCGAATGAGTGGCTCGGCGAACAGGGCCGGGGTGAGAATTAGCCAGCCCAGCCAGTGAGCCGCGGGTGACACGAGTTCATCTCAGGACCGGCGACGCCGGTACCAGACGATGCCGGCCGCGCCCACGGTCAGCAGGAAGAGGATGCTGGGTTCGGGTACGACGTTGAGTTGGTGGAAGGAGCCACCCGCGAGGATGAGCACGTTGTCGCCCGGATTGAGAGTTCCGAGCGAGACGCCGCTGACGCCGTTGCTGGACATGAAGTAGAATTCGACGTTGTTGCTGATGATCAGCAGCGAGCCGGGCGCGATGCTGAAGCTGTGGACGTACAGGCCGGCTTTGCGTCCGTCGTCGGGTTCGAGCGTGCCACGGGTATCCACGAGGACGAGGCTGGAGGTGGTGTTGAGGCTGCCGACTTCCAGGGAACTGAGGGCGAAGTTGTTGCTGTAGCCGATAATCGGTTGGGGACCGAGGACGAGGAAGGCGTTGGTCTGGGACGGGGTGCCGATGGGGACGCCGTTGGTGCCGAGCATGTCAATGCCGGCCACGTAGAAACTTTGGGTGTAGCCGCCGGCGCCGTTGAAGACGAACCGACCGGCCAGCGTGTCGTACTCGTTGGACATGTAGCTGCGGTTGTAGAAATTGCTCTTGAAGATGTTGACGCTCTGGCTGGCCATGGTGAGGTAGCCGTTGGACGTGACGGTGTAGTCGCCGAAATAGACGTTGGTGCTGGGGTTCATCGTCCAAGCGCCCTGGTTGACGACGGCGCTGTTGAAGGTGCCGAGGCTGTTGCGGAAGGTGACGGTGCCGGCATTGGTGAAGACAGCGTCCACAATCAGGATGCCGTTGCTGGCGCCGAGGACGCCGCTGCTGCGGTTCTCGACGGTGGCGCTGGTCAGGTGCAGCGGCACGGAAGCGGAGGTGGCCAGGCCGGTGCCGAAGTTGATGATCGGGGAGGTGATGGTGCCGTAACCGCGGAAGGTGGCGCCAAGGGAGTTGGTCAGGTTGCTACTGCGGAAAATGCCGCCGCGCATGACGATGGTGCCGTTGTTGACCAGCACGGAGTTGGAAGCGGCGCCGACGATCATCTCGCTGCCGCTCTCGACGACGAGCGTGCCGCTCTGGCGAATCTCGACGATGTCGGTGTCGCCAGCCTGGGAGTTGATGAACTGGAGCACGCCGTTGGTGGCGCGGATGGTGCCGAGGTTGACGATTTCATTGGTCAGCGCGATGCGGCCGTAGCCTTCGATCAGGCCGGGCAGGCTGGCGCTTTCAAACTGATTGGTGATGGAGGTGTTGGCGGTGAGGGTGCCGCCGTTGATGAAGATGCGACCGCTGTTGTAGAGGTAATTGAGGTTGGTGACAAAGAACGGCGCGCCGCTGACCTCGGCCTGGCGCAGCAGGGCCAGCGTGTCGGTCGGTCCCTGCACGATCATGGTGCCGAGGTTGGCGAGGCCGCGGTTGGTGGTGGCGACGCCGGTATCAATCGTCAGCACGCCGTTGCTGGCGATGACGATGCCTTCGTTGACAAACGATTTATCAATCCCGACGCCGTTGGTGTTGAAGGCGCCGCCGCCAAACAGCGTGCCCCAGCCCTTGATCGAGCCGGTGTTGGTGAAGACGGCGGTGACGGCCGGGTTGGTGAAGCCGCCGGTGCGCAGCGTGCCGCCGCGCAGGTCCACGGTGCCGACATTGCGCCAGGAGTTGCTGGTGTTCCACGTCATCGTCGCGCCCGCGGAAACCATGAACGTGCCCTGGTTGACCGGGAAGACCGTGCTGGTCATCGTCATCAGGCCGTTGCTGGCGTGGATCAGGCCGCCGGCGAGGTTGACGATGTCGTGGGTGAGCGTGCCGAAGCCCTGAATGACGCCGCCCGTGATGTTCGAGAGCACGCCGCTGCCGGTCAGGGTGCCGTTGTGGATGGTGATCGTGCCGGTATTGAGGATCGGCAAGCCGGCCTGCCGATTGAGGGCGAGCGTGTTGTTCGAGGAGATGATCATGTTGCCCGAGTTGCGGATGCCGTCCTCGGACGTGGCGCCGCCGGTGCTGATGGTCAACGTGGCCGCGGCGCCGCTGAGCGGGTTGGTGACGATGATGGTGCCGAGGTTGGCGACGGATTTGTCGAAGCCCGCCCCGCTGCCACCGTAGGCGCCGCCGCCCAGGATCGTGCCGTAGCCGGTAACCGTGCCGGTATTGGTCCAAACTGCCGCCGTGACGACGTTGGTGAAGCCGCCGGTGCGCAACGTGCCGCCACGCATTTCGATCGTGCCGGCGTTGGCCCAGCTATTCGACGAGTTGGATTGGAAGGTGCCGGAGTTGGCCACGTGAATGACGCCCGTGCTGGCCAGACCGTTGACGGCGTTGAAGGCGACGGTGCCGTTGGTGGCGATGATCGTACCGTCGGCCGCGTTGACGACGAAATTGTTGATGGTCAGCGTGCTGGCGGCGGCGGCATCGCTGGTGATCACGCCGCGGTTGGTGATCACGCCGCTTGCGGTCGCCATTTGAATCGTGCCGCCCGCGGCGCCAACGGCGCCCAGGGTGCCGAAGTTGATCAAGCTGTCCTGGACTTGCAGCGTCGCGCCCGAGCCGGCGCGCATCTGGCCGCTGGCGGAGTTGGTGCCGCCGAGCAGCCGGACATCGAGCGTGCCGCCGCTGACGGTGGCGAGGATGTTGGAGAGGTTGTGGATCGAGGGGGTGACGGTGCCGACGCCGGAGATGGTGCCGGCATTGGTGATGATGCCGAAGTTGCCATTGGAAATGATCAGCGACCCGCCGATCATCGAGATGGAACCTTCGTTGCGGAAGGTGGTGGCCGCGCCGCCACTGATGACGACGTTGAGGATGGCATTGTTGCTGGCGCCGATGGTGCCAACGTTGATGTCGCTCAGGCCGACCGAGAACAGGCTGAGGCCGCTGATCGGGTTGGCGGCCATGATGGTGCCGTTGTTGACGACCGTTTGGGTGACTTCGCCGACGCCGATGATCGTGCCGCTCGGGCGGTTGGAGATGGTGCCCGTGGCGGTGCCGTTGAACAGCAGGGTGCCGCCGCGCATGCTGACAGTGCCGAGGTTGATCAGCGGCTGACCGGCACCGCCCGGCATGGTCAGGTCGAGCGTGGCGTTGTTGGTGGCCGTGCCGAGCGTGGCGCTGGCGATGTTGGTGAAACTGGAAACGCCGGCCACGAGCACGCCGTTGCTGGCCAGCAACCGCCCGGCATTGTCCACGCCGCCGCCCGAGATGGTGCCGAAACCGGCGATGACGTTGGTGTTGGCAATGACGCCGGCCGTCAGGGTGCCGCCGCGCATCAGGATCGCGCCGCTGTTGGTGAAGTTGACCAGCGCGGCCGTGGTGGCGTTGCTCAGCAGGAGCGTGCCGGTCGTTTCCACCGCCAGCGTACCGGATTGGAAGAACGGGCTGCTGCCGATGATGGCCAGCGTGCCGTTGGTGGCGGCGATGGTGCCGGCATTGGTGACGCTGCCCGAGAACGTGCCGCGGCCGGTCAATGTGCCGATGTTGGCGATGTAGCGGCTGGAATCGCTGACGCCGTCGCTGAAATTCGACCACGAACCACCCTCGAGACTGATCGTGCCGAGGTTGCGCGGGCTGGCCGAGCCGTTCCAGGCGTTGGCGGTGCGGTTCAGCACCAGCGAGCCGTCCGGGGCGACGCGGATGGTGGAGGTGGCGGAGTTGCTGAGACCGCCGGCGTTGAAGGCGTCGCCGGGGTTGAGATAGAGGGTGCCGTTGGTGGCGATGATCTGGCTGCCGTCGGTATTGATGATTTCGGCGTTGGCGCCGCCGCTGCCGCTGGTGCGCCCGCTCTGGATGGTGCCGAATCCGCTGATGATTCCGCCGCCGGCGTTGCGAACGGCGGTGACGTTGGTGGCCACAAACGTGCCGCCGCCAAAGAGCATTCTGCCGCCGCTGTTTTGGAAGCTGCCGCTGGTGCCGAGGATGGTCAACGTGCCGCCGCTGGCCACGGCGATGGTGCCGCTCTGGATGATGTTGGTGGTCGAACTGTTGTTGATGAAGAGCGTGCCGTTGGTGGCGACGATGGTGCCGACGTTGATGATGCTGCCGTTGACCGTGCCGAAGCCGGTGATGGTGCCGGTGGCGGCGTTGGTGATCATGCGGTTGCGCTGCACGGCGAGGCTGTTGCCGTAAAACGCCAGTGTGCCGCCGTTCAGCAGGATCACGCCTTCGTTGCGCGGCGAGGAGCCGCTGTTGTCCCACGCAGTATCCGTCCGTTGGATGCCGAACGTGGAGGTGGCGGTGGCGACGGTGACGGTGCCGCCGAGGTTGACGAAGCCGCCGTTGGCAAAAGCGTCGCCGGGCTGCAGGATCAACGCGCCGTTGGTGGCGATGATGCTGCCCAGGTTCCACACCGTGAAGTTTTGGCCACCGGACACGAAATCGGCCGTCTTGAAAAAGCCGGCGCCGATGATGACGCCGCCGGCCGCGTTGGTGAAGTCGCCGGCGCCGCCCGTGCGGCGGATGTCGAACGCGAGATTGGTGGTGCCGCCGACCGGGCTGTCGAGGATCATCGTGCCGGAGTTGACGAGGTTTTGCGTGAGGTTGGTGATTTGGATGACCGAGGTGCCGGTGGTGCCGCCGATCATCGTGCCGCTTTGCGAAACGGATGTGGAGTTGATGAACAGCGTGCCGTTGGTGGCGCGGATGACGCCCTCGGCGGCGTTGATCACGCCGACCGTCGAGGCGATCGTGCCGGTGCCGACGAGGGTGCCCTTGTTCGTGACGCTGCCGCCGGTCAACGTGCCGCCGCCAAACCGGACGGTGCCGTTGGTGTTGTTCCAGGCCGACGGCGCGATGTTCAGCGTGCTGCCGCTGGCGATGTCGAACGTGCCGACGTTGGTGACGAATTCACCGGCGTTGGTGGCGACGTTGAGCACGCCGTTGGTGGCGGCGACGAAGCCGGTCGTGTCGTTGTACAGCGCCGAGGAAATGTCGCCGGGGCCGGTGATGGTGCCGGTATTGGTGATGGTGCTGCCGGCCAGCACCAGGCCGCCGCCGTTGAGCGCGACGCTGCCGCTGTTGACGAGGATCGAATTGGTCAGGCGAATGGTCGAGGAAGCGTTGAAGTTGCTGAACAGGCCGGCGTTGGCGTTGTTGGCCGCGCCGAAGGTGAGCACGCCGTTGCTGGCGATGACCGAGCCGCCGGCGAGGTTGACGATGTTGAGGTTCTGAACGCCGCTGCCGTACACGCGGCCGCCGCCGACGTTGGTCAACAAACTCGCCCCGCCGTTGAGCAGGAGGAAGCCGCCTTCGAGACCGACGGTGTTGGTGTTGACCAGCCCCTCGCTGCCGCTGCCGACGGTCAGTTCCAGCGTCGCCCCGCCGCGGGCGCCGAGGAAGCCGCTGTTGGTGACGCCGACGCTGGCGATGAGGTTGCTGAGGCCGGGGATCGGGTTTTGCGCGATCAGCGAGGCATTGCCGACGTTGACCACCGGGAACGTGGCGAGGTTGCCCACGCCGCCGATGGTGTTGAAGTTGGTGATCGTGCCGGCCGCGCCGTCGTTGAAGGTGATCGTGCCGCCCGAGAAATTGACGGTGCCGTTGTTGATCAGGACGTTGACGGCGCCGGGGGTGCGAACATTGAGCACCGCTTGCGTGCCGATCGTGCCGATGGTGGCGTTGGCGGCGTTGGTGAAGCTGGCGAGCCGTACCGTGAGGGTGCCGACGTTGGCGGTGAGGTTGCTGGCCAGGACGGAACCGGCGTTGACGACGCCACCACCTTCGACCGTGCCCTGGCCGACAATCACACCGGTATTGGTGATCGTGCCGCCGAGGACGGTGCCGTTGTCGAGGCGGATCGTGCCGGCATTGGTGAAGTTGAGGCTGGTGCCGGCGGAGAGATTGGTCAGGATCAGCCGCGAACTGTCGCGAACATCTATGACGCCAATGCTGGTGTTGGCCGTGGCGGTGCCGGTGCCGGCCAGCCGCAGTTCCGCGGCGGTGTTCGTCACGGCGATGGTGCCGGCATTTTGGACGGAGAAGCGCAGGGTGTTGGTGGTGTTGGCAAGCGTGCTGATGGTGCCAACATTGCGGATCATGCGCGTGGCGTCCGCGCCCCCGCCGTCGGCCGCCGTCAGCGTGCCGTCGCCCAGACGAATTTGGCCGGCGTTGACCACGGGGTCACCGCCGTTCCATGCCGTCGCGTCGCGGCGGATGACCATGTCGGAGCTGTTCGTGATGAGAATGATGCCGCTGGCGGTGTTGCTAAAGCCGCCGATGGCGAAGGCATTGCCGGAATTGAAGACCAGTGTGCCGCCGCTGCCGACGAGGATGTTGCCGGTATTGAGCAGACCGTAGTTGTTGCCGCCCGAGCCGAAACCGGAGGTGAAGGTGCCCACGCCGGTCGCGGCGCCGGTGAGTATGAACGTGCCGGCATTGGTGAAGGCAGCCAGGCCGGCCACGTTGGGCATGAAAATCTGCGCCGCGGAACTGACGCCGGCATTGAACTCAAACGTTCCGTTTTGTTGCACCGTCGGCCCGCCGGCGGTGGCGCTGGAGAGGGTGAAGTTGCCGCCGGAAGTCACCTTGATCGTTCCATTCAGGTTGCCGCCCGGCATGAAGGCCGATCCCAAATCCACATTCACACCGGCCACTTCGAGCGTGCCGCCGTTGTCCACCACCCACGAACCGCCCATCCCGCTGGCGACGTTGCCATTGAGTTTGAGCGCGCCGCCCGAGACGGCTTTGAACGTGCCGAACGCGCCGCCGTCGGAGGTGAATGTTTGCTGATTGCCGGCGATGGTTTGGAAGAGGTTCAGCACGCCGTTGCTGGCGATGGTCTGACCGGAACTGGATTGGGCGACGCGCATCGCGAGCGTACCGGACCCGCTGATCGTGCCGCTGTTTTGGATGCCCCGGTCGGTGGCTTGAGCGCCCGCGAAGTGCATCGTGATCGTGCCGCCGTTCAGCAAGATGGTGCCGGCATTGTCGGGCGGCGAATCGTTGTTCCACGCGTTGGCGGTGCGGTTGAGGACAAACGTCGCGCCGGAATTGACCTGCAGCACGGCCCCGGCATCAATCGTCAAACCGTCGTGATCAAACGCGTCGTTGGGATTGAAGTAGAGCGTGCCGGAATTGGCGATCACCCGCCCGCCGGACAAAATGCGAAACGCGTCGTTGCCTCCACTGGCCGTGCCGGCCACCGTGCCGCTGTTGCCCACGATGGTGCCGGCGAATTGGAAATTGCCCTCGGTTTCACCGCCATAGTTCAGCGAACTGTTGTTCAGGACAATCGTGCCGCCCGACCCCAGCGTGCCGCCTTTCCACCATGTCATCGAGCCGTTGTTGACAGTGATCATGCCGTTGGTGCCGATGCGGACGAAATCGCCCTGCAAGAACGTGCCGTTAACCAGCACCATGTTGATGCCTTGGGCGGCGCCGGCGCGGTTGCTGATGACCAGCACGTCAAAGCCGCCATTGCCGGTATTCAGATAAGCGATGTTCGTTTCGTTGACGCTCGGGGCGTTCGTCATGAACGCCTGATCGCCCCAAACCGGCGTGGTTCCGCCCGTCTTGTTCCAGTTGCCGGACGAGTTGAAATCGTTGCTGACGTTGCCCGTCTGATTCCACCAGAAGGTGTTGGCGACTGCCGGCTCACTGCCTACCAGGAAAAAGAACCCAACACACACCAACAGCGTGTGCGCGACTAGACGCAATGTTGTCCGATAACCCGTCACGGAGCTGACCGTTGTTCTCTCCACACTCGCCACGATTCAGTCTTGAAAAACCCTTTACCTCACAACGGAAAAGATAGTCTCAAACATTCGTTTTTTGTCAACGAGGAAGTAAAAAAAATTTCGGGTGGGCTCCGCCGGATCAGGGGTGTTCGATTCGGAGAAAAAAACCGTCTGGTCCAATTCCAGACGGCAGATGGATGACCTTCACTCGCAACGTGTTATCGCCTTTGCGAAAAACCACCGGCACAGCATCCTCGTCCGGCTCGGCGGTGCGATAAACGATTTTCTCGAACACCTTCTCGCCGTTGAGCCAAACCATGACGCCATCGCCGCTGCCCAAGTGGAGCATTGCCGGGCCGCCGTTCTCGGAGGTGACGACTAGGGTTTCATCTCCCGAAGAATAGAAGCGGGGCGGTTCTGGCAGGCTCATCTTCGCGGGCGCCGACAACGCATCCGGTGGGCGAGGCAGGCGCACTGCGCTGCCCGACCGCACAAACACCGGTATCCATTCCAGCGGGACATTCACCACCAAATTCGTGGGCCCGCTAAAGGTCGCTTCCGACCACGCCTCGCGCCACTGGCCGGCCGGCAGGTACACATCCCGGTCGGGGAACTCATCGAGCACGGGTGCGACAAGAATATCGTCGCCGAGCAGAAACTGATCATCGCATCGCCGCGCCTGCGGGTCGTCCGGCCATTCCCAGATCAACGGTCGCCAGATCGGCGTGCCTTCCTCGCTGGCGTGCCGGGCGGCTTCGCGCAGGTACGGCTGCAATTGTTCGCGCACCGCGAAACACCAGCGGGCGACCCGCACGGCCTCGTCGCCGAAATACCACGGTTCGCGCGGCGCGATCCCGTGGAATTGCATGATCGGACTGAACGTGCCGAGCTGCATCCAGCGGATGTACAACTCGGCCGACGGATGACCGGTGTAGCCGCCGATGTCGTGTCCCCAAAACGGAAACCCGCTCAACGCCGCGCTCAATCCCGCCCGCACCACCCGCCGCAACGATTTCCATTCCGCATGCTGATCACCGGCCCAGAACAAGGAGTTGCCGGCCGACCACGCATTAGCCGACCGGGCGAAGGTGATGCCCGGTCGCGCCCGCAAGTGCGCTCCCGCATCGGCGGGGTGCTCGTGGGTGGGAGCCGTGCGATCCGCCAATCCATCGCTTCCGGCGGCTGGGTTGGTCGCGGTGCACGAGTCTGTAGCAATTGTTACAGAGTCGTGCAACGGCGCGGCAAACGCCGCCAACACTGCGCGCTGATAACAGTACGGCATCTGATTGTGAAACTCCGGGTCCGGATGCCGCTCGCCACCGTCGGTCTTGAAACCGGCCACGCCCAGTTCCACCAGCGGCCGGTGCAACTCGGTCCACCATGCGCGGGCGGACGGCTGGCGGAAATCTATCTTGCGACCGTTCTCCAGCCAGTCGGTCACATACTCGGTGCCGTCGGCGTTGAGCACGAGCCAGCCGTTGGACTTGGCGACTTCGTACGTCGGCGCGCTGGTCCAGATGCTCGGCGTTTCCCACAGCACGACCTGAACGCCGCGTTGTTTGAGTTGCGCGAGCCAGCCGGCAGGATTCGGGTAGCGGTTCGTTTCAAACTGGAAATCCTGCAACGAGCGCGCCCATGCTTCGAGCACGATCACGCCCGGCTTCAATCCCAACGCCTCGCCGCGGGCCAGCACGCGCTCGACGTCGTAGGCGGAGAGGTAGGAATTGCGCGAGTACCACGGCTGAAACACCCACGCCGGCGGCAGCGGCGGTC
>CAZHLM010000005.1:12885-15501 GCA_964533295.1 uncultured Verrucomicrobiota bacterium
TAGGAATTGCGCGAGTACCACGGCTGAAACACCCACGCCGGCGGCAGCGGCGGTCGGCCCACGAGCCGCGTGTATTGCCGGGAAATTTCGCGCGGCGTGCCGCAGAAGCGGACAACGTTGGTCGAGCTGACCTTCATCCCGTCGCGCAAATCGAACACAACCTTGCCGGGGTCGGTCACGAACCAACCCTCACCGGCCGCGCTAATCAAAAACGGCACCGCAAAATACGATGAGTTCGGTCCGCCCTGTGCCATGTCGCGCGCCCATACCTCGATGACCCGCCCGGCCAGATTCCACGCTTCGAACCGCTCGCCGAGTCCCCAGAAAAAATTCGTCGTGTTGGCCGGCGCGTCGTGCGCGCGGACGCGAAAGACCGCGTTGCTGTCGCCATCCAAAATCGGGAAGCCGGGCGGCGTGACCCACCGGCTACCATCCACGACGTATTTGAACCGATACGTACCGGGTTCGAGCGCGAGCGTTTTCTGCCAGACGCCGTTGGTCCCGCGTACCATCGCAAATGCCGGGTCGGTGACCTGACCGGCCTGGTTGTTCGCCCAATCATTAAAGTCACCGGCCAGATACACGACCTGCGCATCGGGCGCGTGGTGCTCGAATGTGACGGCGGCGAACGTGAAAAACGGCCAGCCAGCGAAGAGTGTCGCTCTGAGCGCCGCGAAGAGTCTGTCGGCGGAACGACCGAGATGCTTCGCTGCGCTCAGCATGACAGGCAATGAATCATTTCCGTTTCACCACCACATCGTGCGCCTGTCGCAACTTCACGATCGAGTCGGGCGGGCAGACGCCGCGCCAGAGGACGTTGGGGTAGAGGATCGAGCCGCGGCCGATGATGCTGCCGGGCGTCAACACGCAGTTGCATCCGATGTCCGCGCCGTCGCCAATCAACGCGCCGAACTTGCGCAGGCCGGTATCCTGGCCGTTGACCGTGACGTTGCCGCGGGTGGATTTGAGGTTGGAAAGGATCACGCCGGCGCCGAGATGAGCTTTGTGGCCGAGGATCGAATCGCCGACGTAGCTGAAATGCGGCACTTGCGCGCCGGGGAAGAGCACGGCGTTTTTGAACTCGCTGGCGTTGCCGAGCACGCAGCCGTCGCCGACGATCACGTTGCCGCGGACGTAGGCGCTGGAACGGATTTCGCAGTTCCGGCCGATGATCGCCGGGCCTTTGATGACCGCGCCGTGTTCGATGACCGTGCCCTCGCCGATGGAAACATCCGGCGCGATGTACGGCGTGCCGAGGATGCGGCCGTGGTTACCGGGCTGGAGATGGCGCGCGATACACTCGCCGATTTTGCCGAGCGCCTCCCACGCCGCGCGGCAGCCGGCGAACAGTTGCGGGAAGGAAAACTGCGCCAAGTCGAACAGATCGTGCGGAGCCAACATGGGCGGCATGGTAGCCGGGCGGACTCAATCGCGCAATGACTTCAAATGCTCGTGCAGCAACTGGACCTGCCGGGCAAAATCGTGGGTCGGATTCGCATACGGCGCCTTGAAGTACAGACTCAGCCACGTCTGCGGGCCGGTGGCGCCGTGGCGGTGCGCCAGCGCGAGGAAGCGGGCGAGATCGAGGCACATCGGGGCCGCGAGAATGCTGTCGCGGTATTGGGCGCTGATCCGCAGTTGCATCGGCATCCCGAGAAACCCCTCCAAATCAATATAGTCCCAACTTTCCTTCGTATCGCCGCGCGGCGGGAAATAATTAATTTGGACGAGATGAAACGGGTCGTACCCGAGCAGCGGACCGAGCAGGCGCTTTTTATCGCGGATTTTCTGGCGACCCTTGACCGGGTGGCCGACGACCTTGCCGTCGTCGTTGCCGAGGAGGTTGGTCGAGAACCAGCCGGTCACCCGCAGGTCGCGCGCACGCAACGCCGGCGCGAGCACGGACTTCAGCCAGGTCTGGCCGGTCTTGCCGTCGCGGCCGGCGAAGGGGATGGCGGTGAGTTGGTCCTCCCGGCATTCGTTCGGCGTGAAGTTGATGAACGGGCAGCCGGTATCCTGCGCGGCCTGGGCGTACTGGGTGGAGGCGCGATTTTCGCCGGTGGGAATGAGATTGAGGACGATGACGGTTTCGAGCCGGTGGGTGCGGCGGAATGTTTCGATGTCGCGCGCCGCCCGGTCGCGCCCGGAAGGGCGCTCCCAGACCGTCTGCCGGGCGAGTTCTTTGGCGATGGGTTGGAGCCGGTGGGGTTCCAGGACGCGGTGGCGCCGGGCGGATTCGCAGAGCGTCTCGCCGCGCGGGTCCCAGCCGGCGACGACAAAATCATCCCAGCCGGCGAGTTGGTGGGAGCGCCGGTAGGCTTCGGAGAGTAGGGCGACCGGTGCGGCCAGCCGGCGACGCATCAGCGCGAGACCGGCGACAAGCGTGCTGGCCACGGCGCCGTTCAGTCCCGCCACACAAAGTCCAAGTCGGTTCATGATTGGGCGCGCAATCTATCATCCCGCCTCTCCTGCCGGCAAACTCAACCCGTCGCCGCCACCGCCGCCATGTTCAGGTCGTTGAGACGATCGTCTCAGGGATGTGAACAGAAGGGGGCGGGTGGGGTTTGGGGCTGGTGTGGGGCGCAGCGAAATGGCGGCGATTTGGGCGACCGGGCA